>CAZIOY010000005.1:56621-110713 GCA_964540915.1 uncultured Ohtaekwangia sp.
GTCCTTCGCACAATGGTCTGTGTCCTCACAGACCATAAGGGAGATTTCGGTCTGTGATAACACAGACCTAGGGCCAAACGTGTTATTGATGACCTTAGTAGTTAGCCCCTCAATTATCATACGAAAATCAAGAACATGAACCTGCAAGCTGAAATACCACTCGACTATATGATTGTGCTAAGCACAATTGTATTCTTTGTCGGATTGATGGGCGTGCTCATCCGCAGAAATCTGATCACCATGCTGATGGGCATCGAACTCATGTTGAATGCTGTGAACATCAACTTCGTTGCCTTCAACCATTACTTGTTTCCTCACCGGTTGGAAGGACACTTCTTCGCCTTGATTGTCATGGCCGTTGCCGCTGCTGAAGCTGCTATTGCCATTGCATTGATTATAAATATTTACCGTCAGTTTAATACCGTAAATGTAGACGATGTTGACGAACTGAAATATTGAATCCAATGGATAATGGACAATGGATAATTAACAATCAGCTTATTGTCAATTGTCGATTGCTAATTATCAATTAAAATTTTGCACTATGAATTACTCATACACGATATTGATCCTACTTCTACCCATCCTGATTTTTCTCTTCATTGGGTTGATGGGCGATAAAATAAAGCCACAATTTTCCGGATTGCTCGGCACTTCGGGATTGTTGGTCATCACATTACTCTCCTACTTCACCGCATTTAGTTATTTTGGTCATCGCGTTGGCGAAAGTTTTCAGGCAATTGAAGCATTTCAATTGCTATGGTTGCAATTCACCGACTCGCTCATCATTCACCTTGGTATTTTACTCGATCCTCTTTCGGTAATGATGTTGGTGGTGATTACTACGGTTTCGTTGATGGTACACATTTATAGCCTTGGCTACATGAAAGGTGAGAAAGGATTTGCACGGTATTATGCCTTCCTGTCACTCTTTACCTTCTCTATGTTGGGATTGGTATTAGCCACAAACATTTTTCAGATGTACATCTTCTGGGAATTGGTGGGCGTATCTTCTTATCTGTTGATTGGATTCTATTACGAACGTCCATCTGCCGTTGCAGCTGCAAAAAAAGCATTCATCGTTACACGTTTCGCTGATTTAGGATTTTTATTGGGTATTCTCCTTCTCTCCTTCTACACCAATACCTTTGATTTCAAAGCGCTCACTGATTTAAATGGACTGGCGATTACACAACCTACTACAGCAGTTTTCATGGGCTTATCAGTAACAACGTGGGCGATGCTACTCATCTTTATGGGGGGTGCAGGCAAATCGGCTATGTTCCCACTGCACATCTGGTTACCCGATGCCATGGAAGGTCCTACTCCTGTTTCCGCATTGATCCACGCAGCTACCATGGTGGTGGCCGGTGTTTACCTCGTTGCACGATTATTTCCATTGTATAGTTACACTTCTCCGGATTCACTCGAAGTCATTGCTTATATCGGAAGTTTCACTTCATTGTTTGCTGCAATTATCGCCTGCACCCAACTTGATATTAAACGCGTATTGGCGTTCTCTACGCTTTCGCAGATTGGATACATGATGGTAGCCTTGGGAGTTTCCGGTTATGGAACGGAAGGCTTAGGTTATATGGCTTCACTATTCCATTTGTTCACCCACGCTTTCTTCAAAGCATTACTCTTCCTTGGAGCAGGTTCCGTAATCCATGCGGTGCACAGCAACCTAATGACTGACATGGGTGGATTGAAAAAGTACATGCCGATTACACACATTACTTTCCTGATTGCCTGCCTCACCATTGCTGGTATACCTCCTCTCTCTGGATTTTTCAGTAAGGATGAAATATTAGTTGCAGCCTTCGAGCACAACAAAATCATCTTTGGTGTACAGTGGCTGGTAGCGGGCATCACTGCTTTCTACATGTTCCGCTTGTACTTTAATATTTTCTGGAACCACACTCCTGAATATCATCAAGCACCACACGAGTCTCCTGCCACAATGACAATTCCACTAATCTTCCTTGCGGTAGCATCGGTCTTCTCCGGCTTCGTGCCCTTCCACGATTTAGTAACCAGCGATGGAAATCCATTGCACACTGAATTTCATTGGATGATCGCAGGGCCTTCTATCCTCATTGCTGTCGTAGGGATCAGTGTTGCCTACGTGCTATACGCTAAGAAAAATTCAAAACCAGAATCCATCGCTACTAGCCTGAAAGGTTTGTATACGATGGCCTTCCATAAATTCTATATCGATGAAATCTATTTATTCATCACTCATAAAGTGATTTTCAATTTCATCTCACGCCCGGTTGCCTGGTTTGATCGACATATTGTAGATGGAACGATGAACCTGATTGGAAACACTACGGTGTATTTCTCGGGCGCTATAAAGAAAATGCAATCCGGCCATGTGCAGTGGTACATCTGGTATTTTACATCTGGTGTTTTGCTTTTGGTATTTCTTGTCGTGTATTTAAACTAGCGACCGATCATGAACCCACTCCTTATTTTATTGATCATCCCGCTGCTAACGATAGTTGGTATTGCTTTAGTAAAAGATGTAACCAAAGTGCGTTTGGTGTCGGCCATCGGCATGAGCGCACAACTGGTCTTTGCTTTTATTCTGCTCTATTTTTTTTATCAGCAACGCCATGCAGGTAACACCGATGACATGCTATTTGTATCTACCACCATGTGGTATGAATCTTTCAACATCCAACTGAAGTTTGGTATCGATGGCATTTCGATGGCGGTGATCATGCTAACAGCAATCGTAACCTTCGCGGGAATATTTGCATCATGGCAAGTAGATCACCTCCCCAAAGAATTTTTCATTTCTCTCATTATCCTCGCAGGCGGAGTGTTCGGATTTTTCATATCGCTTGATTTGTTCACGATGTTTTTATTTTACGAGATGGCCGTGATCCCTATGTATTTATTAATTGGCCTATGGGGTAGCGGACCAAAAGAATACTCGGCCATGAAACTCACACTTATGTTAATGGGCGGATCGGCTTTATTATTGGTGGGATTGTTGGGAATCTATTTCAACTCCGCACCGGATGGTGGGCGACTGACTTATGATCTTACCGAAATCGCTAAGGTTACTATTCCACTGGATGCCCAATTATTCTTCTTCCCGTTCACCTTCGTAGGATTCGGTGTGTTGGGTGCTTTGTTTCCTTTTCACACCTGGTCACCCGATGGTCACGCCTCGGCTCCTACTGCCGTGTCAATGTTGCACGCAGGTGTATTGATGAAATTGGGAGGTTATGGAGCTTTCCGTGTTGCGATTTATTTACTTCCCGAGGCAGCACACGAATTAGCTTGGATATTTATTATACTCACATCGATCAGCGTGGTGTATGGAGCTTTTGGCGCGATCTGGCAAAAAGATTTAAAGTATATCAATGCTTACTCTTCTGTGAGTCACTGCGGATTAGTGCTCTTCGCTTTATTGATGATGAATGAAACCGCTACCACCGGAGCCATCTTACAAATGATCTCCCACGGATTAATGACGGCCCTCTTCTTTGCATTGATTGGTATGATCTATGGCAGAACACACACACGCATGATTAATGAAATGGGTGGCTTGATGAAAGTGATTCCATTCTTATCTGTCATTTACGTGATTGCCGGTCTGGCATCTCTCGGTTTGCCCGGATTAAGTGGCTTCGTGGCCGAGATGACCATCTTCGTGGGATCCTTCCAACACACCGATATGTTCCATCGTGTAGCAACGATTGTCGCGATCTCTTCCATCGTCATCACTGCCGTATACATTCTAAGAGTAGTGGGCACCTTATTACTCGGCCCTATTACCAACAGCCATTATCTCGAGCTAAAAGATGCACAATGGTTTGAAAAAATAAGCGGTGTTACCCTTGTGGTTGCTATTGCCATCATTGGTCTAACCCCTTTCTGGTTGTCGGATCTGATCCGGGAACCCCTTGCTAAGATGATTCAAACTTTAACGAACTGAAATCATGAACTGGTCCACCCTATCCATCATGCGCCTCGAAGTCTTGCTGACCTTCATGGTCTTGTATCAACTCATTGCTGACTTATCTGAAAAAGAGAATAAAAGATTGGTCATCAACTTCACCATTATATTCTTTGCAATCATCACCATCATAGGATTTTTTCCTTCTGAGAATACAACGCTGTTTGGCAGCATGTACATCAATGATGAGCTACGCATGTTTCTCAAGAACATTCTTAACGTATCTACATTAATTGTTTTGTTGCAATCTACCGGATGGCTAGACAAACCAGAAAACCAATCCAAGACGGGTGCTTTCTATTTGTTGATTTTCTCTACCCTGATCGGCATGTACTTCATGATCTCAGCCGGAGACTTTCTGATGCTCTACCTCGGACTTGAACTCGCCACACTCCCTCTTACCATATTAGCAGCCTTTGATAAAAATCTCAGACGTTCAGCAGAAGCAGGTATTAAACTACTTATGTCATCAGCTGTTTCATCTGCTGTGTTGTTGTTTGGCCTATCTCTGATGTATGGTGTGTATGGAACACTGCACTTTTCAGAAATGGCTTTACTAACGGATGCCAGTACATTGTCCATCATGGCCCTGATCTTCTTCATTGCTGGATTAGGCTTCAAACTTTCATTGGTTCCTTTTCACTTATGGACAGCCGATGTGTATGAAGGTTCGCCCATGCCAGTCACTTCTTATTTTTCAGTGGTTTCCAAAGGCGCTGCGTTATTCACACTTGCATTAGTCTTATATCGTGTGTTCGGTCCACAACCCAAAGTGTGGACGATGACCGCGTACTTCTTATCGATCACCACCATGGTCGTTGGTAATTTGTTCGCACTTCGTCAAAAGAATCTGAAACGATTCCTGGCATTTTCATCAATCACACAAGCCGGATTCATGATGCTGGGTTTTGTAAATAACGAAGCTCTCGGATTAAACACCATTGTGTACTTCATGCTGATCTACTCGCTATCAAATCTTGCCGTATTCGGTGTACTTTCCATTGTATCCAACAACACCGGTAAAGAAACCATGGACGACTTTAATGGATTTTATTCAACCAATCCAAGGTTAAGTCTGATCATGTTGTTGGCTTTGTTCTCCCTGGCGGGCATTCCTCCAGTAGCCGGGTTCTTTGGTAAGTTCTTTTTATTCACCGCTGCGGCATCCAAAGGAATGTATATCCTGGTGCTTATCGCGGTGTTGAATGCTACTGTGTCACTCTACTACTATCTGCTGGTGGTGAAGGCCATGTTCATTAACAAAAATGAAACGCCTATTCCCAACTTAGCATCTACTGGATATGAGAAGCTGGCACTTTCCATCTGCTTCGCAGGTATTGTAGCGATTGGATTTGTGAGTGCTATCTATGATTATGTGTTAACGTTGGTTGGGTAAAAGTTATTAGCATGCGATCAACAACGGCCCTACCAAAGCATAGTGTCCTTGTTATCAATTAGCATAAAAGATACTACAATTCGCACAAGCCGGGTTTATAAATAACCATTCATATAAACCTGCTGTAACTAAACTGGATGAAGAGTTAATTTCAGGCAAATAAACTTTTTAATCATGCAACGAATCAAAATTATAAGGGCATTGCTACCCTTACTTTTCACGTTTAGCTCAATAGCATCCTTCGCTCAGCAGTTTAAGGCATTGTTATTCACTAAAACAGATGGCTTCCATCATGAATCTATTCTGGAAGGAGTATCCACCATTCGTCAGCTGGCCAGTCGCAATGAGTTCACGGTAGACTGGCATGAAAATGCAACTATCTTTAATGACAAGGCATTGGAAAAATATGATGTCATTATTTTATTAAACACCACTGGCAACATCCTGACTACCGAACAACAAGCTGCCTTCGAAAAATTCATTCGCGCAGGCAAAGGTTTTGTTGGAATACATAGCGCATCAGATACGGAATATGAATGGCCGTGGTTTACCAAAATGGTTGGGATGATGTTTAAAATTCATCCTAAAAATCAAACCGCCTATCTTAAAGTGGAAAACACAAATTTCCCTGGTATGGAAAGATTTCCTGCAAAACTTCTGTGGACTGATGAATGGTATGAGTTTGGCGACCGCAAAGCAGACGACTTAAAATTTCTTTTATCCGTAGATGAGAAATCATATAATCCATCTGCAAAATGGGGTGAGAATGAAGGGAAAGGAATGGGCAACTTCCATCCTATTTCGTGGTATCATCCGTATGATGGAGGGCGCGCATTTTATACCGCACTTGGTCATATCCCGTTAACCTTCTCCGATCAGATTTTTCAGAATCATATCTATGGTGGAATTTACTGGGCAGCAACAGGTAAAGGCATGTAGTTGCTGTTTTTTGACTCAGCGTGTACTCCTTCATGGTCTTTCTATTTTAGTTTTGAGTTTGCCATTCCCGGAAAGGATTGTACGTATTGGATTTTAATACCCGGGAATGAATTAACGAACTGTACTTTTAGGTCGGGAAATTCATTCACCATTTTCCACTCACCGCAACTTGTTGATTGATAATCTACAATTCTTACTTTCAGGTCAGGAAATGATGCAACGATCTGAACCTTTAAATCTGGAAAAGAGTCTACAATTTGCACTCTTCCATAAAGCTTATATCCGTTATAAGTACAATTGTTCTGCTTTTGAAAATTCTCTCCATTCCAGTCTTTCGAATTGCCTGTCGGGTTAAAATTTTCAGCAAATAAAATCGCGATGGGTATTATGTATCTCGCAAGTATCACTTATTTAATTTCAGGGCGGTCTCCGGTATATTTTTGTTGATAATCCAATTTAAATACTTTTCAGTTAAGTCACTTAGTTTACCCAAAACCCCCTAAAACAAAAAAGCCCCGATAAATCGGGGCTCTCGTGAAAAATAGTTTTATTAATTAGCAACGCGAACGTTGACTGCATTTAAACCTTTTTTTCCTTCTTTCAATTCAAAAGTGATTGAATCGTTTTCGCGAATCTGATCTACCAGACCTGATACGTGTACGAAATACTCTTGTCCTGAAGACGTTTCTTTTACAAAACCGAATCCTTTGGTTTCGTTAAAGAATTTTACTGTTCCTTCTTTCATTGTGATTTGTTAAAAATTTATTACATCAAAGATAAGTATTAATATCGGATTTCCTCTTACTAATCTTAAGCAGCCTTTTTAATCCGTTCTAAAACGATTTCTTTTTGCCGGGCGAGCTTAATAATGCCCACCTTGTCCAATAAACGCATAACAATATACGTGGGGTCTATTTCATGCCAGCGAATCCCACCAAAATTAGGCCTTGAGCCATATTTGTGATGATTGTTGTGATAACTTTCTCCCATCATCAGAAAATCAACCGGCAAGAAGTTCACAGATGTGTCGCCTACTTCAAAGTTTCTATAGCCATACTTATGCGCAAACCAATTGATGATCGCTCCATGGATAGGGCTCATCAGGAAATGGACCGGCAACAGCAACCATAACCACCATGTAGTAGCAAACTGTGCGTAAAAGGCAACATATAATGCTCCCCAGAAAAGGCGTGACGGCCATGAGCGGGCGAACTTATCAAAGGCGATCCAATTGGGAACTCCTTCTGTAAAACGCTTTTCAACCTCTACTCTTTTATTGGCGATATCCGAGTAAATGGTCTTGGTCTTCCACATCATGTTCCAGATGGTTTCATCATATTTTGGTGAGTGAGGGTCATTTTCAGTATCCGCGAAAGCGTGGTGCATACGGTGCATGACACCATATCCATAAGGGCTTAAATAATTTGAGCCTTGAAATATCCAGGTAAGAATGTAGACCACTTTCTCCATAAACGGACTCATTGTAAATGCCTTATGAGCGGCATAGCGATGCAGGAAGAATGTCTGAAAAAACAGTGACAGGTACCAGTGGGCTACGAAAAGAATCAAAATCTCCTTCATAATAAAGAATAGGTTAAGGTGTTAGTATTAGCTTAAAAAAAAGCCAATTGTCTGTAAGACCAGCTCACTGGTGTTTTGTGACAGAATCTGAGAAAATTATTTTTTCTGTTGAAGAGCGTTAGAGATGTCGATCTTCAGATGCTGAATGAATTCGTTGGCGTCTTCGAGGTGACAAGCTGTTTTGAAGCTTTCGAAGAGGTTTGACGTATCGGGTAAATCAAATTTCATCTTACCTTTTTCCTCCTCCAGCTTTTTGCGGGCACGACTAAACAATTGGCGGCAATGGTCTGCTTTCTTGTCGAGTACCTTCTGAATTTCTTCATATTCGTAGTTAAAAACCTCTTTTAGCAAGTAGGCTGCTCTTTCCAGCGGCTCTAGTTTGGTTTGAATTATCTTAAAAGCAGCCGAAAGTTCCTTTTCGAAATCGATGTTTGCAAAATCTGAATCTTTGAACTTCACCATCAACTCAGAGAGTTGAACGGAATCCCAATACTCTTCTTTCTTCCTCTTTAAGGATTGAAGATGGTTAAGGCAATTATTGGTAACCGCTTTAATCAAATAAGCTTTTGTGTTCTCGATTTTGTCGTGATCAATGCTGAGCCACTTCATGAAAGTCTCTTGCACAATATCTTCAGCATCGGCCTTACAGCGCAAGAGGTTGTAGGCGATCTGATGGAGCAGTGGTTGATAGAGTGTAATGACTTGTGCCTGATTCAAAATTTGCGACTTATTTAATGCCACAAAGGTACGTCCAAATCCTGACTTTTATTGAAATAATTTTATTGTCACCTAACGGATGTATGGTCTAATCAAGTTGCGAGCCACGAGCTTTCAGCTTTGAGAATGCACTCGCAGCTCGTGGCTCTAAGCTAGTAGCTAATTCTTCAATCATTTAGCTCCGATAACTCTAACCATCGCAGGGTTTTAGCGTCAATCTTTTGATCCAGTTGTTTTACCTCTTCGGCAAGCTTTTGGAGTCGCTGATGATCGCTGATTCCACCATTTAATTGAGTTGTCAATTCCGCTTTTACCTTTTCCATTTTTTGGATCTCGGGCTGCAGTTGATTAAGTTCTTGCTTCTCTTTGAAGGAAAGTCTCTTCTTGTCAGCCTGTGCTTCTTCCTTTATTGGCTTTACCGCCACAGGTCTGCTTTTCAAAGATTCCTCCTCTTCTACCCAGGTGCGGTAGTCGGAATAGTTTCCATTGAATGATCTGATCTTTCCATCGCCTTCAAAGATGAATAGCTGATCGACCAGGTGGTCCATGAAATAACGATCATGAGATACCAGTAATAAGCAGCCATTAAACTTCTCCAGAAAATCTTCCAGTACATTTAAGGTGTCAATATCAAAATCGTTGGTAGGCTCATCCAGTACGAGGAAGTTTGGATTCTTCACCAACACCTTCAACAACTGCAAGCGCTTCTTTTCACCGCCACTCAACTTGTCAACAATATTGTATTGCTTTTCGGGAGTAAACAGGAAGGTCTCCAAAAATTTGGATGCTGATATCGAAGTGCCATCGGCCATTGTAATGTACTCGGCAATCTCCTTCACTTCTTCAATCACGCGGTGGGCCGGATTGAGATCCTCTACCTCTTGTGTGAAGTAACCTATTTTAGTAGTGACACCTGAAATGATCTCGCCTTTGTCGGGCTTACTGGCTCCGGTAATCAAATCCAAAAATGTTGACTTGCCCACACCATTCTTGCCCACAATGCCAATCCGGTCTTTCTTCTTGAAGATATATGAAAAATCATCTACCATTTTGGCCGACCCGTAACTCTTCGACACATGATGCAACTCCATCACCTTACCACCCTGGCGGGCCTCCTGCATATCTAGTTCCAGTCTGTCTCTCTTAATATTCTGAGATGCCTTTTCCTGAATTTCGTAGTAAGCCTCAACACGGTATTTGGCTTTCGTGCCCCGGGCACGCGGTTGCTTGCGCATCCATTCCAACTCTTTCTTTAGCAGTTGGCGGGCCTTGCCGACTTCGGTTTTCAGCATCTCTTCCCGGTCTGACTTTTTTTCCAGGAAGTAGGCATAATTACCTTTATATCGATAAAGTTTACCTCGGTCAAGCTCTATGATCTCGTTGGCTACATTGTCGAGAAAGTAACGATCGTGGGTAACCATCAACAGCGTGATGAGCTGGCCTGAAAGGTAGGACTCTAACCATTCAATGGCCTCCAGGTCGAGATGGTTGGTCGGTTCATCCATGATGATGAGGTCGGGCTCCGACAAAAGCATCTGAGCCAGGAACACACGCTTACGCTGTCCCCCTGAGAGCTCATCAAACTTTTGGTCAAGGTCCACAACGCCCAGCTTGCTGGTGATTGTCTGCACCTTGGCATCGTAATCCCAGGCCTTGTATTCCTCCATCAACTCGAGCACGTGTTGCATGCGCTCAGGAGAAACGTGTGGATCATGAATGCACTCTTCATAGTTTTTCACTACGGAAGCAATCATGTTGTTCTTGTCGAAGATGATCTCCTTTACAGAAAGGTTACCATCCACGTTGGGTTGCTGGGTAAGATACCCGAGTTTAACCCCATCACGAATACTGACTACTCCTGAGTCTTGTGGAATCTGACCTGTCAGGATTTTTAATAAGGTGGATTTTCCGGTTCCGTTTTCTCCCACCAAAGCCATCTTGTCGCCTTGCGAAATTCCGAGTGTAAGATCTTTAAAAAGCCAGCGGTCGTTGAAGGACTTGGCGAGAGATTCTGCTGATAAATAATTCACTAAATTGAAAATTAGGGGCGCAAGTTACCACAACGCCTGCTGTCATCTAAACACTCATTTCATAAAACGAGTCTGAACGAAAAACCAGGGCCTATAAACACAAAGACAGAATGTCAGTCATTAATTATCAAAAAATTAATAATCAGATATTTAAGTCTTCATAGTTTAAGTGATTAACGAAATGAATTTAGTTGAAGAAATACACAAAGACCACAGCAAAAAGCAGAAAGATAAGATGGTAAACTATGTGGGTAATGATCCTAAAAGGTTCGGTCAATTGGTCGAAATCTTTCTTCGGAGGCCTTATCGCTTAACCCAAAGAGCAGCGTGGCCATTAAGCTATTGTGTTGAGAAATATCCAGACCTGTTTAAGCCACATTTCAGGAAAATGCTCGAGCAGCTTGGAGAGCAGAATATTCACGATTCCGTGAAGCGGAATACCCTACGCATGCTTCAGTTTGTGCGCGTGCCCAAAGGTCATCAAGGTATTACCATCGATCTTTGTTTGGGCTTTCTGGCAAACTCTAAAGAACCGATTGCCATCCGGGTATTTGCCATGCCTGTGTTGGCCAACATTGCCATAGAAGTGCCTGAGTTAAAGAACGAACTGATCCCGATAATTGAAGATCAACTACCGTATGCGAGTGCAGGATTTCTATCCAGAAGCGACAAGGTGCTGAAGCAATTAAAGCGGTAACTTTGCCATACCCCAATGACCCATCACGACCCACTACATACCTGCAAGAGCTGCCAAAATGAGTTCACAGGCACCTTCTGCAATCATTGCGGAGAAAAGATATTAACACCTTCCGACAAATCGTTTAAGACCATCTTCAACAACATCATACTGGCTGTCACCTTGGTGGATAGCAGGTTCGTTAAGACGCTTTGGATAGTCATAAAAAGCCCCGGAGCCTTGTCGAGGGACTTCTCCAACGGCAAACGCGTGAAGCAGCTGAGCCCCACGGCTTTGTTTTTTGTATTGAACCTGATCTATTTCTTCTTTCCGGTGATTCAGTTATTCAATGCTTCGCTCAATACGCAATTGATGTCGCCCTTACGGGGATTTTATTCAGACCTGATAGCGCATAAGGTGGTGAATATGGGTGTGGATCTGAACTCATTCACCCTGCTCTATAATCTCAAAACCACTAGTCTGGCCAAGTTAATGGTGATGGTCTTTGTGGTTGTTTCGTCTTTGCCTTTGAACTTCCTATACTCGAAGAAAAACAAATACTTCATGGACCATGTAGGCTATGCTGTGGAGCTGGCCTGCTTTAATTTGTTTATCAATACCATCGTTCTTACGCTGATCATGAGGCTGGTTGGCGGTGGCGGATACCTGGATGAAACTGCACTCACGGTAATTTTTATTGTCACCAACCTCTATTTTGTGCTTCGCTCAAGTCACACCTTCTATCATGAAAAGGGATGGAGGCTACTAGTGAAATCCATTACGATGATCCTCTTCCTGAAGGTAGCGCTGGAGGTGTATAGGGCTATCCTGTTTTTTATAACAATTGCATCGCTTTAAAGAGAGTTAAGCGTACAAAATAGCTTTATCGGTATGTGTTTAAAGAATTAGTAATCAACGCAATGAATGCGTCAGATTATTGATTAGTTGCTCGGCTTGGCTACGGTCATCCTGAGACACAAGATCGCGATAAGTTAGCAATGCTTTAATCGCCTCCTCCATCTCTTTATTCATCACTAATGTCAACGCAAGATTGAAATAGCTATTGGGAAACTCTGGCTCAATGGTGATCGATATTTGATAGTGAACTTTGGCAAGAGGTAAGTTGCCAATCTCGGCATAGAGGTTAGCCAGGTTATAATGAGCCTCGTAATGGCGCGGATCTTCTTTTAAGGATTTAGTGAAATAGTCTATGGCCTGAATGTTATTCTTTTCCTCAGATTCAAGGATGCCAAGATTACAGTAGGCATCAGCAACGAAGTCCCCTGATTCAACGGCCCTGAGGTAATGATCCCGAACGCGGGCGCGGTTGTCTCCTTCTTCATCCAACATCAAGGCTTCCTCAAAAACGGAAAGTGGATGTAAACTCCGCACCTTGCCTCCCGAAAAAAGATCCAATTGACCGGGTATCTCACCGGTAGATTTTCGCTTTTTCAGAACGGGCTTGAAGCCAAATTTTTCAGGACTTGAACCTGGGAATTGGATCACCTTCGTCATGCTTCAAAGGTAACTATTTATCGTGGGTAGGTCTACTTAACTGGCCTTCCTGCGAACGGTTTTTTTAGCGATTTCCTTTTTCGCTTTGGCCGCAGTTCCCTTTGCTTTTTCCATCGGCTTCTTCTTGGCCGCATCGATACTTGCTTTAAGGGCAGTCATGATATCGACCACTTTTGGTTCTTCCTCAGTCATCATTACAATCTCCTTGCCTGCAATTTTCGCATCAATGAGAGACTTGAGCGCATCATAATAATGATCTTTCATTTCGATTTTTGAAAACGAGGTGGTCATGGAATCGACCAGCGTCTTGGCAAGTTTGAGTTGTTCTTTGTCAGCTTTCACCTCCAGCAACTGAGGCACTTCACTCATGTTTCTGATTTCGTTAGGGTAGCGCAGGCGGTACATCAAAATGCCTCCTTCATGTGGGGTGATAAGCACGGGTGTCTCGCGGTCGCGAAGCACCACTTTGCCGACTCCAATCTTGCCACTATCCTTCAACGTCTGGCACAGAAGTCCGTAGGTTTTGGCAGCGATGTCGCCATCAGGACCAATAAAATAAGGTATCTCAAAAAGAGTGGGGTGCACTTCTGCTGATTTCACGAAGCCCTCTATTTCGATCACCTTTTCACTTTTGAGTTTCACTTTATTCAGGTCTTCCTGTTCCACAATTACATATTGACCGGGCTCGTATTGATAGCCCTTCACGATGTCTTCATTTTTCAGGGGCTGGCCAGTAACCTTGTCCTTCTTCTCGTAGGAGACCGGATTGTGCCCTTCCAGGGTGAGCAAATTGAAGCTGATGGTTTGCCCGGTGTCGATGGCGTTGTAGATTCTGACCGGGATTGTTACCAACGAAAACTGAATGTGTCCTTTCCAGATGGCTCTCATGAGGAAAAAAGTTAAGGTATTAGTTTAAAAAATTAACTACAGGATACTAAAGTACTGACTGTGAATGATTTTTCAAAATAAAATAGTATTAGAATGAGACATCTCCCCTACTCAATAGTGAGGAAAGGGAGTCTCTATCAGGTGATTTATAAAGAAATTGGACAGCTGTTTATCCTTGCTTGGAGCCTGACGAGGGAACGCATTTCTTAGGAAGCTCATCGGAGTTTTGTGCTCAATCTCGCAGCGCCAGATCCTGGGTGTGCTGGAGTGAAGGGATTTGTATAAAGTCGGGAACACGCAAGACGTGTTGCCGACCTGATACAAAATTAAGAAGCCACATGTTCTGGAGACATGTGGCTTTTTCTAACAGACTGCAAAATATTCTAAAGACTTTTGACTTATTTAAAATCTACATATGAAGTTGTATCAACTTCTGCATTGAGTTGATGGAGCAGGTTGTATAGTCCGTAATAGGTGCGGTTGATATATAAGGCATCTTTCACTCCCCTCGCTTTCTTCGACTCACGAAAAGCCTTCATGTTTCCGATCTCCTCACCAAACTTATACAACGATTCGAAATAGGACTTCTCCGAAAAATCAAACCGTGGTGTTCTGAACGGGCGGCCTAGTAATTCCACCAAATGGGTGAAGACTTCCTTAAAGAATTTCTTGTCTTCGGCTGTATCATCTTTATAGATGAAGCGCAAATCATGAAACACCTTGTCGATTTTTTTAGGATCCTTGAGCATGTCCTTATCGAGCAACTCAAAGTAGCTCTTGTAAAAATCTTCGGGTATTACCTTCACACACCCGAAGTCGATGACCCCCAACTTTCCTTCCGGGGTGATGATGAAATTTCCTGGATGCGGATCCGCGTGAAGCGAGTGTAAACTATGAATCTGGTAGTGGTAAAAATCCCAAAGTGCCTGGCCTAATCGCTGACCTTCCTTGGCATCAATATCTTTGGCCTTAATCCGCTCGCCCAAGGGCTTGCCCTCAATCCAATCCATAGTCAAAATCCGGTCGCCCGAAAACTGGGGATAGTAGGTTGGAAACACCAGGTTAGGGATGTGCTTACATTGCTTTGAGAGGTCAAGGGAACGCTTCAGCTCGAGGACATAATCTGCCTCTTCAAGAAGCCGGGATTGTACTTCACCGATAAACTCATCGTATTCAGCTGCATTCAATTTAAACATCCGCAAAGCGATGGGCTTCACCATAGCAAGGTCACTCTTCACACTATCAGCCACGCCTGGATATTGAATCTTAACCGCCAGCTTTTTCCCATTCAAGTTAGCCTGATGCACCTGCCCAATCGAAGCAGCATTCGAAGCTTCGTGCAAAAAGGTGTCAAATATTTCCTGTGGCTTTTTTCCCATCGACTTCTCAAAGGTGCGCACTACCAAAGGATAGGATAAGGGAGGTGCACTATACTGAGCCATGGCAAACTGATCCTGATAAGCTGTAGGCAAGAGGTTCTTGTCCATGCTCAGCATTTGAGCAACCTTCAAGGCGCTGCCCTTTAGTTGGCTGAGCGAGTTATAGATATCAGTCGCGTTGTCGAGGTGAAGCTGGTCTTTGGTCAGTTCTGAGTTGACTAATTTCTTGCTGTAATGCTTCAGATAGTTTGTTCCTATTTTAGCACCGGTTGATATAAACTTGGTGGCCCGTTGCACTTTGCCAACCGGAATACTCTGCTGCTCCTTCACCTTCATCACGTAGTATTAAATCAGTTTTTAGAATTTTGATAGAGAAACTTTCCAAAGTCGAGGGCGGAGTCTAGCACCCCTTTGCCGATCAGGTCGAAGGCCAGGTTCACTGACTTCTCAATGGCGGCATCCGTTTTTTCGAAACCAGGGCTCTCATCATGAACCCAGAACTGGAGGATGAACATAAGGTGCATCCAGAAGAGGCGGTCGTAGCGCTGGTCTAAGTATGGTCTTTTGGCAACTTCGCCTGTGGTCTTTCCCTCATTTAATACGGAGTTAATCCAATCCTTAAATGATTCTTTAAAACCTTTTAAGAATACTGGCACAGTTGAAGGATTCTTCCACAACTTCAACTGATGAACTGCAAAACTGCGGTCGGACTTGAGCAACTCAGCCAATGAAAAGTAAAACGTAAGTATTTTTTCACGCGCTGTAAAGCCCAGATAGTCATTATCATTCTCCATACGGCTACGGGTTTGATCGATGTACCCTTTCCAGATGGATTTTTCCAATGCGTCAAAAGATCCAAAGTATTGATAGAATTCGTCTTCCTTGAATCCGTGATCTTTGCAAAACTTATATACCGAAGCAGGCTGTTTGCCTTCGGTCAGTACATAGTCGCGAAAATCCGCAACGATCTTTTCAGACGTGATCGCCTCTGTCTTTGGTTTGGCTTTCGATTTCTTTGTCTTTTCCATGCTCTTTAAACACAGAAAGAGGAAAGTATGTTTGCTAACTCATCCCTTTTTTCGTAGCACTCGATCTGAAAGTTTCAGAAATGGATAATTCTGTTGAAATTTAGCAGTGACCTTTATTGGAAAGCTTAAGTATGCAATGGTCTTTATCCTTATCGGGATGGAGCTAAGTACGTTTGCCCAAACGGATCCTAAACATCGAAGTGCCTCCTATTATTACGAAAAGGGAGAAGAATCACTCAAAAGCAAATCCTATAAAACGGCTCTCGCCCACTTCAATGAATGCTTAAGACTGAGCCCGTATTTTATGGAAGCCTACTATTCCAGGGCTTTGGCACGGGAAAATCTGGGCGACAAACAAGGAGCACTGACCGATTTCAACATCTACCTTGAGTCGAAGCCGGAAGACAAAGAAGCTCTCTTTAGCAGGGCTGTTAGTCGATATGATTACGGACAGTGGGCGGTGGCGAAGGAAGATTTTTTAAAACTCCTAGCTATGCCAGAGGGTGGTGAAACCAACACCGTCTATTTTCAAACCGATAAATCCGCGGATGGAATCACCAAAGCCTTTACGGTCCATCATCAGCTTACACCGACCCTGCTAAACTATCTCGGCCTGATTGAAACGAAGTTGAAGAACTTCAGCAAGGCAGAACACTATTTTGATTCTGCCATCAGCATCCATCCCAATGAACCTGACTATTTCCTGAACCGCGGCATCGCTAAGTTACAAGCAGGTGATTCCGCAAAAGCCATTACCGATTTTGAGCGGACACTTTCATTGAATCCCGAAAGCAGTTTGGCAAGACACAACCTGGCGGTATTGAAAAAATCATCGTCAAATTCAGAAGAGACTGAAACCCTTTTGACGGAAGCGATTGCGAAAAATCCCAAGCTACCTTACTCATATGCCGAACGTGGATTAGTGAGAATGAAAGCCGGCAACCTGAAAGGCGCACTGGAAGATTATGATGAGGCGATCCGGCTTGATCCTGCCGATCCTGATTATTGGCTTAATCGTGGAATTATAAAAGAGCAAAGCAAAGATCTGAATGGTGCGCTGGCCGATTACCAACAATTGATCACTTTAAAAGCAGACTATATAAAGGGCTGGCTTAATCATGGCAACGTGGAGATGAAACTTAACCGTATTACAGAAGCCATTGAAGACTATACAGTGGCCATCGCCTATTATCCTGAATATGGTCTTGCCTTCTACAACCGTGGACTTGCCTACCACCGGCTTGGTAAAAAAGCGGAAGCCTGCAAAGATTTGGAACAAGCGAAGAAGCTGGGATCGAAAGTAGATCCCAAAGTAGTAAGCACGATTTGTAATTAGGTGCTGTTGATTGGGACCATTACTTTATTTTTACTTTTCTCAAATGTCAGTTATGATTGATACCAACCTTCTACTCGCTAAAGGAGCAAGCTATAAAAGCCTCATCCCTGAAGAAGTTCTTTTCGAAGAAGGCGATTCATGCGAATTCTACTACCAGATTGTAAGAGGACAAATACGATGGGTCAATTTCAATAAAGAGGAAGATGAGTATTTACAAACCCTGGTGGAAAAAGGTGAAAGTATCGGAGAACTTCCTTTGTTTGATGGGGGCCTTTATGCGGCAACTGCCATAGCCAATAAAGTATCACAGGTGTTGCGTCTTCCTAAGGAAGCTTTTCACCAATTACTAATTGATAATCCGGAGATTCATTTTTCCTTTTCTAAATTATTAACACAACGATTGCGCTTCAAATTTTTCCTGTTAAAGGAAATAGCGAATAATAATCCTGAAAAAATCATCAGCTCTCTTTTAACGTATCTGTATGATAAAAAGGATCATGTTTGTTCCACCTGCAGCCGGGTGATGCTTACCCGAAAACAAATTGCGGGTATGACCGGCCTAAGAGTTGAGACGGTCATACGCGTGATGCGCCACCTCAATGATAAAGGAGTCATTCAAATTCGCAAACGCAAAGCGTATTATGGAAATAGTGCCGGGTGTGATAATAAGCGGTGTGGGGCTTAACACTAAGCCAAAATATCTTTCACCACATTGCCACTTACATCTGTTAACCGGAATCTTCTGCCTTGGAATTTATACGTTAGCCTTTCATGATCCACGCCCATCAGGTGCATGATGGTGGCATGAAAATCGTGAACGTGAACAGGATCTTTTACAATGTTATAACTGAAGTCATCAGTTTCGCCATAGCTGATTCCAGCTTTTACCCCGGCTCCTGCCATCCACATAGTGAAGCATCGCGGATGATGATCACGGCCATAATCTTTAGGTAACAGTTTACCTTGTGAATAAACGGTTCTGCCAAATTCTCCTCCCCAGATCACCAGCGTATCTTCCAACAAGCCTCTTCGCTTAAGGTCTTTAACAAATGCTGCTGTGGGTTGGTCAATATCCTTGCATTGTTTTTGAATGCCCGATGGCAAACCACCGTGATGATCCCAACCCTGGTGATAGAGTTGTACAAACTTTACATCTTTCTCCAACAGCTTACGCGCTAATATACAGTTGGCTGCATACGTGCCCACATCTCGGCTATCAGGTCCATACAGATCAAATACTTCATTGGGTTCTTTACTGATGTCCATCACGTCAGGCACGGATGTTTGCATGCGATAGGCCATTTCATATTGCGCAATACGCGCATCTACTTCAGGATCATCATAGGGTTCGTTCTGTAATTGGTTGAGTTGTGTCAGGTAATCCAACATCTCTTTGCGATCAGCACCGTCATAGCCTTCCGGATTTTCAAGAAAGAGCACGGCATCTTTGCCAGATCTGAACTGCACGCCTTGATGTTCGGAAGGCAGAAAGCCATTGCCCCACAACCGTGCATATAAGGGTTGATCTTTCACCGCATTCTTTGAAATCAACACAATGAATGCCGGAAGGTTTTTATTATCCGTACCTAATCCATAACTCACCCACGATCCCATGGATGGCCTGCCCGGCAATTGATTTCCTGTTTGGAAAAAAGTAATGGCGGGATCATGGTTAATGGCTTCGGTGTAAATGGATTTGATGATGCATAAATCATCTACCACCTGTGCGGTGTGGGGAAGCAGTTCACTGATCCACGTTTGTGATTTTCCATGTTGATTGAACTTATAAAGCGATGGAACCACGGGCAAAATACTTTGGTTGGCGCTCATGCTCGTCAACCGTTGACCTTGTCGTATCGAATCCGGAAGGCCTTGCCCAAACATATTGACAAGGTTTGGTTTATAATCAAATGTTTCAAGCTGCGATGGGCCACCGGCCATGAATAAAAAAACAACACGCTTTGCCTTAGGAGCAAAATGTGGAAGGGCTCGTAGAATTTCTTCTTCAAGAGTATACGTTGGTTCAGTGGTTATTGCACTTGCTATTTTCCCGAAAGCGCTCTTACCCATTAATGATCCTAATGCCAATGCACCAATGCCTAGCGATGTTTTGGTTAAAAAATTTCGTCTGTCCAGTTTTTTGTGTAGCTGGTCAAATTCTGGCAGATGTAGTCTGAATGGCTCTTTGTGATGATCGTCCATGATTATCGTTTCGTTAGGGTTGCATCTGAATTTAAGATGGCACTCGCCACCACCGCATTGGCAGCAACCAGCGCGGGGTCGAGATTTTTATTTACCTGGTATTGACCAGCCTGTAACCAGCCCTTTGCTTTACGTATATCTTTTTTGAATTTGTTTACTTCATGCTCTTGTAAACTCATCAACAAAGCAAGTTCCTTTTGTGATGGTGTGAGCCCGGTAAGTTTTCTGTATGCTTCGGTAATGGCGCTCGATTGATTGTCCGACAGAGTAATCTGCTCGCCCATTACTTTTGCTGCTTCTACAAAGGTAGGATCGTTCAATGTAACCAACGCCTGCAGTGGTGTGTTTGTCTCTTGCCTGCGTGCAACACAATAACTCCGCGAGGTGGCATCAAAGGTTGACAGTGTTGGGTTGGGCACCGAACGTTTTATCAACACGTACAGACTCCGCCTGTATACTTCATCACCGGTGTCTGCTTTGTAACTGGTATTGTTGATTTCCCACAGGCCTTCGGGTTGGTAGGGCTTCACACTCTTCCCTCCTATTTTGTTGTTCATTAATCCACTTGCCATTAATGCATTGTCACGAATCATTTCAGCAGACAAGCGGACAGAAGGTCCGTGCGATAGTAACCTGTTCTCAGGATCTTTCTCACGAGTTGCCGCAATTACTTTTGAATCTTGCCGATACGTAGCTGACATCACGATGAGCTTGCATAGTTTCTTTACATCCCACCCTGATTCGTGGAATGTTACCGCCAGCCAATCCAACAATTGCTGATGGCTGGGCATGTCACCCTGATTGCCGAAATCTTCGGAGGTTTTTACTAATCCTGTTCCAAAGAAATTTTGCCAATAGCGGTTTACTGCCACGCGCGCTGTTAAAGGATGATCGCTATCGGTAAGCCATTGCGAAAGTCCGTAGCGATTTCTCGGCAACTCTTCTGGAAATGGTAAAATAGATTCTGGTGTGTTCGGAAAAACTTCTTCACCGAACTCATTATAATTTCCTCTCTTCAGCAGATATGCTTTGCGTGGCTTCGGCATCTCCTGCATGATCATATACTCCTGAATATTTTCCGTAGAGTCGGCAAGCTCTGCTCTTCTGTTCTGCAATTCTTTTTGAATAGCCAACATGGATGGATTAACATGGGCTACGTAATACTTCTTCAAAATAGTTTTCTCTACGATAGAAAGTTGATCGGGTTCTTTGGTGGTGATCGATGACCAGGTGGCCAACCCTGCAATCACTTTTACTTCGAATTCAGTAAGTGTTCTGTTGTAGACTAAAATATCATCCACCTTTCCTCCTTTCAATCCCAGGCCTCTATCCCACGCACCTACTTGCAAGCCGGGCTGATCTTTATAATCCAGCAAAATATCTTTCGCCAACTGATCCATGGTGGTTTCCATGTCCAGTTCTTTTCCATGCTGAAATAATTTCAATCCGTTTGCTTTGCCCGATCCATCATACGTCATCGTAAACTGAAGCCATTGTTCGCGGGGCACTGGTTGTTTACCGATTTTAGTAATGGCATTGCTGGGCGCAGTGTGGGCCATGCTCAGTTCGAGTTTATTGTCTCTGATGTAAAGATGATAGCCGCGATAATTGTATAACCGTTCTGCTACGCACTTATGAAAGATGACTCCTTCATTAAATTGTTTCGGCACGAACACGCTGATGCTGATGCTAAACGGGTCCGACTTTCTGAATACTCCAGTCGTGCCGAGATCAAACCATTCGTCACCATTCAATGCCAGGGCGCTTCCGGTTTCACGACTTATGAATTCTGCTTTTTCTCCAGGCACAGCTCCAAGGCCGCGTTTCATCGCTCCCGCATCGCTTGACTTTGCCTTGTTTTGTAATGATCCGTTGTCAAAGTTGTAATGGGCTAATAATCCATGGGCAGGAATTTTTTCGGAGCTGAGTTGCCTATAACTTTTCGATTGAATCCATTTATTGAAATCAACTTTAGCCGCTTGCTCTGCCCGCGCTATCGTTTGTTCCTGTGTTGTAATTTTCTCTTGAATGAATTGAATGATCTTTTCCTTTTCTGGTGTGGGCAATAACATGGTGGGCGAAGGCATGGCATCATTAAAGGAAATCTGACCGGCTTCTTTTACATTATTAAAGAAGGCAAACAGTTCATAATAATTTTTTTGCGATATGGGATCATACTTATGATCATGACAGCGGGCACATCCCACAGGAAGCCCCATGATGGCCACGCCTGTTGTATTGGTTCTGTCCACCACATACTCCGTTCTGAATTCTTCTTCAATGATTCCCCCTTCGGTGTTCTGTTGGTGAATGCGATTGAAAGCCGTAGCGATTAACATCTCTTTCGTTGCATCCGGCATAAGGTCTCCCGCAAGTTGCCATTGAATAAACTTATCGAATGGCATATTATCGTTGAATGATTTGATCACCCAATCGCGGTAGGGCGACATGTCCAGAATCCGGTCAACAGTATAGCCATGCGAATCGGAAAAGCGGGCGAGGTCTAACCAATCGGTAGCCATCTTTTCACCGAAATGCTGAGATTTAAGAAGCCGGTCAACTTGTTTTTCGTAGGCATTCTGCGAATTATCGTTAGCAAATTCATCTAGCTCTTCAAGGGTTGGCGGCAGGCCTGTGAGATCCAGGGAAAGTCTTCGCAACAACAACTCCTTTTGTGCCTGCGCTGATGGCTTTATATTTTCATCTTCTAACCTGCGCAGTATAAAATGATCAATCGGGTTGACGGGCCATGTCTTGTCTTCAACATGAGGCACGCTGGCTTTCTCCGGTTTCACAAAAGCCCAATGGGGTTTATATTCCGCACCCTGCTCCATCCACTTGATGAGCATTGCTTTCTCTTTGGCCGAAAGAGTCAGGTGCGATTTGATGGATGGCATGACATACTCAGGATCAGACGACATGATGCGATGAAATACCTCGCTCCCGTTAAGACTTCCCGGATCAATGGCCACCTTCTTGGGATGTTCAGGAAGAGCATCATAAGCAGCAGCGGCCACGTCCAGCCGCAACCCAGCTTTTTGCTTTGCCTTATCGGGTCCATGGCAGGCAAAGCATTTGTCGGACAGCACAGGCTTCACATGAATATTGTAATCTACCTTATGGGGAAGGTTGGCATATTCATTGGCAACATCCTGAGGAAGATCGGGTGAGCATGAGATTAAAAACAACACGGCAAATGATGTGGTGAACCGTAGGTTGATCAACATGTTTTTGAACGCAAACATTGTTGTGGCGATTTGCTTCTTGAAAGAGTTACGATGAATCACGATCACGCACGTGGGTTTGATAACAACAAATAGGAACAGCCCCGCTTAACAGGGCATTCAAATATAAATGATTGTTGTAATAAATCGCTTATCATTTATAGGGGGAAATCGTGGTGGAGTCTACCGCTTATTTGAATTAAATAAGAAGAGGTTACCCGAAAATATGAAATGCTATCAAATAAGTCAGGTATTGTAAAAAGCTACCAGATTGAAAAAGCCCATCAAATCAATGTTTGAATTCTGGATGTTGAATTTCGATCAAGTCACCCAATGCAGCGTCTGTGGCTTCACTGGATTTTCGAAGGGTACATTGTTTTGTTGTGATAGTGCATACACGCGCTTGATCTCATAATACCAACGTGCTTGCATATCGGGTTCGCCTAAGAGCATGAGCGTTGGCTTTGACTTCAATCCTTCACTGAGTTTATGGAACACACCTAAATCCTGACCAATAAATTGTTTACCCAGACGCTTCAATGGCCACCATAGCCATTTGGTCAGTGGCAATGAACTGTAGAAGATGTGAGTGAGCTCCGTTTGATTTTCATTGATGGGTGTGAGCACGGTGATGGAAATCACCTGATGCTTCTCTCCCACCAGAATATGCTCCGTACGGATACCCGGTATTTCAAACGTAATCTCTGTTGAAGTACCACCTTTCAACACATTATATCCTTTTGAGTTGGATGAAGGCGCATGACGCACCATCTTGAATCCTTTCGCGGTGGGCTCAAATTTCTTTTCCTTGATCTTTAACTTCTTTGCGGAGCGCCAATACCAGGATTGATGCACAAACGTAACATGCGATGGATCAATCAAGCCAATGACCGATTGATCAATGTCGGCCGGCATCGTTACGGTTTCAACATGTAGAAATTTCTTATCGGGGGCAAGCAACAAATTTGGAGGTGGCTCATTCGGCACCGTGTTGGGAAGTTTCTTATCGGGAATATAAACCCAAATGGTGCCACTCACCTCTTCACAGGGATATTGAAATACTTTGATCTTCGAAATATCAACCGTGTTATCGGGTGGCAAGGCCGGTATTCCTTTGCACGTTCCTTTCGTATCAAATTGCCAGCCGTGGTAGCAGCATTGAATGGTGTTGTCCTTAAACCAACCTCCTGAAAGCGGCACGCCCCTGTGCGGACAATTATCGCGCAAGGCAAAAGGCTTGCCTTGTTCATCACGACCAAACACTATCTTTTCGCCCAGCATTTCTTTGCCGATGAGTTTTCCAGGCTTCAAGGAAGAACCATGAAACGCCAGATACCAGAGATTTTTCAGAAAGAGCGATGCATCCGCAGCCATAAAACAATTCCTATTTTAAAAATTCCGAATTCAAGATTGAAAGATATGAAAAGCTGATCAACTGCACACTGATAAAAATCAGTTCATTAACTCATGTCTGGTCTTAATCGCACAAACACAGGCTCCCGAAACATCTTATCAGCCGTGATTTTCGCATAACTGATTTCTGCCACCAACCTGGGCTCAACCCATCGGCTGGTCTTCTCATCCATTACCTTGCGGGGAATCGGCTTCTTTGTTTCTTTCAAGCCTTTAAGATATTTGAAAATTTCTTTGATGGTAGCATCATCAAAGCCGGTCCCTACCTTGCCGCGATAGATAAGTTCATCGCCCACTCGCTCTGCAATATGTAAACCACCAAACGTACTTTTACGATCACCTTTGCCTTCATTGTAACCAATGATCACACAATCTACCGTGTTGCGTACTTTTACTTTCATCCAAAGGTCGGATCGTTTTCCCGGAAGATATTTTCCATCTCGCAACTTTGACATGATTCCTTCCACCTCATGAAGTTTCGCGGCTTCAAATAACCCAATACCGTCTTCTACTATTTCACTTAACCGATAGGGAGTGTCAGGCTTTATAGCAGCCTTCAACCATTCTTTTCTTTTTATCAAAGGTTCATTGATCAGACTTCGTCCGTCCAGGTACAGACAATCGAAAATGTAACAATAAACAGGACTTGATTTGGACAATTTTTGAATGGTGGTCTCTCCCGAACTCATCAACCGGTGAATGACTTTTTTGAAATCGGGTTTTCCAGTTTTATCAAGACATACAATCTCTGCATCAAATAATCCGCACGTAGCGCGAAAGGCTTTGTCGGCCTGCATGAGTTCAGGAAACTTTGCGGTAATATCATTCTGATTCCGTGATCGGATTTTTACCTGGCCCTCCTCCAATGAAATCAGAGCACGTATTCCATCCCATTTCATTTCATGAACATACTCGTCACCAACAGGAGGTTTACTGGTTGATCCTGATAACATCGGTTCGATGGCATCGTGCAGGTAATTAACCTGTGGCGTGTCCACCCGCTCGAAGAGCCATTCTTTGGGTTTGATTTTATAGATGCGATACTCACCTGAAATTTCCTTGCTGCTCAATCGAAAATAGAATCCGTCTTTCTTCTCTTTGGTTATCTGATATTTTCCAATCGCATAGATCCACATCGCTCCTGCTCCGTATTGGCCTTTGGGGATCACACCATCGAACGTGAGATATTGCATCGGGTGATCTTCTGTTTGCACTGCTAACCGTTTCACACCGGGATATGGCGGCAGGCCACGAGGCACGGCCCATGACTTAAGAACGCCATCTTGTTCAAGCCTAAGATCATAATGCAGATTGGTAGCATGGTGCCTATGAATAACAAAGCTGGTGCCACTGCCTTCAAATACTTTCGCATGAGGCTCAGGCGTTTTTTTAAAATCACGCTTCTTTGAATAGTCTTCTAACTGCTCTGGTGTTTTTCGTTTGCCGGATAAGGGAAGTTTTTTCGCTTTGGCAATTCTGGTCTTGCGATCCGTATGTAGTTCAACCGAATAGACATCCATTCCTTCCCACGCGTCACCATCCTTCACAACTTTATCTACTGCATTTGCAATAGTAAACTCCAATGGACTTTTCAGTTTCGCGATCTCATCCCACGAAAGTGGCATCGACACAGGCGCACCTATTCTTCCGCGCAGGCTATAAGGTGATACAATGCTTTGTCCGGATCGTATCCTGAAAATATCGATGAGTACCCTGCCCTTACGCGCATCTTTTTTTATGTGAAGGGTTGTCTCCTTCGATGCGCGATCGACAAAAGGTTGGGCAATGAGTTGTGCCGCTTCGAAGACGGTATGAAAATCCCAGCGCGATTCAATCGGGCAGCAGATATGAATTCCTTTGCCACCAGTAGTTTTAGCAAATGCTGTGTAACCAAAATTTTCTATGTGCTCTTTCAAATCCAACGCTAATGAGACCACTTTGGTGAAATCATAACCTTCTGGTGGATCAAGATCAAACACCATATAATCGGGATGTTCAAAATCAGGCTTGCGACTATGAAGCTGGTGTAACTCTAAGGAAGCCAGGTTGGCCAGCCACACCAAAGAAGCTGGTTCGGTGGCGATGATATAATCTTTCTTCTCTTCCTTACCAAGTTTCACAAACTCAATCCAATCAGGTGCCCACTCAGGCCGATTCTTCTGATAGAAACTTTCGTCATGAATTCCATCCGGAAATCGGATCAGCGTGAGTGCCCGCCCCTTTACATGTTGTAATAATGTGGGGGCGATCTTCAGATAATATTCAATTACTTCAGCTTTGGTAATTCCATCTTCCGGAAAAAGTATTTTATCGAGGTTCGATAATTCCACCTTTCTCTTCCCTACCTGGGCCCATTGTGATTTTTTGGCCATTTGGATTTTATCAAAATGATGAAGCAGATTTAAACTTTACCAATCCACCTATAAGTACAGCAACTAAAATAGCGGAAATAGAAGAGACCACGAAGTCGCCCAGGTTGAGACTTTGCATATTGAAACCAAACCGAAGAAAAATAACACTGCATGAAATCAACAAAATGATTGCCCAATAACTAAAGGACGGACGATTTACTGGTATGTTTTTCCGCTCTTTCATAAACCATATATACAAAATCAAAATCGTCAAGCCCACCATCGTGCTGAGGTGCTGCAGGGCATAAAAAAGCGGATATCGCACACCATCAAAAGGAATAGACACCTGCTTGTATAATGATATGCGCTGGGCAAAAAAGCCATTGTTATGGGTAAAGGCATCCCATACTATATGAGAAAAAGATCCAGCACCTGCCGAGATTATGACAACCCAATAATGAGATTTGAAATATTGCTTAAAATCTAAAGAGACTACCTGATGAAAACGATATTGAAAAAATACTGGAAGATTTGCGATCAGATTCCTTTTAACTAATCCATGAAATAGAAATGCTAACACAATAGTAATGGGTATATCAAAGTAAAAAATCCCTAAAAAGGTGTGGCCATGTTCACCACTCACCGACATCTTTAGAAAATATTCAAAGTCGGGTGCTATGCTGCCAATCACCAAAGCCGTAGCCGAAACAAGTTGCGGTCTTATGCGCAAGAGTGGCAGAACAATGGAAACATGTGCGGGGGTAAACGGCATAACTATTCCATCACTTCTGCTCTTTTCCGGTTACTCAAAAGCAGCATGCCAATTACAAAGCAGATTCCTGCCACTCCGATCGGGTACCAGAGTCCCGCCAACGGATCATCGAACGCACCTGACAAATAGGTGGCAATAAATGGGGTAAGTCCTCCAAAAATTCCATTGCCAATGTGATAGGGTAATGACATGGATGTGTATCGAATGCGCGTGGGGAACAACTCGACTAAAAATGCAGCGATAGGCCCGTACACCATCGTGACCAAAAATACTTGCACGGTGACCAGCGCAATCATGATCCAATAGTTTACGCCATCCAATAACACTTCTTGTTTAGTTATCTTTTCATTTACAATTGAAAGAGTGGCCAACGTTTTATCCGCATACACTCTCTTCTGTATACTTGTTATTTCTGAATTATTTGAATCGTTAATAATGCGCTGATCTGCCAATTCCACTTTTTGAGATAGGTCAGTCAGGTTCATCATCTCGCGATAAATGGGACGGTATAAAAAGACAGCCAGCAGCATTCCCGCCATCATGATATACTTCCTGCCCACCCGATCAGACCACGCTCCGAATACAATAAAAAACGGAGTACCAATTAATAAGGCAATAGCAATGATGTCCCTGGTTTGCACAAATTCTACCAGACAGGTTTTCTCAATAAATGTCATGGCATAAAACTGGCCTGTGTACCACACTACACCTTGTCCTGCTGTGGCACCGAATAAGGCTATCAGTACCATGATCAGGTTCTCTTTGTTTCCAAAACTTTCCTTGATTGGATTTTTTGAAACCTTGCCTTCGGCTTTAAGTTTGGCAAAGAGCGGAGACTCTTTCATGCGAAGACGAATAAAAATAGAAACGACAACCAGCACGGAAGAAAGAATGAATGGAATGCGCCATCCCCATTCTGCAAATGCTTCCACACCAATCCAGTGTCGCACCGCGAGAATCACTCCGATAGAAACAAAGAGACCAAGGGTTGCAGTCGTTTGAATAAAACTGGTGTAATATCCTCTTCGCGCAGCCGGTGCATGCTCGGCCACATAGGTGGCGGCTCCACCATATTCACCACCTAATGCAAGGCCCTGCAACAATCGCAATATCAAAACGATCATAGGAGCAAAAATTCCTATCGACTCATAACTCGGCACCAGGCCAATGGCAAAGGTGGAACCTCCCATTAATATCAGTGTAACAAGAAACGTATATTTTCTGCCCACTAAATCGCCCAGCCTGCCAAACACAATGGCACCGAAGGGACGCACCACAAAACCTGCCGCAAACGTGGCGAGTGTTGAAAGGAATGCAGCCGTAGGATTTGTCTGCGGAAAAAACTGTTGCGATAAGATGGTAGCCAGACTGCCGAATATATAGAAGTCATACCATTCAATCAGTGTGCCTACCGATGAGGCCATAATCACTGACCATAAGGTTTTCTTCTCTTCTTTTGTTATCACCGATGAGACCATTTCAGATAGTTTAAAGGAAAGTTAAAAGAAATTGAATTCCACGCTGCTACCGCTCAAAAGAAAATCTCCTGAGCTAGTCGAAAGGTGTTGGCATGAGCTTCAATAATATCGCGAAAATCAATTGAGTAGCCACCACCCATGCTGGCAACAATGGGAATCTTATTCTCTTTGGCCGCTCCGAGCACCAGCCGGTCGCGTTGCTTGCATCCTTCCCTGCTTACACTAAGCCTTCCTAATTTGTCTGTATCTAAAATATCTACACCACATTGATAAAAAATAAAATCGGGCTGCACCTGGTCAATAAGATTTTTAAGGTTAGCATCTAATACAGACAAATAAAAATTATCCTGGGTATAGTCCGGAAGGCCAATATCCAAATCGGACCTTTCCTTGATTAGTGGATAGTTGTGAGCGCCATGCATACTAAACGTAAACACACTGCTATCTCCCTGAAAAATCTGGGCTGTACCATTTCCCTGATGCACATCAAGGTCAACCACCAAAATCCGGTTCACTAATTTTTGATGTAGTAAATAATTGGCGGCAATAGCGATATCATTGAGCAAACAAAAGCCCTCACCTCTATTTGTGAATGCATGGTGGGTGCCTCCGGCAATGTTCATGGCAATCCCAAACTGCAAGGCATATAAGGCACACTGCACCGTGCCATTGGCAATCACAATTTCCCTCTGAACTAGTTCGTTCGTCAATGGAAAGCCCGCCCTTCTGACTTCCTGAGGGGTAAGCGCCAGGGTGGATAGCTTGATCCAATAGTCTCTATCGTGTGTCTGCAAAATCCATTCTTCCCCGAGGGGCGCTGGATGAAAAATATTTTTACTTTGAATTGTGCCCTCGTGCAACAACTGCTCTGGCAATACCTCATACTTGCTCATGGGAAAGCGATGATTAGGCGGCAGTGGCAAAACGTATGATTCCGTCCAGGCAATCTTTAGCATAAATAAAAACGGAGAATTAATCCTCCACTTCAATAACCATCCAGGTGCATTAATGTTGATGGTCCATGCCTTCTTCATTCCATGCTCCCATAATGCTATGAAAGCTATCGTGTAAGGCTTGCAGTGAAGTACCGATTTCTTCACCTGATGCACCGCCTTTTATCATTTCAGAAAGGGCACGCGTGTCAGCTTTCAGTTGATTCATCCTCGCCTTCATCTCATCATTTTTTACTTTTTCAGGTAGAGAGGCCGATGCCCATTTTTCAGCTTCCTGTGCTATCTCTTCAGCCAGGTGCTTTACAGGTTCCAGGTTGGCAGAATCCGTATAAGGATGAAATGCTTCGGCCATAATCATGTGAAATGAATCCATCTCCGCCCATTCGTTTTCATCAGGTTGTTCTTCATCGGATTGTGTCTTCTCTTTCGGTGAACATGAATAGAAGGTGACACATGCAACCATTAATAATCCCATCAAACTTAGTTTCATAACTCAATCATTTTAATGGTAAAAATATTATTCCTTACTTTTCCATAAATATTTTCTACGCAACTCAAAGCTATTAACAAGTCGCTTGAGCAGCTGGAAATAAAGTGCCGCATAGAGAAAAATCGAAAAGGTCCATATCATCGCGATATTAAAAATCAACGTATCATACTTTTTGCCAAGAAAATGCTTGGTAGGGTTATAAAAATTAGCTGTAAAGTCGAGCGGATTATGCGGGCGATGATCTTCAAAATAAATCGGATAAATCTTCTGAACCAGTCTGCCCTTCCATGGCACGATTCGGGTAAGACTACCACGGTTTTCAACCAAATTATTAACCTCTCTGTTTTGAGATTGCATTTTGAACAAATTGAAACTAGCCAACTTGGCATCTGAATCCGTAAGAGACCTGATTAAGGTTTCTTTTTCTGCCGAAGCATTTTTTACCCGAATTGAATACGAGTCTTTTAAGAGACGCAAAAATTTCTTCGTGTCTTTATTGACTGTTGAATCAAACTTGCCCGCGCTAAGTTTTTCGACTTGAGGAAAACGGTCTTTACCTATTTTCTTAAGTTCATGACTTATTTCTGATCGAAGTAAGTCCAGCGCTTTTCTCACCTGACTATTTTCACTTTTATCATTCCACTTTCCCGGATTGCTATAAATAAAAGAAAGCTCTGATTCAAGAGCCGGTATATAATAGGTACGTTTATATTCCGCGATAGCTACTTTCTGATCCAACATGTAAAATTGCGACTCAAAAGGATTATCCTTAAACTGAGTTACCATAAATGCTTCAAATGCCCAGCGCGAAACCATCATCTCACCCAATACAGGAATGCCATCAGGTGTTCCCACTTTCGGATTGAATTTATCAAAAGGCACAACAACACCGCTCAGTAATAATTGAGGAATTATTAAAATAGGAATGAGGATATATATAGTAACTGCCGAGTCAAAGGCAGAGGAAATATTTAATCCCAACACATTAGCAAAACAAGCAGAAGAAAATAATATCCACCAGTAGCGAATTTCTGTGAGCGGTATTTCCAAAATCCAATTTCCCACCAGAATATACGTGAAGGTTTGAAATGCTGAAATCGAAAATAGAATGGCCAGCTTTGAAACGAGATAACTACTGCTGCTTAGGTTAAGGTATCGTTCACGTTTTAATATTTTCCGGTCTTTGAAGATTTCTTCGGCACTAATTATTAGACCAATGAACAGGGCCACCACCACGCTCATGAAGAAATACACCGGGATGTTGGAGTTGTTGAAAAATGTGTATTCCGTGCCCTCGGTGCCTGCTTCTTCATAATATTTTACAAAATAGGCGATGAAGGTTCCTAATACCGGAGCCAATAATAGATTCACTACCACATACTGCGTATTGGCAAGTTTGGCCAACACATCCCGAATTATGAAAATCCAAAGTTGTTTAAACCAATTGGGTATCTTTTGAACTACCGGCAAAGGATCTTTGATTTCCGTAACCTTGGGAACCTTTTGCTTCTGCTTAAAATATTGATACCACTGTCCTGGCGACACCTTACGGGAATGGGTGAATCGTCCATATTCATTGACTACTCTCGTTTCAATGATATTAAAGACCTGCTCCGGATTGATGTTACCGCATTCGGGACAAGCACCCGGAGTCTTGTTGGCCGCGTTTACGATTTCCTGAAAATAATTTACTGACTCGGCCGGATTACCATAATAGATTTGAAAACCACCGACATCTAAAATGATCAACGTATCGAACATTTTGAAGATGTCAGATGAAGGCTGGTGGATAACCACAAAAATCATTTTACCTCGCAGCGACAATTCTTTCAACAAGTCCATGATATTCTCCGAATCGCGCGAAGAAAGGCCCGATGTTGGCTCATCAACAAATAGTACTGTAGGCTCACGCAGAAGTTCCAACCCAATGTTAAGTCGTTTGCGTTGACCTCCGCTGATTGTTTTTTGCATGGTAGATCCCACCTTCAAATTACGGATTTCCTGCAGGCCAAGGCTCTGTAAAACTTTCTCAACAAGTTCAGCGATGGCCTCTTTTGAGTAGTGTCCAAAACACAATCGGGCTGAAAAATATAGGTTCTCAAAAACCGAAAGGTCTTCAATAAGTAAATCGTCTTGTGGAATAAAACCAATAGCGCCCTCCAGTTTCTCGGGTTGCCGATGTATATCAATGCCATTGATGACCACGCGACCGCTGGAAGGTTTTTCCGAGCCATTAAGCACGCTAAGCAATGTCGACTTACCGGAACCACTGGCACCCATCAGGCCAATCAATTTACCTCCGCTCTCCGCGATGTTTATATTTTGAAGTCCTGCTTTTCCACTCTTGAAATGGTAGAACACGTGTTCAGCCAGAAAGCTGATGTCGGTATCACTTTCCTCAAATAGAAACTTGCTTACGATATCTGAATAATAGATCGTTTCAATTTTGGATCCCCGTATTGCGCTACCTGTTGGAAACACATCTATTTTTCTACTCTTCAACAAGACCGTATTCAAATACAAGGGGGTGATGCCCAAATATTTAATAAAGTACGTTTCGATGTCCTGAAGGCGAAGGATTGCGATCAAGCCCGTCAAATCCTTGGCAACAATCCGTGGTCCTGGATATTCAAAATCATCGGAGCCTTCATCAATGATCAGAATAATTTTAGACGCCAGCTCTTCAATATCCTGGCCCACGACAAATGAGCGCATGACTTTCAAATCCTTCTGAGGGATTTTTAATGCTTCACCGATATAATAAATGAGATTGCTTTGCCTTTCTGACAACTCACCATCGGCATAACATAATTCAATAATCTTTAGAGTGAGTACGACCTTTTGCTGCGTGGTGAGCGCCTGGTTCACCTTTTTTGCTATCTGAATGATCTGCGACCAATCATCCACAAATTCGAGGGTTGCCTCATCAACATTGAGTGTGGATTCTGTATATCGCTTATTCTGTTTACAAAAATCATCAAACAGAGAAAGATAATAACGTGTAGACTCCTGATTTAGGTGGAGAGATAAGAACTCCTTTATATTGGATCGCTCATCTTCGGTTATGCGTTCCTTCGCTACAATTGCAAAAAGTTGAACAATTGCTTTTAGTAGTTCTTCACTCATGCTCCTTCAAAGAAGTGGGATAAAATTTAAACCAATATGAGGTTAAATTAAAGAAATTTTAACTCCCTTCTTAAAAAAAATAGAACAATAAGATTTAACTAAGCCTGCGTGGTTAATTCAATCATAACCTATTGAAAATGAAATATCCTAGCCGATTCGTCTCTTGATCAAATCACCAAGTATCAATAACCCTTCCCGTAGGTATTCATCATTTAAAGGCAGGAGTTCACCACTTGTCAACCCTTCTTTTGAAATCACCTTGGTGTCAAGTTTCTCGTCCGCTTTCAGTTTTTCAGCTTCTGCTATTTCTGTTTTTCTTTTCGCTTCATTCAGCGAGACCTGTGTTTGAGAAAGAGTCTTCTTAAGTTCCTCGGTCTCAGAAATATATTTCTTTAAGCTTTTGTCGTATTTGGTTCTATCCAGATAGGAGGAGCTTAGCGCATCCACTACAGATTTATTAACCTGTAAGGATTTTTGATAATTGGTCGGATTAATCTCATCCCATGGCAAGGCATTTGGGCTTGCGCTCTCACCATAATGTTCCGCATCATAGGCGGATGGTAAATTAATGTCCGGGCTAACTCCCTTGTGCTGGGTACTGCTGCCGGTGACACGATAAAATTTCTGGAATGTGATTTTCAATTCCCCCACTTTCTCTTTTTCATTTATAAATCTGTTAAGGTCCAATACCGTCTGAACCGTGCCCTTTCCGTAGGTAGACTCCCCTACTATAACACCTCTCTGATAATCCTGTATTGCACCGGCAAATATTTCTGAGGCAGAAGCGCTAAATCTGTTTGTTAACACAACCAACGGACCACTGTAAAAAACTTCTTTATCATCGTCAGGAAGGACTTCAACTTTTCCACCAGAATAACGAACCTGCACAACCGGCCCTTCTTTAATGAACAAGCCTGTAAGATCCACAGCCTCAGGCAACGAGCCGCCACCGTTATTTCTCAAATCGATCGCAATGCCATCGACTCCTTCCGTTTTTAATTCACCGACCAGTTTCCTCACATCGCGGGTGGTGCTTCTAAAATTGGGATCTCCTTTTTGATAAGCATCATAGTCCATGTAGAAGCTTGGGAGAGAGATCACTCCTAGCTTCAGGTTTTTTCCGTTAGACTGATAATTGATGATGTCCTTCTTAGCGGCCTGATCTTCCAATTTAATTTTATCTCTCACTAAGGTCAATTCAGTAGAAGGCCCATTCACTCCTGTTTTGGCTGGCAAAATCAACAATCGAACCGTTGTTCCTTTAGGGCCTTTAATCAGTTTTACCACATCATCCAACCTCCAACCAACCACATCCACCATTTCTCCATCCTTGCCCTGAGCAACACCGATGATAAAATCATTCATATTTAACTTTCCCGATTTTTCCGCATCGCCACCTGGTAATATCTTAACCACTTTTGTGTAATCATTTTCGCTCTGCAGCTGGGCGCCAATTCCTTCCAATGAAAGACTCATTTGTTGTTTAAATAAATCGGATTGTTTTGGTGATAAATAATTTGTGTGTGGATCATATGCCCCGGTAATCGCATTCATATAAATGCTAAATACATCCTCTGAATTAAATTGGGTAAAAAACTTTGTAAATCGCTCATACCTGGTTTTCAGTGCCTCCATTATTTCCGGCTGCTTCTTACCCGCAATTTTTAAACTTAGTGCCTGGCTTTTAATAATTTTTCTCCAGACATCATTCAATTCCTGTGAGGTAGCGGACCATGGTTCTTTTTCCCGGTCCATTTCATAATATTCGTCTATTGAATAGTCAAATTCCTGTTTTATCAGATTATTCATCACATAATCCATTCGCTCCTGATATCGCTTTACAAAGACATTATAAATTTCATAGGCGGGATTAACGTTCTCATTTCTGATCAGATCGTCTAAAGAAAACTTGTACCGATCAAACGACTTGATATCAGAAGCCAGGAAATACGTCTTACTATTGTCCAATTCCTTGATGTATTGGGTCAATATAACAGCCGATAACGAATCGTTTAGTCGAATCTTGCGGTAGTGATTATTATCCAGAATGTATGAAACTACACGAGCCTCCTTTCCATATACGGGCTTCGGTTTTAGGTCCAGTGAGTCTTTCACCAATGCAAAACCAACAGCTACATAAAAACAAAAGACAATAGTTAAGGGCGCCCTCTTCATCATAAAATTGATTTTCTTACTTTCAACGAGATCCGTGCAAATGAGATGCCTGAATTTTCATGCCACTTTATCAAAATCAAATTCGGCCAGGAATTTCTGAGCCTCTTCTACCGTATGAAACTCAAAAGTCTTCTTGAATCCCAAACTGGAGTGAATATCGATCTTTATCAAATCAATATTTTTAGCATTCCGAACCACTCTCGGTTTAATATTTTTGTAGTCCTCCGTTTCTTTTCGTGATATGGAAAACTGAGTGGCCCGAACATTCTTGCAATAGGTACACTGATAGTGCTTTATTAGTTCCTTTGGAGAGCCATCTTCATTTCTTTCCACAATTTCTTCACGTTGCACTCGCATGGTGTAAAATCCGCAGTTATGGCATTGCAACGCTATTAAATGCCCCTGGTATTTTTCAATTTTGATTTCTTTAGTCTTTTCATCCGTCCATACATCATAGTCAATTGAAAAAATATTTTCTTCTGCCCGCATGCCTTCATCCAAGTGAACATCTTCTTCTTCTTCGGTTAGCAATTTCATTCTATTGCCCGAGCTGGAAATACGCGGTGTATAGCGAAGTCTGCGAAGTTTATAGTTAAGCCGGGTAGGATAGTAATAATCCAAGATAAGAGTTGCTATATAGCCAATGAGTGTGGCTCCTGCCAAAGAGAAAAACAACCGAACAAAGAACGCAACACTGATAGAAGACAATTCATCTTTTCCATACAAGTTGATTGCCATGGCAGCGCCTATGCCTAATAAATGAAACACCCATTTAAACCACTTAATTTCAGAACGGTTAATAAAATCATGTTTCGTTTTTAGATCATTAATAGAAGAAACCTTAAACTGATATACGAGGTAGAAGATCAATGATAACGAAACCATCAGAATAGAACCTATCAGCATTATATCATGCCACAGTTCAAGGAATGCCATAGTAGAAGAATCCATAGGAATGCGAAAATTTATTTGTGCTAAAGGTAATTATATTAACTAAATGTGTGATGGTTTTTAAAGACTTTGAGATACCCGTAAACGCAAGTCATTACGAAAATTACGTGACCGGCATGTTCAACCGATTAAACTAAAAAGAAGACCTTTTAAGTGCATTTTCCTGAAATATTCTGTAGGAGACTGGAGAAATGGGGATTTCGATTAAACAAAAGGCGGTACATTTTTACACAATTAATGTTGCATATATGTCCCAATTCATATTATAATTGTGTAATAATACACAATGTTATGACAGATTTCGAAAAGATAAAACTGGAAATAGCACTAAAGGACTTTACTCTGCGAAATTTTGAAAAGCCACTTGAATGCAGAAATCTTGACCAAATAAGGTATTACGTTAAGGAATTATGCTTAAAAATTGAAGAATACGAAACGAGATTCCATTATGTGCCCGATTGGGCCTACACCTTGCTTGCGCAATATAACCTTGTACAAAACAGTCTGTTGCATAAAGATTTTCAAAGAACGTATGCATAAAATTGGTCATGAAGTACATCCCCTCTCCCACACCCATTCATTACCTACTGCTCTTTACTGCCTCCTCCAATAAATCGGGCAGAATGCAGTACCATAAGATCAAACCGGGGGTTAGTAAACTGCGCATTAGCCGTTCGGAGTTTATCCGCGCTTATAACGAGTTACCTATTTTGGCAATCACACCCGTTCCGTTAAAAGGTCAGGACCTTGTTTTTCAATTGGAGTTTTACGTGTAACTCATTTATTCAAAATACCTTCCAGAGCGGCCGGTGAGTAATTGATTGACTTAATGGTTTTGTTATCTGACTTGCGATAAATCAGCCACTTATCTCCCTCCTGCTTGTAATAACATTCTGTGCCGTCCTTGGCTTTGTAATGAAGCACTGTCTTTTCTGCTTCCTCCTCCGAAACACAGGCTTTACTCATATTAGAGCGCTGAACCTCTTCAAATAAAGCCTTGAACTTATCTGCCAGACCAAATTCAAGGATTGCACCCGACAACACATACTGGATATCGCACAATGCATCGGCCACACCCACCAGGTCATTTTCCAAAATCGCCACCTCCATCTCCTTCAGTTCTTCAGCAATCAACGCCACTCTGAGTTTGCACCGGTTTTCATCGGGGATTGCCGGCTCGATCAAAATAGGATGTTTAAAGGTTCGGTGAAATTCTGCTACGAGGTTGAGAGCATCAGGTTGTTGCATACACGGGTGATTGTAATTTTTCTCAATGATACATTTTTCTTTTGTAAAAATAGAAGGTAGGAAATAGGGTTTATAAACTGACTTAAGCGCGCTACTTTATAACAATTCAACTACGTCATTAAGTCAAGTAGCCTTATATTTGACGTTTTAATTCCAGTAATGAAGAAGAATTTTGTTGAAGAACTACGCTGGCGCGGAATGATACACGACATCATGCCCGGCACAGAAGAACAGCTAAGTAAAGAAATGACGGCCGGGTATATTGGGTTTGACCCAACAGCCGATTCGCTGCATATCGGACACCTGGTTCAAATCATGACCTTACTGCAATTTCAGCAATGTGGACACAAACCCTTTGCCCTCGTTGGCGGAGCCACCGGTATGGTTGGCGATCCTTCAGGCAAGTCAGCAGAGCGTAACCTTCTATCGGAAGAAGTCCTCAGGCACAATGAGGGCTGTGTAAAACAACAGCTTGAGAAATTTCTCGATTTCTCGAAGGGAACCAATTCGGCAGAAATGGTTAACAATTATGACTGGTTTAAGAATTTTTCATTTCTTGATTTCATACGTGATGTTGGTAAACATATCACCGTAAATTATATGATGTCCAAGGACTCAGTACAAAAACGTCTTGAGACGGGGCTTTCGTTCACAGAATTCACCTACCAACTCGTGCAGGGATATGACTTCTTTTGGCTTTACAAACACAAAAATTGCAAACTCCAAATGGGGGGCTCCGACCAATGGGGAAATATCGTAACCGGGACTGAACTGATACGCAGAAAAGAAAATGGAGAAGCGTTCGCTTTGACCACGCAACTCATCAAAAAAGCAGACGGCACTAAATTTGGAAAAACGGAAGATGGCAATGTGTGGCTCGATCCCAAGAAAACATCACCTTACAAATTCTATCAATACTGGCTCAACATTTCTGATGAAGACGCAGTCAACTTCATCAAAATATTCACGCAACGTACTAAGGAAGAAATTGAAGCCATCACTGCTGAGCACCATCAGGCTCCTCACCTGAGGAAGCTACAGGGTGAGTTGGCAAAAGACATTACTTTACGGGTACATTCCCAGGCTGATTATGATGCTGCAATCAAAGCATCTTCTATTTTGTTTGGCAACTCGGTGACAGAAGACTTACAGAGTCTGGATGAAGATACGCTGCTAGCTGTGTTTGAAGGTGTTCCTCAAGTGACAATCAGCCGGACTTCCCTTGAGGCTTGTAGTAGTGTCACTGACTTATTATCAGAAACCACCCAATCAAAAATCTTTCCATCTAAAGGTGAGGCACGAAAAATGATTCAGGGCGGTGGGGTGAGTATCAATAAAATTAAAATTGTTGATCCCGCTCAGAATCCGTCTTTTGACTTGCTTCAGAATAAATATCTTCTGGCCCAAAAGGGTAAGAAGAACTATTACTTGATTATTGTAGAGTAGATTATTTTGTCTTCAGAATAAAGACTACCCTTCCCTTTGACCGTTCAGGAGCTTTTCCTGCAGAGGTTCTTACCAATGAATTTTTTCTGATCTCCTCTTTTAGCAACTGCTCAGCGCGTGGGCTAAGTCCTCGTTGAATAGTTTGAATTCCTATAATGTCACCATTCTCATCGCATTCAATCTCAAACTCAATCCGACCGTCTTCATTGTCTGGTAACTCGGGCACTTGAGGATTATCCGCCCATGCCCATCCTGACATGGAGAGTCCAAAACCATCTCCACCACCACCGCCACCTTGTTGACCATACAGAGCTTTCGCATCCAACTTTCCTTCCGGGCTGCCCTTGTCTCCCACCTTTCCTTTATCGTCTCCCTGGCTGGTTGTATTGTCACCTTTTTTAGTATCGGTACCTTTTTCCTCCGCTACCTTTACTTCTTTCTCCTGCTTCTTTACTTCTTCTTTAGGAGTTTCCTTGATCTTGGTTTCAACTGGTTTCTCTTTAACTATTTCCTTTTTGGTTTCTTTTACTTCTTCCTTTACAACCACTGGACTTTCCACCTTTGAAATAACTTGCTCAACCGGCTTTTCTTCAACCACTTCCTCCTGCACGGGTTCTGAAGTATCTTCCTGCTGGGTCTCATCTTCGGCCTGCTGTTCACCGGGAGCTGTCTCAGGTTGAATTTCTCCACCACCCTGTTCATCCAAACCAAAGTTAAGTTCGATACCGTATTCGGGAAGAGGTGGATTGGGTGCTCGCCAAGCCATCAATAGCATGAAAGCCAGCAACAAAGCCCCGTGAATACCTACAGAGGTAATCATAGCAATTGTTTTATCTTTCTTTTCCTTCTGCTCGTTCATACCAATTTCTATTTCGGTTTTGTCGCAATGGACACCTTCGCTTCAAGTTTAGTTGCAACGCCCGCCACGAAAACCATTTCACGGGTAGGCACGCTTTCATCAATATGCAGGACCACTACCCCTTTAGTACCCGCCAATCTGCTTTTTAGTTCCCCTTCCAAAGTTGATTTGGTTACTTTCTTGTCATTTACATAAAACTGCAAATCTTTAGTCACCGTTACTGAAACCTTTTGTACTTCGATCGTACTGGCAACGCTGGAAGGCAGGTTTACGGGCAAGCCTGATGGTGTAACAAATGAAGAGGTGAGCATGAAAAAAATCAGCAACAGAAAGATAAGGTCTGTCATGGAGGCCATGCTAAACGCTGCATCTACTTTATTTCTCGTTTGAATATTCATTGTTTACCTCGGCTCTTGCAAAAGATCTATAAACTCAATAGAAGAATATTCCATTCTATGCACGACTTTGGAAACCCGTGTTACCAGATAATTATACCCCAGATAGGCGATAATGCCAACCACTAAACCTGCCACGGTGGTTACCATGGCTGTGTAGATTCCATCCGCCAATAGTTTAGGACTTACTGAACCCTCCTCCTGAGCAATGGCAATAAACGCGCCCACCATACCAATTACAGTTCCCAGGAACCCAATCATCGGTGCAGCCCCTGCTATCGTTGCCAACACAGAAAGGTTTTTCTCGAGACGGAAAACCTCAATCTTACCCACATTCTCAATGGAGGCTTCAATGTTTTTTAATGGACTCCCGATACGGGTAACCCCTTTCTCAATCATGCGAGCTACCGGTGTATCATGTTGTGAACAAAGAATCTTAGCACCATTAATATCTCCTTTCACTACGAGTTCTTTTATTTTACCCATAAAGGCATCAGAGCTTACATTGGCTTTGTTGATTGTTCGGAGTCGCTCAACAAAAATGTACACAGCAATGATAGAACAAATTAAAAGTGGGATCATTAGCGGGCCACCCGCCATGGCTAATTCCCACAATGAAATAGTTTGATTCGTAGCTGCTGCCGGTGTGTCGGTAACAATCTGGGCTAACATCATAAGTTTAAAAAATGGTATCTATTAAAAAATAATCCTCGTCAATACTTAATTACCCAAACACCGTCACCATACGTAGCTTTTAACCCATCGGCACTTGTTTGAGCTTCTGCGAACGAATCAAAATTGCCTATTGCTAAGCGAGAAAACTTTGATTTACCGTAAGGCGAAATGATTTGGGTACTTGTGCCATTTGCGCTTAGCTTTTTGGCATAATCCATTATTAAATCATCGTCAATGTCACTTGAGACAACTACGTAATAACGACCGGTGCGTGCACTTAGTGTCTCGATTGTTCCTTGAGCTGGCATAACATTGGCAGCCGCAGCTTTCTCCTCTTCTAATCTTCTGCGTTCAGCTTCCTCCTTTTCTTTAGCTAAACGTGCGGATTCTTCCTTCCGCTTCTTTTCTATTTCCTGCTTAGCCAGTTGTTCTTTTTTGGTCTTTTCTGCTTTGGGCTTATACACGTATTGGTAAATCAAAAAACTAGCCACAACCAATACCAAACCAATAATAATGGCAATAATAACGGGTGCGTTTGATTTCGGCTCTTCGGCAGGGGTGTAGGAATAATTCTTTTCCCTTTCTTCCTGCTCACTATTCTGAGTTGTTTTTTCAGTATCCATATCTGATGAGAAATCTATTGTCGATGAATCTTTCGATGTCTCTTCCGTTGAATCAAGTGGTTTATATTCAATATCCGGCAAACCGAAATTATCGTCACCGTTGTTACCTTCATTTAGATTTTCACCTTCGTTCTCGGGATTATCTTTACGCTTTGCCATAGTTTGGTTTTTACAGTACTCTACAAAAATAATGTAATTTCCTTAAAATAAACTATCTCTAAAACACATAGGTGAGGCCCCCTAAAATCTGCAAGCCCCTAACCGGATAATTCAAATACAATTGATACTCGTTGGCGAGTAAATTACTCCCCTTCAAAAACACCGAAAATTGTGGTGATACAAAATAATTCAGCCTTAGATTCAAGTCAAAGGCTGGATCGAGCGTCAACACGGTGTTGGTATCAACATTTAAGGCCTTGGCTCCACCTTGTGTCATCAAATCGGCATTGATCAAAAATTTATCAACAATGTTAAACGAAGAGTTTATAGTCATTCGATACGTGGGCCTGTGCCAGGCCGCCTCTATCTTATCGGTTGAATAACCGAACAAGTCTCCGCGCAAGGAGAAGCGAACCTTGTTAGTTTGTGAAAAACTTAACTCGCCAAACAAATTAGTGCGCTGCGTATTGCCCTCATCATACACCGTTATGAAACGCGCCCGGTCTGCCGTATTATTCTTGTAGAAGTATAAGTCCTTAAGATTAGCCAGCGAAACACCTGTGCCGAAAGCCACCTTACTTCCCAACTTCCCTTTTAATCCGCCCAGGAATTCCATGGTGCGATTGGTATTAAAGATACCAATATTCGCATCAAGCCAGGGATTTTCGTGCGCCAGGGTATGCAATGAAACTTTATCAACATCACCCGTAAAGGCCGCATACACTTCCACCGATTTACTCAGTTGATATTCTGCTTTTACATGGGGATAAACATGAAAGGATTTATTCTTTCCGATCGTGTCATTCTCTAAAGCAACATTAAGGCCTGCTGTCAGTTTAAGATTATCAATAACCATAAACTGATACGCTGGCTTTACTTTAAATAGATGCCTGGGCTTTGCCTCCACTAATTCATCTTTTCTCGCTATCAAATAGTACTCTGAGTTGATGACGATTTTACTCTCTTCCGTCAGATTATAGTTACTCTCCAGAGCAAGGCTTACTTCACTCTCCGAAGCCTTGAATTTGTCATCGAGGTAGCTAAAGCCACCGCTTAGTTTATAATTGAAATCCGCATTTTTAGGGTTCTCAACAGAACCTCCAAGACTAACAATTAAATATCCTTGCACCTCTGGCGATTGCTTAATTAACGGATCTGGTAAATATCCATAAAACCGGTTCCTGAAATTCTCAAACTTCAAAAAACCTGCTGTGGTACCGTATCTGCTAAAGGCCTTACCGAATAGAGATAGTTCCGTATTTCCGCTTGATGAATTTTCTTTGTCAACAGGGCCCGTGCCGTAACTTTGATGAAAGAATTTCAAACCATAAAACTTATCCTTGCTTCTCTTATTTGTAAGGTAAGCTTCCAATAATGGTGAGGCATAATTACCAAAACCAGCGCTCAAATAATTTCCATATAGCTTGGCAATTTGCTCTTGTTGAAGTCGCAAGGGTCGTATGGAAGGGTTATAGTCGGAAGCTGTGAAATTTAGATTTTTAAAATCATACGTAATCTCAGGCTTAATAGGTTCTACCGGACGAGGTGGTACTTTTTCAAAATTGCGATTCGCCTTTGGTAACACAATCTGGCGCTCCTTCACGATCTCAATCTCCACCTTCTCAATTTCTCCTTCTCCCCACTTCTCCTTTTCTTTCTCCTGGGCAAAAGAGTTCATACTCATGCCAACCAACAGTGCCAGATATTTTATCTTGTTTATTCTTTTAATCATCATTCACAAGCTCGTTTAATTATCGACTGTATCAGCCTTCAATTGCTTCTGTTTATTGACTTCTTCGTCTGTAATTTTCTTTAACTTTTCTCTGGCTATTACTTTAATACTCTCCTGAGGGAAATTATCAATTAAAGAGTTGAGCGTGCCTTTCGCCTGAAATGTATCACCCATAGCGAGATAGTTATCGGCCAATAGCAAGAAAGACTTCCCAACCCAATCAGGATACGCTGCAAAGTCCGTATTAAGGCTTATCAGCGTTTCATAGCATTGCTTATTCTGCTTGTTTAAATATTGAATTTCACCTAGTAAGTATTTGGCTTCCGCTCCATACTCATCCTGAGCAGAATTCAGTGTATTTAAAAATTCATCCTGGGCAAGTTCGTAGTCGCCTTTGGCCATTGCTGCTTTACCAAGATACAGTGAAGCCTTATTTTGAGCGCCTGCATTTACATTTCCCTTTTCCAAAATAATTTGTGCGTACTGCGATGCTGAATCATATTGAGCAAGCAGATAATGTGATTCCATCAGTCCCGACCACGCACTGTATTGCTCTTTCTTATTTCCGGCTAATCGGGCTAGTTGATGAAAATAAGGAATGGCGCGGTCATAGCGACCAAACTTAAACTCCAATTCCGCCATACGTCCAATCACTTTGTTGGCGAATAGAAAGTTTTTATCGGCAGCTATTTCTGTATAAATCTCAAGAGCCTTATTGTTTTCTTTTAGCCGGTAATAGGCTTCTGCCTGATAATATTTGGCTTCGCTTAAACGCGGACTTTCAGGGTATGTATTGGCATATAGCGCAAGGCTCTGAATTGCACGCTGATAGTCCTGATTAAAATAAAGATTCTTTCCTGATTCAAACTCTACCGATTCAATTCCCTTGGCATCAGGATGCGAAACTTTAAACTGACTTAAATGCTTGTCAAACTCTGTAGATCGGCCCGCGAGATTTAATGCCTCCTGTAGTGGCAACAATACATCATTGCTAGCCGGGTGACTTGCATAATTTTCGATAACGGTAATATAATCCTGGGCAGTCTTATCATACTCTTTTAAGTTGAAATAGGAAGCAGCCCTTCGTGTAAATGCGTAGGGGGCAAACCGGGAAGTAGTGTTGTTCTGAATGAGCTTTGAATATCCCTCTACCGCCAAGGCATAATTGCCCTGCTCAAATTCAAGCTGCGACTTTTGAAATAACGCTTCATCGTAAATCCGGGATTGAGGATAATTCTTAATGACATTATCAAACTCCGCGGTAGCCTCTGGGTACTTTCGCATGATGCCAAGGATTATACCCGACTGAAGATGGGCAAAGTCGGCATCCGGTGAGGTCAATTGAGTAACCTTTCTATAATTGACAAGCGCATCTGGGTACGACTTACTTACATAGTAGCAATCAGCAAGTCGTAACACACCATCGGCAAGATTCACCTGCGTGCGTGGAGATTTATTTACAAACTCCTTAAAGTTGAACAAGGCACGGTCATATTGTTGCAGATTATAATAGGCATATCCCAAACCATACCGCGCTTTTAGAATCAAGTCTTGATTGGCTAATCCTGAAATACCTATTATGCGCAAATAGTTTTCTGCTGCCTGGTCATATTTTTTTCCAATGGAGTAGGCTTCACCGTTCCAAAAACTTGCCTCCGCCTGATAGACTGGATCCACCGGGTATTTCAGTGATTTCTCGAAGAACTCCACCGCTGCCGGGTAATCCTCTTTATTAAATAGTTCAATGCCCTTCAACATGGTTGCTTTTTGAAAGGCCCTTTCTATAGCAGGACTTTTGCGCGGCAACGCTTCTATATATTCGATTGCCTTATTGTAATTAGATGCATTCACATAGGCTTGAGAAAGCAACTCCTTTATTTCATCGGTATGGTTGCTCTTGGGAAATGTGACCAGCATCTTCTCAAATTCAGAAATTGCCTGATCGGGTCTGCCCAGGTCATATGAAATTTTCGCAAATTGATAAGTGCTTTCTTCCACTAGCTTCTGATCGCTCTTGAACTTGCGGGCAATATCAAAAGCAGTGAGAGCCATGGGCTTTTGGTTTTGTTTCAAGTAGAGCGCACCTAAGTAATAGGATGAATAAAAACCCACTGAGTCTTTATCGGCAAACGATGACTTAAGATATTTCATTGCCACGACATCCTCTCCCAGCGTATAGGCAGCATAACCTGCCCGAAGTAATACTCCTTTATCCGCCTTCTCTTCACGGCCCGTCAAATATTGATTATATCCGGTCAATGCATTTTTAAGATCCCCTTTTTTGTAATAAGCTTCCGCAGAAAGAAGCGCAATCTCCTCCTTGTTGGTCACGCCTTCCTTTCCTTCTATTGTTCTGACATAGGCGAGCAATGCATCGTAATCCTGTTGCTTATTATACACATTGGCGATCACATAGGGAACCACTTTAGCATACGACTCATTTTGCTCGGCACGCTTTAGATCGGTGAGAGCCGCAGCATAGTCGGCCTGGCTGTGTTCGATAAACCCGGCATAATAACTGGCAGCCGGCCCGAAGAGGCCTCCTGTTGATTTAATATTATTGAACTGGGTAAGAGCTTCCTTTAAGGATTTTAAGTTGAACAGACTATAACCCCATCGGAATCTGCCGTTATTTTGCTGCTCCACATTCAGTCCGCTAAAATCAACCTTCGAATAAAATGACGATGCCTTTTTATAGTTCTTCTCGATGTAGTAGAAGTTTGCTAAGTCGTAATTGGCAGTAATCGACTTGGGATGTTTGGGATAATGCTCAATAAAAGATTCAATTTGCTTTTCAGCATCGCCATGGTACAGATTGAGGGCACAAAAGGCGACATAGTATTCCGCATCGGCACGCCTTACATCGGCTGAAGGTGTGACGGCAATAAACTCAGAAAACACCTCTCGGGCGGCACCATATTGTTTATGATCCAACAACTCAAGACCCTGGCTGAATTTTCTCTCTGACTGTTGTTGCGATAACAGGTTCTGAGAATAAGAAGTAAAAGCAACGAACACTGAAACGAGAAGAATAGTATAACTCTTCATTCAAAGTTTTTTCGTAAAACAGAAAATATTAAAAAATATTGCAGGTAAAGTTTAAAAAATATGCTTGAGTATCCTGCCTGTGTCAAAATTACTCAATCTATTTCGAATAATCAGTATGCTTCCGCGATGAAAATCAATAGTGGGCAACTTCACTCGTTGAACGGCAAAATGCTCACAAACGATTTCCGGATTTTACATGAGTCGAAAAACCAACTCTTTTAATATCTCACCTTCCTCGATGCTTCCGCTGTTTACACCTTTAAGTTTGAGGTCAGCATCCTTGAGCAAGGTTATATTATCAATAATTTTTGCCAACGGATATCGCCTTGAAGCAGTGCTATAATCCCGAGCTGCATAGGGACTGATTTTTAAAGCAGTAACCAGGCTTTTATCAGACGTATCCGATAAGGTTGCCGCCACCAGAAGTTTACTGAAGAACGAGTATAGGAAAGCCACCATAGGGATGACCGGGTTCTTTTTGGTGTTTCTTTCAAAGTAAGCAGCAATCTTGGCAGCCTGGTAGGTGTCTTTTGTTATAAAGGCCTTCTGCAACTCAAAAATATTATATTCCTTGCTAATGCCCACCCTACTTATTACCGTCTCGGGTTTAATGGGAGTTTCCTTCGCGCTATCAATCAAGACTTTGTCAATTTCATTGGCGAGGCGACTTAAATCATTACCCACATACTCCGCTAACATTCTGATCGCTGCATCCTCAATTCGATATCCCTTTTCAGCTATGTAGTCTGAAATAAACTCCCCCAACTGATTCTCAAAAGGTTTTTTGAATGTGAGTGAAACTGCCAGCTGATCGGCTTTTTTTCCAAGTTCTTTTCTTTTATCTAATGTTTTGTGTTTGTGACACAAAACCAGAATCGTGGAGGGCAACGGATTCGATAGATAAGAAAGAAGCAATTTCGCTCCTCCCTCTTTCTGAAGATCCTGAATATCCTGAGCTTCTTTTACAATGACCACTTGTTTCTCAGACATCATGGGAAAGCGTTTGGCGTGTGTTAATATAGTGGCAACAGAAACGTCCTTACCATACACAACAAACTGATTAAATCCTTTCTCCGACTCAGTCAGCGCATTTGACTCTATATAATTTGACAGTAAATCAATATAGTAGATCTCCTCCCCTTGTAGCAGGTAAACCGGCTCAAATTTTTTGGCTTTAATGCTTGCCCACACTTTTTTAGCTGCTGCATCCATCATCGTATCTTTCTTTTGGGTGCTAAGTTAAATGCCGTAAAGGCACCAACCAAAGCCCCGGCCAGATGAGCCTCCCAGGATATTCTTGGATCAGCCGGCATTACCCCATAAAGAAAAGCACCGCCATAGATCAATAAAACAAGAATCGCCACAGTAAAAGAAATAAAGTCCTGACGTACCAAACCAAATAATATAAGGAATGAAGTAAGGCCATATACAAGACCACTGGCACCAATATGATATGAATCACGGGGACTAAATAACCACACCAGAATATTGGTATAGAAGTAGCATCGAAAAAAAACAGTGCCTCCTATTCGTTCATAAAAAAAGTAAAGGACGGACCCTAAAAACAGCAGTGGGAACGTGTTGGAAAGTATGTGCTGATAGTTGCCGTGAATAAGGGGTGCGGCAAAAATGCCAATGAGCCCCGAAGCGGTGCGTGGTCTTATTCCAAAGACTCCAAAATCAAATCCGTAAAAAAATTGAATGCTGAAAACCAGCCACATTATAAAAACAATACGAAACGGGACCACCGAACTACCGAAAAACCCCACATTCGATTTTTGCATTCTCCTTCTTAAAAAGATGAGGGATCCTTTATCATATTCAAGGTAAGGTATTGAGCCTCTTCAACACCCACCGACTTTAAGCCCAGCACCCCTCCTGATGACTTTGCGATTTCCACAGCGATCTCTTTTAAACTCTCAAAAAGTTCAACGGAGAATTCTTTATCAAGTCTACCCAGAATATTATTTAGTTGTGCTAATTCTGCTATCACCTTTGGAGCCCTTTCCTTCTCCTTAACTGGAAACCCTTGAATAACAATCTTAAGTTTATCCTCGAAGTCGCTTCCGACCTCATTATAAAACTCCAGTAATCTTGATTTGCTGGCTTTCTTTTGCCTGTTGGTGGCAAACCCAATTGCCTTTCTTATCTCATTTTGATCAATGCGACCATCGGCACCGGCTATTAAGATGCACACAAGCATGGGCGCCTTATGCATCAATTCTATTTCTGCTGAGGTGAGTGATTTAAATTCTGGAATCATTGAAATTTCCTTTTAAAATTAATATCATGCATGAAACGAGTAAGATTTGTTCAAATTTTTATTAATTTAACTAAATAATTTAACCTGCTTTTAAGCGACCTACTAATTAATTATGTCTGAAAATGATCAGGTCAAGGTCTTTGTCGTTGAGGACGACCCCGCCTACACCAAATTCCTAAAATACGTACTTAGCTTAAATCCTGACTTCGATACTGAGTTTTTTTCTACCGGAAAAGACTGCCTGGCTCATTTACACAAGAAACCTACTGTAATTACGCTTGATTACTCTTTACCTGACATGCCAGGAGAAAAGGTGTTACAGTCAATACGCGAGTTTGACCCCGATATAAGTGTCATTATTGTTTCGGCACAGGAAAAAATTGGAACCGCGGTTGAATTACTTAAGGGCGGAGCTTTTGATTACATCTCCAAGGATGAAGATGCAAAAGACCGGATTTTAAACTCAATTAAAAACGCACGCAACAAATCTTCCTTAATCAGGGAAATTGATAGATTAAAGCAGGAAATCACAGTAAAATACGAGTTTGAGAAAAGTATTATCGGATCCAGTCCAGCCATTAAAAAGGTATTTGAGCTACTGGAGAAAGCCGTTAAAACACAAATAACTGTATCGATTACCGGAGAAACAGGCACAGGAAAAGAACTGGTAGCGAAAGCGATACACTTCAATTCGAAAAAGAAAAACAAACCCTTTGTGGCAGTCAATGTAGCTGCCATTCCAAAGGATTTGATTGAAAGTGAGCTATTTGGGCATGAAAAAGGTGCCTTTACCGGAGCCCTTGCCAGACGAATTGGAAAATTTGAAGAAGCCGAGGGTGGAACAATTTTTCTGGATGAAATCGGTGAAATGGATTTAAGCCTTCAGTCCAAATTGCTGCGGGTGCTGCAGGAAAAAGAACTTACCCGTATTGGAAGTAATCAGGTAATTAAGTTAGATGTAAGAGTCATTGTAGCCACTCACCGGAATTTACATGAAGAGGTAAAAGCCGGAAGATTTCGTGAAGATTTGTTTTATCGATTATTGGGTCTTCCCATTCACCTCCCTCCTCTCCGCGAACGGGGGCAAGACATGATCATTCTTGCCAAGCATTTCCTGGATCAGTTTGCCAAGGAGAACGATTTGAAGAAATTAAAAATCAGTGGGGAAGCCCAGGATAAACTTCTGAAATATCATTTCCCCGGCAATGTAAGGGAGGTGAAATCGGTGATGGATCTTGCTGCCGTGATGGCGGATGGTGGCGAAATACTAGCCAAAGACATTACGTTCAATACCATTCTGGATGAAGAAAATTTCTTATTGAAAGAAATGACGCTGGAGGTTTATACCTATCGCATCATTCGCAGCTACCTGAACAAATATGACAACAATGTTCTGGAGGTAGCTCAAAAGTTAGACATAGGCAAATCTTCCATCTATCGATACTTAAAGGAAATGGAAGCAGCCGGTATTTAAATTAGAAAAGGAAATTACATGAAATCTCTTTCCGAATATGTAAAAAAAGGACTCTTCTACAAGCCTGTTGTTGAAGTAGGTTCTGATATCATCTTTATCGTTAGGTACGAAGGCCTTATTCTGTATTGCAATAATTCGGTAAAACAACTCGGTTATAAGGAAAGCAGTATAGTAGGAAAAAACTTTTTCGATTTCATTGACCCCTCCTTTGAAGTCGATTTTAAAAAAGAGTTTAAAAAAAGTACTAACAGACGTTTTACCAAATCAGTTGAATTTCAGTTTAAGTGTAAGGACAAATCATACAAGTTCTTTGAATTCAATTCCATTAACCTGAAGCAAAAAGATGGATTGGAAGGGCTGATTTTAGACTGTCGTGATATCTCTCAAAGGAAAAAAGACGCTGATGAGTTGCTGCGCGCTCAAAAAGCAAAAGAATTATTCTTAGCCAATATCAGTCATGAGATAAGAACTCCGATCAATGGAATTGCCGGTATGGCTGATCTATTAAACCAAAATCCTTCCGCAGAAGATCAGACCTTATACTTAAAGGCGATAAAGACCGCATCTGAAAATCTGAAAGTAATCATCAATGATATTCTTGATCTGGCATCGATCGAGTCAGGTAAGCTCAAGTTTGAGAAGATTCATTTTGACCTGGATAAAACTATTCGTTCGCTCGTTGACACCTTTCGCCTTCAGTCAAATGAAAAGGGTATCCTCCTGGAGTATCATAAGCACCCTAATACACCCAGTGTTTTTATTGGTGACCCGGTGAGGCTGAATCAAATTTTAATTAACCTGATAAGTAACGCATTAAAATTTACGCATCAAGGATCCATTCACATTGCCGTTAGTCTCGAGCAAATAAAAAACAAGGACTATTATATAAAATTTGAAATCAAGGATACCGGAATTGGAATACATAAATCCAAACTAAGAACCATCTTCGAGAGTTTTAGCCAGGCGGATGCTAGTGTGACACGCAAATACGGTGGCACTGGTCTGGGGCTTACTATTGTGCGTCAATTTGTAAAAATGCAGCACGGCTCCATTAAGGTAGCCAGTGAAGAAAATAAAGGATCTGTTTTTACCGTGGTTATCCCCTATCGTATTGGAATTAGGGATGAGCAAACATCGGGAGGAAAAATCGGATTAAATAAAACCCTTCAATTGCACAACGCATCCATTTTGTTGGTAGAGGATAATGATATCAACCGTCTGTATGCCGGAAGCATTCTTAGAATGTGGGGATGCCCGTTTGAAACGGCAGAGAATGGAGAAGTAGCGATTGAAAAATTTAAAAATTCACATTTCGATCTGATCCTCATGGATATTCAAATGCCGGTGATGGATGGCTTTGAAACTACCAAAGTAATTCGAAAGTGGAATAATGAAAAAAGTAAAATTCCCATTATTGCGTTGACCGCCAATGCCACCCAAAAAGATATCGATAAGTGTATTTCTCTTGGAATGAACGACTGTTTGACCAAGCCTTTTACCCAAGATGATTTGCTTAAAATACTTGGTAAGCATCTCGGTAATAAATTCCATGTCATTCATTCATTAAGCCAGCATGCTTCAAATAAGCAACATGATAAGGTAGACTTTAGTTACCTTGAAAAAGTATCTGGCAACAATAAGGACTTTATTAAAGAAATTGCAGAGGCCTTTATAAAATCAATCCCCAACAGCATACACGATCTGGATAAACATGCCGATCATGAAAATTGGATCGAACTGGCAAGAATAGCCCATAAAATAAAACCCAGCATCACCTTGCTGGGGGTTCACAATCTAAAGGATAAAATTGTAAAACTTGAGGAGGAAGCTAAACTCCACAAAAATCCATGGCTGATAAACAAGCTCTCCAAAGAGATCAGTTCAGAACTTAGAGAAACCCTTGATTCTTTAAAGATTCAAATTAGTTCCTATTCATAACCATCAACTTCTTTCTTACTGACGTTCCTCCCGGGCCACTAATGACCACGTAATACATGGCATTGGACAATGTTGATACGTCTACCTGCAGAAGGCCACTGGTTGATTTTGAGAAGTTACCTTCTGACACGGTAACACCACGTTGGTCAATAATTTTCCATTGACTTTCAGAATGAATTTCTCCTGGGATTCCAAAGTTAAACACACCGTTTGCCGGATTAGGGAAAATCTGAATGCTATTTAAGTTGGCGATCATAACAGGTTCATTATCCTTCACACCAACGATAGGTGTTCCACTCTTTTTAGGAGCCTTCGTCACAATGCTTTGATAGATTTCTTTGGAGTTTTTATCCTGAATAATTCCTATCAGTATCAGCTTTGAAGGATCTGCAATGGAAGCGTTAATCTCAACGTCCAGCTTGGTCTTAATTAAATTTTGGCCCTGTACAAAAGGCAGGTTAATGGTTTCACCATCGCTTCCGAAAAGCTGCCTGCGCAAAACATTCTTGAAAGGATTTGCAAAGCCTGAAACAGACACATCATCCTCAAGAAGAGCAACATGAACAACTAAAGGAACATTCACGGCCTTCAGTGCCTTTAATGTCAGTTGCACACTAATCGTTCTACTGTTGCTGGTTGGTATTGTATCCAGAGTCAATTCAAATTGGGGATCCACCAGGGCCCTTCTATCAATCTCGACTTTGTTTAACTCGGTGGTTACACCGGTAAATTTACCAGGAATGAGTATACCATCCATAATGGAGTAGGGAGGTTGAGAAATGCCATAGTACAAAGCACGGGCTGCTGGATCAGCAGGATTATCTCTATTTAATAAATCTACGCCCGAGAAATTAACGTGGTATTGAATATTACTGAAATCTGAAGTTTGACGATCTACGGTTATTTGGTCTTGTAATAAAGTATTCAAATAACTATCCGCACTTAAACTTGCATTTAATGTAGAGGCGGTAAAATGTTCAACTAGCACATTTCTCTTCTTCTCTCCTACAAAGAAATTATCGAAAGCAAAACCATCAAATGTTGGTGGGGCCAGGGGATTGCCATCATTGCTGCTAAACGCTATCCTTAATCTCACCTGACTACGACTGGCACTTGGAATCATGTCTAGATTAAATCGCGCATTTTTCCATTGAGTTTGCTTATCGGTCCATCCGTAGTTACCAATCGGTTGTGAGCCTGGGTTAGAGAAAATACCGGCTCCGTTGAACCAGTTGATACCTTCATCACGAGTGAGCTGACCTGCAGGAGGGCCAACGATTATCCATGTAATACCGCCATTGGTTGAGTATTGCAGGACAGCACCATCCAGGTTGGCTTGAGCATCTGAGAAATAATCCAATGCGACCATTGGTCTCTTTAATTGTGTTAAATCAAAGCATGGGCCGTTTACTACAGAGTTTTCATTTGAAAAATAGGTATTGGCATTTCGACCCGTCCACCAGACTTTACTTCCTCCGGCTGCTGAATTAATGGTAGCCCCTGCGGGAGGTCCCCACACCCAACTTGTATCACTTTTTACAATATTAAATGGTGTTGAATTAGTTTTATCGAAAGCTTCTGCAATCCAGCCTCCATCTGTCAATTCAAATTCCTCGAGGTATTCTGCGCCCGCTACTGG
>CAZIOY010000005.1:110813-115945 GCA_964540915.1 uncultured Ohtaekwangia sp.
TGCGTAAGTGTATTGCTGCAGCCATCATTTGTAAGTACGGTGAGTTTTGCATTGTAAGTGCCAAAGACTGTGTATTGGTGATCCGGGCTTTTAAAAGTACCTGTGGTATTGCCGCCATGAGTTCCCCCGGGCACGGCATCATTTGCACTGCCGGTAAGTATAAAGCCATCCCCAAAATCCCAACTATATGAATCAATCACGCTAATCGCTCCCGGGTCAGTTTCGTCAAGGAACTTAGTCTGATCATTATTACAAATTGAAGACCAGCTATAATCTACCTCAGGGACATCACCCACACGAACAACAAACGGTGCACTAGCCGTGGAGCAGCCCTGACTGGTATTCACTCTCAGAGTGACATTATACGCGCCTGATAAATTATAACGCTTACTGGGATTTTGAAGTGAACTAAAATTGTTATCACCAAAATTCCACTGCCAGTTAGTTATTGCAGCCGGGAAAGGTGTTGGATTAATCGTTGAATTATCGGTAAAGACTACATCACTAATAATACAATTGTTTGAGGAGGTGAACTGAGACAACGGGCTCGCAAAAATCCGAATTGATTTCTCCCTGAAAGTAATTGCACCAAATTGATTTTTGAAGGTGTAGCGGATGCGGTAGCTATTAGAAACGATACCATCAGTTTGAATAAAATAATCAGCTCCTGATTTAACAATGACCATTCCGGCAGCGTTGGTTCCTTCCGATGTGAATTGTGTCTCAGGCGCAAAACCATCTGCCGGAACAGGGAATCCCAATAACTTAACAAGTCCTAGATTGGCACATAATTCAAATTCGCCTGACGCATTCACCAGAGCGCCCTGCACCCCAAAATCAACAGTAGTTACCGGATTTACAAAAACTTCCTGAGTATCAGAATTGGTACAGCCATTCACATTTATAAATGTGTAGGTAATAAAGTTGGAGCCAAGTTCTACTGCCGATGGATCAAACGTTACCCTATCCACTACATTTACGAATGTACTTCCTATAACAGAAGTTGCAGGAGTAATGGTGAATGCACCTCCTACTTGATTACCGGTAAGAGTAATGGGGGCATTATTTTCAACCATTTGGGATGGTGCCCCTGACGGTAGACCTGTAAACACAACCACTGGGAGCGGATTGATCTTCAAGTTCATCTGATCGGAAACACTGGTGCATGGTCCGGCTCCATCAGGATCCAATGCCGTTATGGTGAGTGTTAATGTTGTATTGATTTCAGCGGGATTACTAAATGAATAAGTTGGCTGAATCACAGTTGCATTGGAATAGGAACCTATCCCACCCGTCCAGGCTACAGAAGTACTTGCACCCGACTGTGATCCTTGCAGTATGATCGATGGAACATCTTCACATAATTGAAGATCAGCACCTGCTGAAACCAAGGCAGCCCTATTGATGGTAATATTGATATCTTCAAACTCGGTGGTACAAGGCCCTGATGGACCATCAGAATCATTTGTTGTTAATCTAAGTGCAATTACATTACCTACATCCAATGGATCGATCGTGTATTGTGATCTCACATTTGATCCCGCCAAGGTAGAAGCAGACAATGTACCCGATCCTGAAACAACACTCCATAATGCACTGCTAGCACTACCACCAATTATTCCTGACAAATTAATTGGATTCGTTAATAGATTCGATGGTTCGCATATAGAAAAGTCTGCTGGTAACGTAACTGTGGGTCTCCTATTGATTTGAATATGAAGTAAATCTGATACCAATGCACAAGGGCCTGTTAAGTCTGGATCATTTGTTTCTAATCTAAGCACAATGGCAGACGCGATATCTGCAGGAGCCACCGTGTAACTGGCAGTTATTTGTGTGCCTGAAACCACACTCGCTGAAATTGATCCCACACCTGACACAATCACCCAGGTACCAGAAGTAGCGGCCCCCCCTATTGTTCCTGTTACAGGTATCGTAGTAGGTTCACACTCTTGATAATCAATCCCTGCATCAACCGTGGGTATTGGATTTATCGTAACTACAATATTCTTCATTGGCCCGGCACAACCATTTGCTGTTGGGGTCACCTGGTAGGTTACTGTTCCTACAGAAAAGTTAGTTAAAGTTAAAAGCTGATTTATTGTCGAGCCATTGCCATTGATGGCCCCGCTTACGTTGACTGAAGGAACGGCAACCCAGCTAAATGTTGTGCCTGTTACATTTGCTGGACCTGCATTAATAGAAACCAACGCATTTTGTCCACTGCAAATTGTTATATCTGAACCGTTAGCCGATGGTGTTGGCAAAATGGTAACTACATAGTTTACCGGAACTCCTGAACATCCATTTATCTGTGGTGTAATCGTATACGTTACAAAACCTACTGTATTGGTTGTGTTAACAGGAGAATCGATGATGGTCCCTGCACCGTTAGTGGCGACTCCAGTGAATGAACCGGTGGTACTTGAGGTCCAAGAATACGTTGTGCCTGAACCAGTGGTGGAGGTTGGTAAAAAATTCAGAGTTGCTCCGCTACAAATCGACTGTTGCAATTGAAGCGGTGTACTGATAATTACAGGTGTTGGCTTTACATCCACGGTGATCTGTTGACTGGCGCTTGGTGCACATCCGGATAGTATGGATTCGAATTCATAAGTAACGGTTGCAATTGCATTGGTAGAATTGGTCAGTATCTCGGTAATAGTTTGTCCATCTGCATATAATGCACCGGCAATCAAAGATCCTACCGCTGTTCCATAGTTAACTGTCTTTAACCTCACTTGCGCTCCTGCAACAGTTGTATTCAATGTAATATTTGTCTGAGTGCCAGAGCAAATCTGGGCGGATGAATTCGTTACCGATAAAGTCGGAGCAGGAAGAACAGTCACCGATGTAGTTTGTGTGGTTACGTTCAAAGGACAAACTGGATTCGTTGGCGTAGTTACACTGAACGTATAAGTAATAACAATTGGACTATTGGTATTATTAACCAAATTCCCTTCCGCCAACGACCCCGTAAGAGCAAAAGTCGCTCCGGATGCATATGCCCCGTTCCCTACTGATCCGTATATCACACTTTGTAAAGCAATCTGAGCATTATCTGTTGGGCTAACAAAACTTATAGCCGGAGTTGATCCGCTACAGATAGTCAGAGTACTATTGGTAACCGCCAAACTCGGATTTGGGTTAACTACTACAGCGGTTGTAAAGATGGTACCATTGGAACATCCGTTGCCTGCTACAGTGAACGAGTAGGTAACGGTGATCGGACTGTTTGAATTATTTACCAAAGTCTCGCTAATAATCGAACCGGGTATATAGGTTGTCGGTGATGAAAGGGTTCCTATTACTCCGCCATAATTAATGCCCGAAAGTGTTATAATAGCTCCTGTTGTCGCACTATTTAAGGTGATATTAACCGGTGTGCCGCTGCATATTTCTGTTTTTGCATTTGTAAAACTCATCGTTGGAGTTGGATTTACAATCACCGAAGTCTGTTGAGAAACTGGGTTATTGCATCCATTGGCCGCCACACTAAACGTATAAATTACGTTGACGGGAGCATTCGTGCCATTTGTTAAAAGCTCTGTTATCTGTTGTCCATTTGTGTAGGTGACAGGCGCAGTTAAAGTACCGGACGCTCCGTTGTAATTAACGCTTGTGAGAGTAATTACACCTCCTGTGGTTGGGGTATTCAAAGTAATATTCACAGGTGCACCCGTACATATTGATGATGCTGAATTCGTGATCGTAAATGTTGGACTAGGATTCACGGTAATCGTAAACGTCTGAGCTGTGCCCACACAACTTCCATTGAAAGGTGTAACCGTAAGGGTTGCTATAACCGGACTGGTGCCCGTATTAATGGCTGTAAACAAAGCGATATTCCCACTGCCGCCAGAGGGTAATCCTATACCCGGTGTGTCGTTACTCCAAACATAACTGGTCGCTCCGCTACCACTGAAAGTGATCGCACTTACCGAACCCCCATTGCATACTATCTGATCGGCAGGGTCATTTACGGTGGCCGTAGGATTCACCGTTATTGTAAATGTCTGAACACTACCTAAACATGTTGTTCCATTCGTATAAACCGGTGTAACCGTGATAGTCGCAACCACTGGACTGCTTGTCAGATTATTCGCAATGAATGATGCAATACCCCCACTGCCACTGGCCAATAATCCTATCGATGGGGTATCATTCGTCCAGGTATAACTCGTGCCCGTACCACTGAAGTTGATGGCACTAACCGTACCTCCGTTGCAAACTACCTGGTCAACGGGATCCGCAACAATCGGAGTGTGGTTAACGGTGATTGTGAACACATCCGGTGCTCCTGTGCAACTGCCATATACGGGTGTTACCGTGATAGTCGCCACCTGTGGGGCCGCACCGGGATTCACGCCTGCAAATGATCCAATATTACCACTGCCAATCGCTGCCAGGCCAATCGATGTATTATTATTGGTCCATGTATAACTTGTCGCTACTCCACTAAAATTAATTGCAGTAGTAGCCGATCCATTACAAATCTCCTGATCTGTAGTTGCAACCACAGTCGGGGTCGGGTTAACCGTAATAGTAAATATTTGAACGCTACCAGTACACGTTGAACCACTGGTATAAACGGGAGTAACCGTGATCGTAGCAACAACAGGACTACCCGTCACATTAGTCGCGGTGAACGATCCAATATCACCTGTGCCACTGGCCGCTAGCCCTATCGATGGTGTATCATTAGTCCAGTCATAACTGGTGCCCGTACCACTAAAGTTAACCGCAGTTGTGACTCCTCCATTACAAACTACCTGATCAAGCGGATCCGTAACCATCGGTGTAGGATTCACGGTGATCGTAAAGGTCTGAACGCTACCGCTACACGTTGCTCCACTCGTATATATCGGGGTAACAGTAATGGTTGCAACTACCGCAACAACGCCTGTGTTTACTGCTGTAAATGAAGCGATATCTCCATTACCTGATCCACCTAGTCCTATTGAAGTATTATTATTAACCCATGTATAACTCGTTCCCGTACCACTAAAGACAATAGCTGTCGTAATCGCTCCATTACATACGGTCTGATCAAGCGGATCAGTAACCACCGGAGTATGATTCACGGTAATCGTAAACGTCTGAGCTGTGCCCACACAACTTCCATTGAAAGG
>CAZIOY010000005.1:116045-116402 GCA_964540915.1 uncultured Ohtaekwangia sp.
AAAGTTAACCGCAGTTGTGACTCCTCCATTACAAACTACCTGATCAAGCGGATCCACGACAACTGGAGTTGGATTCACTATAACTACTACCGCTTTGATATCATAACAGCCCGAAGCTGTGGTGCCCTTGATGTAATAGGTGCCTGATGTTAATACCGCTGAGGGAGTGCTTAACGATGAGGTCGCGCCTGCATCTGTCCAGTAGGTAAAGGTCAGCCCACCTGTTGAGCCAGTCGTTACTCCTGCTGCAGTTAAGTCAACCGTGGAGGGACTACAGGCCGCGGTAGGGTTCGTAATCACTACAACCGGATTCGCATTCACCGTCATCGTGATCACACTGCTGGTGCCCGTACAGCC
>CAZIOY010000006.1:0-2993 GCA_964540915.1 uncultured Ohtaekwangia sp.
ATAATCCATGCATGTATATACGATTGATATCAGCGTTATAATTGTTGACCATATATTCAATAATCTTGATACCCATTTTTCCATTAGGATTCAGCAGTCCGCTATTCCAGCCGCTTTCCCAAGCACCGCTGTGATTTACCTGCGGAAAAATAATGATGCCGGGAAATGCGCGGGAGTTAGTAGACGGACGATTCACCGCATCGCGGTGTTTTTCACCTCCGTGCAACAGATTATGACCGTTATTATCATATCGCAGATCGGTGGATGAATAAGTGAAGCGCCCCTGCCATGAACGACCGGATTCACCAGCCCCGTGTAACATCACAATCATCGGATACTTTTGAGGATTGTTTTTGTTATAACCGGCAGGAAAAATAACACGCCAGTTCATGAACTCTATTACGGTTCCTGAACTACTTAAACTTCGATAGTTAAATTCTTTGTACTGGCTATCGTCCCAGCTTACCATTTTGTAATACGTAGATATCTTGTTATTACGAAGAGAGATGCCACTATCGTAGCGTACCGTTTGAGCTATTGCAGGGAGCGACAAGATTAAGGTCAACAGCCCCATTGTTAGAATTTTTTTCATACAGACATAGAAGATTTAGAGTTGAATAAAGTAAGCCGGTGTGGTTCCAAAATAAAAAAAATGGGGTAAATCTTACATCAAAAGCACATGGTAAAAGTAATGAAAATTCAGGTCTCTTTAACAATAAAATGAGGTGGGGCGCGAATTGGTGAACCGCTTTTTCTAATGGAAAAACTCAAGTATGGAGTTAAGTACTGCCTCAGGCTTTTCATAATGAGGGAGATGCCCTGCCAGAGGAATGGATTCGCTTTTGAGGGAAGGGTAGTGTGATTGAAAAAGGTTAACCATGTCTTTAGGGAAATAAGGATCCTGCTCTCCGTAAAGTAAAAGTATTTTGTCAGCATGCATTTGATTTAACAATCCCAGTTTGTTTTGATTCAACATATGGAACCAGGTAGAGTAATTCGTATGCTTATATCCTTCGAAATTCATGAAGTACTCCGCTCTGATTTTATACTCTTCAAATACTTCCATACTTACAAATTCCTTGCGTTGGTTTTCAAGGACTCGCGGGTACCAATAAACAGTCATCAGAAAATCAGAAACCACCGGTGTGCGCAAGGCAAGGTTAGGGGTGAATTGTCCTGCCAGTGATGGATCTAGCAAGATAAACTTGTCAACCCGATGCGGATGTTGAACGGTAAAGTCGATACCGATGAGAGCACCCATAGACATGGCGACAATATGAATGGTATCGTTTACATTCAATGTATCAAGAAGTTGATTCAATTGTTCCTGAAATAATTCAGGTGAATGATCTACATTGAGCCTTGGGCTATAGCCCCGGCCATATAAATCATAGGTGAGGGTTCGATAACCATTGGAATGAAACTCAGGGGTTATTTTATCAAAGACCTCGCAACCGGAAATTCCTCCACCCGGTATAAGCAAAACTAATTTACCCGTGTCTGGTCCCTCAAGGCGATAATGAACGGGCCCATACTTTAATGATATAAATTTTCCGGGGGCCTGTCTTAAAACCTGCTCATCAAGGGTTGCTGTTTCCTGGCGCGCACCCATAATAAAATAGGTACCGCCAACAGTCAACAAACCTATTACAGAAAGTATCAGTATGATTCGGACAATCTTCATCATCATTAATTCATAATAAAGGCTGTGTTAAAAGATTACTGTTTAATGACCTTGTATTTTCTTATACCCACACTAATGATGTAGGTTCCGGATGGAAGATCAGATAAGTCAAGCTCAATTTCCCTCTTGCCGGATACAGGAACTTGTTTCAAAGTTTGCCCAATCAGATTTAAGGTAACGATTGATGTTACGTCATCGGTCTCATCAAGAGTAACCATCAGTTTGTCATTGAATGGGTTTGGATAAATCCCGACTTCTGATTTTTCAGAATCATCAATAGCGGTAACCGAGTAAGTGAATCCAGGTGATTTCTTGACACAGGATTTGGACGCGACCCCCACCTCATAAACTCCACCGAATACGGGGGTAATGGTTGAACTTGTTTCTTCTTTTAAAGCAGCGCCTTCAAGGAACCATTGATACGTATCTGCCTGGGTTATGTTAGTTATTAAAAGTCCGGATGAAAGACTGATGGCAGGTGTGTTCAACGAATCAATCTGAATTTTTTCAAGTTGATTTTGGACCATGTCAATACAATCACCATAGCTGGTTGTAAGAGTAATGGGTAGTGTGCCAATGCCAAGCAGGTTTTTGTCAAGAATAATAGTTGTACTGTCACCGGTGGCTCTCACCTTTTCAGATACAGCAATACCATTGAAGAAAGCCTGATAGTTTGCACCTGGTTGCGCATCAATGATCAACATAGTTGGATCAGTTTCACATACTGGATTGATGGCAAGTGAAACACGGCTCTTCAAAATAGGTTTCTCAATAATCACGAAACGGGATTTACCGCTAGATGCCGGGTCTGTATTGATTGCGAAATTGTAAGTAAGACCAGGAGTGATCTCTATCAGGGTGCCCAGATAATTATCTTTCAAATGCATGGTCACCACACGCTTAAAGGACTCAAGGCCCTGAAATAGCAAGCTGTAATTTCCTGCTGGCGCATTTGTGATGTTGAGCCTGGTTTCATTTTCACAGTAGGTTTCGGGCATTGAGTTAATGGCAAGCGATATATTATCATTCGATAATGAAGATAGATTGAAAAGACTATTATTCGATTTCACTGCATCCGTGATTTTGTCATAGTTGGCGGTGCTGTTATCTGTATAAAGTAAATAGGTAGCATCAGTCACTTCGCCTTTTTTTAAAATGATGCTCAATACGTCTTTCTTTTGGTCGTCCTCACTTCTATAGAACGAACGATCCTCAATATGTTTTGCGTTTTCTGTAATGGCTAAACTTGGATTGGCCGCAGTAGTCTGAATCCAGAAAGCCTGCCCTGGGGCAATGATTCCATCAAAGG
>CAZIOY010000006.1:3093-98559 GCA_964540915.1 uncultured Ohtaekwangia sp.
AATACTTGGATGGTACACCTGCCAGCGATACTGCCGGATGCCATTCAGAATAAAGTTTTCCCGGATGTAAACGGTTTGAGAAACATTTTGAAAAGACGACCATGCTCCCGCTGCCTGTACACCGGTCCATTTTATCGGGGCTGGGTAAGGGTTGCCTAAAAGGTTCCATCCATCAGTCGGGCTACTAGTTCCACCGATCAATGCAAATGGAACAGTACCCTGGTGGGGATTGCCGGTGGCCTCCCAGGTTGTTGGAGCAGTGGCTTGCCTTACAAAGATCACATATCCTACTCCGCGTCTTAACGTGTCTTGGTTGGTTCCATTGGTTTGTGGAAAGTTCTGATAAGCATTTGCGTTTGCATCATAATAGAACATGGATGCGGGCCCCGTGCCCCCTGTAAAATTTCCGGTTACCGGAATATATTGTTGCATATCGGCAACTCTAAACCCTTTTACTGGTGAAGAGATATATCGGTATATCTGACCTTCACCTTCCATGAACCTGCGGAAGGTAACATTTCCGTTTATGCGCGAACCCGTTCCCAGCGGACCTATTCTGGCAGTTCCGGTTGCATCTGAACTAAGAATAAAATTGCCAAAGAGGTTGGCAGTTCCTGCACTTAAAGTCATCAGGTTTTTTAACTGTGCAGAGTTCAACACATTCAGTTGGCCGGAACTGTTCAACGCAACGCTAAAATTCTTAACGACACTCTCATCGGAGAAATATAGATTGGAGGTTTGTGCATTGTTGGTATTGATGGTCACATCACCACCGGTAACAGCAATTTTCCCCGAGTTATCAGTGGGGTTGATTCCATAGCTACCAAGTATTGTTAGGTTATTCTGACCTAACTGAATAGTAGATCCTGTATGTAACAGTAATCCTCCGGATAAGCCAGATGCTCCAACCGTAATTGATTTTGCTGATGATGTGTTGAAATTAAAATTCAAAGTACTTCCAAAATCTATCTCTAAACTCTGCAGAAACAAGTCATATTGGTTTACATTAATGGTATGAGGGTTGCTTCCTTTCATAATCAGAGAATAACGATCTTTAGCTAATGGAGGATTACCCGAAGATCCATTAAAAGTAATGTTACCATATGCGATTAAACTAGATTGATTAATGGCAGTTCCTTTAAAGGTCACCTGGTCATCCACTACCAAATTTCCTTTAATGGAAGCACCGTTTGCAGGTAGTGTTTTTGTGGTAGCTCCGGTTTTCAAATTAAGGTTGCCATAGACAGCGGCAGAGATCGTGCCGTCCACATTCATGTTCACGGTTGAGGTGGGATCCAACTCAACAAACTGAGGCATGGTCGCATTATTCAAATTGATTACTGAGCCAGCATTGGCGTACATCTTGGCGCTCATGACGGCATTTAAGGTGAGTGCGATATTGCTTCCTACGATTACGCGTGAAGATGAACCAGAAACCGTCCATGCATTGGATAGCGTAGCAGAGGTGCGGTTGGCAATTGTGAAAAATTGATAATTGTTGATGAAGTTTACAGGGTTTACGCCACTTCCATCAGCATTGTTACCCCAGGTTGCCAAATCATTCAGGTTACCATTGGCTTTGGAATAATAATTTGTAAAGGTTACTCCTGATAACCACAATTTGTTATTCGGGATTGATAATGTCGAATTATAAGGAAGACTAGGCCCCTGACCAAATCTAACTGTTAATGTTTGGGTTCCGCTATTATCAAAATACGTTACCCGGATTGGAAATTTTCCTGTAGAACCAAAAGTATGGTTTCCTGTTCTGGTTCGTGCAGCATGGATCCCATCATTATTTACTACCAATGTCCCGTTTATATAAAGACGACTACCTTCATCGGATCGTGTCCAAAATGTGTAAGTACCAGCCACATCGATCTGTATATAACTATCATAGGCATACACAAATCTTCCAGGGTTACCGTTGGGAAAGGGCTCGTTTTGGAAAACGAAAGCACCATTTAAAACAAAATTACTGATTACACCTGTTTGGGCGGGAGTTTGTGTAGAGAAATTGAAGCCACCCGTTACCACAGGCTCAGCCAACTGCGAATTGGCTGGATTTGTATTGCCCAAATTTATCGGAATCGTATAGTATTTAAAGGCCACACCATTACTAGGCGCTGAGGTTGTAGCGGTGAGCGCTTCAGGAAAGGCAGACTTATTTCCACGAAAGTCTGTTGCCCTAACGTTCAGCTGATACGTTGTGGCTGGATCTAACCCCGTGAATGTATAAAATGTAGGGGGTGGAGGATTCCCATCGGAGATGTCACCTGTAACATCGTTTCTGAGGGTATTAACCAACGTTTCTCCTACAAAGACTTCATAACTATACACTACATCATTGTCGATAGAAGGCGTCCATTGAATGGATAGGGTTGTTTCTGTGGTTCCGGTTAAAGTTAAATCCTGTGGCGCAGAGGGTGGTTGAGTTTCATCGGGTAATTGACGGCTGGTGGATGCTTGAGAGAATCTCCCATCATTATTACCGATTGCCCTTACGTAATAAACGTAGCTTGCCCCTGGCCTAAGACCACTTTCGTCATTAAACACTGTTGTATTGGCCGGTGCTGTTGCAATCATTGTATAGGAAGTAGAACCTCCACCTGGATAGCCTCCAAATGTAGGAAGTCTGTATCTCCAGATTTCAAAGTATACTTCGTTCGTGTTGTCAGTCCACGTAACTCGCATTTTATTATAAGCAAGTGCAGTTAACACAGGCCTTCCTACCCCCGTAAAGTTAGCACCACTCCGGCATGTTCCTCCCAATGGACATTGATTAGGAGAACTGTGGAAGGGTTGCGAGGAAGCTGCATTGTAAGCCATTGTTTTGGTGTTCGAGATATTGCTGAGGCAACCAGAATTTTCTTTTACAATTACATGGTAAGTACCGGCATCCGCAGCGGCTCCCGCCTGATTACTTATTCTCCACGTATTGGAGGTATTGGCTGCCACCGAAACGCCAGAACCATTCACGATATTGCCTGTTACTAAAACACCATTCTTATACCAATAGTATTCGGTATATCCGGCCGCTACAGAAAGTACGGTAGAGTTGCTGCTCACCGATCCAAGCACAGTTCCATTTTCATTGGTATAAGGAAGAATCAATGAGCCGGTATTTGATAACAGTGGGCTTAGTGAAGAAGAACCCAGAAATGTGATGTTTAAAGGAAAAGACTGATGCCAGGTAATGGGATCATTTGGCCTTTGGAACTCCACCATATATGAGCCTGGGGCATTAAGGGTTAAGAACCTTTTCGTTTCGTTAGGAACAATAACTCCATCCTTATACCATCGATAGGCCGTAAATCCTGCAGAGAAGCCCAATTTTTTTGTAGCGCCAGCACAGAGTTGTGTGCTTCCGCCAAAGACATAAATTTTTCGTTTATCCTGCGCCAGGATCCACGAGAAAAAGTCTGCTGTTGCGTAAGCGGTTGTCCATGTATTATGTCCAAGAGTCGGGTAGAGATAATATTGAGGAGTGCCTCCTTCGGCAACTAGTTTATCGATCATTTCCTTTGATGCATTCGGGTTGGGATTCAGATCAAGACCTCCCTGATAAAGCCGTAAGGGTGTTGTATTATGAATTTTAGCTGCTGAATCAAGTTCGAAAGGAATTCCTGACATAGGGAGGACTGCAGCAAATAAATCTGGCCTTTTCATGGAGGTATCCCAAACTCCGCGTGCACCATTGGATAAGCCATGGATAGTAATTCGGTTGATGTCTGCATTATATTCGGCTAACAGATAATCCAGAAAGTCAATCAGGTAATTCTGATTCTGGCTTAGAGTTCCATTGTTCCAGCCATCCGACCAGGAGCCACTGGAATTTGCCTGAGGAAATACAACAATACCTGGAAATGACCTTGGATCAGATGCGGGTTTATTGATTGCAATTTGATGCTCATTGCCCCCGTGGGTAAGATTAGCACTGTTATTATCGATGCGGGGATCAGTAAATTCGTAATCATACCTGCCTTGCCATGTCCTGCCTGATTCCCCAGCACCGTGAAGCATCATAATAACAGGATATTTTTTGGTTAGATCCGCCTTATTGAACCCTGGAGGGAAGGCTACCCGGAAGTTCATAAAACTACTCGCTGTGTTCGGGTTGCCGCTAACACTTTTCCAGGCTGCAAACTCCTGGTATTTGTTATTCCACGACACCATGGGGTAATTGGTACAAAGTTTATCGGGGCATATCGGAGCGGTTACGGTGCCTGTGTAGGCTCTCCATGAAAAACCGGGACTAAATTGAGTTGGCTGTGCAAACAAAAGAGTCAGGGAAGAACCCCAAGCCAATAGTATTAGAGCAAACCGGTGAAGCATTAGCGTGTAAGATTTTTTAATAAACACAAAAAAGTTAATACGGATACTTAAGATGCAAAAAGACTTGCAAAGGTAACCGATATTTTTCTACATAAGAAAAGAGGATTTTTCATTGAGTTCAGGAATTACAGAGCAGATCGGGACCAAGTGCCTTTTTGATCAAATGAAATGAGGGGTAAGTAAATTGCAAACCAAAAGATATGATGAAAATAAAAGGATTTATGTAACTTTTTAGACCGTAATTGGCCTAAATTTTCCTCATGAAAACCTCATCTCCCTTTTATAATTTTGTTGCTCAATTTTTGCCCCTGAGAACAAACAATTTCTTACGATTATTACTAGCAACCTCGGTTTTATTCGGGTTACTCTTGTTTCTGGACTCATGCAAAGACGAAGACCCTGCACCACCTATAGTTATCGAATTTGAATCGGTTTCGCAGGAGATCGCAGAAGGTCAGAACATCATTGTAAAAATAAAACTCTCCGCCACGGTACCACAGCCCACTTTGGTGGTTGTAAATATCAGTGGCGATGCAACCTATACCAATGATTTTAATACCAATCCTTCCGCCAACGAAGGCTTTTTGGTCGCAGAGGTTTTTAATGGAGCGGCAACTGCTCAATTCACAGTGTCCACCGTTGATGATGATATTTTTGAGGGCGACAAGACAGTCACGCTCACCCTTGGAGCCCCTCCGGATGGTTTTGAAATTGGAACGCAAAAAACAATTACCTTAACCATCAAGGATAGTGAAAGTCCAGCCATTGCGAATTTCGAAATCAGCACGGCAACCATTAATGAAAATGGTGTTTCAGGTATAACTGTGAAGATACCATTTTCATTACCGGCAAAAGGAGAAGGTAATGTCACGGTAAGCATGGCCTCGATCAATGCCGTTTATGGCACTAACTACACCACACTTCCTGCGGCAGTTGGCAATGCAATTTCATTTGCCGTTGCTAATCAGGCAACAGGTGTGACTTTTACCGTTGTGCCAAAAGATGATTCATTTTTCCATTCTGATTTCGTAATCGTATTCGAGATAACGGCAACAACCGGATCAGTAAAAATTGGTACCGTAAAAAAATTCACGCTCACGATTAAAGAAGATGAGTCACCCTCATTGGCTAACTTCAACCTACCCAATGCGTCTATTGCCGAAGACGCAACAACGCCAATAACCGTGCAAATACCACTTTCGATACCCGCATCGGAAGCAGGAAGTGTAACGGCAACATTGACTTCCGCCAATGCGACTTATGGAACAAATTTTACAACATTCCCTGTAGCAGCGGGTGGCAACATTGTTTTTAACGTAGCTAAAAATGCAGCGCAGGTTGAGTTTACGGTTTTGCCAATTGATGATGCAGTTGATAATGCAAATCGTAAAATCACTTTTACTTTGTCTACAGCCACTGGCGTTGTCCGGCTAGGACAGAATCTTGTATATGAACTTACGATTATCGACAACGAACCCACGTTAAGAAAAATTCTGATATCATTCGGAACAAGCAACGCTCCGCTGGTTACGGGTGCTGATTTCTGGAATCACGTTTATGGATCACCTCAAAATGGTGATCTTACATGGAGTAATTTAGTTCGTTCAGATGGTGGCACAACAACGATTGGTGTATTGGTAAATTCAGTACTTACTCCTCAACCTCTTGGAAAAACAACCGGAATTAATTCAGGTGTTTTCCCTGACAATGCATTAAAGGAATATTGGTATGTTCCTGTAGATTCTGCTACTCGTGGATTTTCAATTATCCAACTCGACAATAGTAAAGTCTATACGATTAAAATTCATGGCGGAACCACCTTTACTTCGACCGGGGGAAATGCCATGATAATCTCTGTAAATGGAACAGAAAAAACCAAAGCGGATGTAACCAACAACGTTTCAGAAGTACTCAGTTGGGCAGATGTTGTTCCCGCTGCGGCTAAAATAACAGTTAATTTAAGAGACGGATCGGGTATTTGTCCAATTAATGCAATGGAGTTGAGTTGGTATGAGCAATAAGGTGCACAACTTACTTCTCTAGTTTTAGGGTGACATCAATAGGATAATGATCTGACCAATGACACTCATAATGAGTGTTATACTCCAAGACAGTAAAACGAGTATCAGCAAAAATGTGATCGATACGGAATGGTATAGGTCCCAGCTTAAACGAATGCTGATAGAATTTTCCAGCGTGTTCGAACGAGTTATTTAAGCTGGTCTTAAGTTTCTGATAAACATAGCTGTTTGATGTCTCATTAAAATCGCCACAGAGAATAACCGGGTAGGGACTGTTTTGGATAAACCTGGTTAATAGTCGGGCATGATAACTTCTGGCTTGTAATGCATTGCGCATATTTGTGATTTTTTTCCAGCCCTTATAATCTTTGAAGTTATAAGACTTCAAATGAACGTTCATTACCCTAATGGTATCCTTACCAACAGCGATGTCGGCCCATGCGCTCCGGTTAAATGAATTAAAGGCGAACTCAATGCTTCCACTATTTACAATTGGAAAGCGAGATAATATGATCACTCCCAACCTGGAGTTGTCTGGATTTGTCTTTCCTGAAAAGAAACTTTGATACCCGGAAAGTAAGCGGTCGAGATTAGCTTGATCGGTTACTTCCTGTAGACAAATAATATCTGCGTTTAATGAATCAATCCAATCGCTGATTTCAGTTTGTCGCTCAGTTATCGTTTTTATGCCAGTGTCATCAATAAAGCCTTGAACATTATAAGAAATCAGCCGGATTGAGTTCTCACGATTATTAGATGTGTCCTGCTGATGAAAGCTGAAAGAACTTGAAATCAACGACCAAAAAATAGCAATAATGAAAATGGGCAGAATACTCCACCAGGATTTATTAAAAATGAAATAGAAGAATGATAAGATTAAAACCCCAATAAATATTGGAATAGTCAGGCTAATAAACCCTGCCGGGTAAAAAATGTTCGGGGGAATGTGCGTTGAAAATAAGACCGGTAAGGAAAGCAAACAAAGAATGATAAGAACCTTTTTCACAATTCCTGGATTAATTCCATAAACTTAACAAAGAGGCTACGCGTAAAGTAAACAACAGAACAACGGTAGGTTAATTACTTCTCTTATATAACCAGGCGTCTGAATATTTTGGCTGTTGTTTTATTTTGGTTAATTCTGAAATGGCCTCATCCCGATTGGGAGAACTGAACGTGTGCAAATAATAAAGTTTTTTAGATTCTTCGAAAAAAATGTCGGTCTGCAAACCACCGTTTCTAAGTTGATCATTTCTTTGCTTTGCATGTTCCTGATACATAAAAACACCCATAACTACATAATAGGTAACCACGCTTTCTTTTTTATCTTCCTGAATATCGATGGGTGTTACATGTATTTCGGGCTGGTCTTTCTTCTCAGGAATTACAGTTTCTGCAATAACTTTTTCTTGCTGCGCGGTATCTAAGGCTACCCTTGTGTTGGCCACCACGGTATCAATTTTGTTTTGCTCCGCTAATATGGACTCTTCCCTGTTGCTCTTCCCAAACCGCGCGCCCAGATAAATCTCGTGTGATCCATTAGAGACCTGTCCGATATCACCCGTTGGGCGTTCGTACGAGTATCCTACGCGCAGCAATCCTTTTAGATTAACACCAATCATACCAATCAAACCGTAATTAGTTCTATAGGATGCGCCAACCCAAAAGAGGTCCCTGATGTTGGTAATTAAAACACCTTCCCATTGATCCTGCGTTTTATCCAGCGCCCTGTATATGGCCATTGGAATAATTGAAACTCTTTTCACTTTGAATGTATAGCTGGCGGAGCCAAACTTATTTCGAAACTCATCAAACCGCACCGCACTAAAATTTTCACCATTAGTATTTGGTCGAGAGCTAAACAATTTTGGTAGAGCAAATCCAAGGGTGAGGTTTTTCAGTCGGTAACTAATGCCAAACTGACCATTTATGAATACATTATTTTGAATAATGTTTTGAAGTGCCGGATCATTGGTATCTTCAAGAGCAGCAAAATCAAAGTTGTTGAATCCCAGGCCCGCAGAAAGCCCGAAATTTATATGATGGTTTTGCCCGAATCGTGCACGATATCCAAACGTACCTAAAGCGGAAGTTGTTGATAACAAAATAGCCTTATCCGAGTATGAAGTGAAGCCTAAAGATACGTTGCGACCCACGGGAGCCTGAAAATTTATTGAGGCTGTGGTAGGAGCATTTTCAATGCCGATCCATTGCTTTCTATAAAATAAGTTTGCCTCTGTATAACCATTGTTCGCTATAAATGCCGGATTAAATTGAAAAGGATTTGCATAGAACTGATTGAAGACAGGAGCGTTTTGTGCCAGTAGACTTTGGACGCTAAAAAGAAATATAGTGCAGATCGATAATAACTTGTTCATCGCGAAATATTTATCGGAGAAGCCTAAAAGCACCAGAGTATTTGGTGGTTCCGCAATTGCAAATATAATAATAGTCGCCCTCAGTAGCCTGAGATCCATTGATTGTTCCGTCCCAATTGTTTTGATAGCCAGTAGACTCAAACACTTTAGAACCAAGACGATTAAAAATAGCAATAGGACAATTCTGAATTAATTCAAGATTCTTGATGGCCCATCGATCATTAACATTATCACTATTGGGTGAAAACAGAACCGAAGCGCCTAATGGATTCGAGGCGCCCAGCCTCACGGTTATTGTAACATCATCGGATGCAGAGGCTCCAGAGTTGTCGGTCACGGTCAACCTAAATACATATATGCCCTCCGTTAAATCATTTAGTGAAAGCATCGGTAAATCGTCTGTATTAATGGAGGGTATTACACCCTCCAATTGGATCCATTCATAGTTGGTAATAAATCCGTCAATATCTTTCCCCGCGCCCTCAAGAATAATTGAGCTGGCTGGCGATAAAAGTGTGGAATCCTTACCGGCAAATGCCACCGGGGCAGTATTGGAGGCAAATACAATTACCTCAGTTTCCGCAAAAGCGCTTGCGTTTTCATTATCGGTGGCGGTAAGCCTGAAAGTGTAAGTTCCGCTTAGTAAGGCACTTAGTTTAAGAGTTGAAGAGTTTGTATCTGATAAACTAGCTGTTGAAGGGCCCGCCTGTTGCGTCCATATGGTTTCTGTGATTTCTCCATCGCTGTCGCTCACTGATCCGTTGATGGTAGTAGTGGACAGAGGGAGTATCAATGAGATCGTTGCCGGAGCCGTTACTTCGGGTGGCTTATTTGCGCCCAGGGCAACGGTGATGACAACTTCATCAGAACCGAGTGCTCCAAGATTGTCAGCGACTTCTATTTTGAAAATATAACTGCCCTCCGCAAGGTTAGTCAATACAAGAGCGGGTGAGGTTGCACCACTCAGGGTGGCTGAGCCCCCACTTTTTTTAGTCCATAAATAACTAGCGATGGTCCCGTCAGGATCGGTTGCTATAGCATTTAAAGTAAGGGATGAAATTGGAAGGCGCACAGATAAATCTGCTGCTGTAGTTACAGTTGGATTGATATTGACTGCATCTTCAATAACGGTTACGATTAAATCATCGGTGGCGGTTAATCCTTTATCATCGGTGACTTTGAGTAGAAATTGGTAGTCGCCTGCCACCAGGTTGGTGAGTGATAATTTGGACGTGTTTTTTCCTGAAAGAGTGCCTGAGGCGGGTCCTGACTTTTTATCCCAGAGAAATGAAGTGATGGTTCCATCAATATCAGATCCTGATCCTTGTATGTCCAAACTACTTTGTGGCAGGTTGATAATCAGATCTGGGCCTGCGTTGGCAAGAGGAGGCTGGTTTACAGTTGGTTCAATGATTGTAATCAGAATATTGTCAGTCCCAATGGCGCCATCATTATCTTCAACGATTAATTGAAATTCGTAAACACCGCCAAGAAGACCACTTACGATGAGGGTGTTTGATGAAGTGTTCTCAAGTATACAAGCGGGTCCGGCTACTTTGGTCCATGAAAATTTTACAACTGTGCCATCAGAATCAGAGCCGGATCCTACAAAAGCAATGGTAGAGTTAGGAATAACAATAGTTTGATCCGGACCTGCATTGGCTACAGGTGATTGATTAACTGTGGCAGGAAATACAGTTACCATTACTTCATCAAATCCGGTTGCCCCCGCATTATCGGTGGCAGTTAATCGAAATACGTATTGGCCTTCTACAAGATTTGATAACGTAACTATCGGGGTGCTTTGATTAGCAAGTGTTACGGAAGGGCCACTCATTTTTGCCCATAAATAATTTGTAATGGTGCCATCAACATCACTCGCCAGGCCATTTAGGTTTGTTGAATTTGTGGGCATAAATAAAATTTTATCAGCCCCCGCAATAACTATAGGGGGGTCATTTGTCGTTAGCGGGAGCACCGTTATTTTTACTTCATCAAAACTGGTAGCACCTGAGTTATCAGTGACCGTAATCCTGAAAATATAAATTCCTACCAATAGGTTTGTTAATGAAAGTGTTGGAATGGTTTCACCGGCACGGGTTACAGCGGGGCCAAATTGTTTGGACCAGGCGTAAGATGCTATGGCGCCATCAAGGTCGTTGGCAATGGCTACTAGGTTAACAGCATTATTTGGAAGAGAAACGGTAATATCATCCCCCGCGGTTACGGTGGGAATCTGGTTGCTGGTTACAGTGATTACGGTCACCTGAATGTTGTCAGTTGCACTAGCCCCGCTATTATCGGTTACTGTTAAACTAAAAAGATAGGTGCCGGCAACAAGACTTTGGAGAGTAAGAACGGAAGTATTTTGATTGACAAGGGTAACAGCGGGACCGCTAACTTTTGACCAAATCGTGCTGGTTATATTACCATCCGCATCAGAAGCAGACCCTGTAAGTGTGGCACTGTTGGTTGGGAGAGTAATGGTTACATCCGTTCCTGCATCCGCTATGGGGAGTTGATTTTGTGTGGCAGGATTTATAATAACTTTCATATCATCGATCCCGGTTGCCCCATTGTTGTCTGTTACGGTTAAGCGAAACGTATAGGTTCCCGCTACCAGTGCGCTGGCGGTAAAAGTTTTAGAATTTGCATTGGTGATAGTGGCCGCAGGGCCACTAACGAGTGACCACAGATAGCTGGCAACAGTTCCGTTTGAGTCAGTACCATTTCCCGTTATATTAACAGAGTTGGTTGGTAAAAATATTGTTACATCAGCTCCGGCATTGGCCACGGGGTTTACGTTAGTTGCAGTTTGAACGCTTACGTTTACATCAGAGAAAGCGGATGCCCCATTATTATCGGTTACCGTAATTCTAAATACATAGGTGCCCGCAACTAATCCGCTAACCGATAGGGTAGTGGTTGTTGTGCCGGATAAAGTAACGACACCAGGCCCCGATACATTTGTCCATAAATAACTTGCGATACTACCGTCAGCATCAGAGGCCACCGCAGTAATGGTAGTGGTGGAGGTTGGCAAAATAATGATCTGGTTACTGCCGGCATTTACGGTAGGGTTTTGGTTTGTTGCGGTTACACCAACCACTACATCATCGCTGGCGGAGGCTCCACTGTTATCAGTAACCGTTAATCTGAAAACATACGAACCAGCAAGTAAATTAGTGAGTGTAAGAGTTGCCGTGGTAGAACCAACTTGTGTTGCCGAAGGTCCGCTTACTTTTTCCCAGAAGTAAGAAACAATGGTTCCATCCGGATCACTGGCAACTCCAGTGAGAGAAGTGTTGTTTGTTGGAAGTGTAAGCGTTACGTTCAATCCTGCATTAACAGTTGGCGATTGATTGATTGTTGCTTGAAATACGACCACGGAAACCTGACTGCTTCCTGTGGCGCCTTGGTTATCGGTAACGGTGAGCCTGAAAGTATAGCTGCCCACCACCAGGTTTGTAAGAGTAAGAGTAGCTTGATTGATTCCGGTAAGGGTAGCGGTAGCTCCACTTACCTTTTCCCATAAATAAGAAGCGATTGTGCCATCGGGATCAGTGCCCGAGCCAGCTAATGTGGTGGTGTTTACCGGAAGGGTAATGTTCTTTTGTGAACCAGCATTGGCGGTGGGCGCAATATTGGCCGACTGTACCGTCAGCGTTATGTCACCAGATCCAATGGCTCCATTATTGTCTGTTACTGTGAGGCGGAAGATATATGAGCCACTGAGCAAATTAGTTAATGAAAGTGTGGTGGTGTTGGCATTGGTTAATGTTGCGGTTGGACCGGATACTTTTATCCACGAATAAGAAGATATAGATCCATCGCTATCAGATCCAGAACCGATAAGGGTAGTAGAGTTTGTAGGAAGCTGTACTGTCTTATTTGCCCCCGCATTAGCAACCGGAGCCTGATTTGCAGCTGAAACCAACACGGTTACTTCATCAAACCCTGTTGCCCCCTTATTATCTGTTACGGTAAGGCGAAAAATGTAAGTCCCTTCCACCAGTCCTGAAACCTGAAGGGTAGCTGTATTTGCGGTGGTCAGGGTAGCGGCTCCGCCACTCTGCTTACTCCATGCGTAAGAGGCAATAGATCCATCTGCGTCACTGGCAGATCCAGTTAGGTTTATACTATTGGTTGGCAAATCAAGATTTTTGTCAGCGCCTGCATTGGCCACCGGATTCTGATTGACGATGGCAGCCTGAACGATAACGGTAGCGTCTTTAAAATCGGATGCGCCTTTTTCGTCTATAACAGTAAGTCTAAAAACATAAGAGCCTTCAACAAGGCCCGTTAGAGTGAGTGATGCAGTATTAATATTTAATAAAGTTGCTGCCGGTCCACTCACTTTTGTCCATTGGTAGATTAGTACAGTTCCGTCAGGGTCACTGCCCGAGCCAGTGAGCACCGAGGTATTGGTGGGCAGTGCTATTGTTTTGTTACCACCTGCGTTTGCGACCGGAGCCTGGTTTACGGTTAGCTCCGCTACGGTTATAGTTACTTCGTTGAAAGCTGTTTCCCCATCATTATCGGTTGCGGTAAGCCGAAAGATATAAACCCCGACCAATAACCCTGAAAGGGAAAGATTAGTGGTGGTTGCATTGGCCAACGTAGCAGCAGGACCGCTTTGTTTTGTCCACAGATAAGAGGCTACGATTCCATCCGGATCGGAGGCGGAACCGGTTAGCGTGGTACTGTTTGTGGGTAGTGTCAGGGTTTGGTTCGCACCTACCGTAACGGATGGTTTTTGATTTCCGGGAAGTTCGAATGCGCCAACGTCCCAAATTGCTCCAACAGGTCTTGGTTTATTTTCATGGTCGAATGTCACCCCAAAAGCACTTACATCTTTTCCTGCGTTTACGGCAGGAGAATTGTTTTGCAAATGATAGTCGTCTATCAATGGGTTTATAAATTTCGCATCAGCAATATTGGCTATGTAAATATTGTTTGCTTTACTCCAGTCGGTATCCGTTCGTAGTGCTAACCATGACGAGGTGCCACCTACAACAAGATTGTTTTGCAAAACATTGCCGGGAGGCCCCACCAGGCTTTCCTTGATAGCGCCAAAGTTCTCATTCACAAACGTGTTGTTTATAATTCGAACGGGTCCCAAAAAGTTGTTTACCACGATGTCAGTTGCCAGCGGAGTTTTATTTAAACTCATAGCGATGGCGGGAGCGGAGCCAGGTATACCCGTGCCGACAAAAATGTTATTGAATATTGTATAATCGCCAAGGCCACCCATGAAGATGGCTCTACCGCCACCTCCTTTAACAAAATTATTATAGATTTTTCCGGTTGAACCTAGCCCCAGTTGAATGCCACCATTTTGTCCGTTGATATTGGCGGTGCCGTAACCGGATACTTTATTATCATAGATGCTGATATCCTGAACACCCGCTCCTACCTGGATGGACTCCCATCCGGTATTTTCAAATATATTGTTGTGAACTTTAACAGAGCGCACTTCATGCGGATATTGAATGACCCCACAATAATTAGTTGTGCCGGTATAAAAGCTATTTCCACAGTATACTCCCTCCCCGGTGATATCATGAATATAATTATTGTGGATGTTTATATTACGCATGGTAAAATTCGGCCTCTCATAGATTTTATTCAAACAATTTTTGCTTGGGTCTGACTTTGTCATGATTCCTGCAAAACCCACTTTCGTAATCTCAAGGTGATCAACTTCGAAATCTGAGCTGAGATTATAAATACTTACACCCATCGAGCTTGGCGCACTTTCTGGGATTTTAATACCATAAAAGTTATTGGGGTCTCCGGTGCCGGTTAAACGAATAAACTGACAGTTAGAAAAACTTATGGCACTATTTGCTGTGGCCGATCCGACAAGCGATTGGCCCCCGCAGTTTACAATTTTGATATGACTGGTAGCGGACCCCTTCATATTCTGAAATAGAATCCTCTGTATGGATCCAGCACTTAGACAAATTACATCTCCGGGCTTCGCTCCTTTGGCGGCACCATCAAAAGTATAAGAGGTAGTTCCGGTTGGAATTGTAAAATTACAATTACACTGGCCATAAGATAAATTTGACCAGACTATTATTCCAATCAAGGCAATCAATTTCAAAAATGAATTTCTTTTTGTCTTGAGCATTAAAGAGTAAAATTTCATGGTCTTGAACGTGTTAAAGATTCAAAGAAACGGTATACAGTAAGAAACCGGGCCTATAAGTTATCGTTTAGTCAACGAAACTCAAAAAAAACAAGTCAAATTCTATTCGGGTTAGAATTTTTTTTAAATACGATAACTATTTTAAATGTAATCGATTATTCGTTTTTAGGTAAATTTAGCATTTTAATTATTTTAGCCGGAGAGCCGCCTACAACTGCATAAGCAGGCACATCTTTCGTTACTACTGCTCCGGAGGCAACCACTGCACCTTCACCTATGGTAACACCTTTGAGAATAATGGCCCTTGACGCAACCCAAACGTTATCTTTGATGACAATTGGGGCCGACTTGCCTTCGTCAGAACGTTCTTGAACATCGTGAAAGTCGGCATCCATGATTAGCACATAGGGGGCTATTCGTACATTTTTTCCTATAGACACTAAATTCTTTACAGCGATATGAGCTCCATTAATCCTGCTATTGCTTCCTATCTCTAATTTGCCTCCAAGCCTAACCGATAATTTAGTGCGGTCAAAAACGGACCAGATAGCTACCCTATCTCCAATAATGATTTCTCCTTTTCTGAAAATAAGGGGACGGCCATTCACGCTCACAAATTTTCCAAGTTTGCAGCCGCGCAAATAGATCTTAGCGGCTATTATTCGTGTAACATATGAGAAACTCTTTCCAAGGAAAGTGAAAAAAAGCCCGAACTTTCCCTTATTGGGATATTCCTTTTTTAGATCAAGATATTTCTTCTCGAGTTCACCACCATCGGTGTGCCACAGCAGGCCTCTCATATATGCTTTTAAATTTTCAGTATCCCCCTTAAATAAAAAACTCAATAAATTTTTTGGTGCAGCTATGATCAATATGTACAGTGTTGATAAAAAGTATTCAAAGCGTGAACAATTTCTTTTGGCAAAAAGAATCCTGTTTCTGGAAAGATAGTATGTTTTGAGTGGACTATTCTTTCCGGTAGAAATTGACTCCTTATGATATATTTTGGAGGTACCAACAAAATAAACATCGTACCCATTTCTTTTTACATTTTCAGTCCAGTCATGTTCTTCGTAGTATAAGAAATAAATTTCCGGAAGTAATCCTACTGATTCTAAAATGGTTTTGCGGGTGAGCAGGCAAGCTCCGTGAGCCAGTTCGGTCTTCCCTTCGAAGTCATATTGACCATGATCTTTTTCCAGATAACCTAACCTTTTCCCTCCCCCGGTAAAGTGGTTTATTTTAGATGATCCCGCATATTGAATTTTTTCATCGCGATTGAAATAAACAATTTTTGGAGAGGCTATTCCAACTTTTGGATTCTTCTGAAAGCAGTCCACCAAAGGCTCAAGAAAACCAGGCGTTACTTCTACATCATTATTGATTAGCAAAAAATAATCTCCGGTTCCTGCTTTAATCCCAATATTATTTCCACCAGCAAAACCTGTATTCTTTCCTGCGAGAATCAATTTAATTTCAGGAAACTCGTCTTTAAGAACTTTTATACTATCATCCGCGGAACCATTATCAACAACAATGATTTCAATTGATGGATAGGTAATGTTTCGGAGTGAAGTCAATAAATCCCTTGTGACATTTGTCTGACTATAATTAACCGTAACAATGGATACGAGTGGATAATCCGGGTTTTTCATTTTGATGTTTCTGACGTTGTCCCGTGAGGAGTGTGAATGAATTTTTTATTGGCACCCTTGAGTTTGAAAAGCAGAAGAAACATGCGTAAAAATAATCCCGGTAGTTTTACAATTGCTTTCACCATTTCCCAACTGTAATACTCTCGGGGGGTGGCAAAAAACATAGATAGGATCATTAAAACCAACAGCAGTGGCCATATGGCATAGCCGAAAAAAAGATAACCCCTAAAAAAATAAAGCGCAATGGGCAGAATGCCCAGCAATCCTAAATTGATTAATCTGGGAAGTTGAATATTTCGCAATACAGAACTATTGAAATAGGTGAAGTTGCCTTTAAAGAGAGCAACAACGCCACTTTTAAAATACTTTCCTAAATAGTGATATTGACTCGATATCCAGCGCTTTCTTTGATTTTCAAACACCGCGGTCTTTTCAACCTTCTCATCAAGCACTTTCGCGTCTTTATAATAGACCACTTTTATTTTATTCTCCAACAACAGCAACTCCAATTCTCTATCAAAACCTCCAATAGAGTTCATGCCTGAGAGTAACCTTTTGAAAGTGGGGAATTCAAAGGAAACACCAGAGCCATTAATGGAAGCTGAAAGTCCCAGGGCGGTTGTTCCCTGTCTGTAGATATGGTTGTTAATGGCTTCGCTGAGTCCGTCTAAAAAGGACAGGGAGCTATTTGTGTTCTTTGGCAATCGCTGCCCCTGTATTGCGTTATTGCCACCCTGATGAGCAGCGTTCATGCGATCTATAAAATCAGGTAACATAACATTGTCGGCATCAAGAATGATCGCATAATCATAGTTGTCAGACACTTGACGCAATGCTTCATTGAGCGATTTTACTTTTGTGCTTGATTCAAATTTTACTTCTACCACAATGATAGGAAGTTCTTTCAGTTTCAGAATGGTTTCAGGTTGCAGTGAATCAGCAATGATAATTACATCATAAAACGCATGTGGATAGGATTGGGTAAGAGCCTTCTGGGCTACTCCAACAATAACAGAATCTTCTTTATAAGCAGGAATGAACACAGCAAATTTTTTGTGAGTCTGGCTGGCCGCTACTGGATTGCTGTAAAAGAGTCCCGCAAAGGAAAATACAAACGTATACGAAACAACATATACAAAGTAAAGCAGCACTAACGCCTCAACGATCACCATAATTTGATTGGGTTATTAACTTGATCCTAAACCTTCTCCTTTTGAAAAACGGCAAAGAATGTTTTTAAGAGAATTTTCATATCAAAGAGGAAGGAGTTTTTCAGTGCATATTCGATGTCCAGTTGGATCCGTTCCTCCGGTGACATATTATCCTTTCCACGCTTTGTCACTTGCCAAAGACCCGTAATGCCGGCCGGGGCTAGAAATCTTGCCGCAATAAGATCGCGGGTTAATAGCTCGGCTTCATACAATGGTAATGGCCGGTTACCCACCAATGACATGTCACCTTTTAGTACGTTTAATAGTTGAGGCAATTCATCCAAACTGGTATTCCTTAAAAACTGCCCCAAGGGTGTTATGCGCGGATCATTTTTTATTTTAAAGAAGATCGCTTTGCCGCGAGTGTTTCCATATTGATTGCTGTCCTGTAGGCTTTTTAATTCTTCTTCAGATCCTTGTCGCATGCTTCTAAATTTATAAAAGTCAAAAACCTTATATCCCGAGCCTGAACGCTTTGAGATGTAAAATACAGGGCCTTTTGATTCAATTTTGACTGCGATGGCAATCAATAGCATAATCGGGGATAAAATAATCAGGCCAAACAGGGAGGCAAAGATATCGATGGTTCTCTTGAGCCTCCACATTTTCTTAGAGGGTAATTGAGATTTTAAAAGGGTTGAAGTGTTAGACTGTGGCTGATTGCCTTTTTTGAAGGAACTTCTGAACGCCTTAATTTTTTTTAATACATCAATATGCTTTATAAAATCCTCATTGATGGAGCCATATAAATAATCATCCACCTGAAGCCTGATCGCAACTTCTTTTAAAGTAAGATCGAATCTGGAGGAATAATAGATGACCGGAATAATTTGTTCATCGAGCAATTTTATTAATTCAAGATAATCGGGTTCGGGGCTTATTAGTAAAACAGCATCGGGATGAATATCGCCATTCCAGAGTTTATAAAATCCATTCTGAGCCGTTTCCTGGTAGCAGTGAATGGAGGCAAGTTGATAATCTGTGGAGATTGGATTTGTTGAATCGGAAATAAAGAGAAAAACCCTATCCGAAATAATATCGGCAGGGATCATTATGGGTAATGCATTTTGTGCAACACTCATGCTCATTTTTATTTTTTTATAGTACTCTTTATTTTCAACGCCTGCTCAACATCCTGCATGAGCAATTCAGGCCCAAAAGGTTTTAGAATGTACTTGACCGCTCCCAAAGTCCGACATTGCTTCATTACCTCTGGATCCTCGTCACCAGAAAGAATAATGACCGGGATCTCTTTATAGATGCCGCTGTGTTGAAGAAATTTCAATAACTCAATGCCATTCAGTTGTGGCATATGTAAATCCGATACAATCAAATCCGGAACATTGCTACCAGTAAGCCAAGCCATGGCCTCAAGCCCGTTCTTGATGACAATTATTTCGTACTCAGACGAAAGTATTCGAGAAATCACCCAGCTCAAAGCATCATCATCTTCAATAACCAGAATTTTTTTCATCAATGTGCTGAATAATATACTACGTTCAACTAAAAGGATAATCTATCTAAACCACCAAACCTTTGTCAGGTGGCAATTCCCTTCAAAAAGGAAGCCAAATTTAGTTTTATTTCATCGATTTTTATCAAGATATCTTTAAAATCAGACCATTCATTGAAAAGTGAATAGAGAATCTGATGTGATTAAGAACTTGGGCTTAACAATCGATAGAACCGGTTGCTTTCCATTCGGATATACGTTTTAAATCATAGAATATTTTGCATTTTCGTGCATGCTTCTTGCCGTAGATATAGGAAATAGTGACATCACCCTCGGTCTTTGGAAAGATAACGAGTGGAAGTTTGTATGGAGGGTTTCAACCAAGCCGGACCTTCCTGAACTTTATTATGGCATAAAGATCCGTGATCATTTTTTTGAATCCGGTACGGAAGCCGTCCAGGTGCGCACCATTGTATTGAGCAGCGTGGTGCCAAGTTTGACAGAAAAGATAAGGACCGTGGTGCGAACACTCTTTGAAAAGGAACCCATCGTATTGGGTCCAAAGATGTATGATCAACTTCCATTGGGTATACTCAACCCTTACGAAATTGGATCCGACCTGGTGGCCAATGCTTCGGCAGCCTATTTTGAGTATAAGAAAACCTGCATAGTAATCGATTTTGGAACGGCCATCACGTTTACTACTGTTTCGGGTGACGGAACCATTCTTGGTGTTTCAATTGCCCCAGGATTGAAAACAGCCATACGGTCCTTATCACAGAATACGGCCAAATTATTTGACGTTCCTTTAGAGATGCCACCTTCATCACTGGGAAGAAATACGGTGACCGCCATTCAATCAGGAATCATGTTTGGGTATGAAGGCCTGGTGCGTAATGTGGTAGCAAAAATAAAGGAGGAACTTGCTACCGACTGCCTGGTCATTGCTACCGGGGGTCTCTCTTCAAAGATCGTTTCGCTGAAAGACTTATTTTTTTCCATCGAGCCCAACCTCACGTTGGATGGATTGCGCAGGATTGGTGAGTGGATGGAGGAGAATGGGAAATAATTTCTACAAGTAGTACTTACTTTTCAAGCGCCTGCTTCAAATCAGCAATCAAATAATCCGGATCTTCCAGTCCGATATACAATCTCACCAATCGATGATGTTGATTGGCTGCATCAAACTCTTCGGGCTTAAACCCTATTGCCGATGGAATGGCCAACGACTCATGCCCACCCCATGATACTGCCAGAAAGAAATGGTTTAGCGAGTTGCAGAATTTTTCAACCTCTTCGAGCGAATTTACGTTGAGCACGATGCTGAATAATCCTCCGGCATCTTTCATTTGCCTTTTTGCCAGTTCATATTGAGGGAAACTTGGGTGAAATGGGAAAATTATTTTTTCAATCTTTGGATGCTGTTCCAGAAAGGCAACTACTTTTTTAGTGCTGTCGCACACACGTTGCATGCGCAGGGGCAAAGTGCGCAATCCGCGAATCAGTAACCAGGCATTCATCGGTGAAATGTTTCCACCAATAGTTAGAAACTCAGCATCGAATATTTTTTTGATCATCGCTTTCGATCCGGTAACCACACCCGCCACGACATCGCTATGGCCACCAATAAATTTGGTAGCCGATTGTGCCACCAGGTCAATACCCATTTTATAAGGTTGCTGGTTGAGCGGACTACAGTAACTATTATCAATCATAGTGATGATGCCTTTACTTTTAGCCAGCGAAGCTACCGCATGCACATCCTGCAATTCGTAGGTGAATGTGTTTGGCGATTCGAGATAGATCAATTTTGTGTTTGATTGAATGGCCTTTTCAAAATTTTCAACTTTTGTTCCATCCACAAAGGTGGTCGTGATGCCAAATTTTGGCAACAGTCGCTCAAATAATTTTATCGTCCAGCTATAAGGCTTGATAACACTTACAACATGATCACCCTGATTCAGCAAAGAAAGAATAGGTGTAGAGATAGCGGCAATACCACTGCCAAACACCAGGGCATCTTCAGCGCCATCGAGGGCGGCTAATTTTTTTCTGAGAATATCTACTGTAGGATTATTTCCGCGCGAATAAAGATTGGCGTAATACTCATCAGCTAACGCTTTTCTGAAATCTGCTACATTTTTAAAAGTGAAGTTGCTGCTTTGAATGATGGGTGGCGCAACGGCATTGAAATAGTTTTCGCGCTCTTCGCCCAGTTCATTAAGAATGTATGATAAGTCCATGGTTATTGAATAATTTTTCTAAGTCCGAGATAAATTGGAAATCCAGAAAGAAACAGCATAAAGCCGATGAGTGATGCCTGTGGATTGGAGATCAGCACACTGATGTTTACCAAGGTATATACGACAATAAATAGTGCGGGCATCCACGGATAGCCCTTCATTTTAAAAATGCCTTCGGGGTCTCCTGTTTTGCTGGCGCGATAACGAAGCACAAAAATGGCTGCAGATGCTGTGATCAAGCTAATACTGTCAAAGAACATTACATAACTTAGCACTTGTATGAAGGAAGAAGAAAAGAAAAGTGTGAGCACGATGAACGCCACAAAAATACTTACCGCAAACTCCTGCACTTGAGTGCGGCTATTTACTTTCTTAAAAATGGCTGGTAGTACCTTGTCTTCTGCCATCGCATAGTACACGCGGGGATTTGACATGATGGAAGCATTGACATAGGCCATCACGGATAAAAACATAATAATGGCTACTACTTTGAAAGCTGCATCTCCCAATAAAACGCGGGCCACATCCGCAGCCAGGGTGTTTGAATTTTTTAAACCTTCAAAGCCCAATACGCGGAAGTATGAAAAATTAACGAGCAGGTAAAGCGTGAGTATGATGGCAATCCCATAAAAAATAGCACGTGGCATGGTGCGTGCAGCATGTGGAATGTCACCGCCAAAATTCATTGTTTGTTGATATCCGCCATAGGTAAAAAATACCGGAACGAAACACAACCAAAATGCTTTGAGCCAATCGGTAGATGATAATGATGTGGTTGTTACTGAAACAGATTCTGTTTGCGAAGGCACTGCGAATACTGCGGCAATTAACAAAGTGATCAAAGCAATTTTAATAATCATCAGCACATTCAGTATGTGGGCACTCATTTTAATTCCCATCATATTGATGCCATACAAAATCGCCATCGAGGAAAGCGTAATTATTTTGATCGCGAAATCAGGAGCCATGTTTGGAAGCAATATGGGTTGCACATACTCGGCACCAATGATTGCCACGCTGGCAGTAGAAGCAGCATTGGAAATAACCGTCATCCAGTTTACCATGAACGCAAAGCCGGGGTGATAGCAATGGGAGAATATCCGGTAGAAACCACCGGCCACGGGATAGCGTGAACCAATTTCAGCAAATGTGAGTGCGCCAAACAAACTGATCACCGCTCCAAGAATCCAGGCCACGAAAAAGATTTCCGGAATGACTGCCTTTTGTGCCACCTCTACAGGTGTGCGGAAGATGCCCATGCCAATAACCAAACTCACTACAATCATGGTGAGATCAAATTGTCCGAGTTTAGGTTTTATTGACACGAAGTGTAAAAAGAGTGAGCAACAAAGTAAAGGAAAATAAAGGCAAGCAACATACGACACCTGATACAGCAGGCCATTCATGACCTCGAAATTTTACGAGCGGCTTGTCATTTCTAATTAAGAGGACTAATTTACATTTTGACATTAACCTAATTCTGATTCCACCATGTTGCCACATCGATCTGCAAACCTGATTCCACTTTTATTCTTAATTCTGATCTCATCACTATGTTTAACCGTATCGTGTACTTCATCCAGTGAGAACAAGGCCCCTGGCTTTAAACTCATCAGTACAGAAAAATTTCTCTTTAATTCTTTTGTGGATTGTAATATGGCAGAGGTGTGGATAGCCGATACGTTTAGGATTTTTCCTGGCAAATATGGTGAAGATACCTTGTGGGGGCATTCAGACAATTTGCGTTTCGGTAACGGGGCAAATGCAGACGAAGCATTTGCCAGAAAGTATGAAGAGTTGATCATGCCCGACATGCCTGAAAACGTGAAGCCCGGAGAGGAGGGCCTTCATGGTGCTGTGTGGTTTGAAACGGTATATCAGGACGCAAAGGATCCATCAGGAAAGACACTGTTCGCTGTGTATCACAACGAAAACTATCCTCAAAATTTTCCCTATGATGAAAAGACCGGTCAGGGATATATTTATAAATACTGGCCGCAAGGATTAACCGGTATTACTTCTCCGGCCGCGGTATGCCGCATTGGCATTATGAAGTCAACCAACGGAGGATATAGTTGGGATAACCGAGGAATTTTTATTGAAGATCTGCAACCGCGCATGATCTTAAAACCATATAATACGTCCAACACGTTTGCCGGAGGTGTAGGTGATCCTTCGGCAGTGGCCAGTGGTGAATACCTGTATTTGTTTTATGGTGAATATGGGTATCCGGGAGTATATGATTCAGCCGGTTATGATCCCGCCAAGGAATGGAGCGGACAATGTATTAGTGTTGCAAGAATTAGTCTTTCTGATTTAGATAATCCGGTTGGCAAAGCCCGAAGATGGGATGGTAAGGAATTCAACGCACTGCCGGATGGAGTTGGGGCACCGGTTGCATCGTTGCAAATACCAATGAATGAAGGAGGAGGTCCGGCATCAGCACCGGATAAACAATTTCATTGGGGGCCTTCTGTGAGTTGGAACACCTATTTGAATTGCTGGGTGATGATGATGGGCAAAGTGGAAAGCTCTTCCTGGAAAGGCAGCAGCATTTACATCTCTTATAATTTTAGTAAAGACCTTGGAGAAGGCGACAATTCACAAAAATGGACGAAGCCACGGCAGATATTGGATAAGCCGGGTCACATACTTTGGTACCCCTCACTGCAACCGATGAACACCCCTGAAGACATTGAGAATAGAAATACTTGCGTGAAGCTTGGTAAGAGAGCCCGGTTGTTCTTCAAAGATATGGAAGGGCCAAAAAGTGAATATCTTTCGGAATACATCATTGAGTTTGAAAAATAAGGTTGACGCAGAAAGTACGATAAAAACCTGAAACATGAATGCATCAGAAATTGATCAACTCATTCGTAAGCGCAGGTCGGTATTTCCTAAAGATTACACGGGCGAAAAAGTAAGCGATGAGATCATCAACCAGATGCTGGAAAATGCCAACTGGGCACCCAACCACAAGTTGACTGAGCCTTGGCGTTTTGTTGTATTCACGGGTGATGGATTAAAACAACTGGCGGCTTTTCAAAGTGAATGTTATAAATCGGTCACCATTGCAAACGACACCTTTCGTGAAGATCGATATCAATCATTGCAAACCAAACCGATGGAATCATCACACATTATTGCTGTCGGTATGAAACGTGATGAGGCAAAGCGATTGCCAGAGTGGGAAGAGCTGGGGGCCGTATTCTGTGCCATTCAAAATATGTATTTAACAGCCACGGCCTATGATGTTGGCTGCTACCTGAGCACGGGAGGCATTACTGACTTTGAAGAAGCAAAATCATTTTTTGGTTTAGGGCCTTATGACAAACTCTGTGGCTTCCTTCACGTTGGCATGCCAAAAGCAACCTTGCCCGATGGGAGAAGAAGACCTATAAGCGAAAAAGTAAAGTGGTTCAAGTGATTTATAATTCCCATTTAAAAATTCAAGATAGACATGGTTTAGATTTTGGGATTTAACCCTACATTGAAGATTCATGTATGTTGCGTTTTAAACATGAAATAATTTATGATTCCGGATAAGCAAACCATCATTGAAGCACACGAACGTATCAAATCGTATATCAGTCACACACCCGTGATGACAAGCCAGAGTATTAATGAACGAGTAGGGTGCAGTGTTTTTTTTAAGTGTGAAAATTTTCAAAAAGTAGGAGCCTTTAAGGCACGGGGCGCAATGAACGCTGCCTTGTCTCTCACTACTGAAGAAAGAGCAAAAGGTATTGCCACTCACTCCTCCGGAAATCATGCGCAGGCGATTGCCAGGGCTGCGAAGATACTTGGAACAAAATCATATATCGTGATGCCACGTACAGCACCAGAAATAAAGAAGCGTGGTGTAAAAGGTTATGGTGGAGAAATTTTTGAATGTGAACCGACTTTGCAGGCTCGCGAAGCCACGCTGGCAGAAGTAATTAGTAAAACAGGGGCAACAGAAATACACCCGTTCAATAATTATGATGTGATTGCCGGGCAGGCTACTGCCGCGAAAGAACTTTTTGAAGAAGTAGGACAGCTGGATGTGATCATGACGCCCGTGGGTGGAGGAGGCCTTCTCAGTGGTACGGCATTAGGCGCAAAATATTTTTCACCCAATACAATAGTAATTGCAGGCGAACCAGCCGGATCGGATGATGCCTATCGCTCGCTTAAGAGTGGTAAGATTGAACAAGCTCAGTCCAACACCATTGCTGATGGACTGCTCACCTCACTGGGCGATAAGACCTTTCCAATCATACAGCAAAATGTGAAAGAGATTATTACCGTTACCGATGATCAGATTATTGATGCACTGCGATTGGTATGGGAGCGTATGAAAATTATTATTGAACCTTCTTGCGCGGTACCACTGGCGGCACTGCTTAAAGAGAAAGAAAGATTTGCAGGCAAGCGGGTAGGAATTATTTTGTCCGGAGGCAATGTGGATCTTGAGCGTGTTCTGAAGTTAATGGTTGGAATTTAATTGAATGATGTGCGCATCCTGATCATCGCTTCTTTTCTCATCCTTATCGCTTGTTCAAAGAAGGAGAAGAGCTCTGATTTTGAATCACAGCAATCCGTTGGCTTGGTTAGCCGTAAGCTGCGTGAGGCGTCTGGTCTGGTGGCCAGCATAGCAAATCCAGGTTATCTATGGACACACAATGACAGCGGAAACTCAGCATCAATTTACTTAATCAATGACAAGGCTGAGATTGTCATGACTTGCAAACTCAAAAATACGGTGAATCGTGATTGGGAGGACATTACCATAGGGCCCGGGCCTGAGGAAAATGTAAACTATTTGTATGTAGCCGACATCGGAGATAATGAGGCTGTTTATTCTTACAAAATTTTATATCGGATTAAGGAGCCCACTTTTTTAAGTGATCAAATTGAAATTGAAAAGGCGGATAAACTGACGTTTGAGTTGCCAGGAGGCGCGCGCGATACGGAGGCCATCATGGTGGATCCCATCACTAATTATTTTTATGTCTCTTCCAAGAGAGAACATTCAGTAAGACTTTATGAAATCAAATTCCCATTTGCCAGCGACACATTGCACGCTGAAGAAGTAGGCAAGTTGCCGTTCAATAATATTGTGGCAGCCAATATTTCTACTGATGGTAGTGAGGTGTTAATGAAAACCTATCGTGATATTTTTTACTGGAAACGAAAGGGGAATGAACCCATACCGACTCTCTTGCAGAGAAAGCCTGTTAAGCTGGAGTATAAACCGGAGCCACAAGGTGAAGCTATTGCCTGGAAGCGCGATGGTTTTGGGTTTTACACACTCAGCGAATCAGAGAAGGGTGATGGAAGCCTTTTCTTTTATAAAAGGAAATAACCTTGACCTATACTTGTCTCCCGATCAAGACGCGGGTAAAACCGATTAACTGTGCCTTTGCCTGTGAGTCTCTAATTTTTTCTAGCTTCTCAAATCCTTTGTCAAAATAGAATTGAATTTTCTTTTCTGTCAATTGGGGAATACCTAGTTTATCATACAGGGCCGCTACCGCTTTTACTTTTTTCTGTTTGTTGAATTTCTTAGCCTTGAGCCACTGATCTAACTCGATCTTATCTTTTCCGCGTGCTTTCTCTTTTGCTTTGATCAGCAAGAATGTTTTTTTGTTGGCGATGATGTCACCGCCTACCTGCTTGCCGAATTTTTTCTTATCAGCATACACATCCAACAAATCATCTTTCAATTGAAATCCAATACCAATGTATGTTCCGAATTCACGCAAGAGATTTCTGTCTTCTTGTGATGCATCAGCAAGCAATGCGCCCATTTCCAAACTGAGTCCAAGCAACACCGCTGTTTTAAGGCGGATCATCTCGATGTATTGGGCTTCGGTTACTTTGTCTTTGGTTTCAAACTCCATGTCCCACTGCTGACCTTCGCACACCTCAGCAGCACATTTGTTGAAGATGCGGAGTGTTTCGTTTAATGTCTTTCCCTCAAGACTCAAAAACATATCGTAAACCTTTACGAGCATCACATCTCCCGAAAGGATGGCAGTATTTGCATTCCACTTTTCGTGCACGGTAGGTTTGCCTCTGCGCAAAGGAGCGTTGTCCATGATGTCGTCATGAAGTAGTGTGAAGTTGTGGAAGGCCTCTACAGCCGTAGCGTATTTCACAATGGACGTTGGATCTTTTTTATACAATGAATAAGCCATCAACGCCAGCAATGGTCTCAGGCGCTTTCCGCCCAGGGCCATGATATAACGAATGGGCTCATAAAGTGATTTGGGTTGCGAGCCGAAGGGTTGATTTTTAATCTCTACTTCTACGGCTTTTAAAAGTTCAGCGATCATATTTTACTCAAACGTCAAATCTATTAATCTTCTGTCAATATCGGTTTTCTTGATGCGAACTTTCACTGCATCCCCTAAGCGATAAATATTTTTTCTTCTGCGACCAATGACGCGATAATTCTTTTCATCGAATTCATAAAAGTCATCTTTCATATCTGCCAGGCGCACCATGCCTTCGCATTTGGTTTCTACGATTTCAACGAAGATTCCAAAATCGGTTACGCCAGTGATGATTCCTCCATACTCTTTGTTTTCGGCAAGGCTCATAAACTCAACCTGCTTATACTTGATAGAGGCGCGCTCGGCATCTGCGGCACGTTTTTCACGCTCTGATGTATGAACACATTTTTCTTCATACTCCTTTTTGGCCACCGATTTACCCTTATCGAGGTAGTGCTGTAGCAGTCGATGCACCATCATATCCGGATATCTGCGAATGGGCGAAGTGAAGTGTGTATAATGATCAAAGGCTAATCCGAAGTGACCCTTTGCATCGGTGGTGTATTTTGCTTTTGCCATGGCGCGCACGGCCAATGACTGCAATACATTTTGTTCTGGTTTGCCCTCAATCTCTTCCATGAGCTTATTTAATGAACGAGAAATTGAAGCTGATTCAAAATTCAAATTATGCCCAAACTGTTTTGCAAAGCGTGAGAAGTCTTCTACTTTTTCCTGATCGGGTAAGTCGTGAGTACGATATACAAATGTATTTTTTTCCTCACCTTTTTTCATTTTATACACATACGTTGCTACAGATCGGTTGGCAAGCAGCATAAACTCTTCGATGAGTTTGTGAGCGTCTTTGCGCACCTTAGGTACAACAGCCAGTGGCTTGCCTTTTTCATCGAGTTTGAATTTTACTTCAGTAGTTTCAAAATTCACCGCGCCATTAGTGAATCGCTCTTTGCGGAGGATGTGATGAAGATCGTTGAGTATTTTTATTTCTTCAGCAAAGGTTCCGGTTCCCGTTTCGATTACTTCCTGCGCTTGCTCGTAAGAGAAACGATGATCAGAGTGAATAACCGTTCTGCCAAACCATTCTTTTAATACTTTGCCTTTGGTGTCCATTTCAAAGACTGCGGCAAATGTTAGTTTGTCTTCATTTGGCCGTAATGAACAAAGCGCATTGGAAAGTCGCTCGGGAAGCATGGGCACAGTGCGATCCACCAGGTACACAGAAGTGGCTCTGTCGAAAGCATCATCATCCAGAGCAGTGCCTGGAACTACATAATGTGTAACATCGGCAATGTGAACACCAATTTCATAATTTCCATTTTCCAGTTTGCGGAAGGAGATGGCATCGTCAAAATCTTTGGCGTCTTCGGGATCGATCGTAAACGTGAGCACATCGCGAAAGTCCCAACGTTTTTTAACTTCTTCCTTGGTGATGCCTTCGCTAATCCCTTCGGATTCTTTTAATACGTTTTCCGGGAAGCGGAAGGGCAGATCAAATTCGGCCATGATAGAGTGAATCTCGGCTTCGTTCTCACCGGTCTTGCCTAAGATCTCAATCACTTTTGCTTCGGGACTCTTATCGCGATCGGCCCACTTGGTTACTTCAAAGAGCACTTTGTCATTGGCCGTGGCGCCATTCAGATTTTCAGGATAGATAAAAAAATCCTGATAGATCTTCTTATAATCAGGAACGACAAACCCAAAGTTGCGGGACAGCTCAACTCTTCCCACAAACTTCGACCTTCCTCTTTTTATGATGGAGGTAACTATGCCTTCAGGATTTTCACCTGTTTTTCTGTTTGATAGTTCTATTTCTACGGTATCGCCATGAATGGCTGAAGCCAGATCTGCAGAGCGAACATAAATATCTTTTTGTCCTTCTATACCCGTAACAATGTAGGCAAATCGTGGATTTACATGATCCACTAAACCTGACATAGCCTTTTTCTTGCGCGTGCTTTTATATTGACCTGAACTGAGTTGCTCTACCCTGCCTTCTTCTTCGAGCGCGTCCAGCAACTTGAAAAGATCCTCAATGAGAGATTTCTTCTTCAGTCCTAACTTTTTAATTAATTGTTGCGGGCTATACGATTTGCCCGACATTTCTTCGAGAAGTATGAGGAGGGAAGAATACATTCCTCCTTGCTCTTTTTTGTTTTTCTTCTCTTTTTCTTTTTTGAATTTCTCTTTGCTCATAATTTTTTTTACCACGGAGGGCACAGTGATTTCACAGAGAACACAGAATTAATACCCATTGACAACCCGTTTGATTCCATCTTTTAACTTCAATACGTTACAGTTAATCAACAGCCCAAAGCGACTATTATTCAATTTAAGATAGGTAAGTACCTGGGCGAGATGAATGTCAGTGAGGGCATCCATGGATTTTACTTCAACAACGATTCTCTTTTCGATTACTAAATCCATTCTATAGCCGCAATCTAGCTTTACTTCTTCATAAACTAATGGAAGTGGCTTCTCTTTTTCAACAGATAACCCTGATTTAACCAATTCATAATACAGACAAGATTGATAGGCCGACTCCAAAAGTCCCGGGCCTAAGGCCTTATGTACCTTAATAGCACAACCGATAATTTTCTCAGTGATCTCATTATCTTCCATCTCTGTGCTTTTCTCCGTGTCTCTGTGGTTTAATATTTACGCAGAAATAATATTCTCAGATTTAAGGATCACTTGTCCTCTCATTTTCAAATAAAGTTGTGCAATGGCCACCACATCACCAACACAGTATTCAGCAATTTTTTTGAGATCTCCTTCCTGGTAATACACTTTGCTGACCATCGAGCCATCCATTACTCCTTTGCTGCTTTGTATGTTGAAAATTGCCAGCAATAAATCCAGTGAAGTGTAATGTTTATAGTCACCAAACTTCCACATTTCCATGGTGTCCAGATGGCCTACTTCCCATGGCTTTTTACCTGTCATGTTTAAAACCGAGGGCAGCGGAAGATCGTTCACCAACATCCTGCGGCACATGTAGGGGAAATCAAATTCTTTTCCGTTGTGAGCGCACAGACGGGTCGCTGGCCCCATTTTTTCGAGCGTGTTTCGGAAGTCGCTCAGCAATTTTCTTTCATCATGATCCGCAAAGTACTTTGTTCTCAGGGTGAGTTCTCCTTTTTCATTCTCAGCGTAAATGCCAACAGCGATGACTACGATTTTTCCAAACTCAGCATAGATGCCCGCTCGTTCGTGAAAAAGGTCTTCATCGGTTTGTCCTTCTTCTCGTTTGAAGAAGTTAGCTTTTCTGGCCCATTGAGTTTTTAATCGCTCGCTGAGCGTATTGTATTGGTCAGCGCAACCCACCGTTTCAATGTCGAGGAAGAGGATATCTTTTAATTCTACATTCATAGAGCAAGAGTTAGTATATATAAAAATACAGATAAGATTGTGAAGGTAAAAATGGTACAATAGTTGTTTTATCACGGCCATGCTAAGGATTAGAATAGTTATAACCTGTTATCGCTTCATCGCCATTCCTTCATTATTTATAACCATTATTTCATCCATCATTCTTTTGCTATCAGGAACTTCTCTTGCTTTCCTTATGGCGATCTGGACAAAAGGCATCACCACGGGATTGCTTTTGCTGTGAATACATTTCTTCCGTTCGTCTCACTTTTTCTTTTTTAATAACCTCGGATTTTCAAATGGGTCCATTTATGTAAGCATGATTACCATGGATTTTTTCCTTGCTTTAGTTTCATTTTTAGTGGTATTATTATGAATACACTGGAATTTGATAGCCTATATCTAGAGTTTGGATTGCATCGGGTCTTATCTAGCGTGCACATGGCCTGCACAACGGGACAGATTGTAGGACTATTGGGAAGGAATGGTTCAGGTAAATCGTGCCTGATGCAAGTCGTTTTTGGCACCATGAATGCCGAAAATAAATCGGTGCGCTTTAATAAAGACCCACTGATTGAAAATTATCTAAAGAAGCAAGTGATTGGCTATTTACCACAAAGTGATCTGTTGCCACCATTTATTTCTTTTAAAAAAGCACTTGCCTTGTACGAGTTGGATGATGGAAGGATTGTTGATGAGTTTCCTGAACTTAAGGATTGTCTTAAAAGAAAATCGTCAGAAGTCTCTGGTGGACAACGAAGACTTTTTGAGGCACTAATGGTTCTGTACTCTAAGCAGCCCTTCTGTATTCTGGATGAACCTTTTTCGGGATTGATGCCTATACATATTGAAAAGCTGAAAACAATATTTGAAAGAGAGAAACATAGAAAAGGAATAATCATCACCGACCATTTGCATAGGCATATTCGTGATATCGCTGATGTTCTCTACGTGTTAACTAATGGGAAGACCTATAAAATTACTGAAGAAGAAGAATTGATTAAACTGGGATATCTGAACGAACTATGAATGCAATATACCCTCCATAGCCAATTCTTTTATAAAAGTCAGATTTGCCTCGCAGATGCTATCAGGCACGAATACAAACCTACGATCAAAGATTTGTGTACCTACATAATAGCTAATCCAATATTCATTGTTCAAATGAAATAAGCCGGGATCAATGGGCTCCACCATAGCAAAACCCTCAGCGGGAACCGTATCTAAAAAATGGCGCAGCGTAGAAGTTCTTTGCGGCTCACTTTCCTTTTCACCATATCCCTGGCTGGCGACTAACGTGTTTTCGAGAGGATACGTGTTTTTGTTGATGATAAACACTCGCCACTCGTCTTGGTTGAGAATATTTTTTTCACGCACTACGGCCAGTGTTACATTTTTTACTTCGGGCATCTCAATATCTTTCTTCATTTACTTTTTAAAATTTTCCGCTAGCACCTTTTCTGCCGGTTTGCCTTGTGGTGTAAAGTCCAATGTTGCCATTCTGCGTGGCCCATGCGGATACCACTTCCAGAAATACACGCCCGCTAACCAACTTTTGTTCCAGGCCGCTGTGAAAAATGCCTGATAGCAATTTGACTGGGCCTCATTGGAAATTATGATGTCAGAAGTTTCCTGAGGCCACCGCCAGGGTTCTATGGCGGCATCAGCATCGCTACGATAGCCAATTTCAGTGAACACAACAGGTTTGTTAAATCTTTTGTGGACACGTTCAATAGAAGCAAGAGGCTCGTTCCAGTTTTTTACCAATTCATTTACGGGAGCTTGCTGACTTTTTGCAAGCGGGAAATACGCCTGCACGCCAATGTAATCGAGGGCATCCCAAAATCGTATGTGCTCATACTCCTCATGAAAATTGGCGGCATAGATTAATTTACCACTATAGACAGATCGGATTTTTATGATGATGGAACGCCATTCTTTTTCACGTTTGGATGTTTGTTGCAACTCGGTGCCAATACAAAAGATTTCAATCTTATTCTTTTGTGCTAAGCGCGCGTAGTGAAGGATAAACTTTTCATAATTCCTGAACCAACTTTGCCACGCGGTGTCACTTTTCATGGTGATATCGCCCGGCCAGCCATCGCGCACCCAGAGGTGTGGTTTTAAAATTGTTTTAATGCCGAGTTTCTTAGCGAGTTCTGTTGTTTTAGAAATTCCATCGTCTGATTCTCCCCACCAGATGCGATCAGAAATAGTATTCATGCGAATGGATGAGGAGCCAGCATCGCGCTGCCAGGCAAAAGGCGTCTGAGAGATCCAGTTAATATTATTATTCACCAGGGCAGTGAGTTCTTTTTCCGTTACTACTTCGCGGCCGCCTACCCAACACACACCTTTTTGTTTTTGAGCTACGGCCTGTTGGGATATCACCGCGAGCAGCAAACAAAAAGAAAAACGAAGGGTGGATTTAGCAATCATGTGCAACGGAATAGTGAGCATTACATTACTAATTTACCATTTCCATTTTAAAGAGCGTAGAAATCTTTTCCTTCAAAATGGATTTCACGTAGTTAAAGTCCTGTTTGTTCTTCAGTTCTTTTTCCATTGAGGTAACGGCTTTATCGTCAATTCCACAGGGAACAATATAACTGAAGTATTCAAGCAGCGTATTTACATTGAAAGCTAACCCATGCATTGTCACCCAGCGACTGGATTTTACTCCCAGGGCACAAATTTTCCTGGTAGTCTTTTCATTTTCAAAGTCAAGCCATACACCGGTGAGGCCTTTGATCCTGCCGGATTTAATATTGAACTCCGCCAGCGTTTGAATGACCGACTCCTCCAGCAATCGCATGTATTGATGGATATCCGTAAAGAAATTTTCAAGGTCTATAATGGGATATACTACAATTTGCCCGGGGCCGTGATAGGTAATATCACCACCACGGTTAATGTGGTAGTAGGTAGCGTCAATGGCATGAAGGTCATCTTTCTTCACCAGCAAATGTTTTTCATTACCGCTTTTGCCGAGGGTGAATACGTGAGGATGCTCGCAGAAGAGTAAGTAGTTGTTTGTTATCCGATGTTCGGTTTCCGGAAGAGTGCGATTTTGTGTTTTAACATCCACGATGGATTGAAACAAATTTGTCTGATACTCCCAGGCTTTCTGATAATTCATCAGGCCGAGATCGATGAATTTTGCTTTTTTGTTCAGGATCCCGTTCACCTCAGTTTGGATAACTCCTCCTTAAGATGATCAATGGCTTCCACTGGTGCAGACTCTACGCCATTCTCTTTGGCGAGATAATAGGATATCCAATCAGTAAGATGGATCAGGTAATAATATTGCTCCAGTAGTGAGGCACCTTCGGCCACAATGTCGATGATCGGATTAGAACGCTTTTCAAAAATTGGGCGACAGATTTCCATTCGCTTTTCTACCCGCTCGTGATCATGATCGGAGTACAGATAAATAACCTGCGCGTGTTGCAGCACCGCCTCCGGAAATTGCCATCCTGCAATTTCGTTGTGGTTCATTTCCGGAAATGTATTGATGTGCGCCAGTTGCTTGGCGTTTTCATTTAATTGATTTTGAAAACGAGTGGCCATTGCCTTCAGGCGTTCATCGCAATAGATGATGGGGAGTTTTCCTTTCAGTTTTTTAGCGATCAATTCAGCTTCAGACTGAATAGCCTTTTCCCCACGGTCCAGATACTCAATAGCATTTTCGGTTTCTTTTATGAAGGCCGCACCAATCAGGTTGGTGTGATAGAGGGCTGAAAGAAGAGAGATCATCATATAACCCACGTGGCCGCGCGAACTTTTTGATCCTCCCGGAATCTGAATCCATAGCAGGTTATATTCTTTTGCCAACTCCAGCATCTTGCCACCCGAGGTGATGCAAATGATATGGGCGCGCTTCAGCATGGCTTTATGAATGGTGGAGAGCGTTTCCTCCGTATTGCCACTGTAGGAGCAGGCAATGAAGAGTGTATGCGGACTTACAAATTGAGGGATGTTGTATCCTTTGCTCACCGTAATAGGAATGGGTACACGGCCAAAGGTTAATGATTCCACCAGGTTTGCGCCAATGCCGGAGCCACCCATGCCCGTGATTAAGATGTTGCGAATGTCACTGCCCGGCCGCACAAGATCTACGGATTCCCCGATTTTCAACGCGCTGGCCAATTGTAAGGTAAAGCCCTCGATTAGTTTCTTCATTTCTTAATTAATAGATTCAAGGTATAAAGGTAGAACATTCTCATGACGGATAAAATGAAAAAAGGCAAGGATGCCGAAGACATGGCTGCAGAGTTTTTAAAATCCCTCGGTTATGAAATTGTGCAACGCAACTATCGCTACAAAACATCAGAGATTGACTTGATTGTTAGAAAAGAAAAGTGGCTTGTTTTTGTGGAGGTGAAAATGCGGTCTTCCGATGCCTTTGGTTATCCCGAAGAATTTGTTGATTACAAGAAAGCGAAAAATATTGTATACGGTGCCGAGCAATACACCTATGAAAATGACTACAACGGCAATGTTCGCTATGACGTAGTGGCCATCAGCATGCATAATGGTGTGCCTGATCTACGACACTTTGAAGATGCGTTTTATTGATGAAGCCTACGGAATTTTAACCGCAGATTTACTGATTCAATTAGCTTTCGAAAATCTGTGAATCAGTGACGGTAATTGAGGAAGCTATTTCAGTACTACCTCGAATAAATCTCTTTCCCCTTTTCATCCCATTCTTTGCGCACATAAGGGCGGGCTTCTTTATCGAATGGTTCTTTTGGATAGGTGATAATTTTTTTTCGCTTTCCATTGGAATAATTTTCAATCCAATCGTTCACGCGTTCACCCCAGTGATATTCACCCTGCACAGCAATTTGTCCATTTTCATGGAAGAAATAGTAGAAGCCCTCCTTTTCGCCATACTCGATCGGTGTGATCTCTTTTAGTTTGGTGCGCTCGTTGGGATCATAGTAGGTAACTAATGATTCCTTCGGCCAGCCTTTATAATATTTTTCTTTGTCTTCGACCAGGTTGTGACGATCGTAGCGCATCCACCGGCCATGCTTGGTGCCTTTAAAGAAAATCCCCTCTTCAAGAAGCACATCGCCCATCATTCTCTTATATGGTCCATGTGCCAGCACGCCTTTTTTTGTATCGAATGCAGCGTTACTCGTTCTGCGTAATTCTTTGCGGGTGAAGTCATACCAGTAAACATCTCTCGCAAAGCCCGTAGGCACGTCTGGTTTTTTCAGCACATAAAAAAGTTCGATGACCATCTTGTCGCCAAACCCTTTGCGTGTAAACGCTTTTTTGGTTTTGATGCCGTAATAAACTTTTCGTTTTGGCTTCTTCTTTTTCGTTACAATGGGTTCTTCTTTCTGATCAAGTTCCAGCAGCGTGAAGGGCTTGTCGGTATCAAAGGTAAACTGACCTTCCTGCACATTGGGTTTTTGCTGTGCCCATGCGCTAGTAGAAATGATAAGGAAAGAAAAAAAAAGACTTCGTTTGATCATGATTTAGATAAACGAAGGTAGGGATAAAATATTTTAATTGTTAGGGGTTTGCACGCAAAGGCCTAAAGCCCGCTAAGGTAAAACTATATATTCCTTTGCGTTCTTGGCGCCTTTGCGTGGTATAAAATAATTACCCTACCAGTTCAACACTTCTCTTAATGAAGTTTGTCAGATCAGCACCGGTAAGCATATTCTGAGAGAGCAATGCCAGGTCATAGACTTGCTTAGCCAGCTTGGTCTTTTGTTCTTCCGTCTCTGCATTCAGTATTTTTTGAACCAAGGTGTGATTGCCGTTGATGGCTACGTTGTAGCTGTCAGGCATAGCACCCATGAAATTAAAGCCACCACCTCCACCTCCGGTGCGTGCCATGTCTTTCATTCTGCGCATCCACTCACTCATGGTGATGGTGACAGGCAAATCATCGGGTGAAAGTGATTCCACTGCGAGAATCATGTTCTTGTTATTGATGGCCTTTTCAAAAATGCCTTTTATGGATTCTTCCTCTTCCCTGCTCAGCACACTGGCCACCGCTTCATCTTTAGCAATCAGCTTATCAATCGTGTCGCTGTCAACGCGCTTCATCTGGGTTTTCTCTAACTTCTGCTCAAGGTGATTAATGAAATGACTATCGAGAACGCCATCCATAACCAGCACATCATAGGCCCGGTTGTTGGCAATTTCAATGAAGGAATGTTGCTTCTTTACATCAGAAGAGTAGAGATAAACAACATTCTTGTCTTTGTCTGTCTGGTTTGCCTTCGCCTTATCTTCATATTCTTTCAAGGTGAAATATTTGCCATCCGTGTTTTTCAATAGGGTAAACTCCTTTGCTTTTTCAGCAAACTTCTCATCGCTGATGATGCCGTATTTTACGAATACGCTGATGTCGTCCCACTTCTTCTCGAACTCACTGCGGTCTTTGATGAACATGTCCACCAGTTTGTCAGCAACTTTTTTGGTGATGTGCGAGCTGATCTTCTTCACACTGGCATCGCTCTGCAAATAACTGCGCGATACGTTGAGTGGAATATCCGGTGAATCCAACACACCGTGTAACAGCATTAAGAAATCGGGAACAACATCCTTCACCTCATCAGTGATGAATACCTGGCGTGAATACAACTGAATTTTGTTACGCTGAATCTCAAAGTCATTCTTGATCTTAGGGAAGTACAGAACACCGGTAAGATTGAAAGGGTAGTCTACATTCAAATGAATCCAGAACAGCGGATCTTCTGTGAAAGGATACAGTTGTTTATAAAATGCTAAATAATCTTCGTCTTTTAATTCAAGGGGCGCCTTTGTCCAGATGGGCGAAGTGTTGTTGATGATGCGATCGGTAGTTACCGTTTTATACTTCGGCTTATCATCTTTGTCAACACCATCTTCAACGCTGTCTTCTTTTGTTCCGAATTTGATTTCTACCGGTAAGAACTTACAGTATTTTTCAAGAATTCCTTTCAAACGAAACTCGTCTAAGAATTCTTCCGAGTCGGCATTGATGTGAAGGATTACATCGGTGCCTCGTGTTTCTTTGGTGTCTTCCGATAATTCAAACTCCGTAGAGCCATCGCATTTCCAGCGGGCGGCTTCGGTTCCTTCCTGGTAAGATTTGGAAACCACCTCCACGTTATCGGCCACCATGAAGGAGGAATAAAATCCAAGACCGAATTTTCCGATAATATCTTTTGCGTCTGCTTTGTCTTTGAACTTTTCTACAAACTCAGCAGCACCAGAGAAAGCGATCTGGTTGATATATTTTTTGATCTCCTCGGCTGTCATGCCAAGACCTTTATCACTTACCGTGATGGTCTTTTTACTTTTATCAAAGCTCACCTCGATTTTCAGATCACCCAGCTCGCCATTAAACTCACCCATGGACGCCAGCTTCTTCAGCTTCTGGGTAGCATCTACGGCATTGCTTACCAATTCGCGAAGAAATATTTCGTGATCGGAATACAGGAATTTTTTAATGATCGGGAAGATGTTCTCGGTATGAATGGAAATGGATCCTTTTTCAGCTACGGTCGCCATAATTTTGTCAGAGTTTAAGAATGAATATGCTGTGCACTTCAAAGGATGTTCCAATCCTGAATAAGTGACAGGATGACAGATAATAATGAAAGAAATGATTAAGGCTTTTTTATTATTGAATATTATGTCAAATTTAATAAAAAAATCCAATAAATTTTATGGAGAATAAACTATTAAAATCGATGCTTTTGTTAATAGGGATTTGTGCCATTTCTATTTCGACAAGTTCTTATTGTGTGCCGCCTAGTTATCTTGATCCGAATGCTGGGCAATTGGTTCCTTACTATGAAAACCGTGTTCTTGTAGGGGAAAAATGTATTCTTGGTGGCCAACAGTGCAGTTGTATTGGGATGGTGTATTATTATTAGAAATTTAAGTATTATTAGATTTTACAAAGCGGCTTATAAGGTCGCTTTTGTATTTACGGCATGTTTTTATGAATTTATTTTTAAAATATACAGTAATTACCCTTTTGATAACATCCTGTCATAGTGAAAAGTCGGAGTTAAAGAATTTGTTAAAGGCACCAAAAGTCATAAAGAAGGATTCCGTGGAGTTAACATTTTTCAAAAATGTTAATATCCTTTATCAAGGATCTCATGATGATTCAAGTCCCTTTTTAAGGCCTTATATTTTCAATGGAAGGCACCTTTATGCAATGGTTCGTGCTAAACCAAAGAATTATTTAATATTAATAGATATTGAAAAGGGTAAGATTGATAAGAAAATAGAGCTAACAGATAAGGAGATATTGAATGAGGGGATTTCAACATTTTATGTTCACTCAAGGGACAGCATTTTTTTTCAAACCTCAAATACAGCTAAAATTATTCTAATAGATAGCACAGGAAGCGTTATTAGTAGATTTGAAACATCATCGAATCATGATTTTGTTTTTCCTTCGTTTCTTCCTCATCATATTGGTTATGTAGATAAAACTGGGTTAAATTTTTATTGTACAATATCACCGGTTGGATTTCTTGCGTCTTTAGGAACAAATGACAGCATCTCATTTCAGGGAGTATATAATTTGGAGAAGAATAAATGGGTAAAGAAATATGGTAAGCTGGAAGGAATTATGAAAGAAAAGGATGATGATTTCTATCCTCCCGATCTCTCCTTACCTTATAATTTGATACTTGATGACAAAGCATTCGTTAATTACCCAATGGACCACTTTATTTATGTGTATGATCTAACCAGTGGAAATTTGATGACGAAGTTACCGGCTACTAGTGAAAAAGAAATTGAATTATCAAAACCGTTGCCTAGTAATTTAGTTAATGATAGGCAGGAGATTTGGAATTTTAGAATTACATGTAGTTTTTACGAACCACTATTATATCATAGCGATGTTGAACTCTTCACGAGAGCAATTCATTTACCGCAAGCCCTTAAAACAGATGATGGAAAACTAAATTCAGGTGCACAACGACAAACCATTCTTTTAATATTTAATAAGGGAATGGAGTTAATTGGTGAACAAATGTTTTACAATGGAGAGTATTCGATTCACGGAGCAACGTCTATGCCAAATGGTATATTATTGCAAAGCAACACAAATTTAAAGGATACTGTTCGATATAAAGTATTTCATTTCAATTACAAAAAATGAAAAAAGCCGCAGTAAATTCTATCATTTTGATAATGATGCAGTCTCTTCTCTTTTGTGGAACAAAGGAAGGCTGTGAATACTTCGACAGTATGAATTTATATTTTGCTAATACCTTTAATGTTGATTTAGCAAAATTTGATAAAACAAAAGCACTATATTTTATACCTCTTGAAAGCTGTGAAAACTGCATTTATTCAAATTTGCTAATGCTTCAAAGCGTTCAAACCAATAATTTGATAATAGTTTTTGTAGGGAATAACTATCATCAAGAATGGGATATATTAATTGAAGAGTTGCGTGGTAAGTATAATTGTTTTGATGATTATAATAAAGAAATATATAAATATGAAAGTGGATTAGGGAAGCCATTACTTTTAAAAATTAAAAACGGTGAGTGCTTGGGTTCGAAAAGTATCTACGAAAATGATCTTAAAGAAATTAAAAATGAACTTAATCAATTATGAGACGATTATTAGTTCATTTCACTTTGGTATTATTGACAGCATGTATTTCCTCTTATGATCCAGATATTATTGAAGATAAACCAAAACTTGTAGTTGATGGTTTGATTACTGATGCTGAAGGGCCACATAAGGTAGTTTTATCGTATAGTACCCCATACAATAATTCTGAATCTAGTTTTGGAAGGTATATTACTGATGCTAATGTCGTGATCGAGGATAATGAAGGCAATATCATTCAACTCACCCATAGCAAAGCTGGTATATATGAAACACCTAGTAGCATTAAAGGGGATGTGGGTAAAACGTATAAATTGAACATTAAATTGACTGATGGCCAATCCTATGAATCGCTCCCTGAAGAATTAAAACCGGTGCCTGAAATAGATAGTTTATACGGAGAGTATGAGGAGTTTACTACTGGCTTTTTAAGAGGAGAGTTTACTCTATATTTAGATGTACTGGACCCAGTAGCAACACGTGATTATTATTCTTGGAATTGGACTCATTATGAATTCATACCTTACTGTCAATTAATTCCAGATAGCAGAACTGGGGTGACCTATACTATTGATTGTTGTGAAACATGCTGGTCAATAGATCGTTGTAATGGCTGCATTAATCAAATGTCGGATAAATTTATTAATGGAAACAAAATAGTTAGAGTACCAATAGCGAAAATTCCATATGATTCCAAGGATCCTTATTTTTTGACAATAGCTCAGCAGTCTTTAACTGAAAACGCATACACATTTTGGAAGACAGTATCGCAACAAATTAATAACTCTGGTGGTATTTTTGATAAACCACCAATTACAATAAAGGGTAATATTTATAGTAAAACTAGTGAAGATGATCAAGCACTTGGATTCTTTGGAGCATCATCGATAAAAAGTAAATCTCTTTTTTTTGATCGTAGCAAGGTCGGGAAAATTCCTTTTGGTATGAATGTTATTTATCAAAAGCTAAATGTAGCTTGCAGGCGTTGCCCTGAGAGTCCATATCGTACCACATCGAAGCCAGCTGGATGGGACTAAAAGATGTTGTAAATATCACCTTGCTTATTATTCCTTGCTTTTACATTCAAGCTCAAAATCTTACTATTCAGGGAAGCGTGAAGGATAGCAATAACAAGAAACCGCTGGCCGGTGCGAATATCCTGATCAAAGGAACCGATGTGGGCGTAAGTACAGACTCACACGGTAATTATAAGTTGATTGTGCCACCTGGTGTTCACACGCTGGTGGTTAGCTATGTGGGATATAAAACCAAAGAAGTAAAAGCCTCCATCGACCGCAACAAACAAGTTAACGTCCTGCTTGAAGAGGTGGACAATGTGCTGGAAGAAGTGCTAATCGTATCCGATGCACCTGATCACAATTATAACAGCACCGATATTGGTATTAACAAGATCGGAATTGGAACGATCAAGAAGATGCCTTCTTTCATGGGCGAACGCGATATCCTGAAAAGCATTCTGCTATTACCAGGAGTAACTTCGGTTGGTGAGGGAACATCGGGAATTAACGTGCGCGGTGGAAATGCCGATCAAAATTTGATTTTAATGGACGAGGCCCCCTTGTTCAACACGTCACACTTAATGGGCTTCCTATCCATCTTTAATGCCGATGTAGTCGATCACTTCACGTTTTATAAAGGAGGCATTCCATCCCGGTTTGGAGGTAGAATTTCTTCTATACTGGACACCAAACTAAAAGCACCCAATGCTGAGAAATGGCAATTGGAGGGCGGCATCGGAATGATCGCAAACCGACTACTGATTGAAGGCCCTATTATTTCTGATAAAATCTCTTTCTACCTGGCCGGGCGCGTGTCTTATCCGGATTATCTTTTCAAACTATCCAACAATCCCAATGTAGAAAACACGAAAGCCAATTTTTATGATTTAACCACCAAGGTTGAATACCGCATCAATGACAAAAACAGAATAACATTCTCCGGATATCGGTCTAATGATAATTTCAAGTTATCAGGGGATTCTCTTTCATCATTAGAAATTAATGCATCATCATCCTTGTTTAACTGGCAGACCAACAATGCCACGCTGATATGGAATAAACAAGTGAATGAAAAGGTGAATTTCCGGATGACCGCAGTGCAAAGCCGGTATCACTCCAATATGTCAAACCCTGATTCTCTGACGGCCTATCAGCTCACTTCATCGATCAACTATCAAAACATAAAAGCTGAAGCGGATTTCTTCCCAAATGCAAAAAATGAATTTAATGTTGGCATAACAGGAATATATTATCGCATTGAACCGGGCACACTTACACCCACTTCCAATGCGTCCAATGTCAACTATTTGAAAATCTCGCCTGATCAGGGCATTGAGTCGGCTGTCTTTTTTAATCATGAATGGAAGGGGAATGAGAAATTTTCTGTTGTCTATGGACTGCGGTACTCTTCCTACTCAAGTCGGGGTGAGCACTATGTCTACACCTATCAACCTGATAGTCCCCGCAATGAGGAAACCATCATCGACTCCACGTTTTATAATCAGGGCGAGGTAGTGAAACGCTATTCGGGCTTTGAACCCCGCCTTTCAGCGAAGTATAGTCTTAATAGAAACAGTTCTATTAAGATCGGGTATAACCGGATGTATCAGTACATACAGCAAATTTCCAATACCACGGCTGCCTTGCCTACCGATCGCTGGCAACTTTCTACACCGTATATTAAACCGCAGATGGCAGACCAACTCTCGGCAGGATACTTTTTGAATCTAAAGAATAATTTCTACGAAACCTCTTTCGAAGTATACTATAAGGATATTCATCATGCGACTGATTATAAAGATGGTGTTAACCTGCTCTTAAATCCCATTCCGGAAACGGCCATACTTCAGGGAAAAGGAAAGGCCTATGGAATGGAGTTCCATATCAGGAAGAATAAAGGAAAACTAACGGGCTGGACCAGCTATACGTATTCGCAAACGTATTTGAAAATTGATGGTGATTATCCTGAAGAGAAAATTAACAATGGTGATTGGTACCCGGCCAATTTTAATAAACCCCATACGTTGAATCTGGTAGTGAGCTACCGGGCAAAACCCAGAATCAATTACTCAGCCAATTTTACGTATAGCACGGGAAGACCAGTGACCTATCCCGAAGATAAATACCTTGTTCGAGGCGCGTACATTCCCAATTATGTTGGAAGAAACACAGAAAAGATTCCTGACTACCATCGCCTGGATGTATCGATGACCGTGGATGAAAAACCCTCAACAACAAGAAAATGGAAAAGCAGTTGGGTGTTTTCTATTTATAATCTCTACGCGCGACAAAATGCTTATTCGATATTCTTCAAAACAAAAAATGACAATTATGCCTTGTATCTGAAAAAGGCCAATGCGTATAAGCTTTCAATTTTCGGCACAATATTCCCCTCGATAACTTATAACTTCAAATTTTAATAACCATTAAGCCAGAATCTCAACATCCGCCAGAGCAGATGTACTTTGTTGCAAGATCTCAATCTCCTCACCGTCTTTAGTCAAGAACTTGAATTCGGTGATTGCCATGGAGGAGTCTTTAACTAAAGTGACCCATCGTTTGTACTTAAAGAACCAGCGCATCCGTGGTGAAATAAGACCTGAGGTGAAATACGCATGCAGATAAGGATGCAGTGCCATCACCAACCCTTTTTCATTTTGCTTCACCAGTAAGTGTTCCAGGTGTATTTCAATCTGGTCAGAGACCAGAATGGATGCCGTGATTTTTCCGGTGCCGTTACACGTAGGACAAACCTCTTTGGTGGCGATGTTCATCTGCGGGCGCACGCGCTCACGGGTGATTTGCATCAAACCAAACTTCGAAAGCGGCAGCACGGTGTTTTTTGCACGATCCAGCTCCATCTCTTCCTTCATGGTATTGAAGACAACACGCTTATTGTCGGCACTGCGCATATCAATGAAGTCGACCACAATGATGCCGCCCATATCGCGCAGACGCAACTGCCGGGCAACTTCTTTGGCTGCTTCAATATTTACAGAAAGGGCCGTGGTCTCCTGGTTTTCTTCACGGTTGGATTTATTGCCGCTGTTCACGTCAATTACGTGCAGTGCTTCGGTATGCTCAATGATCAGGTAACCACCACCCCGCAGACTTACCGTTTGACCAAAAGCAGACTTAATCTGCTTCTCGATGCCATAATGTTCAAAGATTTTTGCCTTACCGGTGTACAGTTTGACTATTTTGTCTTTATCCGGGGCTATTGTGTGGATGTATGCCTTTACCTCTTCGAAAATCTTTTTGTCGTCAACATGAACATTGTCAAACGACTCATTCAAGACATCTCTTAATACAGAGGAGGTTTTGCTCAACTCGCCAATGATCTTATCGCGTGGGTTCCCGTCTACCATTCGGGCAACTCCCTCATCCCAGGTTTTCACCAGATTGCGCAGGTCTTTATCCAATTCAGCAACTTCTTTTCCTTCTGCTACTGTGCGGATAATGACCCCAAAGTTTTCGGGTTTGATAGATTGGATCAGTCGCTGAAGACGCTTCCGTTCTTCACTGCTGGAAATGCGCTTGGAAACATTTACCCCTGATGAAAAGGGTACCAATACCAGATAGCGTCCGGCTATGGATAACTCACACGAAAGTCGCGGGCCTTTGGTGGAAATAGGTTCTTTCACCACCTGCACCGGTAATAATAGGTTTCGGGAAAGTTGCGTGGCTATTTTGCCATGCTTGTCTATTTCTTTCTCGAGCTGGAATTTATCCAGTTTCCCTCCGGTGACCTTCTTAGTGCGAACAAGCTTTGTGAATTTTTGTAATGAACTGAATTTAGGTCCAAGATCCAGATAATGAAGGAAAGCATCCTTTTCGTATCCAATATCAATGAAAGCTGCGTTCAGCCCCTGAACCACCTTTTTTACGGTGCCCAGGTAAATATCACCCACTACAAACTTACTTCCTTCCTGATCTTCATGGAATTCTACAAGTTGCTTGTCTTTAAGAAGGGCTATGCGACATCCGTCCTGAGTAGCACTAATAATTAGTTCATTACTCAAAACTTAAAAATTTAAACCACCAAACCATGCTTGCTTTCGCAGAAGATGGTTGGGGTTGATGTTTTAATTATTTCTTCTTATGTCTGTTCTTTCTCAAGCGCTTCTTACGCTTGTGAGTAGCCATTTTGTGTTTTTTTCTCTTCTTACCACTTGGCATAATTCGTTTTGGTTTTGCCCCGATAGATCGGAACGGTTAAAAAATAATTTATTTTAAATCTTTCAGATACGAATCAGCTGCGGCTTGCACGGCTGGATCTTTATCTAGTTGTTTCACTTTTTCAAATTGCTGGCGAGCCTTCTCTTTATTGCCGGTGTTCATATAAGCAACGCCTAGCAAGAGATTACCTTGAATATGGTTTGGGTTAACGACCAATAACTTATCAAGGTGCCCGATAGCACGATCATATTGTCCTGATTGAATGGACAGCATACCCATATTAAAGAGTGCTAATTCATTCTTTGGATCTTCTGCCAGCACTTCACGCATCATGGTAATTCCCTGCATGGGAGCCTTTGCACTCAGGTAGGTCATTGCCATCTTCGTTTTCACCTCCAGATTTTTTGGTTCTGAGGCTAATACTTTCCCAAGCCAGGTGCGTGTTTTCTCTGCCATCTGCTCCTGTTTTTCAGGGCCCATGGCAAAGGTGTAGGCTTCGTAATAACTGTTACCAGCTTTTAAAAAACTTTCAGTTGTGTTAAAGAACGTTGCTGCTTGCTCGGCATACCAGGCTGCGCTGTCAAACTGACCCGCTTGCGTGTACAGATTTCGCAAAGAGTCGGCAAAGATAGCATTTTTTTCATTTGTGGCCCCCAGGCCGTATTGCGATCGAATGTTCTTTATAGACTCAGATAGGTTGGCCGGGATCTCACTATGACCCGCTGTGGAGGTAGCTTGGGCCGGAGCATCCTCTTTTAACTGACTTTCATTCTCCACCACCGATTTAGGCAACAGGAAGATGAGCCAAACTAAAGCGGCTACTACAAGTACTAAAATGATCCGGGTTTTTAACATGATAGAATGGTTGTTGGTTGTTCGTTATGAGTTGTTCGTAACGAACAACCAACAACTAACAACGATCAACGAAATTACTTTTCAGCCAACTGCTTTACTTTATCGCTGTTCTTGATCTTATTAATAAAAATCTTGGCGGGCTTAAAGCTTGGAATGTAGTGTTCTTCAATAACAATGGCCGTGTTGCGAGAGATATTGCGGGCAATTTTTTTCTTTCTCTTCTTATTAATAAAGCTACCGAATCCGCGAACGTAGATGTTATGGCCACCAGCCATATTTGACTTTACGATGTTGAAGAATGCTTCAACGGAAGCAGAAACATCTGCCTTATCGATTCCTGTTTTTTCTGCGATTTGATTGATTACGTCTGCTTTGGTCACGGTTGTATCGTTTATATATTCTTGTGTATTATTCTAAAAATTCGGGAGGGCAAATTTAAACGCAGTTTGCTCAAACGCAAAATGAATTTGTTGATAATCACCCACATGGGTTATTATTATTGGACAAAACTAACAGAACGTGGGGTGAATTGTTGTGTTTTTCAGACATTCGCACCCTTTGCAGGCCAAAACCGTGAACAAAACTATTTTTTCAAAAAAAATTATTTCCTGGTATGAAGAGAACAAGCGCGACCTGCCGTGGCGGCATACCCGCGATCCTTACAAAATCTGGCTTTCAGAAATAATCCTGCAACAGACCCGCATTGTGCAGGGGTTGCCGTACTATCAAAAGTTTGTAGAGCATTTTCCGGACATTAATTCCCTGGCCAACGCAAAAGAAGATCGGGTGCTGCGGTTATGGCAGGGGCTTGGCTATTATTCGCGCGCGCGAAACCTCCATGCTTGCGCGAAAAAAGTGAACGATGAGTTTGGAGGGATTTTTCCCCAGACCTTTGAAGAACTAAAAAAACTGCCGGGCATCGGAACGTACACGGCAGCAGCCATTGCTTCCATAGCATTTCGCGAACCGGTGGCTGTAGTAGATGGAAATGTGTATCGCTTTCTGGCACGGGTCTTTGGTATCGACCTGGATATTTCAAGCAATGAGGGCAAGGCGTATTTCTTTGACAAGGCAAATGAATTGATCGACAAACAACAACCAGATTTGTTTAATCAGGCTATGATGGAGTTTGGCGCCTTGCACTGCACACCGCAAAATCCGAAATGCGATTCATGCATTTTTATCAGAACATGTGTGGCCTATCAAAAGGAGCAACAAGAAATGCTGCCGGTGAAGTCGAAAAAGCAGGCAATTAGAAAGCGATACTTTACTTATATAATTATCGAGCATCGATGTCGCCTGCTTATGCGAAAGCGACAGCCGGGCGACATCTGGCAGGGTCTTTATGATTTTTTCCTTATCGAAAAACCCCGCCTGCTAAATCCTGAAAAACTTCTGTTAGAGCATCATGAATTAAAAACAGTTGATCCCGCACAGGTAAGCGAAATGTATAAGCACGTACTGTCGCACCAACATTTGATGACACGATTTGTATGGATCAAGGTGCCTGCTGACCAATTGCTGGAGAAGTTCATGAAAAAGAATCAATTGGCATTCTATTCAAAAAAGCAGGTTGCAAATCTCCCCAAACCGATATTGCTGACGCGCTTCCTGCATGAAAGCAACTATTTAGAGTAAGCAGCGGAATTTTAATAATTTTGTCATAACCCTAAGCAGGGTCTCAACTTGTAATCAAACAACCAAATATATGTCGGGCGTAAACAAAGTAATCTTAGTAGGAAATCTGGGCAAGGACCCGGAAGTAAGAAATCTTGAAAGTGGAGCTACCGTAGCAAACTTTACCATTGCAACAACTGAATCATACAAAGACAAAACCACTGGCGAAAAGAAGGACATCACCGAATGGCACAATATTGTATTGTGGCGCGGGCTGGCCGATACAGCCGCTAAGTATCTTCACAAAGGAGATATGATCTATATTGAAGGAAAACTTCGCACTCGCAGTTGGGAAAAAGAGGGAGTGACACGTTATACAACAGAAATCGTTGGAGATAACATGACGATGCTGAGCACACGAAGAACAACCAATACAGGTGGAGGTAATACCGGCCCTATGGATCATCCTTCGGCCCCATCGAATACTGGCAATAATGAAGTGCCTGGCAACTCTACTGACGATCTTCCCTTCTGATGATTTATAAATCTCTTCAAAACCTGCGCTTCTCATCTGCATTCAGAAATTGGAGCGCAGGTTTTTTTCTGGTCACTTTTTTCTTCGTTTCCTGCACACGCGACTATCAGCCCAAGCCCAGGGGATATAATCGCTTAGAGTTACCAAAGCAAGAATACAGGCTGTCACCCGATTCATTGCCTTATCAGTTTGAGTATTCACAGCACGCACGCTTGCTACGCGATTCTTCGTGGTATAGTGAAAAGCACTGGGTGGAGATTTATTATCCTGAATTGAAAGCTAATATTCATATCACGTATAAGAAATTGAATAACCGCGATGAGTTTTTAAAAGAGTTGCTGGATGATTCGTATAATCTTACCTCCAAGCAACAGATAAAAGCTTCAGGCATTGATGAGTTGGTGGTGGTTACGCCAAGCGGCAAGACTGCTGTAATCGCTGAGATTGCCGGTGAGGTGCCGAGTCAGTTCCAATTCACGATGACCGACTCGTCACGAAATTTTTTAAGAGGTGCACTTTACTTTAACACACGAGTACAAAATGATTCACTTGCGCCAGCTATTGACTTCATGAAGAAAGAGACACTTCATTTTATCAATACATTACAGTGGAAGAATAAGTGATTTGCAATTAAGGTGAATGGCAAGCTTCTTCGACACCTCACTTGAATTTCTTAAAGGCGTTGGTCCGCAGCGTGCCGCATTGCTTCAAAAGGAGTTGAAGTTGTTTACGTTTGGCGATCTCATACAATATTATCCATTTCGCCATGAGGACCGCACACAATTTTATAAAGTGAGCGAAGTCAACGAATTGATGCCTCACGTGCAGGTGAAGGGAAAGATTACTGATTTTGAATTTATCGGAGGAGGATTTAAAAAAAGATTAGTCGGGCATTTCACCGATGGCACGGGAGAACTTGAGTTAGTGTGGTTTCAGGGAATTTCTTTCGTCACAAAAAAAATCCAACCCAATGTGGAGTATGTCGTATTTGGAAAACCGAATCGATACGGAAAAACGCTTTCCATTGCACATCCGGAAATTGAACCACTCACCGCTAAGAATGAAAAGGGGGGATTTCTTCAACCGGTATATCCGGTAACGGAGAAGTTGAAGGCCCGCTTCATCGATAGTAAATTCATCGCCAGGCTTCAGCAGGAAATATTACAAACTGCGCAAAACCACATTCGTGAAACACTGTCAGCAGCATTGTTACAGAAGCAAAAACTAATAAGTAAAAAAGAGGCATTGTTAGCTATTCACATTCCACAAAGTCATGAACAGCTCGCGGCTGCGCGCCATCGCTTAAAGTTTGAAGAGCTTTTTTATATCCAGCTTCGCCTCATCAAGATGAAGCTGGTGCGGCAGGAAAAATTCAGAGGCATTGTGTTTAGTGATACTGCTATCCTTACCCAATTTTATAAAGATCATTTGCCCTTTGCACTGACGGAAGCACAGAAGCGCGTGATACGTGAGATCTATGCCGACATGAAAAGCGGCAAGCAGATGAACCGCTTGTTGCAAGGCGATGTGGGTAGTGGAAAAACCATTGTGGGATTTATCTGCATGTTGCTGGTGGTGGGCAGTGGCGCACAAGCTGCGCTGATGGCGCCAACGGAAATATTGGCGCAGCAGCATTTTAAAAATCTAAAAAAGTTTGCTGACCTGATGGGCATATCCATCTCATTGCTTACAGGCTCAGTAAAGAAAAGTCAACGTAAACCCATTCATGAAGGATTAGAAAGTGGCTCACTCAAAATTTTAGTGGGAACGCATGCCTTATTGGAAGAAGGTGTGAAGTTTAATAGACTAGGCTTAGCCATCATTGATGAGCAACATCGTTTTGGAGTGGCACAGCGATCGAAACTCTGGCAGAAAAATGTAGACTTCTATCCGCATGTGTTGGTGATGACAGCCACGCCCATCCCGCGCACGTTGGCGATGACGCTTTATGGCGATCTTGAAATTTCGGTGATCGATGAATTGCCCAAAGGACGCAAGCCCATCAGAACCACGCACCGCTATGACTCACATCGCTTGCAGGTAAATGGTTTTTTGAAAACCCAAATCGATGCCGGTCGGCAAGTATATCAGGTTTATCCACTCATTGAAGAGTCAGAGAAATTAGATCTCAAGCACCTTATGGATGGCTATGAAAGCATCAGCCGTGCGTTTCCGGATCTAGCCATCAGTATTTTGCATGGGCAAATGAAACCGGAGGCAAAAGATTTTGAAATGGCGCGCTTTGCAAGAGGCGAAACCAAGATCATGGTGGCCACAACCGTAATTGAAGTAGGCGTGGATGTGCCCAATGCTTCGGTGATGGTGATTGAAAGTGCCGAGCGTTTTGGATTGTCTCAATTACATCAATTAAGAGGGAGAGTGGGCCGTGGGTCAGAACAGTCCTATTGCATTTTACTGACAGGCAACAAGCTGAGTTCAGATTCTAAGATAAGGATCGAAACGATGGTGAAAACCAACAACGGGTTTGAAATTTCTGAAACCGATTTGAAACTTCGTGGCCCTGGCGATTTGATGGGCACGCAACAAAGTGGCGCTCTCGACTTATTGATTGCTGATTTGGGCAAAGACGGGGATTTATTAAAAATCGCACGCGAAGAAGCACTGGCCATTCTGGAAGAAGATCCTACACTGGAAAAACCTGAAAACACAACAATCCGTCAACAGGTGGACTCGATGAAGAAGTCGGCCGTTAACTGGAGTCGGATCAGTTAAGCAAAATTCGTTCAGGGTTAGGGAAACACTGGTTACCTAAAAGCCTAGGCTTCGATGTATTGCCGTTGTGGGATATTCACTACATTTATCTACAAAACCGTTAACTATGAAAGGATTTCTACTCACATTATGCGTTTCTGCCTTTTTTTTGGCAGAAGCTCAAACCGTATCCATTACAAAAGTTGAGCTGGCAGGAGAAAAAATAATTGTGCATTATGATCTGGAGGATAGCAATCCAAATAATGAATACAAGCTTGATTTATATGCCAGCAAGGACAATTTTATAGCTCCATTAACCAAGGTGAAAGGAAACGTTGGCCCCGAGGTAAAACCCGGCACCGACCGCAAGATTGAATGGAGCATCATGGAAGAGTATGGTTTGTATAAGGGGAAAATCTCACTGGAGATAAAAGGGAAAGTATACATCCCATTCGTGAAGCTTAAGAATTTTAATACCAGCAAATCATATAAGCGAGGCAGCAATAATAACTTAGGTTGGAAGCCAGGGAATAATAATCCGATCAATATTGAATTGTTTAAAGGAGGCCAGCGTGTAGCAGGCGATATGAACATGCCAAACAACGGCAGTCATACCTTATACATACCTTCCAAGGCAAAACCAGGAAAGGATTATCGTCTTAAGATTACCGATTCAAGAAACAATGATGATGTTATTTACACCGATTACTTCAAGGTAAAGCCAAAGGTGCCTTTGTTGCTGAAATTGCTGCCCGTTTTTGCCATTGGTGGAGCCGCTGCCACATTGGGTGGTGGAGGAGGTGGTGGTAGTAACGACCCGGTAGATCTCACTTTACCTTTGCCCGGTTTCCCTTCGAATTAATTGTCTGACCTGATATTGTTAACCTATGAAGCTTCTTTTATCCATCATTATATTTCTGCTTAGTATTTCTCAGACGAACGCACAGTTTTGGAAAGCACTCAATGGTGTTTACGGAGGAGCACAATACGAGATCATTAACCATACGGCAACGGGTGCATTAGTTACCATTAACAATGGGGGCATTTTCCGATCCACGGATAGTGGAGCTACCTGGACCAGAAGTTCTAGTGGTATCGTTAGTACTGACATCGCTGTGCGAGGATTAACTCAGGATGGATCGGGGAAATTATACTGCAACTCCCTTTCAAGGGTCTATTCCTCTACCGATGGAGGAGTGACATGGACGCAAACCACCACCGTTACCAACTCTTTTGGAAGTGTTATCAAGGTTTCTCCGGTCAATGGCAATATCTTCATTTCCCATTCGAGCGGCAGCCAGATATTGCGATCTTCCGATGGCGGCCAGACATTTAACGCTACTACGTTTAGCGCAAGCTTTATTAGCGACATGGAAGTAAATTCTTTGGGCCACATTATCGTTGCTGTTCAAGGGCAATCAGCACTATATATAACTACTAACAATGGAACGAACTGGTCGCCTATGAGTAGTGGATCCTATACTGGTTTCCCTACCTTAAGTGTTAGTCAAACTTATAAAATCGCTATTGATAATTCGAATAACCTCTATGTTCTTACCGATGTTGCGCCCTATCGATTAGCAAGTGGAGCAACGGCCTGGACGAGCATCAAAGGAACATTAACGGAAACAATTTATTACGGTAATATTTTCGCAAGCGGATCAGCAGTATATCTTACCAATAATAGTATAAGCAAACTCTTCACATATAATGGTTCGACATGGAATGCGGGCGTGGCTTATCCGTATGCTGGAATGGACATTACTTCATTCTTTCCTATGAGCAGCACCGAGTTTTACATGGGTGTGATTAGTCTCGGAATTTATAAATCAACAAATAGTGGTTCTGTGTGGACGGCTTCAAGCGCTGGCTTGAAAGGTTTTAATTATTCAGACCTTCACCTGACATCCAACGGAAGATTGTTTGCAGCATGGTCTAATCTCGGTTATCTAGTTTCATTGGATGACGGCCAAACCTGGGATTTGAACATAGCAGGAAATACAAACCGATCTTTAACAGGATTCGTCACACTATCGGATAACTCAATTTTAGGGTATGGATCTGGCGCTATCCGCTCCACGGATAATGGTAATAACTGGACACTGCAAAATGCAAATCAGTTTTTAACTCAGGTAGTAGTGAACGGTACCAGTCTTTTTTCTTTCTCGGGAAGTAATTTATTAAAATCGGTTGATGCGGGAGTAACCTGGACCAGTACAGCTATCTCAGGCTTACCTTCACCGATTAAAATGCAAGTAGACGCCAGCAACAATTCCTATTTCCTAGCTTCCGGCTCCATTTATAAAGTCAACTCGGGTGCTACTACTGCGACCGTGCTGAGTGGAGTTTCGAGTGTTAGAGATTTGGTTTTTGTAAACAACACATTAATTGCTCTTGCCGGTAATGGTACTGCCATCGCAAAGTCAGTGGATGGCGGAACCAATTGGACACCACAACCGATCAGCTCTACCAACGCTGCATTTAAACTTTGGGCTTACAATTCAAATGTTTTGCTCACCCAAGGGAATAGTGTGGCAACTTCTTTTTTATCAGTGGATGGTGGAGCAACCTGGACGAGTAATCCACTTTTGGATTCATTTGGCACCCTCATGGATGTGGTATTCAGGTTGGTAGGTCAAACCGATGTGTATGCGTATGCAGCGGTAAATAATTCAGTAGTTCATAAAAGTGTAAACGAGATTGTTCTGCCGGCTGCGCCAACCAATTTACAGATGATTACGAACGCGTATAACGCCATCGAATTTATTTGGAATGATAATTCAGACAACGAGGATAATTATGTCATCGAAGTCTCTGAAGGAGGTAATTCATCATATTCAACGTATAGAACAGTATCCAGATTTGGGACTAATGTAGGCTACACCACAAATCAGGGGTATGGTTCTGTTAGTGCCAAGCCTACTACCACGTATTTTATAAGGGTTTACGCAAAAAATGGTGCGGGAGGTTCCGCCTACAGCAATGAAATTTCAGTGACCACAATCAATCAATGTAATACGACCATCCCTGATAACCGAAGTTGGACAGCTACCACAGTGGCTGCACCCGGATATACTCCTTTTGGTTCAGGCCCCTACACGAATAATTCGATATTAATAAGGGCAACCTCAAACAGTACGAATTTACTCACAGTTTCGCGTTACGTGTTGGGTATTATTGATCCTTCAATCCATGGTGACGAAGCTATGACCTTGGGAGAGTCCTGTGGTCAGGCATACATGTATTCATCAAATGATGACATCAATAACGTCAATGGCACCTGGAACCCGATCACCAAAACGATCGTAATAAAATGGAGAACATTTTCTTCTTACGATGATTTTCAGGCCACCACAACTTATGTGCTGAATCCAACAGATCCGATACCTGCCACCCCTTCATTTACATTGTATACATTCTCGAGCACCGAGGTGTTGCTCAACTGGAATCAACCAGGTTTTGAAACCAAATATGTTATTCAACGCGCTACGGTTTCTGGTGGGCCATATACGGACATTACCGTTGATTACCCCAAGACTTCTTATGTTGATAAAAGTCTGCTCACAGGAACGCAATATTTCTACCGGATCAAGGCTCTAAATGCTACCGGGTCGTCAGCATATTCTGCGGAACAAACAATTACATTAACCGCAAGTCATTTATTCAAACCAATGGAAAATAGTTTGAATCTTAATTTTGAAAACCAACAAGGAGCATCGTGGGCTGACTTGGATGGAGATGGAGATGAAGATATTGCATCACCCTCGTTTGTCAACAATGCCGGGCTTAATGTTCCTCCCGTGTTTTATGAAAATATCGGTGGTGGACAATTTAACCGAAGATCACTTTCTATTTTGGATAATGACAACGATGCAATTAGCAGAGGCATAAATGTTGTTGATTTTAATAACGATGGGAAGCTGGATATGTACATCACCCGCAGTGGTGTTAATGTTGCAGATTTATTGCTCATCAATAACGGCAACTGGAATTTTACAAGAACAGCATTGTCATCAACGGCACTCTATTCAAATTCATTTAGAGGCTCCGCTGCGGCAGATTATGATAAAGATGGATTGGTAGATGTTTATGTTGGAAATGATGGTGGTTCGTCTGTTGCCACCAACCCGGGCTTTTTGTTAAAAAATACCACTGGCAGTGCATTCACTACCCAAACAAACGGCTCTTTGGCAACCGATGTCCTAAATGCCCGATTAAGCGCATGGGCGGATTATGATAATGATGGTGATCAGGACATCTATGTTATTAATAATACAAGTCCGGCATCGGCACATCGATTATATAAGAACAATGGAGACGGTACCTTTAACAAACTGACAGGGACTATTTTCGATACCGATCTGTTTAATAATGCAAGAACGATAAGCTGGGGCGACATAGATAATGATGGTGATCTTGATTTGTATGTTGGAATATCCGTAGCTAACGTAAATCCTATATTTAATGATCGCCTTTACCGCAATGATGGTAATGGTGTTTTTACCAGCCTGACCACCAGTCCGGTGGCAGAAAACGGTACTCCTACTTTTGGTAGTAGCTTTGGCGATATTGACAATGATGGTGACCTTGATTTGCTGGTGATAAACGCTACCGCCAATGCTATTTTTATCAATAATGGGGCAGGTACATTTACCAAGTCCGCATCACAGGAATTGTTTACGAACCCTTCCACATTTGAAATCGGTGGAGCCATGGCAGATTTTGATGGAGATGGATTCCTGGATATTTATCCTGCAAAGGGAAATACAACTTTGATTGATTTGCCGAATTTTTTGTATAAGAATAACAGCACCCCCTCTTCATCAAAAAACTGGATTGAAATAAGACTGCAAGGAACGACCTCCAACCGGGCGGCCATTGGAGCTCGAATTAAAGTGGTGACTACAACACCAGCACGGACTCAAATCAGAGAAATATCAAGTCGCACCGGTTATGGTAGTCAGAATAGTTTGATCCAACATTTTGGATTAGGTACTGCCACGGCTATTTCGCAAATCGAAATCAAGTGGCCTTCTGGGGCAACTCAAATCATTATCAACGTTACCCAACTGAACAAGGTGATCACGATTGTTGAAGATCTGACACCACCAACCTTTACATTTAATCCTGCACACAATTCTACCAATGTAGTTGTTGGAAATAAATTGGAGATAACATTATCAGAACCCGCCACCGCGGTTGCGGCTAAAAATCTGGTGATCCGCAAAGGCTCATCATCGGCAACGCCTTTACAGACCATTGCCGTTACTGCCGCAGTTATTGATGCTAACAATAAAGCAACCTTTACACTGGCTGCCAATGTTGAATATCTCACCCAGTATTTTGTAAGCCTTGATGCGGGGGCATTTATTGATGCCTACCAAAACGCATCACTAGCCGTTGCACCAACAGAGTGGACATTTACCACTGAAGAACAGCCGGACGTAACACCTCCAACCATAACCTTTACACCTCCGGCAACTTTGGAAAAGAATTTTGGAGGTGGCCAGAAACTGGAAGTGATTGCCGCTGACAATAAGGCCGTTTCGACTGTAACCATGTTTTACAGGAAGATTACAGAAGTGAACTTTAAGTCGCTACCCGGCACATTTAATGCCTCTACTTCAAAATATGATTTTCCTTTAGCTGAGGCTTATTTTGATGATATGGGAATGGAATACTACTTTGAAGCAAAAGATGCCAAACCAAACACAACAAGAAATCCAGTTGGAGCTTCGTTTCATTTGACGCGTTTGACTTTTTCAGAAAGTATTAAGGCGATTTCCATTGCACCAAGTGCATCAGCAACAGGCTATAAGATCATATCGATGCCTTATGACCTGGATACCTACCAGGTAGGAATAATTTTTGATGAGCTTGGAGCCCCAGATCCAAAGGAGTGGCGCCTTCTGAAATATCTTCACACGCCACAATCATGGATAGAAGGATTTCAAAATGTTGCGCGAGGTGAAGGTTATTTTATTATTTCTAAAAATGCGGAGAATGTAAAATTTGGAACGGGAACATCCCCCAATTATTCTCAAAGTAATCCGTTTGTTCTTACCCTTAAGAAAGGATTTAATTTAATTGGTAACCCTTACAATGTTCCCATCAGTTGGAGCGAAATAAAAACAGGGATCACCGGTGTAGGAGATTTAAAAGTTTATTCCGGAGGCACCTACACTTCGGGTGATATTTTAAATGAGTTTGAAGGAGGATTTGTATTCTCGGACGCGGATAACATAAGTGTTCCTGTTAAACTCAAAACGACAACAGGAGGAAGAAAATCATCTAATACCATTGGCACAGACTTGGGTAATGATGACTGGATTGTTTCACTAACGCTATCTCAAGGTGATCAAGCATTTAACTTTGGTGGTATTGGTATGAGTAAAACGGCATCTCTTTCTTATGATGACTTGGATGACTTTGCGCCCCCCTCACTGCTTGAGAAGCAAGAAATAAAGTTTGCACACCCCGAGCACTTCATGAAAAACTTTGCACGCGATGTGGTACCAACACAAAGTGAATTTGAGTGGGTATTTCAGGTAGACACGGAAATCACCTTAGATGCTGAGTTGAAATGGGACAACACATCATTTGGTAATAATGCAAATGAATTGTATTTACTCGATGTTTCCAGGCAAGTCATTATCGATATGCGTACCGAAAGTCAGTACTTACTTGATCCATCTAAATCGTTAACCTTTAAAATTTATTTTGGTCAGGATTTGAAATCAAAACTTAAACCAGATGGAGTCTTCCTTGGCAATGCATTTCCTAACCCATCCAATAAATTAATCAACATTCCCTTTACCGTTTCAGGTTCGGATAACTACCTGGTGCGCCTTGAGGTGTATGATATGATGGGAAAGAAAGTGACAACGCTGGTGGATAAGGAATTGCAGTCCGGTTATCATTCAACCACCTGGGATGTAGAACAGACTAATTCGTCAAATGGATTGTATACCTATCGTCTTTTGGTTAATGGTAATAACAAGAGTGAAGCATACACAAATAAAGTAATCGTAAACAAATAATCATGAAAAAAAACATTAACTCGTTGCTGAGCGCCTGTTTTGTTCTGACTGCTTTTGGTGCAAGTGCGCAGACGGTCACCACACGTACGAATGAGTTCGAGGTTGATTTTAGTGACCCCAAAAAGCTGGTTAATACAACCGTGCCGGTTATTAATTGGATTACACCTATTGCAGAAACGACCTTTGCACAGGAAAATAGATTTAACATTAAAGTTGATGTTAGCTCTTCTACGCCATTGAAGGCGATCGTTATCTCCTTGAAGGAGTCTGCTGAGTCAGCCACGCGAGGATCTCAGGCGATAAAACCCGAAGTGGCTGAGCAACTTCACACGGTTATTGAAAAAAATCTCAACCTCATGGATGGTGAAAATATCGTTGAGATTGTGGCTGAGAATATGGATGGAGTGAAGACCTTCAGTTATAAGAAAATTACTGTGGGCAGCACGTCTTTGGCCGATGCAACAAAACTAAACCGGACGGATTATGCACTGGTTTTTGCTACTGACAAATATGAAAATTGGTCTGGGTTGGTAAACCCGATTTTTGACTCTCGTACAATTGCAGACGAACTTCGCAAGACCTATGGATTTAAAGTGGATATCGTTGAAAATGCTTCGCAGTCAGAGATCCTCAAAAAAATCAGGGAGTTTGGCGAGAAAAAATATCAACCCCTGGATCAACTCTTCATTTTCTTTGCAGGCCATGGCACCTATGATCAAACCTTCGGTGAAGGTTTTGTCGTTACGCGCGAGTCATTATTAAATGATGAAGCTAAAACATCCTATCTCTCACACAACCGCCTCCGCTCAATTGTTAATAACATCCCGTGTGAGCACGTCTTCCTTGCCATGGATGTATGTTTCGGAGGAACCTTTGATCAGGCACTTGCCTCGTCACGTGGTGCCGATGAGGAGGTTTACAAAGAGCAAAATCAGAGCGAGTTTATTACACGCAAGCTGACCTATAAGACTCGTAAATTTCTGACCTCCGGAGGTAAACAATATGTATCTGATGGTATTCCGGGAAAACACTCTCCATTTGCCAAGAGCTTTATCGATGCATTGCGTTCACGCGGTGGTCGCGATGGCATTCTCACATTGCCAGAGATTTTTACGTATGTAGAAAAACTGAAAATACAACCTCGCTTTGGTGAGTTTGGCGACAATGCACCGGGTAGTGACTTTATTTTTGTAGCGCGCTAACCAGTCATTTTATTGGATCTTTTCGAGTGGGTATAACTCACCTTTTTTATTCCTGCTTATTCTTCTAAATTTGATTTATTAATGGGTAGCAGATTTTTTCTTCTTAGTCTGTTGGTAATAATCTGGTCCGACCTAAAAGCACAAACAGGTAATTATTTTCTTTCGCACTACTCACCTACGGATGAGCATATTGACTTTCGGAGTCATGATATGGTTCAGGATAGTCATGGTGAAATTTATTTTGCCAGTAAAGCGGGCGTGCTGGAGTTTGATGGATTAAACTGGAACGTCCTTTCTGTGCCAGGAGCTGTTTACACATTGGTTGCACACGACACAGAAGTACTTATTGGCGGATTGACCGGTGCAGGCATGTTGACTGAAAAAATTCAAAGCCCCCGGACGTATCAAATGTTTGCAGAGACCTCCGGTGTTTTTTCAAGTGCTTACCGTGATAGCATAACCTATTTTTGTAGTGAAAATCAATTAGTTGTTTACTCCCTCGTTTCACAGACTGTGACGTCAACTATCATGATGAGTTCGTCTACAGGAAATTTTCTGGGAGTGTTCACTCTGGGTGACGAGGTAGTGGTGCGCACGGAAAACAACGGATTGTTTAAAGTAGAAAATAATACCCTTGTCCCTTTCGATTTTGCCTTTAGCAACTTGATTTTTTCAATTTCATCCCCTTCACAGGAAAGTTTTTTAATAGGCACTAAGGACAATCGGATTTTCATTTTGAAAGAGCGTGAACTGAAGGAAGTGCCGTTGCAATCTGATTTCCTCTCACTCAATATGCTGACAGACGGAGTGTGGGCATCTGAAGATGTGCTGGCATTGGGCACACTGCGCGCAGGAGTAATATTTGTTAATGTTGTGACGGGTGCCACTGAAGCGATCGTGGGTTATGAAAGTGGCTTGCCCGACAATGAAGTATTCAGTTTGATGAAGGACAGGAATGAGGGAGTATGGGTGTCGCATGAATATGGATTCACCCGGATAGCAATCAATCTGCCATTTCGTTCTTTCCATCATTATCCGGGCTTGCAAGGAAATCTTCTTTGCATTCAGCCTTTTCAGGATAAAATTTACGTAGGCACTACCCTCGGTCTATTTGCGCTCGTACAAAAAGATCGGATTCTAAATCCGGCAGCAAGAAACCGTAATAGATCAAAACTTTCCGGTAAGAAAATACCCGAAGATGATTCTACGCTACCAGACACTGAAGCCGTCTCTTTCGAATACAAGAAAATAAATTCAATTGAAGGAAAAGTAAATCAACTTCTGGAGATTGATGGAACTTTATTTGCCTGTGGGGCAAGTGGCGTGTTTGAGGTGGGTGAACAAAAGGGAAGATCAATAATAAACGAAGCTGTGCGCAACGTGTATATGTCTTCTGCCCTGAACCAGGTGCTCGTGAGTACATTAAACAACGAGGTAAAAACATTTATCCCCAGTAAAGAAGGATGGCAGGAAACCCATTTACTCGATACATTGAAAAATCATTTCAGTTATGTTTTTGAAGATAATCTGGAGAATGTATGGTTATGTGGCAGCTCATTTATTTACAAAGTGGAAGCTGTAGAAAATCAAATCATAGATATAATTAAGTATCCAATTCAAAACCCTACTGAGGATGAAACACTGGGGCTGGCACTTGGAAGCGAGGTATACGTGGTTTCATCCGGGCAGTTTAAACATTTCAACGGCTCTGAATTTGTAAAGTATGATTCGCTTTCGGGTGGCCACAGATATTTTGCTTCGGCAGGTAATTTCTGGTTTAATGACGGAACGAAATGGCGCACGATGAACCGGAAACTCCAGTCGATGAAACTTGAATGGCTGGGAATTTTTCCAGGCCTCCGGTTTTTATCACCAGACAGCAAGAGCAACAGCCTTTGGGCTATCACGAATAAAAACGAGCTATATAAATTCAATAATGAACAAGCAGATTCCAGTGAAGGTCTATATCCCTTATTTCTACGGGAAGTGCGGGGTAGTGAAGTGGAGTTAGCGAGCGAAGTTGAAATTGATCAATCGGATGGTGCTTTCACGTTCAAATTTATCCGGCCGGATTATGTAGGAACGCATGCCACACAGTACCGTTTCATGGTTAAGGAACTCAATAAGCATTGGTCTTCATGGTCTGCATCGAACAATGTTATTCCGTTTTCCTATTTGCCCGCAGGGGCATATCATCTGGCGGTGCAGTCCAGGAATGCACTGGGAACTGAATCAGCCGTAGCGGAAGTTGGGTTTCAGGTGTTGCCTCCTTACTGGAAACGATGGTGGTTTTATGCCCTGGAGTTTGTGGTGTTTAGTTTTCTGGTATCATTATCCATCCAGTTGGCAAAAAGCAACTCCCGCTACCGGTATCTTAGTCAGATACTAACCATACTTACCGTGATCATGCTCATTCAGTTTATTCAGACCACGATTAATTCGCTCATCAGTATCAAAAGTTCTCCGGTCATGGACTTCTTTATTCAAGTATGCATTGCATTATTGGTTTTCCCGATAGAAATAGTGGCGAAAAACACCATGCAAAAGATTGTTCAAAATAAGTATTCCGTTCAGCGCATGTTCACTCCTGAGGAATAGAAGGGCAGGGTTACAGCTTGTATTAATAAAATCATTAATTTCACAAACCTGAAAACCCATATCATGAAAACTATAATAGCCATATTTCTTGCCCTCTTTTTTGTCTGGGCCTGCACCACAAAGCCCGAAGTAAAATCACTTGCTGAGCAAAATCCTGCCATGGAAGGCTTTGATCTTACGGGCTCTGACCCGGCAGCCATTCAACTTGCCGATAGCATTATGCACGCCATGGGCGGACGTGAAAACTGGGACAAAACCCGTTTCATCTCGTGGACAGTTTTTGGCCGCAGAGATTTGGTTTGGGATAAACACAACGGCCGTGTACGCATTGATAGCAAAAGCGATAGCACAACTTACCTTGTTAATGTTAATACCGGTGAAGGCCGCGTGAAAATAAAGGGCACTGAAATCACCGAACCCGATAGCTTGAAAAAACTGGTGGATAAAGCGAAGAGCATGTGGATCAACGACTCGTATTGGTTGGTGATGCCATTTAAATTGAAAGATTCTGGTGTGACACTTAAGTACATGGGCGAAGACACGCTGCAAGGAAATACCTTCAATACGCTGGTACTAACCTTCAAAGAAGTTGGTGTAACGCCACAAAATAAATACAAGTTGTATGTGGATATCAAAGACAAGCTTTTGCGCAATTGGGCATACTACTCCAACGCTGCCCAAGACACCGCTAACTTTATACGGCCGTGGGATAACTATCAGAAGTATGGAAATATCCTGCTTTCATGTGACCGTTCAGATAAGGCGGGTCCGTCTAATGTGAAGGTAGATGAAACATTACCCGATGCTCTGTTCACTGAATTTTAACTCAATTGTGTTATGATATTAAATCTTGAAACCGTTCCGTCTTTTTATAAGAATTATGTAAAGCAAATTGAAGAAACCGATTTGCTGCAAGCGCTTCGTGTTTCGGGTCATCGTTGTCTGGAATTGGTTCATTCTATACCTGAAGAAAAGGTCGACTTCAGATATGCAGATGGAAAATGGACCATTCGTGAATTGCTTTGTCATATAATTGATGCCGAGCGGATTTTCACCTATCGGGCATTACGATTTGCGCGCAATGACAAAACCGACCTGGCAGGGTTTGAAGAAAATGACTATGCAACACAGGCGAATGCATCAGGCCGCAGTATGCAGAAAATTGCCGCTGAGATGGCGCACCTCCGCTCGGCTACCATCGATTTATTTGAAACTTTTACTCCCGAAATGTTAATCCGAAAGGGAACCGCCAATAAAAACGAGCTATCGGTAATCGTTTTAGGCTTCATCATTGCCGGCCATGAAACACATCACTGCAATGTTCTGAAAGAGCGGTATCTTTCGGGCAAATGAGGATAATAGTTTATTGTTGTATTCTTTTTTTGGCAGGATTCGGGTGCTCACCTAAGCGATACATTACCAAAGAGGTAATCCGCCTCGAGAGGGAATTAAAGGAGCACACCGGGTTTTTGTTGTACGACCCTGTTTCGAAGAAAAATCTGATTGAGCATCAGTCTGACCGATATTTTACCCCGGCATCGAACACGAAGATTTTTACTTTTTATACCTCACTAAAATTACTGGGCGATTCGGCTGTATCTATTAAGTATATACAAAAAGGCGACTCATTAATTTTTTGGGGAGCGGGTGATGCCTCATTTTTATACGCCAATGTTTTTGACAACCGAAGACTTTTTGATTTTCTATCCACAGCGCCCGAAAAGCTTTTTTTCTCTACCTCTAATTTTCAAACAGAATCCATGGGCCCCGGCTGGGCATGGGACGATTATCCCTATTACTATTCTGCAGAGCGATCTCCGTTGCCGGTCTATGGAAACCTGGTCAACATTAAAAAAGACGCGGATAGATTTTCTTTTAAGCCATCCTATTTTCAGTTGCACTTCGCAGCCGCTTCGGAGCCCCGTGGTGATGAAAATATTTTGCGCGACATAAACTCCAATCAGCTTATCTATTATCCCGGCAAGAAGAGAAGAACTTCATGGTCTATTCCATTTCGATACAGTGATGATTTGGTTGCGGATCTGTTAAGTGACACGCTGAAAAGGAAAGTAGAGTTGATTAATATGCCTCTGCCCCCCGAATCAAAAATAGTACGATCGGTGCCCATCGATAGTTTATTGCGCGTGATGATGCATGACAGTGATAATTTTATTGCTGAGCAATTACTGTTGCAATGCGCGGCCATGGTAAGCGATACGCTAAGGCCTGAGATCGCCATTGCTTACGCGAAGAAAAATTTTCTTGCAGATATGCCCGATGAACCCCAATGGGTAGATGGCTCTGGGTTATCGCGATATAATTTATTTACACCGCGCTCGATTGTTAAGCTGTGGGAAAAAATTTATCAAGAAGTTCCGCGGCAACGATTGTTTCCGCTACTGGCCACCGGTGGCAAAAGCGGCACTATTAAAAATTCATATAAAGCCAATGAACCGTATGTATATGGCAAGACGGGCACGCTTAGCAACACTCACGCACTCAGCGGCTATGTGCTAACGCGAAAAGGCCGCGTGTTAATATTCAGCATGATGAATAATAATTACCTTGTGCCTACCAGTGAGTTGCGCAAGCGCATGGAAAAAATTCTTTATTACATTCACGAACGTTTTTAATTCAATAGTAAAAGATGAGAAGAGCAGGATTGATTAGTGTTTTGTTTTTTATCTCCTTGCATGGTTTTAGTCAGCGGGTTGATTCGCTGGATTTTAAAATCGGGCAGATGATCTTGATTGGTATGCCCAAGTCAGAGCTTGATACATTGGTGTTGAAAGAAATAAGACAAGGTAAAGTGGGAGCTATTATCTTCTTTGAGAAAAATATTCCGAATCGCCCCAATGCTTTTGCCAGCGTAAAGAAAATGACCTGGACGTATCAGCATGCGGCTCCGATGCCGTTGCTGATTTGCATTGATCAGGAAGGCGGTAAAGTAAACCGGCTGAAAGAGAAGTACGGATTCACACGTTCTATCACGGCCGCATCAATTGGTAAATATGGTTCATTGGATTCAGTGCGTTTTTATGCGGAAGCAACGGCTGCCACGTTGGCCGGATTAGGCTTCAATGTAAATTTTGCACCCACGGTTGATTTAGCAATCAATAAGGAGAATACCGTGATTGCAAAACCAGAACGAGCTTACTCTAATAATGTAGACACGGTGGTCATGATGGCCAAAGAAGTGATTGAACAGCACAGAAAATTTGGCGTGATCACATCACTGAAGCATTTTCCCGGCCACGGAAGTTCAAAAGATGACACACACTTTGGCGTTGCCGATGTAACCAATACATGGAGTGATCGGGAATTAGAGCCATTTAAACGATTGATTGACGGAGGCTATGCCGATGGTGTCATGACTTCTCATATTGTAAATAAAAATCTCGACAAGAATGGTTTGCCTGGAACACTTTCAAAGGATATTCTGGATGGCATTCTGCGCAAGAAGCTAGGCTATCAAGGTGTGGTATTTTCGGATGACATGCAGATGCAGGCGATTTCAAAAAACTTTGGCCTGGAAGAAACCATTCGATTGGCAATTAATGCGGGCGTAGACATCATGTGCTTTTCGAACAACATACAAGGAAGTGAGGCGCGCACGGTTGATAAGGTTCATGCCATTATCAGGCAGATGGTTTTAAATGGACAGATTTCACAACAGCGTATTAATGAATCATTCCAGCGTATTAAAAAATTAAAGAATTCTCTCCATAACCTTGAAGCGGTTGCTTATGAGTCGGAAATTACTCGCTTGCAAGACGAATTATCAAAATCTAACACAGCCCTAAAGGCTGCCAATGAAAAGATGGCGACTCCTACAGAAACCAAAAAGAGTAAGCGCAAGAGGAAATCTAAATCGTAGGCAGTATGAAGAATATAGTAATTGGAGTTTTACTAATTATTTCAATGGGCTCTTTGGTATATGTTTATAAGCAGAAGAGTATGCTGGACAGCGCTCAGGCAACGTGTGCTTCTGAAAAGAAGGAATTAGAAACGCAAGCCAGAGAATTTCAGAAGATGGCTGAGATCGCTCAGCAGGAGGCTGTTGTGGAACGTACCATTTGCGAGGAGCAATTAAAGGCATTAAAGAACTAACCCATGGTTAGCAGAGAAGTTAAAAGAGCCAGAATAACAGCAATTATTTTCGGTACGTTATCAAGTATCGCTCTCATTGCATTTGTATATGCATTTATTCAACAGGGTGTAGCAAAGAAGAATGCTTTGCTGGCAAATCAATATGCGGAGAATGCCAAACAATGTGAACAACGCTGTGAGCAGATGCAAATACTTGCGGAGCACCAAAGAAATGAACTTCAAAAAGTGAATGAAGTCTTGCAGCAGGAAATGGTGAAGTTAAAAAACAGCACAACCCGGTAGCTATGGTATACAAAGTTTGGGAGGCCAAGGAGCCAAGAGTTCCGATCATTGTGAGTGTTCCTCATCGCGGCTTTGCATTTCCAGATGAATTGAAGGATCAATATAAACCATCATTACGAAAAGCTCCCGATGATACGGATTGGTTTGTCGACAAGCTTTATGATTTTGCTCCATCGATGGGAATCACCATGATATCGGCTAACTATAGCCGTTGGATAATTGATTTAAATCGTGATCCGCACAGTAAACCTCTTTATACGGATGGACGAATCATTACGGGACTTTGCCCTGCAACTAACTTTCTTGGAGAACCCATTTATAAAGATGAGCGGGCCGAAGTGGAACTTCCCGAAGTGAATCGCAGGGTAGAGTTGTATTACAAACCCTATCATCAGCAGCTAGAAAATTTATTAACCGAAACAAAAAAGAAATTTGGTAAAGTATTGCTGTGGGATTGTCACTCCATTCGTCAATCTGTGCCCACCATTTATAAGGATAAATTTCCGGATTTGATTCTGGGCGATGCCGATGGTACATCAGCGTCACCCGGCTTAATTGAAACGACTCTGAGCATACTTGATCATGAATCTTATTCTGTAGGTCATAATCATCCATTCAAAGGGGGCTATATCACCCGTCATTACGGAAAGCCGTCCGCGAATCAACATGCGCTTCAACTTGAAATGAGCAAGGTGAATTACATGGATGATGCCGAAAGGAAATATGATAAAGCACGCTCGGATAAAATGCGAGCGCTGTTGAAGCGGGTGTTTGAAAAGTTGATTGAGCAGTTAGCGTAATCCCTCACCTTGAAATCCGATCTGAAATATTACCTCTTCTCGTCTCTCCTTCAAAAAGAGGGTTGGCTTTCTTCCGCCTATTTAGGGGTAGATGAAAATGGCATCATTAAATACCTAAACAACTCAGCCCCGGCAGACGGTACTGCTATTGAAGTCGTTCAAGGTTTTGCATTGCCAGGTTTTCAAAATGCGCACTCACATGCCTTCCAATATGCCATGGCAGGCCTGGCTGAAAATCATCCAGCTGGAACCGCTGACGATTTCTGGACATGGCGCGAAGCAATGTATCAATGTGCGCTTTCAGTAGATCCGGATCAGGCGCAAGCTATTGCTGCGATGTTATATGCCGAGATGGTTCGTGTTGGTTATACACATGTTGCCGAGTTTCATTACCTCCATCACGACAAAGATGGAAGGCCCTATAGCAATCTCAGTGAAATGGGCGAGCGGATGGTGGCTGCAGCACAAACAGCAGGAATAAAAATTACTTTGATCCCCGTCTTCTATCAGAAGGGTGGCTTTGGTGTTGATCCGCAACCACGGCAAAGAAGATTTATTTCTAAAACGGTTGACGAGTATTTCAAACTTTTAGAAGCTTCGAAATCAGCCGTTAAAAATAGTGACAACGCTTCGTTAGGTTTTAGCGTGCACTCATTGCGTGCCGTTGATCTGGAAGATGTAAAGACAACCTATCAACACGGCCCGAAGGAATTACCGTTTCATCTTCACGTATCGGAACAAAAGAGGGAGGTTACAGATTGCCTGGCGTTTGCTGGCAAGCGCCCCATGCAATGGCTCTTTGATAATTTGCCGGTGGGTGAGCGATTTCATTTAGTTCACTCTACTCATTTAGATGACAACGAACTTAAACTACTCGCAAAATCAGGGGCCAACGTAGTGCTATGCCCGTCCACCGAAGGGAATTTAGGAGATGGAATTTTTCGAATGAAAGAATATGTAAAGTTGGGCGGCAAATGGTGCATTGGTACCGACAGTCATATTGGTCTAAATCCATTGGAGGAGTTTCGCATGATTGATTATCGGCAACGTCTGGTGACTAATCAGCGCAATACGTTTGAAGGTGATGCGGCTTCGTATATGGTTAATGAAGAGGTGACATCGGGCAGAAGAGCAATGGGCATCCGGCAGGATCATCATTTCGAGTTGGGCAAACCATTTGATGCTATCATTTTCAATTCTCAATCTCATTTGCTGGCAGAAACTTCTGAAACAAATCGATTGGCCACACTATTGTACACATCTGATTCCAGCCGGGTAGCGGGCACCATTATAAACGGAAAATGGGTTGTAAAAAACCAGCATCACAAGAATGGCCACTCCATCAAAACCGCTTTTACTAAAGCGATGAAGGACTTAAAAACACGATAGACGCCTCCGGCATAATTATCATAGTTTCTTTTACAAGTTTTGAGTAAATAGGCTACAGAAACTTAACCTTTCCCTATGAACAAACTATTCTATTTTCTTCTGGCTGCGTCCGTCATGGCGGCTACGCAAGTCAGTGCACAAAAATCAAAAACCAAGACTGAACCAGCACCGAAGTCTACTTTTGATGCTTCCCTTTACAAAGGTGTTAAGTGGCGTAACATTGGCCCCTTCCGTGGAGGTCGTGCCAACGCCATTGCAGGCGACCCAACAAACGCGAGTGTTTATTATGTGGGTTACACCGGTGGCGGTATTGGTAAAACCGATGATGGTGGTATCACCTGGAAAAACATCTCCGATGGTTTTTTTAAAGTAGGCTCTATCGGTGAGATTGCCGTGAGTGATGCTGATCCTAATGTCATTTATGTGGGAAGCGGAGAGCATGCCGTGCGCGGTGTAATGACTTCCTACGGAGATGGAATTTATAAATCAACCGATGCGGGAAAAACATGGAAGAACATCGGTCTCGAAAAAACAAGACATATTTCTGATATCGCCATTAACCCAAATAATTCAGATGTTGTTTATGTTGCAGCACAGGGTGCACTGCATGGCCCCAGTGCGGATCGCGGTGTTTATAAATCAACCGATGGTGGTGCTACGTGGAAGAAGACATTATATGTAGATGAGAACACAGGGGTGTCTTCATTGAGTATGGATGTTACTAATCCACGCATTTTATATGCAGCCACCTGGCAGCACAGACGCTATCCATGGAAAGTGGAGAGCGGTGGTCCCGGCTGTTCGATTTGGAAATCAACGGACTCGGGTGAAACCTGGAATAAAATTGTTGACGGACTTCCAAAGGAAATGGGAAAGATTGGCGTGAGTGTTTCACGGGCTAACCCAAACCGTGTCTACGCGATCATTGAAGCAGAAAAAACAAAAGCAGGTTTATATCGCTCAGACGATGGAGGAAAGAAATGGAATCACTTGACCAGCGATCATTTGATCACGGCACGCTCATGGTATTATATGGAGGTATTTGCTGATCCTGTAAATGCAGATGTGGTGTATGTATTGAATGCACCTATGACCCGCTCGATTGATGGAGGAAAGACCTTCACCGCGATTCGCGTAGGTCATGGTGACACGCACGACTTATGGATCAATCCAAAAAATAATTCAAATCTTGCTTTGGCGGATGATGGTGGTGGTGAGATCACTAATAATACAGGCCGATCATGGTCGCCACTGAACAACCAGGCTACTGCTCAATTTTATCGTGTGAATGTTGACAACCGTTTTCCATATTGGGTGTATGGTGGTCAGCAGGATAATTCATCGGTAGCCATACCAAGTAGAAATGGAAGTTATGGTATTACGGATAAAGACTGGTTTGATGGCCCGGGTTGCGAAAGTGCCTGGGTTGCATTCAATGATCCAAGCAATCCTGAATTATTGTATGGCGGATGTTACCAGGGAATCATCGATGTAAAGGATACTCGCACCGGAGAGGCAAAAGATATTCAGGAATATCCGGCCACGAATCTTGGGTTCAAACCAAGAGAGATGAAATACCGCTTCAACTGGAATGCACCGTTGATCAATTCTCCTCACGATGCTAAAGTAATGTATCATGCAGGTAACGTGTTGTTCAAGACTACCAATGGTGGCTTTAGCTGGGATGTGGTAAGTCCTGACCTTACACGCAACGACACTACAAAACAAAATACCAGTGGAGGACCGATCACTAACGAAGGTGCAGGAGGAGAAAACTATAACACGATTTATTATGTGATTGAATCACCCCACGAAGCAGGTGTAATTTATACAGGCAGTGATTGTGGTCTTGTTCACCTCACCAAAGACGGAGGCAAGAACTGGCAAAACGTAACGCCAGCAGGAATGCCGGAGGGAATGGTTCACTCGATAGAAGTTTCTCAACATGAAAAAGCTACCGTGTACATTTCCATGTCACGTTACAAGTTCAATGATTTTTCGAACTACACGTATAAGTCTGTTGACTATGGAAAAACCTGGACGAAGATTGGAAACGGAATTGAAGCCGATGATTTCATCAAGGTAATCCGTGAAGACAAAAAAGTAAAAGATCTTTTATACATAGGAGCGGAAAGAGGTTTCTACATTTCATTTAATGGAGGAGCCACAATCAGCAGAATGCAATTGAATTTGCCGATCGTACCGGTTACCGATCTGATCATTAAAGACAATGATCTGGTTGCAGCTACTGCCGGTCGCGCGTTCTGGATTCTGGATGACCTGGGTGCGATACAACAATCGAAAGGAAGCTTTGATGCATCGGTAAAAATTTATACTCCTAAACCAACCTATCGGTTATCCTCAGTAACGATACCTGCCTACTTTGGTGACATTCCTGGCTTGGGCCGCAATCCCATGAATGGTGTGTTGCTCGATTATTATTTGAAAGAAAAAGCGGACACGGCTACCATGAAGCTTGATATCTTAGATGGCAGTGGCAAAGTGATTCGCTCCTACACCAATAAGAAAGATGAAAATTTCAAACCTTGGCCCGGTGGACCAGCACCTAAGGAAACTATTCCTGCAGAAGCTGGTGTCAATCGCTTTGCATGGGATTTCCGCACAGAGGGTTTGGTAGGTGTATCGGGTGTATTTGTAATGGGGGATCACAGCGGCTATCGCGTGGCGCCAGGAAAGTATAAGGCGCGCATTACGGCCAATGGGCAAACTTCGGAAACAGATCTTGAAATAATTTCTGATCCAAAAGTGACTGCCTCGGTTGCTGAATGGGCTGCCCAACAGGAATTTTTGAAGAAGGCGGGTGATGGTTTTGATGAGTTACATAAGTCGGTGAACAAACTGCGCCAGGTGAAGAAGCAGATTGAAACACTGAATGAATCATTGAAAGAGCAGCCTGATTCAAAAGAATTGATCAACACGGGTAAAGACCTTATTAAAAAGATAGACCAGTGGGAGAGCAATCTGATCGAACCGCGTTCCACTAACTTCCAGGATGTGATCAACTTCCCGAATAAATTGAATTCAGAATTTCTACAACTTCGCGGAGTTACCGACACGCATGATCCACGTTTAACAAAAGGCGCGCAAGACCGTGCCCGTGATGTAGAGGCCGATTGGACAAAATACAAGCAACAGATGAATGAATTAATTCAGAAGGATATCAATAATTATAACCGCATGTTTAAAGAAAAGAATATGCCGGCAGTGATTTTGGATACCAAGGAAGTGATCCTCAATAATTAACAAACTGTTTTTTGAAAGTATAGAGAGGCATCGGAAACGATGCCTTTTTCTTGTTATAGTTAATTCATTCTGCACGTAAGCAGAATGGCATCTTTGAATTTTTTATCATCCCTAAGGATAGTAAAAAACTCTTCAATATATTTTTTCATGCCTATATATTCACCTTCACTAAAATACGATTGATGATCACTTAATACATTCATGATTTCGGACTCTAGCTGAATATATTTTTCTCTCACGTATTCTGTAACGGATTCATCACGGCAATATCCGCGGTATAATCTCTCTTTAACACTTTTTATATTCAGAGATTCATTAATGGTAGCATAAGGGGCGTTGACTAATCCAGCCATATCAAAATCATAGGAGAGAGGCACTTTCTTGTTGGGTGGCAATTGAATGACCTTAGTATTATGTTGCGATGTGGTAGACCAATCGGTGTTGGCGATCATGTATTCAAAGAAGTAATGAACAATGGCTGTGGTGTCATTCAACTGTCTTGGAAGAATGATTTGATCTAACACCTGTCCATTAAATCGGTGGGCAATCAGATCATCATCTTCGATAAGAAAACCAATGATCGAATGTGATTTTGCCTGCTTACCACTTTGATCAGTGAGTGTGATGTTGGCCAGACGGGTATGAAAAAAATAGGGTGTTACTGGCTCAAGTAGCTTGTAACACAGATATTCTCTCAATATCAGATTGTTGGCGGATTTTATATTTAGACATGGCAGCACGAGTTTGAAACTTTTATTTCCTTCAAAGAGAGTTCCTGCAACGTGGCTCTTTTTCATTTTTAATCGCAAGGGAGGAAAGTAGCAATTTTTTCTTCTGAAATTTCCTCGGGCACGAATGCCAACATAAAGGGAATCCCATACACCCTGATCGTTTTTATAATTGAGAAAGGAAGGGTAGTAGACGGTATCGTTCAGGTTTTTTTTAATCTCTCTCATGGAGAAACTCAATTGCAAAGAAAGGGGTTGAGTGTCTTGAAAAATATTGGAAATTTCTTTTTGCTGTGATTTGCCAGAGCTTGCAAAAGCACAACATAATAAGGTTGCTAAAATATGTTTTGTTAGGAATTTCAATAGGAGTAAATTTTTAAAATCACTTTTTTATCCAAAAACAAAATTCATCAAAAGAATATCAGGCTTACCTTGTTGCTGTGTTCAATTAAACATTAAAAGAGGGATGGCTACCGACTCAACGATCAATGCGGCTTATCCAAAATTTACGCATATAATTATTCTCAGCCAAAAACTAAATTGACGGTAACTTTATCGAAATGAGCCGCCTGCATAAAAATGCATAGCCAAAGACGGAGGTTTTTTGTAATTCTGTAGTATACATCTAATTCATTATGAGAAATTCAGTACTCCTTCTGGTGCTTGGTCTATTGGTTTTTACCAGCAATGCACAAAAGAAAAATACACCAACCATACCCAATAATGCCGTTTCATTTGATCAAACACTTTATTCAGGCATGCGCTGGCGCGAAGTGGGTCCCTTTCGGGGAGGCAGATCAGGCACAGCAACGGGTGTGCGCGGTAATCCCAATCTTTATTACTTCGGCACGGTAGGCGGAGGTGTGTGGAAAACTGCAGACGCGGGTCAGACGTATGAACCCATGACTGATAATTATTTTGGAGGCACGGTTGGTGCAGTTGCTGTTGCAGAGAGTGATCCCAACGTGATCTATGCCGGTGAAGGTGAGCAAACCCTGCGCAACAATGTAGCTTCCGGTTGGGGTGTATGGAAATCTACGGATGCAGGCAAGAGCTGGAAACATATTGGCTTGCGCGACTCAAAGCACATTTCACGAATTCGCATTCATCCCAAAAATCCTGATGTAGTATATGTAGCTGCCATTGGAAATTTATGGAAGCCAAACGAAATGCGGGGAGTGTTTCGCAGCACCGATGGTGGACAAACCTGGAAGAAAATTTTATACATCAACGAAACGGCCGGGGCAGGAGACTTAACATTCGACCCAAGCAATCCTCGGATTATATATGCTGCTACCTGGAACATGAAGCGCAACGGTTATCGCATGGATAGCGGTGGCCCGGATTCAAAACTCTGGAAAAGTACCGATGGCGGTGACACCTGGGAAAATCTTTCTGATAAACCCGGCATGCCAAAAGGAATGAATGGAATCATTGGAGTAACCGTATCACCCGTGAACACAAGCCGCGTGTGGGCAATCATTGAAAATACGGAAGCACCTGGTGTGTATCGATCAGATGATGCAGGAAAGACATGGGCGAGACTAAATCAGGATCGTGCATTATTGCAACGCGCCTGGTACTACTGCCGCATTTATGCCGACACACAAAATGAAGACAAAGTATTTGTGCTCAACGTAAGCTATGGAGTCTCGAAAGATGGAGGTAAAACTTTTGAATTGAAAGACGCTCCTCACGGTGATCATCATGATTTATGGATTGACCCTGATAATAACCAACGCATGATCATGGCGGACGATGGTGGAGCCCAGGTATCGAATGATGGAGGCGAGAACTGGACTACGTATCATAACCAACCAACCGCGCAGTTTTATCGGGTTACTACGGACAACTCATTTCCTTATAATATTCTTGGCGCACAACAGGACAATAGCAGCGTGCGTATCCCTCATCGCACAACCGGAAACAGTATTACAGAAAAAAATTGGACTGCGTTGTCTATTGGTGAAAGTGCTCACCTTGCGCCTGATCCAACCAACCCCAACATCATTTACGGAAGTGATTATAAAGGATACATGAGCATGCAAAATCTCGACAACGGTCAGGAGCGCAGCACCAATGTGTGGCCCGATCTTCCGGCAGGTTCGGGCGTGGAGGTGATGAAGTACCGTTTCAACTGGAATTACCCGTTAGTGTTTAGTCATCACGATCCTAAAAAACTTTATGCAGGCTCAAACCATTTGCATGCAACCATCAATGGCGGACAAAGCTGGGAAGTGATCAGTCCGGATTTAACGCGTGGTGAACCCGAGACGATAAAATCTTCAGGAGGACCGATCACCCAGGACAATACGGGTGCGGAATATTATGCAAATATTTTTGTGATTGCCGAATCACCCTATACCAAGGATGAAATCTGGACGGGCTCGGATGATGGACTTCTTCAGGTCACTACCGATGGCGGCAAGAACTGGAAAAATGTAACGCCTTCTATTTCCCCCAAGTATAACATGTGGAACAGCATCGATATAAATCCATTTGTGAAGGGCGGAGCCTATGCGGTCGCCACGTCTTATAAGTTTGGTGATTACACACCTTATGTTTATAAAACCACTGACTATGGAAAAACCTGGACATTAATTACCAAAGGAATTCCGAACGAAGAGTTTGTGCGCGTTGTGCGTGCTGATCCGAAGCGACAAGGTTTGTTATATGCGGGAACGGAAAAAGGAATGTGGATTTCATTTGATGATGGATCCACCTGGGCGAAGTTACAACTGAACTTGCCACCCGTACCGATTGCTGATCTTGCCATAAAGAATGATAACCTGATTGCGGCAACGCACGGAAGAAGTTTCTGGATGATAGATGATCTCACACCATTGCATCAACTCAGCAAGGAAATCGCTTCAAAGGAAGTGGTGTTATTCAAGCCAATGCCCAGCTACCGCATGCCCGGTGGAGGCGGATGGCGAGGCGTGAATAGAAAACTAGAAGGTGAGAATCATCCCGGTGGCGTAATGATTCACTACTTTGTAAAATCAGTCGATGAGAAATCGGATGTGAAGATGGAAATCCTGGAAACTGGAGGAACTGTTATCAAATCGTACAGTAACAAAGCTACTGGCCCTGGTCAACTTAGTGTGAAGACAGGAGGCAATCGTTTTGTGTGGGACATGCGTTATCCCGGTTATAAAACATTCCCCGGCATGGTGTATTATGGATCAGCAAACAATGGCCCGAAGGCTGTGCCCGGAAAATACAGAGTTCGCCTAACGATAAATGGAAATACAACAGAACAGGAATTTGAAATTCTGAAAGACCCAAGAGTCAACACGACTCAGGAAGAGTTGCAATCACAGTTTGAATTCCTGGTAAAGGTGCGCGACAAAGTGAGCGAAGCCAATCAAGGCGTAATTGATATCCGTAAAATAAAAGATGACCTGGCTTTCCTGAAAACAAAAATCGGAAGCGATGCGCAATACAAGGAATTGGCGGATGCGGTGAAAAAATTTGAAGAAGAATTGACGGCACATGAAAGCAACATTCATCAAACGAATAACCGCAGTGTTCAAGACCCCCTTAACTATGGTATCAAGATGAACAACCGATTAGCTCACCTGATGGTGGAACAGGCGCAAGGAGATTTTGCGCCCACCAAACAAGGAGAAGAGGTACGTCAGATGCTAACCAAAATGGTAGATGAAGAGTTGTCGAAATTGCAGACCACGATAGACAAGAATGCAGACCGCATCAACACGATGGCAAAAGAGAAAGATATTGAAGTGGTGATGGTGAAGAAGCAACCGGTTGTGAACTAGACTGCGATTTGGCTTCTAAGTAATTGGAAGTGAATTATTTTAAAATCGTAATCTTTTTAACGATTCTGATAGTTCGCTCTTCAGTGAAGTTTCATATAAAACACCTAACGTGCGATTGATGTCATCGTTTCGCTTTATATTCAAGTTGCTTAACTTCACATATTGATTGATCAATATAAACTCTAACTCAGGAATGATTTGCTTGAATGCATCAACGATATCCATGACGGAATAGATTTTGTCCACCAGATTATAGGTGCCTCCAGCCAGATCGCTTTCAGGAATATTGGCTAACGCTTTTGAAATCGTATCGACATGAATGAAAGAACGAGATTGTTCACCATCGCCATGAATGGTGATGCGCTTTTCGAAGTTGGCTTCGAACATGAATTTATTAATGACGGCATCAAAACGCATGCTCCTGTTATACCCATATACGTTTCCGCAACGTAAGATATACACCTGCATTCTGTCAGAAAGCCTTCGCACGTGTTCTTCCGCGCGTAATTTGGATATACCATAGAATGACTTCGGATCTGGTTGAACTAGTTCATCAATGGGTTCAGAAGACGAACCATAAACACCTCCACTACTCGTATAGATTAGTTTTTTGACAGCTGTTTCTTCCAGAAGATACACTAGCTCTGCAGTACCCCAATGGTTAATTTGATCGAAGAGGTGTGCGTCAGAATTTGCCAAAGGCGTAGTTACCCGGGCAGCGAGATGATAGACAATATCAATACCTTTCAGCGACTGTTTGAGCCTACGACTATCCAGCAACTCTCCTTTTATAAACACTATTTTTTGATACCCTTCTTTTTTAGCTCCAATGAATAAATTGTAGTTAGATCGACTCAGATTGTCATAGACGATTATTTTTTCAATCAACGGGTTCGCACATAGTAAATCAACCAATGGTGTGCCTATGTAACCGGCACCGCCCGTAATGAGTATTTTCATTTAATTAAGATATATTTTACCATAAACTTATTTCACCACCAATTCTGTGTGCAATCCACACTCTACCTTTTTTAATCCAAACCAGCGCGCTTCACGTTCTTGCATGTGAGGATCATGCCTGCGTGTGCAAGGTTCACAGCCGATACTTAAAAATCCTTTTTCCTCAAGCGGATGTGCGGGGAGTTTAAATTCTTTACTATACTGCCATATCATTTTGGATGTCCAGTGAAGCATTGGATGATAGCGTAACGTTCCGTAAAGGGCAGGTTGTTCTTCTTTCATCGAAGCCCGAACAGAACTTTGATCGGCCCTAACACCATTGATCCATACGTGATGTGATCGTAAGATACCATCCATGGGCATCGTCTTATTGAGATAGCAACAATGATCGGGGTCAGAAGTAAACAAGAGCTTTCCTTCACCATCACGCTGCATAAACTTTGGAACATCCGATTTTATATCAATTACATTCAGTCCAAACTCTTTGGCAATACGATCTCTGAAAGCTAAGGTTTCGGGAAAATGATAACCGGTGTTAATAAAATATACAGGAATTGTATTATCTATACGACTGATTAAATGTAATAGAACGAGGCTATGCGACTGAAAAGACGAGCTGGTGAACATCTTCTTCCCTTCACGTTGATATTGCGCGATCTTATTTGCTATGGAATCTAACGGATACATAATCAAAGATAATTGAAAAACTTTGGACTAGATTAAACCCAATAAATCTTTCCGATTTTTTTCTCAACATTTCTTAACTCAGAACAGCTAAATTGCTGAATTAAAATTTTACTGGTTTAACTAACAGTAGGGGCACATTGACCTTTGAGAAGATAAGGCCAATTCTAACTTCAAAGCGGTAATGCACTATTTATTGACGGGAGCTTTTGCCTCAGTGGTATCAAATGCTAGCAAAGGAACAACGTAGTTACCCATTTCAAAAATGGTATTGGGTAACAGCTTTCTTGTGCTTTCAATCTCTTCTGCTTTAATATTTGTTCCATAGAGAAATACTGCTTGCAATTGTTTTAATGATGTGAGATTTCTGATTCCGGTTGAAGTTACTTTTGTGTTGTTCATATTCAGGTAAATTAGCGCGTTCAGCGATTTTAGCCTGCTCAGTCCCGAATCGGTAATTTCTGTTCCATCAAGATTTAATCGTGTTATTTTCTGTAATACACTCAATTTTGCAAGATGGCTGTCGGTCAGTGGTTGTCCGCCACCTTTTAGCCAAACCAGTTGCTCATTAAGTTTTGATAACAGATCAACGGCACTATCCAATGACGAAACATTAATAAGATTTGCTGACAGATAATTGCTTGCATTGGCGACTGGCACTAAAACGACACCTAGCTTTATCAATTCATCCATTACTTTTGAATCGGCAGTAGTAACATCATTTTCAGGCACATCAGAAACCGCTTTTACACTTTCTGATGACAAGACTTTTTTCAGCGATGCAAGCTGATTGCTTTCAACAACCGACTTTTTAAAATCGGCACCAGAGGCAATCCATAATTTCAGAACTTCAATTTCCTTTTCGCTCAGTTGTTTTTTCTGTTTCGGAGGCATATGATCCTCATCATCCAGTGGCAAGAGCATGCGATCAATCATTTCACTCTCATCTGTTTTGCCGGCAACAATTACGACTCCATCTTTACCTCCCTTTAAAATATGCTGAGGATCGTCTAAACGTAGTTTCCCCTTTTGTTTGTAAGGTCCATGACAGGCGTAGCACTTGTCTTCTAAAATAGGTTTGACCAGGTCATCATAGAATAAGGCTTCCGACAAATTCACTTTTGAGATATCCATGCTCGAGTTGGAAGGTAATCCTGCAGTGAGGTAATCTTCACCACGCGTAAGCGATGAGCCCAAATGTCCTGTGATCGATAGCAAAATCGCCAGCACAACAGAAAATGATTTATAGAATGGCTTGAATCCCTTTTCACTTCGCATCCAGGCGTAGCCCAGTGAATAAACAGTTAACGCGATTCCCATCCATTGATGCCATCCTACCAGATCCGATTCGTAGTTTCCACTTTGCGAAAGCAGGTAGCCTGTAAAGCACGAAAGAATGGCAGTTCCGGAGCCAATCAATAAAATAGTCTGAGTGGATCTTTTAAGATATCTGTATTTTTTTTTTGCGGGAAGCCATTCAAATAGAATCGCTAGCAGCAAAATGCCGATGGGCAAGTGAACTAATAAAGGATGAATGCGACCGATTAAATCAAACATATTCGCTACGCGTATCTTTTTCGCAAGACTTCCATCATGTACACATTAATGTCCCACTGGCTGGCAACGGCCTGCCGGGTGTAAGGCAACGTAGGCATGTAATCAGCAGGGCCAAACTCCGTTAAAAAGGTCATTCGTTTTCCTTCTTTCTTTTTTACGTCAACCACTTTATCCCACCAATTAAAATGAGCTTTCACCGCGTCACTCCATTCAGGCGCGCGCGGATCATTTACTTGTGGTCCCTCCGGATGACCGATGCGAGCGTGAATGTGATCGGTTCGACTCAGCGCCATAGCGATCGTTTCTTCCTGATCACTCAAATAGGATTCATGCACATTGCACCAGTGTGAGATGTCAAGCGTTAGCCGCAGGCCGGGAACTTTTTCAATAAACTGCCGTGTGATGTTGGCAGCAAATAAGATTCTCCCACGATGACTTTCATGATAGATAGGAACACCTGTTTCCTTACCCACCTTTTCAGTGAGATCCATAAACTGTTTACTCTGATCAAAAGAAAAGAAATCTTTGCCAGAGTGACAATTAATATAAACGGGTTTTGCTTTTGCGGCTGCTGATACGTTCTGTTGAAACTGAGCGAGGTGTTTTTGAAAATCTTTTTCACCGCTGCCCACTAGAAATCCGCATTGCAGTTTGTGCCTGATTAATGCTTCGAATAATTCATTGCGATCTTTTTCATCACCGGGCCACCATACTTCCATACCATCATACCCGGCATGTTTTATTTTTGCTGCAAACTCATCCCACGAACCGGAGAAGCCCCAGTTGGTGGCAAAGATCAATAATGAATATCCTGATTGTGGTTCTGACATGATTGGTTTTGAAAATAGGGTTAACGATGAAAGCAAAAGCCCGGTGCTCGCGGCAGCAGAGGTGGTTATAAATTGTCTTCGATTGAAATTCATTACGAAATAATTTCATGGATTACTTTTCCACCTACATCCGTCAGCCTGAAAGGACGACCTTGCGATTCATAGGTGAATTTCTCATGATCGAAGCCCAATTGATTTAAGATCGTTGCCTGAATATCGAACGCGTCTACTTTTCCATTCACGGCACTGTAACCGATTTCATCCGTTTCCCCATATGAGGTGCCACCTTTGATTCCGCCACCGGCCATCCAGATGCTGAAGGCTTCGGCATGATGATCTCTTCCTTTGAACGGCATTTTCTTTCCTTCACGATTTTCCTGCATGGGTGTTCTTCCAAACTCTGAACCCCAGATCACCAATGTTTCATCCAGCAAGCCGCGTTGTTTTAAATCAAGGATCAAAGCAGTAATGGGCTTATCTACTTTGCGACATTTATTAATCAAGCCGATATCTACCGCATTACCGGCCGAGTCACCGTGAGCATCCCAACCCCAATCAAATAACTGAATAAAGCGAACACCTTTCTCAACTAATTTTCTTGCCAGCAAAACATTATTTGCGAAGTTGGCTTCGCCCGGTTTTGTACCATACATCTCATGAATGTATGCTGGTTCATCGTTGATGTTCATTATTTCAGGAACGGAGATCTGCATTTTATACGCCATCTCATACTGGGCAATACGTGAGAGCGTTTCCGGATCTTTGTACTCTTCGTATTGCTCCCTGTTTATTTTATTGATGGCATCAATGGAAGCCCTTCGTAAATCCCGATCCATCCCAGTTGGGTCTTTGATAAACAGAACCGGATCGCCTTCACTTCGGCACTGCACGCCCTGATACACGCTTGGAAGAAATCCACTTCCCCACACACTCTTGCCGGCATCGGGGTTATTGCCTCCCGATGTAAGCACCACAAATCCCGGAAGGTTTTTGTTTTCTGAACCCAAGCCATAGGTAACCCATGAGCCAAGACTTGGTCTTCCTAACCTGGCTGTGCCGGTATGCATTAATAATTGTGCGGGCGCATGATTGAATTGATCGGTGGTGACCGCATTAAGTATGGCCATTTCATCTACCACGGTGGATAGGTGTGGAAGATTTTCAGACAACCACAACCCACTTTTGCCGTGCTGATGAAAGTTGGCCTGAGGGCCCAGCATTTTAGGAACACCTCTGATAAACGCAAACTTTTTTCCTTCAAGCAGTGATGGCGGACAATCCTGTCCATCGAGTTTGGAAAGTTCTGGCTTGTAGCTAAATAATTCCAGCTGCGAAGGCGCACCCGCCATGTGAATATAAATCACCGACTTTGCTTTGCCAGGGAACATCGGAGGCTTTGGTGCAAGAGGATTTGTGGCATCGAAGAAAGTATTTGCCACTCCGGGCGACTTGCTGTCGCAACCAAACAATGAACCCAATGCCAACGCACCTAAGCCCATCGCGCTTTCTTTTATAAAATGCCTGCGTGTGTAATGATGAAGCGCCTTGTGTTCGGCTTCTTTCTGTATTCGTTGATTATGAATATCTTTTTGAGTCATAAATAAAGCCTCATTTAATTTTTGTTCACCCATTCATCCAGGTTCAGCATAGCACTGGCCACCATCACAAGGGCCGCTGTTTCTGGTTTGGCTTGCGCGTCTTTCGTGCCGATGATGTCCAACGTAGCCTTTTCATCTTTTTTAAACTTGCTGATCGATACTGTATATAACTCTGTCAATGCACGTAATCTGTTTTCTGATATCGGTTTAAAGAACATCGACTCATATCCTTTGCTGATTTGTTTCTTAACATCCTTCGCGTCCAATGTCTCCATTTTGAATGCAAAGTTTCTGGCCATCACAAAATAGGCTGAGTCATTCAATGTAGTTAGTGCTTGTAAGGGCGTGTTGGTTCGTATTCTTCTGGTGACACAAACCTCTCTGGCCCCACCGTCATAGGTGATCATGGTAGGATAGGGTGCTGTTCTTTTCCAGTAGGTATATAGTGCTCTTCGGTTTTGATCTTCACCGCTGCTCATCGTCCATTTGGCACCGTTATAAGGCGAGCGCCAGATTCCTTCCGGTTGAAAAGGCATTACACTTTCACCATACATCTTTTCGCTCAACAAATTACTTATGGCTAATGACTGATCTCGTAATTGCTCTGCCGATAATCTAAGGCGTGGTCCTCGTGCATAAAATTTATTCAGTGGATCGATTCGTTGAAGGTCATCGTTGGTCTTTGATTCCTGACGGTAGGTGGCAGACATCACCATTTCTTTCAGTAATTTTTTCACACTCCAGTTAAAATCATTCATGAACTGCCATGACAAATGATCCATCAACTCCTTATGGGTGGGAGGGATTCCTTGTGTTCCAAGATCTTCCAGTGTTTCGGCTAACCCCTGACCAAATAGTTGTTCCCATAGGCGATTCACCAGTGTTCTTGATACCAATGGATTTTTTTTGTCAACCATCCAGTAGGCAAGTCCTAATCTGTTCTTTGGCGCATTAGCAGCCATGGGGTTCAACACCTCAGGCACTTTCGGATTTACTTCGTTGCCCTTTACCAGCCAGTTGCCTCTTTCAAAGACATTTGTTGAACGAAGCATTTCATGGTTATTCTCAAACATGATGGGGGTGGTTTCAACTTTTGCATCCATCAATTCTGAAAAATTCTTTTGTGCTTCCGCAAAGCCAGGCTTTCCCTCCCCGGGAAAGGTTTCACCAAGCTGAAACCATTCAAACATGACCCCGGTCTGGTCCAGTGACTTCAACGTTGGATTATCATATTTGAAATAAAGATTATGCCTGCCCGCAACGACAGGGATTTCAACGGAGGAATTTTTCCAGCCTTTGGTTTTTGTTAGCGAAACGGTTTTCAATATTGGTCCGCCAAGGCTATCTACATAAATGGACCACTTCCCACCTTCGTGGTCGCTGGTGTAACGAAACATGAGCTGGTTTTTATTTTCCATGACTACGTTCGGCAAACGACAGGAGCCGTGGTTACGAAGTCCGGCAAACCAACTGCTGATCAACGCCCCATTTATAAATTCATCGCACTGCAGGGAGTTAATCGTTGGTTGCCATGTTTTTAGAAAGGTGTAATATTCATTACTCTTTTCGTAGGTAACATTGGCAGCGAGCCAGCCTTTCAATTGCAATAATTTGACACTGTCTGCACCTTTATATTGACGAAGCAAGGGATATTCTGATTCTGAATCTTCATCGCGGGTGTTGTTGAAGAAGGCCATGAAGTTATAGTACTCTTCATGTTTGAAAGGATCGTAAGGATGACTATGGCACTGCACACAATTAAAACTTGTACCCATCAGGGCACTCCAGGTAGTGTTTACTCTATCCAGAACGGCCGCTGTTCTGAATTCTTCGTTTTCAGTGCCACCTTCATCGTTGGTCATCGTGTTGCGATGAAAGGCGGTGGCGATATATTTTTCATCGTCTGGATCAGGCAACAGATCTCCGGCCATCTGTTCAATTAAAAATTGATCGTACGGCTTGTCCTCATTGAACGCACGGATCAGCCAATCGCGGTATTTCCATATCGTGCGACCCCGGTCGGCTTCATAACCTCGCGTGTCGGCATAGCGCGCAACATCCATCCACAAGGCGGTCCATCTTTCTCCATAGCGAGGTGAAGCGAGTAAGTCATCCACCAGGTTCTCGTATGCTTTATCAGAATTGTCATTAAGAAATTTCTGAGCGATTTTTTCAGCAGGAGGCAAGCCGGTTAAGTCGAGGCTTACTCTCCTCAGTAAGGTTGGCTTGTCAGCTTCCGCGGAAGGAGTTAATTTTTCTCCATTCAGTTTTTTAAGAATAAATGGATCGATTCCATTTTTTATCCAATCACTTTTGATGGAAGGAATTCCTTCTTCCTTTACAGGAATGTAGGCCCAGTGCTCACCCCATTCTGCACCTTGCTTTATCCATTGTGTTAGAATTTCTATTTCTTCTTTTGAAAGCGGCTCATGTTTATACGGCATTCTTTCTTCCGGATCATCAAGGGAGATCCTTCTTATCAGCTCACTTTCATCCGGCTTTCCGGGAATAATGGCGGGTTTGCCGGACTCGGTGTTTCCCAGCGCCTCTTCTCTGAAGAGCAAACTAAATCCCGCCTTTTGTTTTACACCACCGTGACAGGCGATGCACTTTTTGTTGAAGATCGGTTTTACTTGTGTGTTGTAATCAATTTTTTCAACAGGCCAGTAAATATAAGCGACTACTAAAGCCACCAGAACAATGGATACAATAAATGGGAGTAGTCTTTTCAAGGTTGATAAGGTTTGTTTTGCCAGAAAGATTTATTTTATCTCACCAGGCGGTCTGGCACCTCAAGATTGAAAGTAAGTTACTCTTTTTATAAAAAAATCAATAGTATTTTGGGATGAATGGAAATTATGAATTGATGTTACAGGAATGTAAAGCCATCTGTTCAAGTAAAACGAATCGCGTAACCTGAATGAACAGAATAACTATTTATAAAATTTGAGTCGTTCGGACCTGTGTAAGGTTTGTGGCCCGGAGGGAGGGGTAATACGGGCTTCGAAAATAACTTCACGGGTTTGATAATTAACCTCAATTACTTTTCCACCGAATTTTCCATCGTTGTCAACATTCCAACCGGGAGTAATAAGTACATTATTTGTTCCGGGAAAATAATCAACATCCCCTTGAATTCGAGAATACGTTTTTATGCCTCTTTCTTTACCATACTGCCATACCTGCTTTACCGTCATATTCTCCAGGTTAATTTGATACTCCACGCCACGACTGTATTTCTCGACTCCTGTGAAATTGCGTTTATCACCATTATCAAAGACCATTGCGTTACCATTGGGCATTACCATGGGTGCATGTGGATACCAGGACCATTCAAAATCCGGATGGTTCACAGTTCCATTCAATACATCAGCATCGGTGATGAGTGTGTTATTTTGATCGATCGGATGTAGCAATTTCGTTTTAAGGTCTACTCCATCTCGCGATGTTCCCCATCCACCATGCGTACTTATTATCCATTTTACCTGATTTGTGGCACTCAGTTTCATCATCCCCTGATCGCGACCAGTGATTACGATACTGTTGTCAGTTTCATCATAGATGATGCCGTTATTATGAATCCAGTTTACTGTAGGATTACCTAGAGCATTGGCCCATTCTGTTCGGTTTTCGTCCAGCGAACGCTTAAGATCCCACTCGGTTACAATCGCGCCTGTGTTACGATTAATTTCGATAACGTAATCGTTGATCGTGGGCTTTCCATTCAAATGCTTGCTATCATTCTTCGAAACGGTTACGATCAGATTCCCATTGGGCTTCTCAATTACATTGTGATGGAATGTATAACCCTCCATGCCCCATGAATTGATGATGTTACCATGAAAATCTATCTCGTAGATTTTATGTGTGCTTACATTACCAAAATATAAATTACCATTTTTTAATTGTTCCAGGCCACACTCGAAGGAAATCAGTTTGAGGTCCGGATGTAACGTGTAATTCACATACCACCGGATGTCCCCGAAAGAGTCCATGATGAAAGGTATAAATGGGGCGCCTAGTCCCCGGTAGCTAATCAAGGTCATGCCTTCTTCCATACTACTGCGTTTAGCAACATCGATATCAATCACGGGCATTTTGGACGGTAGCGGTCCCGTACCTATTTTAATTTCTTTTGTGATTCGCTCTTTGCCTTCACTATTCATGTACGTCAGTTCGACCGTGGTTTCAAAATCCGGATATAAACCAAATACATCCAGGCGATGTACTTTTTTAAATTCTGAAAATGTATGACTGAGATCCGATAGGATTCCATTTTTTCCAACTACCCTTAGTTTGAATTTACCTTTTACAGGCAGCGATACTTTTACCAGCGCAGACAGCGGACCGTAACCACTGGGATTCACAAGAACACTATCGGAAGTAATGGGTAAATTGTTACCAAGGAACGGGGCCTGCGCGATAGAGCCATCGGTAAACTCAATGAGCGTACTCCAATCTGCTGGGTTGGGTTGAAATTTTTCTACTATGGAACTGCTGATAGTTACGGTATCCTCATTCTCTAAAATGAGCCGATAGGTCGTTTTGTCAATAAAATAATTTACAACCAGCGTGCCCTCACTATCTAGTTCAGCGAAGCGATTTATTACTTCAGCAGGAGTGATCAACACGGTAGGATCAACAGCGATAGGTTCATCTTCATTACAGGCAATAACGACCAGCCAGAGCACCCACACAAACAGTTTCGAAAAACCTCTATTCATACAATCTAATTAAGATTGCAAGATATAAAAAAGTTAGGATGGAACTACGTTAGAAGTAAGTCATGACGCTAAACTCCTCAATTTTAGAGGTTCTCTTTTTCTGAATTATTTGGTTACCATTCTTGCACTATATAAAGCACCAACTCTCTTGCCGGGCAGGGCCACCAGCTTCACCGTTACTGACCTTTTACCTCTTATCAATGTTTCGGATAAGACATAGCTCATATCAAAAAATCTTCCCGGATCATTACTATTTAATTCCTGTGTTCCGATGTTAACATCATCAACAAAAATGTCGAACATCTTGCGGCCACGCTCGCTGCCCCAATAGGTGAGCATTAATGTGTTTTCAGTATGGGGTAATACGTTCATTTGAAACGAAAACCATCCGCGCTCATCAGCATCACGGTAGGTGCGGTCGTTGTCTTCACCGGATACGGTTCGTTCTCCGGTCACGTTATGATCGCGTTCGGGTTGCATCTGGCCCAATCGCAATACGTCAATGGTTCTTTCCTCCAGTTTTCTTAAGCGTTCTTTCTCTGCTTCATAAGCAGCTTGTTGCTGTGCCCAGCTTTGTGTCGTGAATTGATCCCAATACACACTATAATAATGATCGGTAAACTGATACAACGGACTAAATGTAATGTCGCCTGTGGTGCTCACTCCTTTTGCCTGAAAGGTTAAACCCCTTTTGTTCACAGGCTGCACCCACTCCTTTACATTTTTATGTTCATTTACGAAAACAGGAATTCCCTTAACGGGATCGGGCCTGGCTATTCCTAAATCACCGGCTAAAACAATGGGGCCGTACAACACCGCGATTCGGGTAGCATTATCAGGCATTGGTTCGCTGCGAAGCTGCATCGGCAACACCATTTCAATTTTGTCTCCCTTTTTCCAGGTGCGATTGATGGACCAATAACCGTTTGCTTCCAACACAGGCTTAATGAGTTTCTTATTAACCTTGAATTGTGCCGTGTTCACCCACTCCGGTTTTCTGATCCGCAACGTAAACTTTTGAGTTTTGCTGGTATTCACCGATAAAATAATGGAATCGCTTTGCGGAAAATGGGTCTGTTGGGTGATGACAATATTTTTTTCTTTCCAGCTTAGTTCAGAGGCTATGAACAGATTCACATACACACTGCCGTCTTTGCCGCGGTTGTAAATGGCTTCGCCATACTTCACATGATTTTCGATGCCCGAACCAACACAACACCAGAACGAGTCGAATGGCGTGCTGAAATCTTTTTTCGCGCCCATGCGCAAGGGAGTGAAGTAACACATCATGCCACTTTGCGGATGCTGTGATGATAAGATGTTATTATAGAGTGCCCGTTCATAGAAATTAAATAATGCTGCATTCGGCTGCCAGCTGAAGAGATGCCGGGTGAGCTTCATCATGTTATATGTGTTGCAGGTCTCGGCTGTATTTTGACTCAGGTGATTGTTGAGTTTGCCTGCTTCCGTCAGGTATTCATATTCACTGTTGCCACCCATCACGTAGGTATGATTGTGCACCACGGTATTCCAGAAAAATTCGGAGATGGTTTTATCTTTTGCGTCTTGCGTTAGTTCAAAACGTCTTGCAGCACCAATGATTTTTGGAATTTGTGTGTTGGAATGCTTGCCACTGAGTTGGTCTTGCTGATTGGCGAGCGGATCCATGACGGCTTTGTGATAAAAGCGATCCGCAACTTCGAGATACCTTTTGTTTCCGGTAATAGCATAGACATTCAGTAACGCATCGTTCATGCCACCAAATTCGCAGGCCAGCATTTTTTGAAGTTGTTCGTCATTCAATCCAGCTGTGATATGATCCGCCCAGTCGGCAAATTTTATTACCACCTCTTTTGCTTTTTCATTATCAGCATACAGATAGGCATCCAATAGTCCGGAGAAAACTTTATGCAGCGTGTACCACGGTGACCACAAACCATTGAGATCAAACCCAGCCGTGCGAATATTTCCTTTTGATACTTCATTCCATACGCTGTCTTCGCGCGGAATGCTTCCGACATAGCCGGTTTTGCGTGCTGCCTGGCATAGCGCCAGTTCTTCTACGATATAATCAGTCTTTTCTTTGAAGCGCACGTCACCGGTGGCGGCATAATACATCGCACAAGCAGATAAGTAATGGCCAAGTGTGTGGCCGCTGAGGGTTTCACTTTCCCAACCTGTATAGATGGGCGCTTTAGGGGTGAGGCCTGCAAACAACCGGAAGCGGTGAAGCAACCGATCCGGCTCCAGTTGAAGAAGGTATTCCACATCGCGCTGCATAGCAACTTGAAACGGGCCGGCCAGTAGTTTCACATCGCTGAGTGGAAAAGCAAATGTTTCTGATTCGATGACGGGCTGGACTTTCATTTTGCTATCATTCCACAAGGGCACATAGGATTGACTCTGTACATAATGCGCGAAGAGAAGGCTAGCAAGGCAAGTAATAATTCGGATTTTCATAATTGGGGTAATGAGGGAAGATACAAAAAGAACATCTTTTTATTGCTCATTTGTATTCGTCAAGTTGTAAGACATGACGGCAGGAAAAGGTTACCAGATCTGAAGATTGAAACGTGGAGTTTGATTTTGTGTCAGGGTTGTTTCAAATCGCCTATTGCTTTCCAGGAAAATTTTTCCCTTTGTGTGACGGAGTTATCCATGCGACCGGAGACTATTTTACGGCAATTTGTATGGCCGCAGGTGCATATGAAAGATTGGATGTTGTCATCTAATAAATCGGCATAATCCAGGGTCAATTCTTCTTCTGCTTGTATATCACAAAGGGCAATCAGGTTTAAGCCATCATAAATGGTGTTGGGATTACAACTATGATTTTGTGGTGCCCAGTTCTGAGGCTTATGGTCCCAAAGGATATATACTTCATCCGATATCGGGTAGGCATAATGTCTGAACTCTTCCAGTTGTTGGGGTGACCAGTTTTTTTCAACATAGCGTTTGGTTACAATACGTTGTGCCGATTCTTCTATCTTAAAAATAACGTCTCCCTTCTTTAAAGACTTTTGGGCAACAATCCCATAGCCATTAATGGCATTTCCCTTTATCCTATATTTCTTTTGTTTGGATTCGTAGCGGGCTATTCCTTCGGCAATCACATGTTTTAGAAATCCAGTTTTCCCAATCGGATCAAAGTTCAAGATATAGTCGGCAGAACCTTCGTAGCCATCTTCGTAGAAGACAGAGCAGGTGAAGTTGATTTCCAGAAAATATACCTCGAGATCCTTATTAACTCTAAAATCCAGGCGCGCATACCCTACGCCTGAAAAGCCATTGAATATTTTTTCAGCTTCGGATTTTAATTTTGCTTCTACCTCCGCGTTTTCACAGGGCTTATTTACATCGGTATGCAGTTCTGATGTCTTTAGCGCATAGGTTTTAAATTTATAACCTGCTGGAAAACGATATTCGACAGGGTTAAAAGCGATGCACCCACCGACAGGCTTTACATTGGCTGCCACCAATACCGTGTATTCCTGGCCGGCAATGTATTCTTCAATCAGAATATCATCATATCCATTGGCTACCAGATCTTCAATTTTTTCATGCAGCTCTGTAATCGTATTCGCTAATGAATGTTCATCCACACCCAGACTATCCCCTGCTTTAGCCGGCTTTGCAAATAGGGGAAAGGAAAGATGTTGAATTTTTTCCGCCAACGCGGTGGTGTTGTTAACCTCTGCAAAATTGGGATTCTTTACACCGCAACAGTAAGCCACATACTTCATCAGTGGCTTGGGCGGATCATATAAAACCGCGCTGGGTCCTGTATAGGGAAGATTGAGCGCATCCAACGCATTGATCACATCAACGGAGGGCACCGACCAATCTAAATAACCTTCGCACAGGTTAACGAAGATGTCATACTTCTCTTTGCGGAGGTCTTTGAGTTGTTTGTAGGTGTTGAGCTTGTTCAGAAAAACATGATCTACCTGATCGTTGGGTAGTAAGCGGGAAAGATTCCTTGGGGGATCGTAATGTTTATAATCTACATCCGTAGTGCTATAGTCCGGCTGAAGTACACAAACTTTCATCTCTTACAAAGTTGACTTACGGAGGATAGCATCGTCAAGAACTTCTACGATCAGGTTCGTAAACGTCTTATTGCTTACGCGCAGGATGGCTCCGATAGACGTATAGTTTTCATCATCGCTCAATCCGCATTGTGCATTTATTTCTAATACGAACAGTTTGTCTGTATCCTTTTCCATGCGTATATCGATGCGGGCATAGCCTTTACCTTTCACGGCTTTGAAGGCGTCAATGCTTAATTCTTTTAATCGTTCAGTTAGCTCCGGACAGGATACCGCCTCGTATTCATAAAAGAATCCATCATTGGGCATAGGGCTCTCTTCTTCATAGGATTCCCAAAGTCTTTCAAAGGATAGAAACTGTTCTTTTTCCGGTAAGGAGGAATGAAACACGCGCTCGATGGGACGATAGAATTTGATTTGCTCGGGTTGTTCGTAGGAACCCACTAATAGGGTAGTAAACTCTTTTCCTATGATGAATTGCTCTGCAAGAAGACCGGCTCCATGCAGGTTCCATCCTTTATAACCCTTCTTGATGTCGGTCAAAACACTTTTGAGCTCAGTCAAATCACTCACCACATTCTTTACACTGATACCCATACTACCTGCTGAGATCGCTGGCTTTACGATAGCGGGCCTACCTGTTTTACTGAACATGTTTTTATCAATATGTCCGTTTAGCTTAACCCACCTGGGCATTGCTACGCCATGTTCGTCAAAGGCTTCCTTCATGGTAATTTTTGAAGTAGTTACCTTATAGAAGTAGGAGTCGGAGCCGGTATAGGTGATGTTATTGGCATCCAATGCGTGAATAACGGATATGCCGGGTACATCATTAATCTCATCGCCATCGCAAAGGTTTAATACGATATTGCGCTTGGCGGTATCATTCTTAACTCTTGCTATCGCTTCATCAAGATTATGAAGCGTGATATTCACCCATTCCCATTCGCAGTTGATTTCGGAAAACACCTTGGTGTATTCAGCTATACTTTGGGTATAGTCATAGTAGAATTTCAGAGTAGGGTCATCCGTTTCCAGGTAGGGTGCAAAGATCCAGACTTTATAGGCGGCTGTATGATTAAGAAACGTCATTCCATCAACAGCCACACGTAGTGGAAGTTTAATTCTATTTGCCATAGTAACACAAAGTTCAATTAAATATTAATTATAAAATAATTTTATAGTAATAATTTAATAGAATAACCTTGTGCATTCATTTATATACGGTCGCGAAGTTCTGAATGGAGAGTTAAATTTGATACGTTATAAGTAGCTAACTATGAAAATATATCCTTTTCTCTTCATGATCATTACGCTTGTCAGCCTTACTAGTTGTAAGGATAAGAAGCCGGGCACAAGACACGACATTGCTGATGCGATGGAGCGTAACCTTATCCTGGAGGTGTTAGGTAAATGGTATCCTCAGTCAATAGATACCTTGCAGGGTGGCTTTCTTAGCTCATTTACCTATGATTTTAAGCCAACAGATGATCAGCAGAAAATGATTGTTACCCAGGCGCGTCACACATGGACGAATGCAAAAGCCTCCGTTCGTTACCCCGATGTTGATCATTATAAGGCAGGGGCCCGCCATGGATTTAAGTTTTTGAAAGAAGTCATGTGGGATAAAACCTATGGCGGATTCTATACTTTGGTAGATCGGCAGGGAAATGTAAAAGGTGATTCTTCTAAGACTGCCTATGGAAATGCCTTTGCCATCTATGCGCTGGCTGCTTACTATGCCTCATCAAAAGATACGCTGGCATTGGCTCTGGCCAAGTCAACATTCGATTGGCTGGAAAAAGGAAGTCATGATCCGGTAATGAAAGGGTATTACCAACATCTGCAAAGGAATGGAATGCCTATACAACGAAAGTCCGACACGCCATCCACGGCTGATACGGGCTATAAGGATCAGAACAGTTCTATTCATATACTTGAGGCATTAACAGAATTGTACCAGGTTTGGCCGGATGCATTGGTACGCGAGCGATTGAATGAGATGCTCTTGTTAATCAGGGATACGATTGTAACCCCCAAAGGATACTTAACGCTATTCCTTCAACCCGATTGGAAACCCATTTCGTTTGCTGATTCTTCGGAAGATATAATCGGGAAACATCATTCTCTCGATCACGTTTCGTTTGGACACGATGTTGAAACGGCCTACTTAATGTTGGAAGCTTCTCATACTCTTGGATTGCATAACGACACGACCACTCTGCGGATAGCAAAAAAAATGGTTGATCATGCGTTAATCAATGGATGGGATAACGAGGTGGGTGGCTTTTATGACGAAGGTTATTACTTCAAAGACAAATCCGGCATCACCATCACCCACGATACCAAAAACTGGTGGGCACAAGCCGAAGGGCTAAATGCCTTGCTCTTGATGACTGATTTATTTCCGGATGACAAAATGCACTACTATGCGAAGTTTGAAAAGCTTTGGAAGTATACCGATACCTATCTTATCGATCATACCTATGGAGATTGGTATGCAGGAGGCCTGGATAAACAACCAGAAATGAAAATGGCTTTGAAGGGGAATATCTGGAAGGGGATTTATCATCACTACCGGTCGCTGGATAATTGTATTCAAAGACTTCGTGATAAAGAAAAGGGATTGTAAATTTCCAACCCACTCAACTAACAGTCATTAATCAATTGTTTCTTTATGAAAAGAATCCTGCTGGCCGTTTTATCATTCATCAGTATACTGTTTTTTCATTCCTGCAAACAGCCGAAAGAGCCGGTAGCTTCAACGTATGAATACCTTGAAGAAATTACCCTTCAGCAATTACAGGCAGGCTATCAACAAGGAACGTTTACCATTGAAAAGGTGGTAACCGACTATTTAAAACGAATTGAGGACCTGGATAAGCAAGGTCCCGGACTTAATTCCATTATCTACGTTAATCCGCAGGCAGTGGAAATAGCCAAACAACTTGACCAGGAATTAAAAGAGGGCAAGAGCCGCGGACCCTTACACGGCATACCGGTAATATTAAAAGACAATATCGATACACAGGATATGCCGACTACGGCAGGAGCAACCGTTCTGCGGGATTCGTATCCACTTAATGATAGTTACCTCACAAAAAAACTTCGTGATGCCGGTGCCGTAATCATTGCGAAGGCAAACCTGAGTGAGTGGGCAAACTTTCGTGGCAATATGTCGTCAAGCGGATGGAGTGGTATGTTGGGGCAGACAAAAAACCCCTATGTATTGGATCGCAATCCTTGTGGTTCCAGTTCGGGTTCGGGTGTGGCCGCTTCTGCTAACTTATGTGCTATCGCAATTGGTACAGAAACCAATGGGTCTATTGTTTGTCCATCCAATAACAATGGACTTGTCGGATTGAAACCCACGGTTGGACTAGTCAGTCGCACGGGCATCATTCCGATTTCATCAACACAAGATACAGCCGGCCCGATGGGCAGAACAGTAACCGATGTTGCCATCACACTTGGGGCGATGGTAGGAATTGATTCCACCGATCAAAAGACATTGGCATCTGCCGGCAATTATGTGAATGATTATACACCTTATCTCAAAGCGGATGGGTTGCGTGGTAAGCGCATTGGCCTTCTGAAAAAAGATTTAGGCTATCATGCCCGAGTAGATTCCCTTATGAAAAAGGTAGTCGCTGATCTGAAAAGCCAGGGAGCAGAGGTGATTGAACTGGATTACTCGATGGAAGGGAAAGTTCAGGGCTCGTCTTTCACCGTCATGCTTTATGAATTCAAAGACGGACTCACCCGTTACTTTGCCAGCCTGGGCGATAAGGCTCGCGTGAAAGATTTGAACGAATTAATGGAATTCAATAAAAAAGATTCTATTGAGCTTCGCTATTTCGATCAGAATTTATTGAAGCTGGCCCATGAAAAAGGAACCCTTGAAGACAAAGAATATCAAGAGGCACTTGCCACTATGCTCAAGGCAACCCGCGAAAATGGCATTGATAAATTATTGAAAGAAAATAAACTTGATGCATTAATGGCACCCACCGGTTCGCCTGCATGGAAGACGGATCTTATCGATGGTGATCATTTTCTTGGGGGCAGTTCTTCGTTGGCGGCTATTGCCGGATATCCGGCCATCACCGTGCCCATGGGTTTTGTTGATGAGTTGCCGGTAGGGGTTTCATTTTTCAGTAAAGCCTGGAGTGAACCGCAGTTGATTGAGATTGCCTTTGCCTATGAACAAAGCACGAAACACAGAAAGGCACCGAAGTTTATTCCTTCTAAGTAA
>CAZIOY010000007.1:0-23772 GCA_964540915.1 uncultured Ohtaekwangia sp.
GGTTTAAACTATTACGTAAGTCCTGTTAATAATTAATCTATAGGGTTGCTAATGATATAAACTTCCACTTCATGTGTCAATCCATCGTCTGTAAGTTTTATTGAATCTCCCGTACCTTCTTCGCTATCCAATTTCCATCTGGAGGGTTCTGTTGCTAACTGGAAAACGGTCACGTTATACGTTGACTTCCCATACTGATATCGGATTGATACAGAGGGCCAGTTCAGCGGAAAGCAAGGTTTAAAAATCAATTGACCTGCAGCTAACTTCATACCCAGCAGCGAGCTTATAATAAATTGATACATCCAGCCTGATGAACCCGTGTACCAGGTCCAGCCGCCTCGCCCTTGATGTGTTTCATTGGCATACACATCAGCGGCCATCACATAAGGTTCTACTTTGTATGTGGCTACTTGAGCAGCACTGGAAGCATGATTGATTGGCTGCACCATACTAAACAACTCCCACACTTTTTCCCGATCACCTAAGGCTGCAAATGCCATCAAAGCCCATATCGCTGCATGGGAATATTGCCCACCATTCTCTCGCACCCCAGGAACGTAGCCTTTGATATAACCGGGATTAACTCCCTTTGCATCAAACGGGGGCTCCAGTAATTGAATCAATTTCAAATCTCTTCGTACCAGATATTTATCCAGTGAAGTCATCGCCATTTTTCTTCTTTTATAATTGCCAGCACCGGACAACACCGACCAGCTTTGCGCGATAGCATCGATGCGGCATTCATCATTTACATGGGACCCAAGTGGTGATCCATCATCAAAATAAGCGCGCTTATACCACTCACCATCCCAACCCGAAGTTTCAATGTTGGCCTGAAGGGTGAGCGCTTCTTTTTTACACGTCTCTGCAAACAATTCGTCCTTGGTCTGTGCAGACACCTTGGAGAATCGCATCAACACATCATATAAGAAGAAAGCCAGCCATACACTTTCGCCACGACCTTTATTGCCAACCTGATCCATACCATCATTCCAATCTCCAGAGCCGATTAATGGTAAGCCGTGTGCTCCGAAACGAAGACTATACTTAATCGCGCGCACACAATGCTCATACAAAGTGTTGGTCACATTGCCACTGATCGGTAGGTCAAATAATGAATCCTCCTCATCGTGCAAGATTCTGCACTCCAAAAAGCCAACGGGCACCGATAGGATTGCTTCATCACCCGTGGACGCCACATACCTTGAAACAACATAGGGAAGCCAAAGCATATCATCGGAACATTTAGTGCGCACACCCCTGCCTTCGGGTGGATGCCACCAGTGTTGCACATCACCTTCCACAAACTGGCGCGATGCGTTTAATAATATTTGTTCGCGTGTCAGGTTGGGCTGCGTAGGCAACAAGGCCAACACATCCTGCAACTGATCTCTGAAACCAAATGCACCTCCGGATTGATAAAAGCCGCTGCGCGCAAAGATGCGACAGGCAATCGTCTGATACGTCAGCCAGCCATTCGCCAATATATTCAGGGCACCATCAGGAGTAGTTATTTGCACCGCCCCTAATGCTTCATTCCAATATTCTTTTACCTGATGAAGTGATTGCACTACCGTATTGTTTCCCGTAAACTTCCAGATCAATGCTTTCGCTGCTTCCGTGTTCACTTCATTGCCAATCTGAAAAACAATTTCCCTTTCTGCACCATCCAGCAAATCAAATTTTACTTGCAAGGCCGCGCACGGATCGATGCCGGCACCACTTCGTCCTGAAAGTTTCTTTCGATAAAGCGCCTGTGGATCATTTAACTTCCTGTTTCTTCCAATAAACTCCGACCGATCAGTAGTAAAACTTGGATTGTTTGTGTCTACCTTAAAAAAGGTAACTCGATCCGCGAAAACCGAATTATATCGGTTTCTAAACAGTAAGGCACCGCTATCCGAATCCTGTTCGGAGATGATATGCATATTCGTTTTGGATCGCACATCTCCTAAAATTATTTCCATAAAGCCGGTGGCTGATAATTTTCGCTCGCGCCCGGATTGATTTTTTATTTTAAGTACAATAAATTTTATCGGTAAGTCTTTATCGACAAACACAAACATGTCTGATGAAATACCGTGTTCAGAATGCTCAAACGTGGTGTACCCAAATCCGTGCGTAGTAATATATGAGGTTGTTCCTCTTGCGGGGAAAGGTGAGGGCGACCAGAACTGTCCGCTCTCTTCATCACGTAAATAAAAGGCTTCTCCACCGGCATCACTCACCGGATCGTTGCTCCACGGTGTAAGCCGGTATTCATGTGCATTAATGGCCCACGTATAGGCAGAGCCACTTTCTGAAATCACCGTGCCCAACAATGGATTTGCAATTACATTCACCCACGGTGCCGGAGTTGTTTTATTTTTATCCGTTAGGATTTTGTATTCTTTTCCGTCCGATGTAAATCCACCTGTGCCATTATAAAATAAGAGATCATCCGGCAATGTGATGCCAGGTTGATTCGGCATCACTGTGAATGGCTTCACTTCCAATGCTGGTGGCAAGGCTTTTTGTATGTAATCTCTGCCTACTTGTTCTGAAAGCGTTCCCTTACTATCATGTAAGATTACCCGGGCCACACTTTCAAATAATACGCGATCTTCAGAAGATAGCTGGTCGGCCGTTTTTACAAAAATGTTTCCGGGTTTGTTATAGCTCGGTTGGCCAATGGTTTCTGAAGAGATGAGCCCCAGTATCTGTTGCTGTAACAGTTGCCGGTATGAACCATAATCTTCGTTCCAGATCACCAAGTCAACCGACAATCCTTTCAATCGCCAGTAGGTATGCGCCTGAATCAATTGCTTTACAAGATCAAGATTATCCGGGTCGTAGATGTGCAACAGTACAATAGGCAGATCACCCGAAACTGAATGGCTCCAAAGCCCTGATTGCCCTCTGAAGTTTGACTGGATTACCGATGCATCAGCCCGCATACGCGGATTGGCATAAATCACGGAGGTAGCCAAACGATCAAAGAGTTGTGCGTCCGCTTCTGTCGCATTAATCTGACGAAGCAATACCTGGTTATGTGTCCATGACAGCTCGAAGGCACGATTTTTTAAGTGCTGATCCCGATATTTATGCATCAAGCCCTCGCATGTTTGCCGCGTTTCACTGATTCCATAAATCAAATCAATGGTGGCCGTGCGGTTTGGCTTAATGGTAATGCGGTGGCGAATAGAGAGAATTGGATCTAACACCGAACCCTGACTGCCAGAAAGTTCATCATCCATGGCTTGCGGATGCGCCAGTGTTTTTCCTCTGCCAATAAACTGCATGCGGTCTGTTTCATAAGATACAGCTTCCACTGCTACACCCCTTACATCCATCATGTGAAACATAAAAGGTGGAGTTTCTTCATTCGAGCGCGGTCTGCGTGTACAAAAAACCGCGTTGTGTTCCGTTACAATTTCTGTTTGCACAAAAAGATTACTGAAAGCGGGATGGGATTCATCCGAAGCCTGACTTGCCATCACTACTTCGGCATAACTGGTGATCTCTAGTACTTTTACTGATTGGGTTCGGTTTGTGATCTTGATCCTGCGCATCTCCGTATCGTCCTCGGGAGAAATTACAATTTCTGTTTTGGTTTCAATGCCATTATCCACTCTTTTGAATTCGACATGACCTTGTGAAAAAATGGTCTCGTAATTTTTTGCAGACTGCAAAGTAGGTTGATGCGTGTTCGACCAGAACTTACCTGTGCCAACATCTTTGATGTAACAGAATATGCCGCGGTCGTCCTGTGTAGTATCTTCGCGCCAGCGTGTCACTGCGATGTCTTTCCATCGACTATATCCTCCGCCCGAATTGCTCACCATTACCTGATACCGGCCATTACTCAACAGTTGAATTTCTGGTGTCACGGTATTGGAAATATTGATAACACGCATAGGAATATCGGCAGCTGCCACTTGCGTTTCTATTAAGTCGGCTGTGTGTGCATAAAATAGTGTAGCCTTGGGTATGCGTTCCTGAAGCAACAATAGTGTAGCCTGAAAACGTAGCTCAGATACAAACCTCTGTTGCATGGGTTTATTCAGCAACACATAGGCCATGGAAAGTAAGGCCATGCCCTGGTGATGGGCCATGTAAGATTGAACAATGCTATGTGTTTTGCCTCTTGGCAAACGACTGGTTGTATAATCGATAGCTTCAAAAAAGCCATGCTCTCCTTCAAATCCTGCTTCGGCCAATACTTGGAGATTGGCACAAGCCTTATCGGGAGATACCATCAGCGCCATCATGGTGGCATACGGAGCAATCACCAGGTCTGCTTCTAATCCTCGCTTTAGACCAAGTCCGGGCACCCCGAATGCACGGTACTGATAAATAAAATTAGTGTCAACTGTGTTGTAACCAGACTCAGAAATACCCCAGGGAATTCCTCGTTGCTCAGCATATTCAATTTGGCGCCTTACTGTTGCCTTGCTTGACTGATAGAGCAACGTGTTTTCATACGTAGGCATAATCAGCTGTGGCATCAGGTATTCAAACATGGATCCGCTCCATGATAAAAGGATCGGGTCACCACCCGAATTCGTTAACAACCGACCTAAGGCAAACCAACTTTCTTGTGGTAGTTTCCCTTGGGCGATTCCAACAAAAATGCCAAGTCGTGCTTCCGATGCCAGCAAATCATAAAAACTATTATCTCTTCTTTGTTCATCTACATTAAAACCAATCCTTAACAGACTTGTCGATTTATCGAACAGAAAACTATATTCTACGATGCTAAGTTCTTCACATTGTTCGGCAACCTGATCAAGCAACAAAATTCTTTCCGCGGCTTCGGTGCTTGCCTGAGTTAATAAAGCCGGTATCGAAATCAACCAGCTCTTTTCAGCGATACTATTCTCTTCTTGTTCATATTGATGAATATAAGGCATCAGCTTAACCGCCATGCGCTGAACCGAGAGCAGTGAGGGAATGGAATCCAGGGGTGACAGGTGAGCGAATCGTTCGGGCATGGGCATCAACTGCAACCAGGGTGCGAGTTGAATCAAATCGTTGTGTATATTTTTTATCTGTTGTGAGAACCGGTTTATCCAATGAAAAGCAGCTTCATTGCCTACGTCTTGAGTGAGCTGGTCTGAGCTTGACATCAGTTCATCCAAATTCTTTTTGGTTTTCACTAATGAATGATGCTCTTCCTTCTGTAACTCATTCAGGAATGCCACAATTTTTTTAATCTGTCCAGAATCTTTTTCTGTTGAATAGTCCAGAATAATCTGAGCTGTGGTGGCAAGCCCTTCAAATAAATTATTACTAATGATGGGCTGATTGGGGAGCGCTAAAAGTCCTTGCCGTAGCGTAAGCAAATGGCCGATCAGGTTGCCACTATCTACGGTAGAGATATACCTGGGCAGCAAGGGCACTAACGTTAATGTATCATACCAGTTAAAAAAATGTCCCTGATAGCGTTCAAGCTTACTCATCGTGAGCAACGTGTTGTTACATCGAAGTGTGAGTTCACCTCCAGAGATGTAACCAAAATCATAAGCAGCCAGGTTCGCCAATAAAGCTAATCCCATGTTGGTGGGTGATGTACGATGGGCAATTGCTGCAACAGGCTTCTCTTGAAAATTATCTGGTGGCAACCAGTTCTCTTTATCACTTACAAATCGCTCAAAGTAAGACCACGTTTTGCGTGCAGCTTTATGGAGAAACACCTGTTCCTCCTCCGGAAGGATCAGCTCTTTTTCTGTGTCCGGTTTACTTACGTGCCAGGCAAGGGTCGGTGCCAGAAACCAAAGCGACAAGATCGGGAAGGCGACCAGGAGTGTATCTGGGTTGAGGTATAGCGATAACCCTGCGCAACTAATAGATAACAATGGTGCTATCCACATTGATTTATATACTGACAACAAATCATTGCGGGTCGATGAGGAAGTTGTGGCTGAAGGTGTCCATTCCAATAACTGCTTGCGCGTGATAATCATCCGCCAGTTTGTGCGCACGAGCGCATCCGTGTAACGAAGTGCTTCATACGGCAGCACGGCTAATCCAAACATAAATCGGATTAAGACTTCACGCACGGAACCACCTACTTCAGCAGCGTGCGCTTTAAAAGTCAAATCCTTCGGTTTATTTAGTAGTTGCCAGCCAGCAGCGGCCATTACTGCAAACAACACAATGATGGTAACCGTCAATGTCCAAAACCAGGCGAAGGGTAACACGGTCCAGCCCATTACCAATAATAACAACAGCGATACCGGTAATAAACTTCTGCGGAGGTTATCAAAAATTTTCCAACGCGATAAAAGAGAGAGTTTATTAGTAATGATTCGGCCATTACAGTCACGTATGAACGGCAATATCCAGGAAGCAATCTGCCAATCTCCGCGTATCCACCGATGGTGTCGCTTCACATCCGCTTCGTATTGCGAAGGATTTTCATCATACAAGAGTACATCGCTGATTAATCCTGAACGCGTGTAGCATCCTTCAATTAAATCATGACTCAGGATACGGTTTTCCGGAAAAACCCGATGAAGTGCCTGTTCGAAAATATCGACATCATAAATTCCCTTTCCGATATAAGATCCTTCTCCAAAAAGATCCTGATATACATCTGAAGAAACGCGCGTATAGGGATCGACCCCAGAAACATCGCCCTGCATGCGGGAGTATGAGGAAGAATGGGAAGGCATAGCACTAGCCACGCGGGGCTGCAAAATTCCATACCCATCCGTTACGCGCTTTTTTCTTTCATTATAAATGGCATGATTGAGAGGATGCGCCATGGTTGCAATAAATTTCCAGGCAGACTCACGAGGTAGTTGAGTGTCTGAATCGAGGGTGATAACATATTTTATATTGGTGAGAAGACGGCTATTACCGATGACTAAGGAGAATTCATTCTGACTTCGATTCCTTAGCAACGCATTTAGTGCGGATAGTTTTCCTCGTTTGCGTTCATACCCCATCCATTTTTTTTCTCCCGCGTTCCAGGTTCTGGGCCGATGAAAAAGATAAAAGATTTCCTGATCGGGTCGTTTATATTTTAAGTTCAATTCTTCAATCCGGGTACTTGCCAGATTTACTAATTCTTCATCTTCTGGCATTGCTTCTGAATCTGCATCCATGAAATCGGTCAATAATCCAAAATGGAGATTGGCTTCGGGGTTGGCCAGATAACGCACCTCCAGACCTTCGATTAATTTTTCAATGTAAGCTTTGCCGGAAAGCATAGTGGGTACAACGACAAGCGTTCGATACTCCGTTGGAATTCCCTTGGAGAAATTCATGCGCGGAAGCAACGTGGGGCTCACCCAAATGGTGGATAACCAGTTGACCAGCGAAACCGCAAATTGGGCCGCACCGGAGAAAGATAGCAAACCGATGAGTGATAGAAGCAGCCAATTATGTGTACCATATTCATAGGCCAGATAGAACATAGCAGCGCCCCCCGTAATAGTTAAGAGAGCAATAGAAAACAAATAGAGAAATACCGGCATTTTACGAGCATTGCAAATCAGCTTATACCTAAACGAGTAGCGCATTCCTGACACTTTCTCTGTTTGCTTAAGTCCTTTATCAATAAGGTAATAACCTACATGTTTATGTTTTTTTGGTTGTTGACTATCGTCCTGATATTTATTTGCTAACTCCAACACCATTTTCGCCACCATCGTTTCTGATAACGGTGATGCTTTGGCTATTGACTCCACCACATGCCTATACCGATCACGGGTAGAAAAATCCATGTGTGGATACGTACCCGTATTGTCTTGTCGTAATACTTGTTCTACACTGCTCAGCGTCTCAACAAATTCCCGCCAGTCGGTGGCCCCTAAAAAACGAAGCGTGCCAATGCTGTTGCGAACAGATACCTGATCGGCCGCTTGCTTTTGATTCTCCTGCCTTACCAGATCGTTACTGCTCAACCCTAATCCTGTCAAGTGCTGCTCCATCCAGCTGAGAGGTAATGCAAGCGCGGGTCCTTTACCTTGCAGTTCGCGTGTAAAGCCCGCAACAAATGAACTATTCAATACTGGCTTGGCGTGCGCCATATCGGCCAGTGTAAGAATTAAATCCTTTGGTTCTTCTTTTATGGTATTAACCAGCCGCTCAGCCCAATAGTCGGCCAGGTTATGATCAATCATATCCAGCGCAATTGTTCCAGACAGCCTGCGCAGGTTTTCAATTACTGCAAGCCGCAGCATAATGGGTATCGCCCATAATTCACCGAGCATGAGCACCGTGTCTGTTTGATACGATTCGATGAAGCTACTCAGACCCTTTACATCCACTCTACCATCGCTGTGCGAAATGATTTCCAATACAATATCATAGACGCGTGGCATACCGGATGAAATGCCATTAGCCAAACAAGGTAAATCTTCACTGTAGCCTTTCGGTAGATGCTTTCTTGCAATTACAACCTGTTCTTCGATCAGGTAGAAATTGTCCAGTAACCATTCAGCTGCAGGAGAAATGGTTTTCCCAGAGCGAATGCTTTCAACCAACAAGTCACGTACTTCCAGCAAGACATCTTCATTATCGTCCAGTCTTTTCAAAAGTTTGTCGGAAGGAGAGTGTTTAAGTAATTTATGTGAGCGTGCCACCACTTTACCGTGGGCGTCCATCTGGTCGGAGGTGAACAACTCTGACCGAAATGGTTCCTGGCCTTCCGTGTTCCGCACTACATGGTTACCCTGAAAATAGGTACGGAGCCGTGATAATATATCAAAAACAGTGTGGGTTGTAACCTTCATCATAAAATAGAAATTTGAACGACTTCGACTAAAAATGAGACACGTTCAGATTTCGCACGCAAACTATTTCGCGCTCAAAGAAGCGCTGTAAGAATTGAAACTGAGCCGAAGAGAAGCAGAAATGATTACAGGGTACTTCTGAATGAATGTTTTAAAGATACGTCTAAAACCCGAGAAATGCATTCATAATACAGATCAATTTATTTTAATCGTAGGTAGTAGTAATGGCTCATTCAAATGACGCTCCTGTTATAACTTAAAAACTTTTGATGGGATAATGTAAATGTACTCCTGGTTCATTTTACATTTTTGATTAGCTGCTCATAAAACCAAAGTGCCGTTTTATAGCTCTCCAAACTTACGCGCTCATCAATACCATGAAACCCGATCGGGTCAATCATGGGACTGAACTTGATAATGTTTTTGGAAACATCACTAAAGTAACGCGAGTCTGTGGCGCCAATCATCAAAAAAGGTGCAGTAATAGTCTGAGGATAACTCATCTTGATGGCATGATCAACATTTTTATAACCATTGCTTTGTGCCGAGGTAACTTCACTCGCTTCGGCATTGAATGTAATCCGCTGAATTTTTACCCGGTCATCACCAATTTTATGTTTCACTTCCTCGATAACATCATCCGATAAATCGCCTGGCAACAAGCGCAAGTTTACGGTTGCTTTCGCCACTGTGGGGATCACATTATCTTTTATTCCCGCATCGATGATGGTGGGAACCATGGTCGTGCGCACCATCGCTGCCCCTTGTGGAGATTTTTCATACGTGTTAATAACGATGCCTTTAAACAACCACAAATTGGCAAATGCCATCTTTTGAATGAAGGGCATCTCCGGACCGATGTACTCTGTTGCTTCCAGGGTAGAGCCTGTAAGGGCTGAAGGAAATGGTCTGGATCGTAAATTCACAAGCGCGTTCGCTAAAATATCGATCGAGGTCTCTTCTGCCGGCATGGATGAGTGACCACCTGCCTGTTCTACCGATAGATTCAGGGATAAGTATCCTTTTTCGGAAGTGCCCAATAATGCAAGTGGCTTGGATACTCCCGGCATTTTGTCAAGCGTGATAATGCCCCCTTCGTCTAATATAAACTCTGCTTCAATGTTCCTCGATTTTAATAAGGCCGCTGCAGCGATAGCACCCTTACCGCCAATCTCCTCATCATGGCCAAATGAAAAGTAAATGGTTCGCTCCGGTTGAAATTTCTCGGACAGTAATTTTTCTGCAGCCTCAACCATGCTGATCAGGTTAATCTTATCATCGGTGGTGCCGCGGCCCCAGATAAAACCTTCCTTCACTTCTCCCGCAAAGGGATCAACGGTCCACATTGCCTGTGTGGCTTCTTCAATGGGAACTACATCCTGATGAGCCATTAAGATCACTGGTTTTAATCGAGGGTTCTTTCCCTCCCACTTATAAAGCAGGCTGTATCCGGCTAGTATCTCACGAGTTAGTTTGCTGTGAAATCCGGGATAGGTAGATTCAAGAAATTTTTGGAACCCTATAAACTGGGAAGAGTCAAATAAAGAAGGATCACCATACGAAATCGTTTTGTATCCCAGGGCCTGCTGAAAATGCTGTAATGACTTCGGGTTGATTTCGGGAGCCGGTAAAGAATTAACCTGTAGCTGTTTTGATTCCATGCGGGATGTGTTTACCAGAACCACCGCTACCAATAAAAGAAGGCCTGTCAATAGAAAAAGAAAAAATCTCTTCATGATTGTTTAATCTTTAGGGGTATGGCAAAAGTATAAAATTTGCTCCACTCACTTTTACCACTTATCCATTTGATCAACTTCTATCAAAAGGGCAAAAAGTATAATCATGAGCATTTATATCAATGGAAAATTACAGTACTTTTAAGGAGTTTCGTCTCGGTTGACGCTATAATCTTTATCACATATGAAAGCTCTGTGTATCAAGTCTTTTCTGACATTGGTCGTGTGCCTGATGGTCTTCTCTTCATTTGCTCAACACAAACTCACTCAACTTACTTTTGAAACCGGTAACGCCATTACCGCTCTGCCTTTTGTGGGTGCGCCCCAATTACTCTATTCCAATTACCATCCGTACACAACGGTTGGCGCACGGTTGGTTTGGAAAGAAAAAGGAAAACACGCCTGGGAGCAAAGTTTCAATCTGGGTTACATCTACCATCGTTTTGTTCAACATAGCATACCCTTGCTTACTGAAACCATTTACCGATATGATTTCAATACCTCGTTTAGTATGCGTGCCCATTTAGGGGTTGGTTATCTGCACAGCATTCCGGCCACGGATCGTTTTAAGCTTAACGATCAGGGCGAATATGAAAAAATTAAAAATCCTGGTCGCGCTCAGGCTGGTGTAAAGTTTTCTATCTCGGCTGCCTATGCCCTCAGTCCGGATCTACAGCTTTCGCTGAATTACGGTGTGCTCGGTCAATTGCCGTTCGTGAAATCATATGTGCCTCTCCTGCCTTATAACACCTTGCAGTTAGGCATCGCTAAAAATATTTCAAAATGAAAAAGATATTCGTTTCTGTTTTGAGTATCAGCCTTGTTTTTTGTGTTACCCTCTCCTGTGATGAAGCAGACATCGGTCCTTCGGATAGCTGCTCGTATACTCCTGCAGCATCCAGCGCTGCACATCCAAAAAATGCCGTGTTTCAATCCATACTTGATACGTATGTGAAGAAAGGACTGCCCGGAATATCAGCACTGGTGCGAGACGAAAGTGGAACATGGGTTGGCTACAGCGGCAAGGCGGATATTGATAAAAATATTCCATTCACTCCTTGTCATCCATCAAAAGCTGCCAGCATCACCAAATTTATGGTGGGTACTCTTATGTTTATATTGCAAGAAAAAGGGCTGATTAACATCAACGATCCTATTTCGAAATACGTAGATGCTGACATCATTAAAAAAATAAAGAATGCTGATCAAGTGACGATCAAAAATTGCATGCAGCACACCACCGGTTTTTATGATATCATTACGGATTCTGAATTTTATTTAGCTGTACTCAATACTCCCAACAAACAATGGGATGCTGAAGATCTGCTCAAATACGTTTATGGCAAAGACCCTTACTTTGCTCCCAACGAAGGCGTGGAGTATAGCAACACCAATACCATTTTCGTAGGCATGTGTCTGGATAAGGTTTTGGGTTATCACCATTCAAAAGCGTTGCGCGAAATGATCTGGCAACCGCTGGGTATGAACGACACGTATTATCAATCGCGCGATGGCTTGCCCAATACGGTTGCTCAAGGATATTATGATCTCTACAACAACAATACGATTGTGAATGTCTCTAACCTGATCACCGGCAGCGGTAATGGTTACGGTGGTGTCTTCAGCACCGTGTACGATCTTCAAAAATTTATGAATGCTTATTATTATGATAAAACGCTGGTGAGCGAAGAAGGTATGGCCACTATGATGAATTTTATTCCAGAAAGTGAACAAAATAATCTGGGTGTAGGCATCATGCAGAAGTTTAAAAACTTCTCACCGCATTTAGGCGTGGGTCACTCAGGCCGGGATCTCGGCTATAGTGCCGACTTGTTTGCATTCCCTACGCGCAACGATCGCCTCATGATTTTCTTTGTGAACTATGGCACCGATGGCGATACTTTTTTGCGTGAAACTTTCCGGGAGTTTGAGAAGGAACTTGTCTTTGAACTTACTGAATGAAGATCCTGCTTTGGCAACTTCTTCTATTTAAGCAGGACTTCATAAAATTTTTTCACCGCCTTCTCAGCAATTTGATGGATGGGGCTATCAGTCACCGTTCCCAGATTGTTTTAATGATATGTTTTGTTCACAGGCCTCTGACACTTTTAAAGCGCCATTACCCCTATCAATACTCTGCAAGTTTACACGAACCGATCCGCGAAAGGCGATGATTTGTGACGTTTCCCCCCGAGGTGTAGCAGGTTTTTCCTTGAGATGTAATCAGGCAGGCTGAAACCAGGCTTTAAATGCCGGTGCTTTGAGGCGGTTCACCGGAATTTCGGCCGGTAAGTTTGTCGTGTTTTGCATAAGCTTGATTTCAAACGAAAATAAGTGTGGATTAGCTTATTTAAAAATCAACATCTTTTTCCTTAATGGAAGGAAGATTTTTTAGATTGAGTTCTTTGTAATATTTTCTTAGTTGCCTTTTACTTGATTTAACTCCTGTGCTGGTTGTGACGCCACTTAAAATCATCTTTACCCAATATTGAATTACAGATCGATTACGGTCACGTTCATAAAATACGGTGCCAATTCGTTTTGTGTTAATGGTTCTTATCACAAATTCATTTGCAAAAAACTTTAGAATCGCATTTTTTGCTGAATGCCTGGAGGTGTCTACTTTATCCAGAAAGGTTACTCTTAAATCATGATATAAAAATTTCATTGACCCCAACGATAAATACTCTCTTCCGATTGCCCGCATGATGAGGGTATCGACAAAACCCGATTGAAACTCCACCGCTACCAGCGGAACCAGTACCGGATTTAATATGGAGGTATGAAAAGGACTAACCTGTGTCGTAATCAAAAATCCTCCGAGTGTATCTCTGTATGACTCGCGGACGTGGAGTACAACATTGGCCGAATCCATAAACCGGGAACTAGCACGGATATACAGCGAATCGCTATTTTTCAATTCAATATTCTTGATGTTTCTAACCATACCCTGCACGTCAGTAAAATAAACAAGTCCTTCATCACCGGTAATTCTGGATTTTTCCCTGTACCGTATTTCACCTCCTCCAAACTGCAGGGTATCTATCTTTAATTTTACTCCAAGCTTCTGGATCGCGTTGGATGGTAAAAATCTTGTTTTACCTGAATAAAAGGGGTGAGTCTTATCACGGTCTATTTCCAGCCTGGGCGACATCACGTGTATGTGTGACAAATGAATGATGGAGTCTTCTGCCAGTCTGCGTGCATCAAATCGCTGAAAAGAAACTGAATCAATCCTGGTGTGCATGAAGTTCGTCTGATAAAAATTCTCATCAAGAAATGTCTTCTTGTCTTTTACTGGTCTTAATTCCAAGCCTTTCACTTTGCCTTGTGACAGGGTGGGATCATAATCCAGCCGATCGAACAGGATTAAATTTCCACCCGTTTCGATTTTTGCTCTCACATTATGAATCACAGCCGTGGGATAATTATCCTGTATTATTTTATAGGGCTCTTTCAGATGACCGGAATTAAATACCAGATCATTAACCAACCCGGATGAAATGAGCATTGACAACTCATTGCTTCTTAAAAGCAGTTGATTCAAGGTGATGGCATTTACGTTCGCCCTTACCTGAGCCGATGAATCCACGTTTTGTACTTCAAGCTGGCTGACGGATATTTTAATTCCCTTTTCTCCGCTTTGCAAGCCCATAAATTGAATTGATTTGATCGAATCTCCACCACTGTTCACGTACTGCCCATGCTTGCCCGTAAACCAAGGAGCATTTGTTTGTGTCGCTCCCAGTTGAATTGTATCGATTGCCGTCTTGATATTTCGTTTAAGAGCTTTGGATGAATTAACCTCCACTTCTTCACTCCTCTCAACTTTCTTTTCATGAAGTATATTCAATGGTCCTGCTTCAAGGGTAAATAAACCGATGGATAATTTATTTTTTTCGAACAGGATATCTCTCATCGAAAGACTATTCTCCACTTTTAATTCCAGTCGCTGAACGGTGTCCTTCCTGGAAAAATGCGTTTTCATATTCAGCAATTCAACCCCTGAAACGGAAATCTGGTTTTGCAACAGAAGGTTCGCGTCCGCATGAAAAGTAAGTTTTTCAATATGTGACACCAGTGAATCTGTGCCTGATCTTTTCAGATTAATATTCTCCAGTATTCCATCGTTATCGGTGATAATGAATGATGCCACTGAAGCGCTGGTGGAGCCCATTTCAAAATTGATTTTCCTTCCTTTGATTTCGGCTCCCTCAATATATTTGGTATCACCGAGTTGAATCGATTCAAAATTTATCTGATATAGGAGCGTTCGGAAATTCACACCCGGCTTGCTAAACCCTATTTCAGTATTGTTGCCATTCAACTTATTCAAACGAAGGGAAGGCATTTTGCTGGCTGGTTCTGTTACCTTTTGCAGTGGTTCATTTTCTTTGATATTGATCGTTGCCGATTTCCAACCCAGCCCATTCAATGTCAGATTCTTGAGACTGGCATTCCAGTCAACCTTTTGCACCTTAAAGCCATCCGCTAAGAAACTGATTCTGTCTCCCGAATGAAAAGAGATTTTTCCTATAAAGGGTGAATCTTTATAAAGAACAAAATCATTCATCTGCCCATTGAGATTTTCACTTTTTAGTGAGAGGTCTTGTATTGAAATATTTTCAATAGCATTAAGTCCTTCATTCAGACTCGTTGATTCGATTATTTCATTGATACGAATGGTGGCGTTGGTTCCCTTCAGTATGACGTTAGCATTCTGCTCTGTAAATTTCAAATAGGCGGTCGCATTTTTCAGGGAAAATAATTCTACTTCCAGAAATCCCAACAGGCTGGTAAATACAACCATGTTCGCCTTTTTATCGGACTGATTGGCTGGCTTTATTGTCGCTCGCACGATCGGATTCAACACAATCGCTTCATAAGCCACCAGCCGTTTATAAATCAGCAACGTATACCAGTCCAGTTGTCTGAGATTGAAAGCTGCGGTTTGCAATACCGGTTGCTTCTGGTCTTCGGTATTGAGTTTAAAATTTAACAGCGATAGTTGTTGCCTTTGCAATCGCACCGTATCAAAACTTATCGAAGTATTACTGTTGTTCAAAAATGTACTGTACTTCGCCACGGTGATGTCAAAGTCACTGGCGGTTATCTTATGTGATGAGTCAGGCTTATGGATAAAGTCTTTGATTTTTACAAAGGCTTCATCGATCATAAACCTGTTTTCTATAGAATCCTTATGCAGCGTAATGTCCGATGACAATTGATCAATAATCAGATTTTTAACCCGTATCTCCGGCATCAACGGAAGCGGTGAGGCTTTATTAAGCGATCTGTTTTCCCCTTCAATATTCCATACAAGGGTAATATTCGATTGACCTAAAAATACAGTATCCACTACTGCTACTCCTTTCAGATAAAGGGTTTCAAAATCAAAACGAGCGATTCGTACTTTACTGGATTTTATCTGATAGGTGTTGGATGAACTATCTGGAGGTAAGGTCACTTCGATATTATCAACCTGTATAGAATTACTGGTTGTGCTAAAAAACAGGCTGTCAAATCCTGCATACAAACCATTGGAAAATCGTATTAATTGCCTGGGAAAATTAAACTCGATCCGCGGATTGATCTTTCGTAAAGAGTCCGCACTCAGATACAAATCGTAGGCAAGAAAATGAAAATTTTTAATTAACGTGGGCTCACTGTTTTCGTCAAAAGATAAGATAAGGGTAAAATCCTTAAATGTCATTTCTTTAATATGGAAACGAACAGCCTCGTTCTTAATCTTCTGAAGCACTTCACTTAATGTAAACGCACGATGATGCGCAGTGTCTTGCTCGCTGCGTATAGTGTTATGGATCGTTAACTCGCCTCCTTCTGCTTCCAGCTTTTCTATCACGAGGGTGCCACCAAAATAGAAATCCCAAAGTGAAGCAACGTCCAGAAATATTTTACGTACAGTAGTTCTGGAGTAGTTGGTTGTCTCTATATCCTTTACAAGCACCTGAACATCTTTCAGTCTGATACTGCTCTTATGTGGCAGTATAAGCATGCTGCCAATTTCCACCTCTACATTGCCACCTGAACCAGATTCCACCAGTTCTATTAAAATCCGTCTGGCCTGAAACTGAATAACTGCAAGTAAGGCTACCAGCAGAAGAAAAATGAACAGGAATATCTTATGCTTTAATTTCAACCTGTGTCGCGTAATTACTAAATCTACACACTCGGCAGTTGAAATAAAATAACGGTGCTCCTATTCTTTTTTACGGTTCACTCATCTGTAACCGTGCCGATTGATTTATCTGTCTTTGCTCGTTATTCAATAACAATATCCATACTTATCCAGGAGCCCGGGCAACCCGGCACGTCAGAACTTTGCCTTCCTGATCTTGTTTTTCTCAGGATCTAAAGAGTAGTTGCTGGCTGTTCCAAAATCAATTCCTGCCGGTATCGGGTTATCAAAAGTGACCCGTATAAGGTCACATCGATCGAAACATACAGTTGCTAAATCTGCTTCCGCGAAATCCACCTACTCCAGCTTACACTCCTTGAAATCCGCTGCCTTTAATCTTCAACTTATGAAAGATGAAAAATTCAACAGGCACCCGTGAAAGGAAAAGGAAAGCAACAGGGGATTGCATTTATCAAAGCGCAAGCCTATGCATCAGAAAATTTTCCACATATAGAATGATCTACCGGTTTATCAAGTTGACAAGACCAGTACTGTAAACTTTATACCATCTATCCCCTGTGTTCCCTTTTACCTTTCGGTATTATTTGCTTGGACCATCCGCGGAGGTTTCAGATGGTCGGCTCGTTTTTGGTAGCCAGCTTCCCTCGAATTTGAATTTTATTTTTCCCTGGTAATCGCTGCTATAGTGAGCAACCCGATCGAGTGTGGCGTTTACTTCATTCTGGTCCAGATCGATTGCTTCGCGGAGTAGCATCACATAGGTCCATTCTCCTTTTTTACAAATCCAGGAGCCAAACATTGTGTGATTGATTTCCAGCAAATTCTGAAAAAAGCTTTCCTTGTTTTTATCAGGCACCTCTACCAGCGGGCTCATAGCCTGAAAATACCATCGATCCGGTGTTGCATTCATATTAAATACATCGATCCAAACGGTGGCACCTTTATACACCAAGGCCCACTGTCCCGGCTTTTGACCACGACACGCTGCCGGGTCAACTCCAAGTGCTTTAATGCTGGTTTCAACTAATGCGGAGGTCTGATTAAAATCCATATCATATTTGGTTTAGGGTGGCACGTGATGAACATTTCAGATATGAATATAAAGAATTGAGAATATTTTTCAAATAGGGAGTCCGATTTTTACCCGATGCTATTCCATAACCATCTTCTTCCATACCACCGCCTCTGCAAAAAAGGCAAGAAGTAATCTTCGAATAAGAATGTTACCCACCGTGATAAGGATCCTTATTTTCTTCTTCTCGTCTTTGATGCTTGAGAATTTCACTTCGCAACGGGTGCCCGTGGGTGATTGCACGAGGCGGCCCACATTGAATCCCCACCTGCAACAAACTGAAGATGGCGCACTAAAAACCATTTCGTGCCTTCTGTCGAATAGACAGCGTTATCACATTGCCCGCTTTCGCGATTTTAAAAAATACTTAATCAGCGTTTATCTCCACCGAATTACAACAAAAAGACAGCGTGGAATTTTTTATGGGGTTTTATTCTATAACAATATCATATTTATCCAATAAGCCAACCACACCGGGCATTGAAAACTTTGCTTTCTTAACTTTATTTTTCTCCGGATCAATGGAGAAGTTACTGGCTGTGCAAAAATCCGCTCCGGTCAGAGTTGTGTTTTCAAAGGATGCCATCGTCAAGTCACAATTCTCAAACAAGACGTTGGTTAAATCTGCTTCAACAAAATCCACCTCTTGCAGTTTGCAGTCTTTAAAAGTGGTGCCTTTTATTTTCAGTTTGTAAAAGGATGAGAAGTTTAGTACACATGAGTGAAAAGAAAATGAAAGTAACAATGGATTGCATTCGTCAAAACGCAGACCCAACAGTTTACATTGTTTAAACTTTGCATCCCTGAAGGAAGCGCCACTCAATTTGGCCATACTGAAATCACAATCCTGAAACCAGCACTCTACAAAAATGATCTCATTAAGATCGCAGCCTGCCAACTGGCAATTGCGAAAGGTGCATTTCTCATACTCTCCTTTTGCCAATCTATTTTGCCGAAAGTCTGCCCCATCGTAATACTCATTCTCTACATAGGTGTGGTTCATCGTGTTTGGGTCTTTATCTCAAAGATCAAAATAAATTATCAGTTCATAAATGCGGCAGAAAAGCTACTTTTAGCATGAATTAAATCCCAATAAAAATGAGGCTAAATCAAGTTGCCCAAGCGATTCTGCTCTTTGTGGTTGTGCTATTACCAACCGTGCGTGCACAGGCACAAAATGATAAGGTGGAAATCCTCCGACTTCGAAATGCCTACAATGCCGCATTAAAAAATTTTGATGAGAACCTGGGCTTATCATTTCTGACTAATGATGCTCAGACAACGATCAGTAACGGAACGCTGATTCACGGAAAAGAAAATCTGAGAAGATATATCCGTAAGGCCACGGGGCCCAAAATGTATTGGGTGCGGACCCCTTCTGAGATTGACATTAATACCGAATTGGGCCTGGCGTGGGAAGCGGGAATTTGGAAGGGTTATACTGTTGATTCAGGGCAAAAGTCTGTAGCCGGAGGAAAGTATTCCGCCATGTGGACAAAAATAAATGGGACCTGGAAAATCAAATCCCAGCTTTTTGTAAAGTTGGAATAGTAAATCCATGGCTCCTGTATTGGCCTTCAACTAATGGCGTGTCAATGTCGCTTCAATGTCCAGCTAAAAATTAGTTATACTTTTCTTGCCCGGATAGTTTTGCATGAAACCAAATCAAAAAGAAATGACTGCAACCTGGCTCAGGGAAGGAAGACTTTCCAAAGGGTTTACGCAAAAGGAATTATCCGAACGCTCCAACATCAGCATCCGCTCTATTCAGCGGATTGAAAATGGCGAGATCATTCCGCGAAGCCACACCTTAAAAACCTTAGCGGGAATACTTGAACTATCCTTCGAAGAGTTCATTAAATCTGCGCGAAAGCAAAACATCATCGTTCAGGAGAATGAAGATGTGGAGACAAAATCATCGTCTTCATCACTTAACCATCCACAACGAATCATTCTGTCGATCGGAATTTGTTTGGCGATCATCTTTTTGGCGTGGGCCTTTGCTTCCCAGTCCAAAAATTTTCCGGAAACCACCTTTGAGTTGTTGATTTTCGCTGCCACGATTCTGGCCCTGATCACGAGCACGTTGTTTTTTCTCTGGCACAAGAAGCGCTGATTCTCCTCTAACTTTAATTCACCTTTTATGATCGGCATTCTTATACAGCTGGCCTTATCGTGGCTGCTCGTTTGGTTTTTTGAGAACGGAAATCTTTCGGTGTTGGGCATGTGGCCAACGCGCAAACGACTGATTGATTTTACCTTGTTCTTTTTCGTTACGGCTGTGTGTTGTGCTTCAGGGTTTTTTTTGAAAATGCTTATCGCCAAACAGGAATGGCAAATTAATCCTCACTTCGATTTACACGTTATTGCCAATGGCACGTGGTTCAACATTAAATCGGTTTTGTTTGAAGAGTTGATTTTCAGAGGTGTCTTGTTTTATGTGTTGATCAAAAAGTTGGGAGCACCCAAAGCCATCCTGATCTCTGCTGTTGCCTTCGGCTTTTACCATTGGTTTTCCCATGAGTTGTTTGGTAATCCAATGGCAATGGTCATAGAATTTATCGTTACTGGTGCCATGGGTGTTGTGCTTGCTTATGGATATGCAAAAACCTGGTCGCTATATATTCCCATCGCTATTCATTTGGGTTGGGGCATGGTGCAACAAGTTGTGTTTTCTGATGGCCCCATTGGGCAACAGCTCTTTGTAGAAATCATGCCCAGGCCCATCATCACGGTTTCATACTTCAGCTTTTTCTTTATGCAGTTGTTTGCACTCGTGGGTACTGTGATGATTAACTATCTGCTGATTTGGAAGAGAAAGCAGTACCCCATAACACAATAGTCGCTTTGGCCCCAGGCTAAAAATACTTCATGATTTTCGTTCGCAATGTCACTGTATCTAACCTTATAGTGCGATGAGTAATGTGACTCTTGCCATCGTTATAGTAGCTTGGTTACGGCAAGTGGGCAGTGGAGCCTGGAAAGTTTACGATTATGATCGGAGTCTCCTCACAAGATATACGACTGAAAAAGGAGATAGCCTTGTAGATGGATAGTCTCGCTGGTTAAGGAAATCAATCGGAATTTACTTTTTACTACGTTTCCTTTTCTCAGCCCCAAATAGAGGCTGTGTATAAACTTTATATAGATCAAATAGAAATTCTATTCTTTGCATTTCTGTTTCGAAGGCTTGAGGTCGATAGCAACTATCAACAAACTTATCAAGATCTTGATGGGTGCGCACGAGATCGGCTGGCATGGTGAGAGGATCATACAGATCGGCCAACGAACTTTCAGGATAGCGCTCACGTACTTTTAAAACCTGTTGAGACAATTTCTCTACTCCCGCTATTTTTTGCTTAGGCAAATCCTGTGGCCAAGGGAAGTTGTTGTAGACAATTGTATTGGAATAACTATAATCACTCTTTAAGCGACCGCAAACATATCTCATCCACGTCATGTGCATGGCTGAGGTTAGAATACCAAAATGATAGAGCGTAGCCTTGGGTAAGTTAAATAGCTTATCACCACAGATAATATCCTTTTTACAAAATCCAATAGGAATGTATTCTCTATTTTCTGAAGAAACTTTAGGAATGGCAAGATAGTCAGATTCAGGCTGTCTTTCTTCTCCAAATAGATAAGGAAACTTCGCTGCTTTTATTGTTTGAGTGCGCTTGCTCTTCTCTCGAAATTGCTTTACATTTTCTATCCTTTCGTAAATCAATGGAAGCTTTCTGATTTCCGATAAATCCGCATCTTTGAGCCAAATACAATAGCGGGGAATATTATTGAGAAATTCTTTACCCATCAAAAATGGCTTGATATACCTTTTTACCTGAGGGTATTTCGCTATCAACAAATCTCTCTCCTCTTGATTCAACAGAAAATTTCCGTCATCAATTGCATCGCTCCCTCGCGAAATCCTTGGCACTTTGCTTATTGGTATATTTCTTTTTTGAATAAATACATCTGGTGCATTGACCAAATAAGGATTAATATTCTTAACCTTTATCTCTAGTGGCTCTCCCTTAATATCATGATATGAAAAGATGCGCTTTCCAGGTATGTCAGAATTAGCGAATCCTACAATAACCACATGAACGGCAGCATTACCTTTAGCCTCATTATTCCATTTAAAAGTTCTATGCGCAAAGAATATTTTAGTACCATTCTTAATAAGTTCACTCCAAAGAATCGCTACCTGCTCTCCCTGAGTAATTGAATTCGTGGAAACGAAAGCCACTTTACTTTTTGTTTCCCTAATTAGCTGGGCCGCTTTTAAATACCAAGCGGCAACATAATCAAGTACACCTGCGCCCTGTATGGCATTAAAAACCAAATTCATATCCTTCTTCTGTTCTTCGCTTTGCCATGCATAACCAATAAACGGAGGATTGCCAAGTATGTAATCAAAGTTGACTTTAGATTTAGCTGCAGGCTTGGGCCCCTCATGAACGTGATATGTCTTTGCCTTTATGTTTATTTCTTTAAACTCAGGCTCGGGCTCATTGACTATATAAATATTGGCATGTTCTGCTTCAACTTCAATGGAATTAAGTGGGTTCAATAGACTCTGCCAATCAATTCTTAGTGCATTTCCATGAACAATCGTTGCGCTCTTTTTTAATGGTAGTCTTTTGTAATACTCACCAAACTCTGCAGATAAGCTCATGTTCATCTGATGGTCGATGAGCCATAGCGCAACCGTGGCAATTTGTGAAGCAAACTCTTCATACTCGATGCCATAAAATGCATCTACGTCTATTTTACTTAGTGCACTTACATCGGTTACAAACTGGCCCTTGAACAGTATTTTCAGAATTTCAAGCTCTAGTAATCGAAGTTCACGGTAAGTAATAATTAAAAAGTTTCCGCTTCCACATGCAGGGTCCAGGAATTTTAACTTCGAAAGCTTTTCGTGAAATTTTTCAAGTTTGCTTTTGCTTGTTTTAATACTTTCAAACTCCTGCTTTAACTCATCAAGGAATAAGCCCTGAATGAGCTTTAGGATATTTTTTTCGCTCGTGTAATGTGCCCCTAAGTTTCTGCGCTCTTTCGGATTCATTACACTTTGAAACATGGAGCCAAAGATGGCCGGAGAAATTACGCTCCAATCAAAATAGCAACAGGTGAGTAGCTTTTCGCGCATGGTGCTATTAAAAGAGGCAAGGTTTAGCGGCTCGGCAAATAATGATCCGTTTACATAAGGGAATGCCGCCACCTGCTCGTCCAAATTTTTCTGCCGCTTATTTTCTGCCGTATTAAGTGTTTGAAATAGTTGCGCCAAGTGTATGCCTAGATCACTTCCGTCTTGTTTTGTGCGCAACTCAATGTACTCGGTGAATTGTTGCTTATCGAAAATGGTTGTGTCCTCAGCGAAAAGGCAAAATAAAAGACGCACCAGCATTACTTCCAGTTCATGACCTTCATAGCCATTGGCTAGCAAAGCATCATGCAATCCGCCCATGAGCTGTGCCGCTTTTATGTTTACGGGTTCCTGATCTTTGTAAACACGTTGCTGATAGCCGCTGATAAATCCAAAGAGGTTTATATTTTTATATAGATCTTTTAGTTTGAACTCTGATTCCGTGCTAGCTTCAAGGTCATAAAGTTTTATGTCATGAAAGTTAGAGACAACGATATATCGCGGAAGCTCTTCGTCTTTTAGGCCTGGAAAGTATTCTTTAGCTTGTTTATAGGCGGTGTTTAAATCTTTGCCTTTGCTCTTGTGCTCTACTAATACAATACCTTTCCAAAGAAGATCGATAAAGCCCTGGTGCCCATCCGCCTTTTTAACGGGTTTCTCAAATGATGCCGCTCGTTTTCGTGAAACTCCAAATACATTGAAGAAGTTGTTCCAAAAGGTTTGTGCCTCCGCGCGTTCGTCCGAAACATTTTCCCATTCTTTGGAAAATTCCGTGGCGCGTTTTCTAATTTCGTTCAAGCTTATGGGCATGTGATTTAGCAGCGATATTCTTATTCAAGTTAATAAAATAACTATACGATTGTGCGACTTATTTATTTCCTTATTATTCGTATAGTTTGAAGTTTTCTATCGTTGCACTTCCATCTTCT
>CAZIOY010000007.1:23872-92019 GCA_964540915.1 uncultured Ohtaekwangia sp.
AATACAAATATTACGACAATGAAAATAAGTAGGCCTTTCCAGGAAAAATTACTTTTGACTGCTTTATTATTATGATTTGTCTCTTCATTACCGATTTCAAGATCTCCTGATTTGCCTTTTCTCAGATGCGAATAGTTTTTATCAACTATGTCAAAATCAATAAAAGTCCGTTGATTCCTTTACTTTTTCATAATTATTAGAAAGATCATTTAAATCTTCGATTATATCTCACCTAAAAAGAGTCTTGTAGTTTTAATGAAAACTTCGCCACTGTCTTTTGATTCAACGGCTTTGTTTATTAAAGTAGGTATTTGATCTGTATCCTTCTCTAGAATTAATTTTCGTAAATGATTCAATTCATCGCTGAACCTAATTCCAGGTTTTTCATTCTTTACCTTATTTGAATTCTCTATTATTTCTTATGTGCTTGTCCCACATTTAAAGCAGAACTTTGAATCATCTTGTATTTCTGTTCCACATTGCTTACAATACATAACTAAAAATCCTTTACAATTAATTTCTACTGTCCTCAATTATACCGCTTCCCTTTCTTAATAACCATATTCACATCCTACTTTATTTTAATCTTTTACGCGGAGCTTATTGTCATTTAAAACAGAAAACTTATTCAATAAGTCAGGAAAGTATTTTACAATAGCTTGTACGACTTCTTTCGTTTTTTCCTTTTCCTCCAGGCGAATTAATAATATGCCTTTATGCTTTAATTGAAGCCTGAATACAAGTTCACCAAAGTCTTTGTCCTCTGTGAGTAGTAAGGCATTATTAACTACAGCGAGTTCAAGAACTTCTTCATCGCGAATAGCTGGTTGATTTTCTCCAATAGAATAAACCGAAAAGCCCGCCTCTCGCAAACTGACAATAATGCGATGATCTACACTTTCGTCCGCAACGATCCGATAGTCCATCAGCCAGTTGCTAATGTTTTTTCGTGTTTTGCATTTTCAGCCGCATAAAACAAGCACGCCTGAATATCTTCTACCTTAAGTCGGGGATAAGCCTTAAGAAGATCTTCAAAAGAGTAATTGGATGCCAGTTTTTCTAAAATCAGTTCTACCGGAATCCGTGTTCCCTTTACTGAAAGTTTTCCAAAAAGAATTGATGGGTCTGAGGATAAATGATTTTTCCAATCTTTCATAACCGAATAAAGATACAGAATATTTTAATTTGAATTAATACTTAAAGACTGGTTTGGTACTTCCGATTGGTTTTCAGGTTGGACTAACTACTTATACCTCTTCCCCTTCTTAATCACCAACTTCACATCTTGTAGCAATGCCATGTGTCGCAGCACATCGCCCTTCACGGTAATGATGTCGGCATACTTGCCTTCGGTGATGGTGCCGAAGTCTTTATCCACACCCATCATCACGGAGGGCCAATAGGTGGCTGCGCGGATCGTGTACATCGGATCAAAGCCAAATTTATTTACCCACACATCGAGTTCGTTCCACGTGCTCTGGCTGTGAAACTTCATAGGTATGCCACTGTCGGTGCCTATCAATAATACCACGCCTGCGTTTTTCAGTTGGTTGATTTTTTTCTCGAGGGTAGGTTTGCGTATCGGGTTCAACCCAAAGTAGCTGAGGCGGCCGGGATATTTGATGGATTGTTTGATGTCGGCAATAATGGAATCGGGCAATCCCAAATGCCAGCTTGTGTTGTCGAGGGCTTCGGGGTTGTCGCGCATGTATTCGTAGTTGTGTAAACCCTCTACGGTAGGTGTCCAGAACAATGGGCCGAGATTCATCTTGGCGGTGCGTTCTTTGATCATGAACATAATGTCGTCAGGATATTCGGGTGCTGCGGCCAAGCCGGTGTGTTCAAAATTATCTACACCTGCTTTTAGGCCTCTGCGTATTTCATCAGGGCGATGCGAATGTGCTACCACTTTCAATTTATTTTTATGGGCTTCATCCACTACGGCCATGTATTCCGCTTCGGTCATCTCATCCTGGTCAATCAGCTTGATGCAGTTCACGCCTGCTTTCGCCAGTTGACGAACTTTTGCACGAGCATCTTCCACACCCTTCACGCCCCAGCGAAATTCTGCTGTGCCCGGATAGGATTCGTGTTGAATGAAAGGTCCGCTCATGTACATAGTTGGTCCTGGTATTTCTCCTTGGTTGATGCGGTCACGCACTGAAAGACTGGGTTCAAGCGGACCGCCCAGATCGCGCGCGCTGGTTACCCCTGCCATCAACAGTTGATGTGCCGATGACGGCATGATCACATCTTTCGCCAGTTTCAAATAGGTTTTATCCCAATGCGTATAGTCGCTATGGCCGTTAATCATCAGGTGCACGTGCATATCCCACAGGCCGGGCATCACACTCATGCCTTCGGTAGAAATAATTTCTGCGCCTTTTGGGATTTCAATCGACCCAACTTGCCCGATTGCTTTGATGCGCTCGCCTTCAATGATCACCACCGAATTTTGTAATGGCTTTCCACCAAAGCCATCGATCAACGTTCCGCCCACGAGGGCTTTTGTTTGGGCGAATGAATGGGTTGAAAGAAAAATGAAGAGGTAGAAAAGTTTTCTCATAACATATGGGATTGATAAAGTAAGGTAATAAAATTTGAAAGAGATATGACGCTAAATTTTCTCAGTGCTACCACCGTGTTATCTGTGGTTAAAGATGCATCCCCACGGAGAGCATAGAGCGGGCACGGAGATTTGGATATATTTGTCATGATGGAAATAAAAGAACTCATGCAACGCTTTTCAAAACCGGGATCTGTTGCGGCCATTTCAGTAAGACCCCAGCGACTTGAACCACCGGTTGTTTTAGATCAGGTTCGCGCTATCGAAATGAAAGGACTTGAGGGTGATCGCAGTGAAGGAGGAAACCGACAGGTTACATTTATTCAAAAAGAACACATGGCAGCGGTAGCATCATTTTTAGGAAAACCATCGCTGGAGTTTACCGTTACGCGCAGAAATATTTTAGTGGAAGGCATCAACCTGCTTTCGCTGAAAGGAAAGCAATTTCAAATCGGTGAAGCCATTCTTGAATACTCAGGCGAATGTCATCCGTGCTCGCGCATGGAAGAAGCGTTGGGCGAAGGTGGTTATAATGCCATGCGAGGCCATGGAGGAATTACAGCAAAAATCATTAAGTCAGGATTAATCTCAATTGGAGATTGGGTAGGTGTTGTTTCAGTTCCCTGATTTCTTACGACCTGCCCTGCCCAGGTATTTAAAAGCATCTACCATCATAATGGTTCCGGTAATACCCGTAACTCCACCCGCAATTAATAGTCCTTTACCAAGATCATCATTCTCTCTTCCCAACATCAAACCCCCGGCAATAACCATCATATAGCCAATGGTGGCCACGGTAATACCTCGTTTGAATTTCTTTTCTGATTCTGTCAGATTAATCTGAATATTATTTACACCCGCATTAAGCAGAAGTATTTCTTTTTTCAATTCCTCAACATCCTTCGTTTCAGTTTGTGCAAAACTTAATAGTGGGCAAATTAAAAGTAATAATAGAATGATTCGGATCACAGTATTTGATTTTATCGGTCGAGCCACACTTTGAAAGCAGCGCTGCGATCGCGGCTGATGGTGAGTTCATGTTCGCACGGTTGATTAAGTTTTACTTCGAGGCGAGTGCTGATCAGTCCTTTCACTTCCGCTATGGCATAGGCATTAACAATGGCTTTGCGGCTGATGCGAAAAAACTTTTGCTTATCCAGCAATGATTCCAGCTGTTCAAGGGTATAGTCGATCAGAAATTTTTTGTTTTCATTTCGGGTGTAGATGTACACTTCTTTTCCATCAGCAAAAAACCAGGCCACTTCTTCGATCTGTTTATACTGCAATTTGTTACCTGATTTTATTAACAGGCGCTCCTTCGGCTTTTGTTTTTCGCTGAGGAGCCATTCTTTTATTTTACTCAATTGTTGCTGCCCGTTTTCCTGATTCGCTCCCAGGCGTTTCCATTTGGTGAGGGCACTATTCAGATCTGCCTGTTGCACGGGCTTGAGCAGATAATCAATACTAAAATGTTTGAATGCCTGCAGGGCGTATTGATCGTATGCTGTGGTGAAAATGATTGGGGTATCCACCGTAACACGATTAAAGATTTCAAAACTTTTCCCATCAGTGAGTTCAATATCAAGAAAAAGTAAGTCCGTTTTTTGACCCGATGAAAAAAATGATACTGCCTCTTCAATACTTTCGAGGATGCCTTGCAATACGAAGGGCTCTTCTGTTTTTCTTAAAAGCTCAATCAAGCGCTCCGCTGCTAAAGTTTCGTCTTCTACAATCAGTACGTTCATCATGCTTCTATCTGCAAGACGGGTATTTTTACAATGAATTGTGATGGGGTCCGCTCTATTATAACCGGTTGGTCGCTTAAAAGTTTGTAGCGGTCAATAATATTCCTTAGGCCGATTCTGGTTGATTCTTCTTCTATTTCCTTTTTCTGCAGTGTATTACTCACCACGATATAATCATCCCGCTTTTCAAGTATGATTTTGAGGGGTAGTTTTTTAGACGCCACATTATGTTTGATCGCATTTTCAATCAGCATCTGCAAGGAGGCAGGCGCCACCATAATTATATCCGAGCGATCTGAAATCCTGTTTTCTATCAGCAGGTTTTCATTAAAGCGGGTTCTTAACAGGTAGGTGTAAGAATCCAGAAAAGCCAGTTCTTCCTTCAACGGCACAATTTTGTTCTCCTGATTGTAGAGCCGATAGCGATAAACATTTGAAAGCTGTGCGATAAATGTGGATGAAGCGTCCGCATCTTTATGCACCAGCGTTGACAGCACATTAAAACAATTAAATAAAAAGTGTGGGTTTATCTGGTTTCTCAATACTTCAAACCGGGCTTCTATATTTTGTTTTTTCAATTGCTCTGCTTCCAATTGTGCTTTCTTGAGCCGGTTCATAAAAAAGACAATCGCGCTTACACAGTTTAAAAACAAGTTTATCCTAAACCCGAAGGCTGTTAAAAGTTTCCAGTGATCAAAATTCAACTGGATCGGCATACCCAAAACCATATAAAGTACAAACAATGAGATGGTAGAAACCAACACTACATGGACAATGCTGGCCAGAAAAAGTATAATGAGCGGATGAATGCCTGTGCTCTTCTTTATGACTTGTTTTTCAACCTGGCGGTTTAGTTCCCAGACTCCCAACACAACCATGGAGATAACACCGAACAAATAGAAACCATTAAGTTCAAAATCAAACAATCTCTCGCCTACCGTAACCAGTATATTGATATACGAATAAAGAGAAAGAAGCAGAATAAAAAGGTATCTATATCGAATTGAAAACACGTTTGAAACTTTAATCTTTTTTCAAATAAAGTGATTTTATCTCAGAAAGATTAAGCCCCGCAATTATTGCGGGGCTCTGACCATACTCCAAAACCACTTCCTCAACTATGGAAGAAGTACCTGATCAATCACATGGATTACTCCATTTTTTGCATTGATATTTAAAAGTGTTACTTGCAACTTGGCTGCTGTACCTGATCCGCCAACTACTGTTAAGTTCGTAGTGTTTACCGTAACGTTACCGTTTAGTGTTGGCACCGTTCCGCTTACCAAATCAGTGGAAAATCTTCTGGCTCCCACAACATGCTTCTTTAAAACAGCTATCAGGGTAGCCAGCGGAATTTCATTTACATTCGCAACGCCAAGCGCAGTGTACAATGTCTGGAATGCTGCATCAGTTGGAGCAAAAACTGTTAACTCACCGGTTGCTGCACTAACGGCTGCAAGCAAATTGTTGTCTCCTTGTCCATCCGTGCGAGCCAACGCTGCCAGTAATTGTATAAACTGTGGCGCTGCGGCAGTTGTCTTTTCAACAACAATTTCAGCAATTGTTTTTGAGGGCGGCACAAGCGTTCTGTCGATCACGTGCACAATTCCGTTGGAAGCCTGAATATCTGTAGCCGTCACCTTGGTTGTACCGTTGATGTATACACCTGCCGTTCCTTTGCTCAGATAAATCTTACCGCCAAGCGTAGTTGCAGATGAAGGACCTGTTGCAATGTCTGCGGCTTTTACTTCGGCTGTTCCGGAAATTACATGGTATGCAAGAACGGACGTTAATGTTGCGTTTCCTGCGGTAGTGTTAGGAGGTAAAGCTGTTATTCCTGCTGCTGTGAAGGCTGCATTTGTGGGAGCAAAAAGTGTTAACTGGTTAGTAGGTGACAACAGGGTTGGCAATAAACCTGCCTGCACCACGGCAGCAACAAGCGTAGAAAAATTCTTGTTGAAATAAGCGGGGGCCACGATGGTTCCTACGATAGGCAACATGGTAGGTGGTACTAAAACTGCATCCACTACGTGAACAACCCCGTTAGTAGCGCGCACATCGGCAGTAGCCACGTTAACGGTAGTGTTCAATTTTACTCCTGAATTAATATTCACGGTAATTTTTTCACCACCCACCGTAGTAACATCTCCATTGGTAAGCTGTGTAGAAAGCACCGCTGCTGAAGAAACTACGTGGTATTGTAGTACGCTTTTTAATACTGATTCAGGAATGTCATCGAGGCTGGTCTGACCAATAGCGGATAATAAACCAGCAAAAGCTGCATTGGTTGGAGCAAAAACTGTAAATGTTCCCGTTCCACTTAGGGTGCTCACTAAATCAGGATACTTGGTAAGTGCCGCTACCAATGTGGTAAGTTCTGAATTGCCCTGTGCAAGAGCAACGATGCTTTGCGTTGGTGCCGGTTCACTGTCATCTTCATTACAGCTTGTGAACGCGATTGAAAAAACAGCAATGAAAGCAAGTGCTTTAGCGAAAAAGCCAGCTCTGTTCATGGGATTTACTTTTGTAGTCATAGTTGAGTTTTGTTTAATTCTTTAGTATGTAAACTCAACAAGAGGGTTTTTGATTTTGTGGTTATGCGTGAAGCGAATTATACGATGAGTGAAGCGAAACAAATAAGGCGTGACTCGTATAGCCTTGAATTGATATTTCCACAAAATATATCCAAAAGGTAAAAGTAGGCTCTTGTTTGAGGCGATTCTTTGAGAATAGATGCTGGAAGGAAGTTGTTCTATTTTTTCAACAGTGCATTCCGTGCTTCTATCGGGAAGTCGGTGATGAGAATGTCAAGAGAATTATCTCTTACTCTAATATGATAGCCGATATCATCTAATGGCTTACCAGAATTTCGCAGCGCCTCACTTACATCAGCCATGATCTTGACTTTATTTTTTTTCATCTCCTGAATCAATGTTACCGGTGTTTTGCCGTTGACGTAGGCGATCTTTTTTCCGGGTAGCATGGGTACATCTTTAAATTGCTGCCAGTCATTTTCGGATTCCATCAAAGCAGAAAGTGAAATCTGGTTGGAGAGTGCTGCTACTTTTTTGGTGAGTTCCATGTTGAAGGTGAGCGTCATCATCCGGTTTTCCATTTTAGCCTTTTTCACCATCTGGTAAACCTCGGCATGAATGGCCGTTTTTATGTCGAGCATCAAATTGATATTTTTCTTTTTAATGAAAGTGAGCACCTCATTGAAGGTTGGTATTCGCTCGCGGGTGAGCTGTCCGTTTTCTTTTTTCAAAAACAAACTGTTGAGATACGCGTCTTCGTGCTGATCGATTTTTCCGGTTCCGTTGGTGGTGCGGTCCAAAGTTTCATCGTGCATGATGTAGATGGTTCCGTCCTTACTTTTTCTCAAATCCAATTCCACGATAATGGTATCGCCCTTAAAATTTTTCGCAATGGATCCGAAAAGAGGTAATGAACTTTCCGGATGATCATAATAATAACCGCCCCGGTGCCCCGCGATTTTTAAGTCAGAAGAAATTTCGTTTTCCTGCGCGAAGACAAGCGCAGTAAATAGAAAAAAGATAAACTTCATGCGCAATTACTTACCGATCGCTTCATTCAATTTGCTTTTATCGCCTGTCATCTCCCAATGCCCAAGTGAAATGGGTATACTACCTATGGCGTTAAGCTGATCGAAAAAGTCTTTAACCCGGAATGGCTGTAGTTGCAATTCCTTCTTTCTTGCATACTCGGCCATGGCACTCTCCAACAAATATTTTCCGGTAATGTAGCTGGTGCCATATCCTGGCTGTCGCAAGTAGAGATGTTGTTCAAATAACAAGAGTTCCTTTTCCACTTTCATCCACCCACGCGGTGTGTAGTCTGAGTGAATTTTACCGGCTTCTTCCATCGTCATCTCATTGGCATGGGCATACAAAGAGCCGAGGCCGCGGGCAGCACGTTGCGCAATCATGATGTACACAATTTCTTTTACGCGCGGGTCATCGTTATACAATCCGGCTTGCATAAACATTTCTTCCACGGCTGTGGCAGTTCCTTCATTGCGCGAATCAAAAATGTTATAGAGAAGTGGCCCTTTACGGATTTCACTTACATGTGGCTCTTTATCCATCTGCGCCAATTCAAACCAATGATAGAAATGAGAGTAAAGAGGTCGAGGGTCGTGATGCAGCGTGATTATAAAAAAGTTTCTTTTATCCGCAGGCACAAACCTTCCGAGGTGTTCGCGCAAAGCGGGCGCGAAGTATTCTTTCACAGTGAGGATCTCATCCTTTTCTAAAAAATTCAACAAGCTTTTAGCTGATCGTTCAGTAAGAGCAGCGAAAGTTTCCGGTGTATCCGCTGCTTTCAACTCGGGCAAGTTCCGGTTTCGGTGTTCTTCCAGTTTTAAGGCAGTCCAGGCGCGCACAAGTTCACGCTTCAACAGCAGCACTTCATCGGCCCACGTGAGCGGTACGAGGTGCACGTTTTTCTGGTACCAGGTGTAATTTTCTTTTCCTACTCCGGATGGACCTGTTTTTGAAGCAGATTCCTTTTCTAACCAAGTCACCAAATTATCGGTGGACTGGATAGCTTCTTTGACTATGGCTACTAGAGCGGGCTGATCACTCACTCCTGGTTGTTCAAGTATACTTTCCAAATCGTGCGTTTGTGTTTTGATATCGCGTATTCCAGCGATCCATAAATCTTTAGCGTTACCGGTAAGATTACGTTTAGCCTGTTCATTCAATGGCACAATCACGCGAAGTTCAGTGACCAGTTTTTCTTTGCTTTCGTTAGCTAAAGGAAACTGATACTTCCAGAGATCGACAACGGCATGATGGGTGGGGCCCTCGTGGCCGGGCACATCGCTGCGGTCCATCCACAATGTTTTATAGAAGGCCGGGTCGCGCTCCCAGGTGCGCAACACCCGATGATCAAAATCGAGTCCGTTCATTTCGGCATAAAGGATATACCAATCTGCCTGGTGCTTGATCGGCCAGCCGGTCGTGTCAAAATTCTGAAGCTTTTGTTGCCAGTTTTTCAATTCTTCGTGTTGCTGCTTCATGGCGGCAGCGGAATAATCGGGAACGCCCTCTTTCATGATGGGCTTCTGAAACTCGCGCCATGTTTTAAAGAGTTCAACAAGTTGTTCGTAAGTCGTTGACTTTTTTGTTTCAACAGGGGCGGGTTTTGAACATCCTATCAGGGCAAAAATGAAAAGAATGGATATTATGATCTTACTCATTGGTATAAAATTAAAGAGGCGTGAAAGTAGAAAATAAATGTTATACCTGATTGCAGAAAAGATTTTAACGGCAATCAGAAGAAGCGGAAACCCAACACAAACTCACTGTATTTTTCTTTTATCTTCCCCTCAGTATCATGCGCGGAAATATAGCGTGACTCGGTGGCAGGTACTTTCCAGATTTTTTCCAACCCTACGTAATACATATCCTGCATTGAGGTGCTCAATCGATAAGAAAACATAACTCTTTTATAGCGCATGCCTATTTCCAGGCGGGCAAACTGCGCGTTTTTTACGCCCAGATCAGTCACATCCTGACTATCGGAATATTGGGTTGTTTTAGGAGGAGCAAAGAGATCATTTGACTCAGTGATTTTTGTTGATTTTTCTGCCAGGTGTGATTTGAGTAAGATGTTGCTGCTGATGCCTAATCCTAAAAACAATTTCCAGTCTTCTATAAGCGGCATGGGTTGCCAATTCAATTTTAACACCAGTGGTATTTGGAAATAGGTGGTTGTTAGATCGGTTGTTTTAGACTCATACCAGTTTAATCCTGTAAAAGAGAAATTGTAGATATCATAAAATCCATTGGATAGAATGCTGGCTCCGGTCATTAATGAACCATATACTCTTCTGTGGCTTTTTGGTTTGAAGCTATATTCTGCCTCAAGCCCATGGGTAAGATAATTGCCACCATTCGTATAGTATTGACCCAGTTTTAACTTAGTTGAATTGATGCCTATTGTTGGAGTAATTGAGAACTGGCCAAACGTGCTTTGGGCCGCGAGTATGAAATAGAAGATTAATACTTTTTTCATTTCCTCTTTGATTAATTACCCAACATGACAAAGGCACCCCAGTAAAATGGATGCGGATATTTTTTGCGCATCGCTATTTGTATTTCTCTGAATTCATCTGGATTGTTCTGTCCTTCCCATACACTATAGAAAGAAGTCATCAGGAATGCCGTTGCCTCATCATCTACTTTCCAGAGCGACATAAGCAAATTATTGGCACCGGCCACCATGATGGCACGCTGCAAGCCGTAAACACCTTCTCCATTTCGAACTTCACCCAAACCCGTCTGGCATGCTGAGAGGACGACCAGGTCGGTTCCGTCCAGGTTTAGATTGGTTGCCTCATAGGCCGTCAGGATTCCGTCTTCTGTCTTTTGTTTTTCGGTGTTCTTAACTCCGGCCAATACAATTCCAGAACGAATCATGGGGCTTATGGCACTTGCCTGGTCATCCACAAAAAAACCGTGAGTGGCAATGTGCAATATAGACGGTCTGCGTACGGCCTTTACATTTTCTTCCAGCGCCTCCGCTCCTTTAAATGAAATTACATTCAAGTTTCTTTTCTTAAGAATAGATTCAATCTGCGATACTTCCGTCTCTGTTCCCGGTAAGTCAGAAAAATCCTGCTCTTTAAATGTCATGAGCTCTTCACTGATCACATTGCGCTGACCATAAACTTTCCCTTCACCTACACGTATACTACTCTCCGTAAAATCGTACGTTGGACGACCCACCAACACTGCATTCATCTCGGGATTGAGATTACGCTTACGCAACAAGTCGCCCGTGTTTGTTAAGTAAACCAGATTTATTTCTTCGATCAGGTATTGGTTGGTGACTGTGTTGAGTAATGTATTCAGGTTAATCTGGTTGAACACACCGTCTGCCGATAAGTAAAGTTTCTTTATTCCTGCCACGTGCTTACGAATGGTCAGCCAGAATTGATCGTATGAAAGCCTGTCCTCCGATTGAGAATATATCGCGTTTCGGTAGTAGGGGAGAAAATGTTTTTCCAATTGATTTCCATTTGCTATCACAAAAAAACCAGGTGTTTTTACATCGGCTGTAAGCAACAGGAACAAATACACGGTTGAGTCAGTAAGAGGATTTACACTGCCCAATTTTTTCTTATCCACTACATTGATCCTGACTATTTCAATAGCAGCCTCTCCGGGTTTCAGGATGCCCTTGACCTGTGTCCACTCCGCGACCTTTTCCTTATTTTCAAACAATCCACTTGCCTGGTTGAGTTGTTTTTCCTGTGTCTCTATTTTTCTTTCTAATGAATCGATTCGGGTTGTACTGCTCTTCTCATAATACTGTGCCGCTAATTTCGCTTTGGTGTTTTCCCACTGGTGCAACGTTGTAATAAGTGCCTGATCACCGCTTTGTATGATTCTATTTTTTTGCCTGTTCGTTTGATTTAACAGCAGGGCTTTCGTGTTGAGAATATTATCGTACATCTGCCCGTGTAATTTTTCCGGTTGGGTAGCCGAATAGTCAAGAACGAAAGCATTAAACAGGTCAAAATCCTTTTTGAGAGAATAATAGAATTGCTCCTTCTCGTATTCACTCATCGCTACAAAGTTGTAGGCAATATGCTGTTGATATGCTTTGACGAGTTTTTGAAAGGACTCTCCTGCTAGCTCAGTTTGTCCTTGTGACCATCGCAATAAGGCTTCTGTTTTTATTGTTTTGAAATTTAAATCTGAGGTTGTGACATTGAACGGGTTGTAGTGATTTGCCTTGTCGAGATATTCCTGTGCTTTTAAGAAATCCCTTTCGAGTAAAAAGTAGCGCGACTTCATTTCAAAAATGCGGGCTACTTCCTGTCTTGATGCAACTTTGCTGGAAAATTTTCCGGGACCTGAAGATGCCAGGGCCAGTTTGTTGATATAATCCAGAGCTTCTTTTCTCTTTCCGAGTGTCATACAAATCTCCGCCAGATCGTTCAGGAAAATACGGTTGAGTTCATCCTGATCAAAGTTGCTGGTCATTGCCTTGTTGATTCCCTTAATCGCACTGTTGAAGTATTCGTAAGCTTTTTCTATATCGTTTTTTCCGTATTGAAGAGAGCCAAGACCCACCAAAGGATGAATGCGGTGGATGCTGCGTTCAGGAAAATTGGCCTCGCGTAAGGAAAGCGATTCATTGAACAACTGCTCCGCTTTTCTTACGTTTCCAATCTTCAAGTAAAAATATCCAAGCCGGTCTATCGGATCATAAATCGTTTTTTGAAACACTCCATAAAAGGCAAGATGTTTACTCTTTGAGGTCAAATGTTTTTTTGTTTCTTCATAGGCGATCACAAAATTTTGCTCAGCCTTCACATAATCCCCGGTTTTCTCATATTGATCACCCAGTAGCATCTCAAACAAAATATACTGCGATGTCTTGGCTTTATCCTGCGCCTGTAAGGTCATCTGCTCAATACTCTTTCTGACTTCATCGGGATCGTTGCTGTTATATAGTTTGCGTATCGTTTTTGCAGGATTACTACGCAGATGTTGAGAGAGGCCGCTACTCCAAAAGAAAAACAAAAAGAGTATAACGATGGTCGTTCTCATTTTATTCGGAGGCCCGTTTTTAATCCCATCACAAAAAAATCTTTATATCCACCCTCTATTAGGTAAGTAGATTGTTGTTGATTAAGACCCCAATGGTCTGGTAGGTCTTTAATAGATGATTGACCTTTAAACGGGGCAATGATAAACAAAGAAATCACTAGTCTGTTGACAGCGAAAGTCTGTTGAATTTTGAAGCCTGTGAAAAATCTTTTTGAATACGGTGTGATGTCTCCCTCTGCCGTTCGCTTTATGCCAAACTTATAGATACTCTCATCTAGGTACGCATTCAGGAGATAATAAGGACTTAGGCCAAAATCTAAAAGGAAAATGTTTTTGTTACGGATATTCCACCTAAATAATGCGGGCACGGAAACAAATCTTGCCTGATATGAACTCTGCGATCCAAAACCTGTGTCTTCACTGCTATATCCCACACCAAATGTTGATACGCCACTAACAATACTTACGGAGCCTAGTGCTTTTATATCCACCTCAATGTCAAAATATCCCGGTTTTTTAATCTTGGCAAAAAGTGAGTTGTAGCCACCACCGTATGATGTTGCTAATCCAGTGGCAATATAAATTCTGGTTTGAGCATTTAGTTCATGCTGTAAAAAAAGACACATAGATAGGATCAACCAATTTTTCATATTCAAAAAGAATATTGCCGTGTGATGTTAATCTCAACTACCACATTTGTATTTGATTTTAGCCATGAGTCAATGAAGAATCTTCCATAAGTGCCATCGGGAAGTTTAATAACATAGCCATGACCCAACAGGGCATTCAACGAATATACATATCCTGAGGCCGGTTTAATTTTAACCTCCGATAGACATTTCACTACGCCAATGTCAATAATCATGGCCAGTTCTTTTCCGGCAAAATTCACTGCCCGAATCACTGTTTTCGTTGTAGTTAACTCAATCGTAAAACAGCCATTAAAACTTTCTTTATAGCAGAAGACATTTCCGTTCTGATATGTATTATTATCAGCACCAAGAGGATCCGCGCAGAAGTCTAAAGGAACCGATTCAGTTTCGCAGCTGCTTAGAAAAAGAAGACAGGTGAAAATAATTAGCCATGATATACCCATGGTAGCATGGCCGCCATTGATAGGGATGGGTGAAACTAAGAAATGATCGTTCATGGTTTGACAGATTTACTTCCATCAACAACACGGTAAGACCAATGTAATTAAAAACCCAGCCAATGTCAAACGTCCTTCTTCTCGCTATTGACTGGGTTGAGTAAGAGACTAGTTTACGGGGATGGGCTCATCGAAATCACCACGCATAATTCGGTATCTTTTGCGCGCTTCGGCCACGTAAACACTCCCCGGATATTTCGTTAAGAACTCGCGATAGATCTCCATCGCCTTGTCTTTGTTTTTCAGATAACGTTCTTGTATTTCTCCTTCCAGAAAATACGCATCATCGGCCAGAATATCTTCACCAAACTCGGTTACAATTTTTTCACACAGAGCAATTGCCTTTTCAAATTCTCCGTTCCTCAATCTCAATGATGCTTCGAGCCAATACACATCATCTTTGATTTGTTGGTCGGTTGATGTTGTTTGGAAAGCTGAAAGCCTGGCCAGGGCTTCATCGATTTTATTTTGTGTCATTAACAATTCGATCGCGGCATATTCCTTAAGCGCTGTGCCGGTGGTATCAAAGGTGATATTTTCTTTAATGCGCATGCTCAGCTCCATGGCATCGTTGGCAATTTCGCGCGTAGTGGCTTGCTTCAAAATATCAAGATGTTCCTGCGCCAGTTTAAAATCTCCTTTGAAGTAGGAGAGTTTTGCGTTCTTTAATTTCGCTTCATAGCCCAGTGGTGTTTCGCGTTGGGTTTTTTCTACCTGTGAATAAAGCAGTGTTGCCTCCCAGGGTTCTTCTTTCAATAAATAAATATCGCCTAAATCAATTTTTGCTTTTGACTTCATGGTCGGAGCAACCTTATTGTTCCCTATCAAACCCTGCAAATGATAAATAGCGGAATCCATTTCTTCGAGATAATAACCATGTAGCAAGGCTTGGTTAAGAGAGGCTTCAAAGCCGTAGGGATTATCTGGATAACTTTTTTTGAAGCGCTTGTATTGTCCTATCACATATCGCACCGAGTCGCGATTGACCGGATAACTCTTTTTCACTTTTGCTTCGCGGGCTTTGATCAGTCCCATGCGTGCCGGCAATTCATTTTCCGTGCCGGCAAATTCCTTAATCACATAGGAAAAACTTTTATCGGCATTTTCGTAATCCTGGTTGTTGAGAGCGATCTGTGCTATCTCCAATGTTTTAGATTGCTCTTTTCGGAACCGCTTATCATAGGCGCGCGCCTGAACAAATGCGCCATAGAAGTTTTTTTGCTGGAGATTTACCCAAATAATAAGATCCGAAAAAACCTCCGAGTCCTGGTTTTTTTGAATACGGTCTAACAGTAATTTTTCAAGACTCTCGAGTTCTTCCGGCTTGGTGATAAGGATTTGCATTACATTTTTGATGTAGGAAATATTGGAGGGTGTTTGGGTTACGTAGTTCAAATACTCTTGCACCATTTCATCACGCTTGCCAGCCATACGGTATAGATTCGCCAACTCGAGTGCATAAACGCCTTCATTATCGCTTGCTGTGCGTGCTTGTTTCAGAGCGATCACCGCATATTCAGTAAGATTTTTTGAGGCCAGGTAGTCGCTGCTCGTTTTGAGTTTGTAGATATCATCTCCCTGTGCTTTGATGAGCGTAGTCAGATATTTCTCGGCCTTCGGCAAATTTCCAGAACGAAAATATAGAACACCCAAATCGAGCCGATAGGATAGCTTGTCATCTTTACGAATCAGCTTTTGCACATAATCCTCGGCCTCGTTGAATTTGCCCATGTCGACCATCACGTTGAAATACGCTATGTGCACAAACGGAATATTTTCATTTTTTTTCACAAGCTGTTGAAATATCAAAAGTGCTTTTTCCTTTTCGCCTTTTGTAATGTATTCGTTCGCAAGTTGTATATCCTGACGGTCTTGTGCAAAGCCTTTAAATCCACAAAGGGTTAGGCTTTGTATTAATAGTATTATATATAAATATTTAATGTAATTGTAATTATCCATGTGGATTTGTGTATAACTTCTTGCGTACTGTTTTGCTGTCTATGAGATGTTGATAAGTATGCTTGTTTAATTTTTGTTTCACTATGTTTTGAGCTATTTGCCGTAGGTTGTCAACATTTTGTGAGTTTGTGAATTCAGTTATTGTCAATTTACACATTCTGTGAATGAAAGAAAAAATAATCAAGGTTGTCAACATTAAAATTGTGTTAATTGGTAAAAACCTTATCAAGGGCCCCTTTTATCAATCGATCCACAATTACTAACAACTTATTCAGAATTTAATCAACACGGGTCCATACTCCCAGTTAGCTCTTATCGGGAAGCTATATTTGCCTTCTTCAGACTTATACAGTATTATTTTTTCAGGCTCAATCTTCTGATAGAAATTACCCGTATCCCATTTTCCATTATTGTTTGAGTCTACTATAATTCTGATTTTATATTCGAGTGGTTCAAGGTTTCTGAAGAGATAGCTTTTTACATTTGTCACGCTGCGGACCACCGTATTATCGGTGGTTAGTAATTGAACGATATAATTTTTTTCAGTTGTTTCAATTTTCATGTCAACCATTCCCAGGTCTTCTTCTGTAGGAATTTTGATGGACTTGATAATTCGTTTTGTACTATCCTGGTCTATCGATATCAGGGCTCCTTTTCCGAGAACAAGTTCGGGGGGTTTTGCTTTTTTTTTTCCTTCAGTATCATGAATGTCATCTACTACTGTTTTTAAAATGAGCAGGTTATTCAAGGTGTCTATTTTTCGATCCTTATTGTTTACCACCTTAGTTGATGTGGAGTCGTATCGAATGTAAATGCTGTCGGAAGTAATATCGCCCAATGGTTTATTATAGCTTAAAATGTAAGTGACCTCCTTAGTGGGAAGATTGTATTGTAATGAAATCTCTTTTGTTTTGAAGGGTTCTGTTGGAGATTTTAATTCTCCATATTTGATGTAGATCGCTGTGTCAATTTTGTGCCCAACACTGTCGGTTGCGCTCAGATACGTTTTAATGGAATCGTTTTTTGCAAAGGAATTATAGAAGATTAACTCTGACTTGTCTGCTCCATATGAGTATATCGATTGAGAGGGCGATAACCCTTTTACCTTTAAAGAATCAAGTTGTTTGTTGAATCTTAGTCGGCTGATTTTATCCGTGTGGCGTACATTTGTTAAAGCGAGAGGCCGCGCATCTACCTGTGTCATAGCAATCTCCACGGAATCTTTTGGAGTCAATAATTCAATAGGTTCGCTGATGAATCCGAATTTCTCTGTTTTGCTATCTACTTTTAGATTCTTGTTTTTATCATCAAAAGCGTATAAAAAGTAGTTGTTTGATTTTAGGTTTGATAGTGAAAACAATCCCTCTTCGTCTGATTTGGTAAAGTACGTTGGTGAGTGTTTGAATATGTTAAACGTGTCAACTTCGTAAAGTGCGATCGTTATTTTAGTAGGTATCTTTTCGGAAAATATATCTTTGATGCTTCCGCTGATGGATAGTGAGTCTATTGTGGGTCCTGTGCTGAAGGCAACATGTAAATTGTCAGCCGGATTTCCTTCTGTTATATCTTGAACTCCTTCTCGGAAGTTAATACTGTAGGTGGTGTTGGGTTGCCAATTTAATTCTGGCTGTATTAGTAAATTTTTTTTCTTAACTGTGAATAAAGTATTTTTTCCTACAGATGGAATGATTAAGATCTCTTCTTTTGGATCTTTAAGTTTAATGTCTTCACTGAAGGTAAGTTCAATTGTTTTTCCAGAGAAATTCCGTTCGTTGTTTGACGGATTTGAAGATACTAATTCAGGTGGTGTTTCGTCTCTTGGACCTCCTGTGGGCATGACGATGTTTGCGCAGCTTGCCAGAAATAGAATGGATGGGAGGATTACTATTTTGGAACTGTGCTTCATTCTCGTGTTGAAATATAAATGAGACTTGAGTATTCCTTATTTTTTGTGGCTGAAAAATTGGAGATCAATCCTTCTATAAAGGCTTTAGCCCCCGTAATGAGCTTGGATTTGCCTGGATATTTATATCCTTCACTTAGGAGCGAAACATAAAAACTATCTAATTTCATAGGTCTCACCTCAACAACTTTCAAGCCGTTTTTATTTAGCAATGCCGTCATGGTGCTTTGGGTAAAGTGCCACAAATGTCTGGGCACATCGTAGCCCGCCCAGTTGTTTTCATAATGTTTACTGTCGTGCGAGTTTGGATTAGGCACAGCAATAACGATATGACCGTGCGGTAATAGAAGACTTTTCAGTTTTTGCAGTGTGTTATTTAAATCGTGAACATGTTCTAGTACATGCCAGAGCGTAATTACTTCGAAACGCTCGTCCTTGATTTCAATCAGATCTTTTGATACTTTATTTTCTAAAAGCTGATTGGCTTTTTGTCGGGCAGTTTCGTTTGGCTCAATACCGATAACATCCCAGTTTTTCCTCTTCATCAAGTTAAGGAACTCACCGGTGCCACAGCCAAAGTCTACTATGTTTCCAGGTTGAGGAAAATAATCTTTAATCAGTTTATACTTCCATCTCAGGGTGATATTTCTTGCTGAAAGATAAATTTTATCAAAGAGTGTTTTTGATCTGCCGGAGTGTGAGATGTAGTCGAGCGAGGCATAGTACTTTCCGATGTAATCCGCTGTTGGCCGTGGACTGGTAATGGTGAGGCCGCACTGGGAGCATTTTATTAATTCAAATACCTCTTTTGTTATGGAGTAATCCTTAATAGTAATATGATGAATAAAACGTTGGTTTTCACAGATGGGACAAATCGTAATGTTTTCGGAAGTCATTATTTGCCGAGATATACAGTTAGAATGGAAACATCAGCGGGTGATACTCCACTGATGCGTGACATCTGTCCAATGGTTTCGGGCCGTATGCGCTTCAGTTTTTCACGCGCCTCGCTCGACAACGCCTTCACCCGATCATAATCAAAATCTGGTTTAATGGTATAAGACTCAAGGCTCTCGATTTTTTCTGCCAGTTGTTGTTCACGTTCAATGTATGTTTCGTACTTAAGTGCCACCTCAACCTGTTGCAGTATTTCTTGCGAGTATTTGTTAAGTCGTCCCTCAATTTGCTTGTCTAATTTCTTCAGCTCCGCCATACCAATGTGTGGTCGCTTCAGCAAATTAACAATGGGTACTTTTTCTGTTATCGCTGCGCTCTCTAAAAGTGCAAGGCCCTCATTGACGATTATGGGAACAGCCCTCATCTCATTTAATTCTTTGGAGAGAGATGCGATGGCTTCTTTTTTTGTATTCACGTTTTCTAGTCGCTGATCGCTGGCCAGACCCAGTTGATGTCCTTTCTCCGTGAGTCTCAAGTCTGCATTATCCTGGCGAAGGAGGATCCTGTATTCAGCCCTTGATGTAAACATTCGATAAGGCTCCTGTGTGCCTTTGTTCACCAGGTCATCGATGAGCACGCCAATGTATGCTTCAGATCTCTTCAAGATGAAGGGTTCTTTCTCGTGTACTTTGTTGTGCGCATTTATTCCCGCCATTAAGCCCTGGCAGGCAGCCTCTTCATAGCCGGTTGTGCCGTTAATTTGACCTGCAAAATACAGATTATCAATCAGTTGCGTCTCCAAACTCATTTTAAGTTGAGTCGGAGGGAAGTAATCGTATTCAATCGCGTAGCCGGGCCTGAACATTTTGGCATTTTCAAAACCGGGTATTTTAGTCAGCGCTTTATATTGAACATCTTCAGGTAGGGAAGTAGAGAACCCATTCACGTAGATTTCAATGGTATTCCAACCCTCGGGCTCAACAAAGATTTGATGGCGCTCACGTTCTGCAAAACGGTTGATCTTATCTTCAATGGATGGGCAGTATCTTGGACCCAGGCCCTTGATCCTTCCCTGAAACATAGGCGATCGGTCGAAGCCCTTTTCAAGTTCTTTATGTACCGATTCATTGGTATATGTTATCCAGCAACTCAATTGCTTCTTTAGTGGCTCGGTGTCGGAGAAAGAGAACTTGCCTGGGTTTTCATCTCCCTTTTGCTCTTCCATGACACTATAGTTTAATGATCTTCCATCAATTCTTGGAGGCGTTCCGGTCTTCATTCTTCCGGCTTCAAATCCAAGTTCAATCAATTGTTCTGTTAATCCTGTAGCATTTTTCTCGGCAGCTCTCCCTCCACCAAAGTGTTTTTCACCGATGTGAATTTTTCCATTCAGGAAAGTTCCATTGGTAAGAACAACCGCCTTACTTCTTATTTCTAGTCCCAGTGCAGTTCTTATTCCGATTACGCGTTTATCTTTTACCAATAGGCCTGTGGCCATTTCCTGCCAGAAGTCAACGTTTTTAGTATTTTCGAGGGATAGCCTCCATTCCTCCGCAAAGCGCATGCGATCGTTTTGCGTGCGAGGACTCCACATTGCAGGGCCCTTCGAAAGATTAAGCATCCTAAACTGAAGCATAGACTTATCTGAAACAATTCCCGAGTAGCCTCCTAGTGCGTCAATCTCACGCACTATTTGACCCTTGGCTACACCTCCCATTGCGGGGTTGCATGACATCTGGGCAATCGTGTTCATATTCATGGTCACGAGTAAAACTTTCGATCCCAAGTTTGCGGCAGCTGCGGCAGCTTCGCACCCGGCATGCCCTCCCCCCACTACAATTACATCATATTCTGGAAACATTGTTTTTCTGTTTGTTCCACGTGAAACGTTAAATCAAAACCTTTAAATCCTTCGGAATTGTTCCACGTGAAACTATTTGCGCAAAGATAGACAAGCTTCTTCTTTTTTACGCATGAGGGCTTTTTCAGCAGGTTTTTTATCCTTATAGCCTAAAAGATGCAATATACCGTGAATCATCACCCGGCTCAGTTCGTCATCAAAAGGAACATTATACTTGTCAGCGTTTTCTTTAACCCGATCAATACTTATATAGATCTCGCCCTCGAGTGAGCTGCGGTCTTCTGAGTTATCAAAGGTTATAATGTCTGTTAAGGTGTTATGCTTTAGGAATCCCTGGTTGAGGGTTAACAGGTATGAATCTGGGCAAAACACGTAATTGATTTCATGGATGGAAGAACCTTCCTCTTCTACTACTCTTTTGATCCAGGAAGTGAATTTGCGATGGGTTTTGAGTTTGAATCGGATATCCTGGGAAAAGAAATGAATGGAGGACATCAAGTGTTGATATAAAAGCTAAGCTCCACTACCTTCCCATCTTCAGAGAAATCCACCTCATCCGCCAGGTGCTTCATGAGAAAAATGCCCCTGCCTCCAGGTTTTTCAATATTCTCCGGGGCCGTAGGATCAGGTAAATCGTGAAAATCAAAACCATGCCCCTCATCTTCTACCCGAAACTTGATCAATCCATCTTCCAGGGAAAGTCGTAACGAAACGTTTTTGGCAGAGTCTCCTTTGTTGCCGTGACGAATCGCATTGTTTACAGCTTCCGTTACTGCAATCATGATATTCCCATAGATGTCTTCATTGAGATTGAATTTCTCCCTTGCATTGTCAATGAAGCTTTCAATCATCCTGATGTTGTCAGACAAGGAAGGTATTTCAATACGGATGTTCTTCATGCTCATGCTGTAAGTGATGGTTTATTCCTTGGTTCCTATACGCTTAAAATAATCGTTCACTTCTTTTTTATAATACGGGAAAAGTTTAGGTGGCACTGTTTTAAGCAACTCTACCTCTTTTTCCTTTAGTTTTAAGTATTCCTCAAACTCACGGGGGATTTCCTTTCCATAGTCTTTTGCTGTTTCTCCCTTTCTTTCTTCATCGAGATCCTGCTCTCTCATTGATTTCTCCGTATCCAACAGACGCGTTAAGATTTCTTTCTGCCTTTTAATGGTTTGCTCCGTAATTTGCTTATTAACTAAATCGAACTCCGTTTGTTCCATTTTTCCTGGTAAATCTCCTCCTGGTATCTGGCCACCATTCTCCTTAAGCTTCTCCTGCATTTCTTGCAAGGATCTTCTGATTCGCTCCTGTTCTGCAGCCATCTTTGCCATCTCTTCAGAAAGTTGACGGCCTGTCTTACCACCTTTCTTAATTTCTTCCATTTGCTGATTAAGCATTTGCTGCATCTTGCTCAAGCTCGGCTTCTGGCCTTTCTTCTTTTTCTTACTCATTCCAGGCTGAGCATTGGCCATCATATCCATCATCATATTATAATGATCATTCAGCATCAGCGCCAGGTTGTTCATGCTGGTCATTGAAAACTGCATCTCACTGCTTGCGGTTGCCTTTCTGCGCTCTTTGATATTTTCAACCGCCTTATCGATATGGTCATTGAGTTCACCCACTTCTTTAGTTACAATGGAACCCATGAAAGCATCCTTCTTGGCAAGAGCTAACAAGCTGTCTTCCAGTATCTTAGAATCATCTTTGAGCTTCAGTTGGTTCTGCGAAAGGAAGATATATTTTGGGTCGGTTTGCTGAACACCGCTGAAATCTTTCATCAACGACTCCTCATCGAAGGATAGTTTAATCAAGCCATGGATAATCTGTCGAAGGCTCTCCAGGTTTTGCATATCCATTTCCATCTCCATGGAGCTTTGCATGCTTTCCATTTCTTTCTGCATCGCCTTCATTTTGCTAATGGACTTCTGCTGCGGCTCTTTCGACTTTTTAGGATTGTTCTTCTGAAGTTCCTGCTTACTATTCTCTTGTGCTTCTTTTACTTCTTTCTTTTCTTCTTCATCCGGTGAGGCCTCCGGTTTATTTAATTCTTCACCCAACTCATCCAACTCTTCCAGTGATTTTTCCAACTCATCAAATTCTTTCTGTAGTTTCTCCTGCTCTTCGGCTAATTTTTGTGAATCACTTTTCTCACTTTTTTCTCCTTCTGGATTTTCTTTTTTATCACCCTCCTTATTTTTTTTATCCTCGGTGAGTTCTTCTGTTTTGGAAAGAAGTTCCTCTTGTTTTTCAATCTGGTTCTTCAACTCATCAAGCGCTTGCTCTGCTTTGTATTCGTATTGCAACTGCTTAAATAACTGGAGTGTTCTCTCCAGTTCTTTCTCCAGGTTAATTTCTTTACTGTCCATCTTATCCAACATTTTTTGGATCTGAGTGGCATCAGCATTTTCTTTAAGAAGTTTTTCCAGTTCCTGAAACATCTTTTTGGTTTCGTCATCGAGCAATTCATCCATTAACTTTTGAATCTGCTCCGACTTCTCTTTGATGCGTTCACTCTCCTCGGAGAATGTATCTTTCTTCTTTTCCAGTAACTCGTTCTCTTTTTGTAAGGCATTAATGGCCTCATCCAATTTTTCTCTTTGCTTAATGAGGTCTTCAAGCATCTTCTTATCCTGCCAGTCTAAAGATTGCTTGCCTCTTAATTTTTGTTGAGCCTCTTCAATGGATTGGCGCAGGTCTTTTGCTTTCTGAAGGCTTTGATCGATTTTGTTTTCGGCCGATTGCTCAGACTTACTGATTTGATCCTGTAACTCTTCTTTGCCAGGAAGGCTGAACGTATAATTTGCTGAGCGTGTTGACTTCCTTCCATTTACCCCATCGTTATCCCACACTTGAAAGTGATAACTTAACTTATCACCCGGCTCAAGCTTTAGAGAATCAAGGGACCATTGATAATAAAAATTTTGTTGTGGTTGATTTTGCGCAATGGGAATGACCATGCCAGATAACGGCAACTCTTTGTTTCCCTTTATTATCTGATAATTCAACTTGAGTCCCGTGAGGCCATAATCATCAGTGATTGATCCGCCCAGATAGATTGTGCTGAAAAGGATTGAATCCCTAAGATTCTCTACGACTATCTGCGGAAATTGATCTTTAATAACATCAATGGAATAGCTGATCTGATCTTTATTCTTACTGCGATCATTTTCCAGTACAATTGAATATTGCTCTGGTTCACGAAAATCCTTACTGAACTTAAAAGACTCATTATCAATCAATTGCATTTCTTTTTGACTCTCATCCGAAGAAAAGGAAATGGTAGCCTTTGTCGTGCTGGATGCGCCAATCTGCCAGGTCACCTTTGTGCCTTCAGCGACTTCCAGATTTCCGGCATTGGTTAATTCTTCCGGCTTGCGATTTAAATAGGGTGGAAAGTTTAGCGTGGCTTTCAGTTGCGTAAGTTCCGGCCGATTGATTAGCTGCACAGTATACATCTCGGACAAAAAGCCAGACGCCTCAATTTGCAGGGCAACCTCGTTCTGCATTTTCTCGAAGGTGTAAGTAAATATTCCCATTTCGCTGCTTTCCATTTTCCAGCGCTGCTCGCCCGAAACGATATAGGCGGCCACGGGAATGGCATCACCCTCCAGTCGAAGGGAGAGCGTAAAGTCTTCGTTAAAAAAGGCCTGAAGGTTTTGATTTTGTAAAACAAAACGGAACGGTGCCTGTGGCGAAAATTCCTGGTTGAACTTTACGATGCGTGTAGTGCTTTGCGTAAAGATTCCCTGGTTGAAAATCCATAGAATGAGGATGAGAAAAAATGGAAAGACAAAATATTTGAGGTACCGCTTATTTTCCTTGAGATCGATGGCCGTTTCGAAAGAAACATCTTTAAAAGAAACGGATTTTTGTGAGATGCCCGCATCCAGCAAAGCACTCCTTTGCTGAGAAGATGCCAGTTGAATTACGTTCAATAATTTGTCGCCCACCGAGGGAAAAAACCTTCCGATCATCCGGGCACTTTCTTCCTCACCCAAACCCTTACGATAAATCCACCAGGCTAAAGGCTTCTTTAAAAAATGAAACACACACCAGCCAACCAACCCAAAGAACGAGGCGAAAATTAAAAACCGCGCACCGCGACCGAGCCAGAGATTGTATTCAACCAGCGAGGCAATTATAAAATAAACTAAGACTGCTGATAGGGTGAAAATGCTTCCGCGAATAAGCAGATTGAGGTAATATCTCTTCTTAAAAGAATTTATTTTTTCACTGATGCGATTTATCCCCTCACCCATGTATGTTAAAACGAACTTATCTTAAAGATAGTTTTTTAATCCTACGAAGATAGAAATATACGTCTCTTATATCAAAGCTCGGGACCAGACGAGGCGAAGCTCCAACGGTACTCCTTTTCGAAATATTCCAGCACATGCATTTTCAACAACTTCTCTTGCTCCAGCAGGTCAAAATGCGGAAGCTTTTTAATTAGCTTCCAATGCGGCCACCCCTCTGCATCCAGGCCTTCGAGTTCATAATATCCGGCAAGGCTTAGCACTTTACAGATAGCAATGTGCATGAGATCCTGTTTTTCCTCCTTTGAAAAGCGCCTTGCACCCTTGCCCAACTCTTGCATGCCAATGATAAAAAGGACACCATTGAGGTCTTTAGGCTTTTTCTCCAACACCCGCTCTAATTCTACCAGCAGGCGATACCATTGGCGCTCATGATCTAAGTCACGTTTAATCATTGCGTATATTATTTAGTTTTTGACAATTCGTCCCAGTATTCGAAGGCCCTGCGCAAGTGCGGAACTACGATGGTGCCACCTACTAATGTGGCCACCCCCATTGCTTCATGGACTTCGGCCGTTGTAAAGCCAACCTCCTTGCATTTTCCCAGGTGATATTTAACACAATCATCGCACCGCAGCACCAGCGAACACGTTAACCCGATGAGTTCTTTTGATTTTACATCTAATGCTCCACCCTGATAGGCATTAGTATCCAAATTGAAGATTCGTTTAATAATCAGATTATCGGCAGCCAGAATTTTTTCATTCATTTTGCTGCGGTATTCATTAAATTGCTCAACCAGATCCATGATTTATCTTTTTATTCTTCAAAGATGAGCTCAATTCAGGTTAAAACAAATTTGACCAAGTCGGCATTTCATCTTTGGGGTGATTTTGTAACTCTCTTTTTTCCGAATTACTGTCTGGGCTGTACGAATTCCCTTTTCAGGGGAGAAGAAATATTATGTACGCGCTGCATCCTTGAGTTGCCCAAAACGAGATACCATGATCAGATCGATAATACAATCAAGTCGAGGCTCAGCGGCCGTATTCCCCTCACCTACGCGATGGCATTTTTAAAATTCAGAAAGACAGGCGTGGTTCAGCATCTTCTCCATCAATTGAAATACAATAATCATCCTGAAGTGGGGGTAAGGCTTGGAAAAATTTATGGTAAAGAAATGGTCGATGCGGGTTTGGGTAAAGAGTTTGACCTAATCATACCCATTCCTTTGCATGAATCGCGTAAGCGCAGAAGAGGGTACAATCAAAGCGCGAAGTTTGCCGAAGGATTAAGCAGTTCGATGGAAATCCCGTGGGATGAAAGTGTTGCTGAACGAAAAGTAAAAACGGCCACACAAACAAGGAAAACGAAAATTCAGCGGTGGGATAACGTGAAAGATGTTTTCCTAGTAAAGCATCCCGAGAAAATAGTCAACAAAAGGATCTTGCTCATCGATGATGTGATCACCACAGGCGCAACACTTGAGGCCTGTGGACAACAATTATTAAATCACGGATGTTCCGAATTAAGCATAGCTTGTCTTGCGGAAGCGCAATAAAAAAGCCCTCCGGTTGGGAGGGCTTTCTGTTTATTCTTAAATATTCTTAGTAGTTAGATCCTGCGCGGATCATCGCACAACGGAAACCAATGGTAGCAGTTGCTGAATCCTGATCGAGGAATCTACGGGTACCAGGTGACATCCAGTAGGCAACATCTTTCCATGAGCCACCTTTATAAACGCGAACTTTATCAGAGATCAAAGAGATGAAACCGGTAGGGTTCTTCTCATACTCTGGGATTTTTATGTTTTTTGTTGTGCCGTCAGGCAGGGTCACAGTAGAGTCCTTTTCAGTCTTTGTGTAGCGGTTTCTATATTCGCTATGACTATCAATAAAGTCATCTCTGCGGATAGGGTTAAGATCATCAAAATCCTGATGTGATAGAGGGCGATATACGTCCATTACCCACTCACTAACGTTACCGGCCATGTTGTATAAGCCATAGTCATTGGGAGGATATTCGTAAATGTAAGAGGTGATCAACGCACCATCATTTAACCTTCCGGCAATACCGGCATAGTCGCCACGACCTCTTTTAAAGTTCGCCAGGAAAGATCCCATTTGTTTTCCGTAAGGATTACGCAATGCATGACCATCCCAGGGATAAAGGCGCTGATGGGTTTGCAATTCGTCAAGCCACTGGGTTCCAATCAATGCCTGTGCTGCATATTCCCACTCTGCTTCTGTTGGTAAGCGATAAGCAGGAATTACAACACCGGACTCCAAAGGAATACGTCCGGCACCTGCCTGAGGGGCAGCTATTCCTGCCTTTTCGGCAAGGTCAGCATTCACTTTAGAAGTTCTCCAAACAGCGTATGAATTTGCCTGAGCCCACTTTACACCCACTATAGGGAAATAGCGGAAGCCAGGGTAGCGCAGATAATGATCAACATAAGGATCGTTGAATGCAAGATTAGATCTCCATACTAATGTATCGGGCAAAGCGGCCCTATAAGCGCGTCCACCATCATTGGGTGTGGAGTCTGCAGTTAAATAATATAAGTACTCAAGCCAGTGTATGTTGGCGATTTCGGTTTCATCCATGTAAAAGGAAGCCACGGAAACAGTACGTTCAACGTTGTCGCGATACGACATCACATCTTCCTCAAAGGAGCCTAGTACCGTGCGGCCACCTTCGACAAACACCATATTAGGTGCAGGAGGCTGAGACTCGTAAGGATTAACCTCGAATCCTTCGGCTTTATCCTGAGTATAAGTTAGACCAGTGGCCGTACTCATTTGCCCAGGATTTTGAGCGGTTGGCTTTCCACCTCTTCCTCCAAACAAGGAGCAAGAACTGATAGCAGCGGATAATCCAACTAAAAACAGGAGTGACTTAAAGTACTTCATTTGCATTTGGTTATAAATCAAAGTAAACGCTAATATAAATAGATAAATCAATGTTTTCCAAAGAGTACCGTTTTTTTGATGAATCCTTTATTAAAGTAACTAACCGCCTATATCTCACTAGCGATCTTGATTTGGAAAAAGTATAGTATTAAAGTAACTAACCGCCTATATCGCACTAACGATCTTGATTTGGAAAAAGTATAGTTTCATTTTGGGATAAAATCGTACAACCAAAGGCCTTACACAAATTGTAAATTCGTCAAAAACAAGGGTTTCTGAAGTTTGGCATATTTTTCTCCTTTTAGGATAACAACAAAAATTGTTATGATATCTATTGATGATTTTAAAGTTGCCTCTTTTGAAAAGAAGTGTGATCTCATTACATCACAAACCACCTACATTACCTCACGGTGTGATGAAGAGAAAAAGATTTACCTGTATCATTCTGGTAAATTTTTTGTAGAAGTGTTTTACTCCACCGTGTTTAAAAGGGTACTTCTTATTCATGCTTTTAATGATTTGAACAACCTGCTGTCTTATACAGAGAGCGTTTCGCTTGACGACTTAAATTTATAAGACGCTAACGGACCTAAGATTTCAATAGCATTTTCAACACTCAGGATCGTCTCAACGGTTAATAGAAGTTTGCTTCCAGTCTCTTTGAGGCGGCATCGCTTTGAATGACTCTGTACAAACGATATGATCCTTCCAAATATTTCGGATTTGAAGTACTCTTGATTACCAGCAACAAAATATCCGCGGAGTTTTTCATTCTTCAAGCTAATCTTCTCAAAGCCGAGCGCCTCACCAATCCATCGCAACCGGACGGAGTTTATCAACTGTTCCGCTGGATCAGGCAATGTTCCAAACCGATCTTTCAGTGTGTCGCGGAATCGGTTTAAAGAAAGCTCATCTTTAATACTATCCAGTGTAGCATAAAGCTGAAGTCGCTCGCTGGTATTATTGATATAAGTGTCTGGGATCAATATTTCCAGGTCTGTTTCAATCACGCAGTCGGGTACAACCAATTTTGCTTTTTTGGAAAGTTCTTCGGCAAACAATTCTTTGAATTCAGTCTCCTTCAGTTCCTGAATGGCGTCATCGAGAATTTTATGATAGGTGTCAAAACCTAAATCGGTAATGAAGCCGGTTTGTTCTGAACCCAAAAGGTTACCTGCTCCCCGAATGTCAAGATCGCGCATAGCTACTTTAAAGCCATCACCTAAATCAGAAAACTCTTCGAGGGCAGCCAATCGTTTGCGGGAATCGGAAGAAAGCATGGCGCTGGGAGGAGTTAACAAATAGCAATAAGCTTTCTTGTTGGAACGCCCGACACGTCCGCGCATCTGATGCAAATCGCTAAGGCCAAACATGTGCGCCTGGTTGATCATGATGGTGTTGGCGTTTGGAATATCGAGACCCGACTCAATGATGTTGGTAGAAACCAACACGTCATATTCACCCTCAATAAATTTCACCATTACCTTTTCAAGCTTATCGCCATCCATCTGTCCATGGGCAATGCCAATGCGCGCATCAGGTACCAGTTTGAATATAATATTGGCAATCTGTTCAATGTCGCTCACACGATTATGTACAAAAAAGACCTGCCCTGCTCTTCGCAACTCCGCACTTACGGCATCACGAATAACCGACTGATCGAAAGTATGTAGTTCGGTGGTAACAGGCTGGCGATTAGGTGGTGGGGTAGATATGATACTCAAGTCCCGGGCGCCCATCAAAGAAAAATGCAGTGTTCTTGGTATTGGTGTGGCTGTAAGCGTGAGCACATCTACGTTAAGCTTCAACTCTTTCAGTCGATCTTTTACTTTCACGCCAAACTTTTGCTCTTCATCAATAATTAAAAGTCCGAGGTCTTTAAACTGTACATCCTTGCTCACTACGCGATGTGTGCCAATTAAAATATTGATCTTTCCATCCTTAACGTCATTGATAATTTCTTTGATTTCCTTATCCGTCTTGAAACGCGAGACATAGTTAATCGTCACCGGCAAATCACCGAGACGTTCAGAGAATGTTCGGTAATGCTGCATGGCCAGAATTGTGGTGGGCACCAACACAGCCACCTGCTTACCTTCGGTGGCGGCCTTGAATGCGGCACGGATGGCTACTTCTGTTTTTCCAAATCCCACATCACCGCACACAAGGCGATCCATGGGGTGAGGTTGTTGCATATCGCGTTTTACATCTTCGGTGGCCTTGGCTTGATCGGGGGTGTCCTCATAAATAAACGAAGACTCTAACTCGGCTTGTAAAAATCCGTCTGGTTGATAGGCATAACCTGGGGCACCTTTGCGCTTGGCGTATAATTCAATCAGCTCCTTGGCAATGTCTTTAACTTTTTTCTTGGCTTTGGCTTTTTTACTATCCCACTCACCACTGCCTAACTTGCTGATCGAGGGTGCCGCGCCTTCCTTGCCCGAGTATTTAGAAATTTTATGAAGCGAATGAATGCTGACGTAAAGCAAATCGTCATCACGGAATACTAAACGGATCGCCTCCTGATCCTTACCGTTGACCGTTTTTTTTTCAAGACCGGCAAATTTGCTAATGCCATAATCGATATGGGTAACAAAATCACCCGGCTGAAGGGTCTGCAACTCGCGAAAAGTGAGCGCCTTTGATTTTGAAAACTTCTCCTTATTGCGATACCGAAAAAATCGTTCAAAGATCTGATGATCTGTATAGCAAACCACCTTGGTAGTGTGATCCACAAAGCCCTGCCTTAAGGAGAACTCGAGCGCCTGAAATCTTATTTCGGGATGGATCTCCTCAAAAATTCCGTGAAGTCTTTCCACCTGGCGAGGCTGTTCGGCCGCTATAAAATTGCTGTATCCCTGCATTTGCTGTTGCAGCAGGTTAGCAGCGAGTAGTTCAAAATTTTTATTAAACGAAGGCTGGGCAGAAGAGCTGAAATCAAAGATGTGCTTCGTCTCAAACGAAAACTTAGATCCAAACTCAACCCGCGACAAGGCGTTCAGGTTATGAATGAAATCGTCTCCGGTGTTAAAAAGTTGATTGGGTTCCAGCACCACTTTGGTTTGTCCGCTTTCGCGAAGCACTTTGTCAAAGCTGGCGCTCGCCTTATCAAAACACCGAGCAATCATATCTTTGGCCATCTCTGTATCTTTTAGCCAGATACGCGAGTTAGGCGAAATAAAATCGAGAAGTGATTGACGTTCTTCCTGCATCAGCCGCGTTTGCACGTTGGGCATCAGGTTTATTTTTTCAAGCACATCAACGGAAAGCTGAGAGCCGGGATCGAAGGAGCGTATACTGTCTACTTCATCGCCAAACAATTCAATTCGGTACGGAAACTCATTGGCAAAAGAAAACACATCGATGATTCCACCACGGATAGCGAATTGGCCCGCCTCGTAAACGAAGTCCGTTTTTTCAAAATCGTAGGAATGAAGAAAATCCTCCAGGAAAGTTCTGTCCAGCACTTCGCCTTTGGCAATGAGAAACGTATTGGACGAAAGCGCCTTCTTGTTGATCACCTTTTCCGAAATGGCTTCAGGGTACGTGACAATCACATTTCCTTCCGGGTGATTGCTTAGTTGATTGAGCACTTCTGCCCGCATCAGAATATTGGCATTCTCAATCTCTTCGTATTCATAAGCCCGCTTATACGACATAGGAAAGAAGAAAACTTCTTTATTGCCTAACAGTTGCTGAAGGTCATTCAGAAAGTAAGAGGCTTCTTCTTTGTCGGAAAGGACAACGACATGATTGGCGCGCACACTTTTAAAAACCGCGGAGAAAATCACAGCATCGAGGCTGCCATGAAGACCTTTTATGCGCACTGATTTTGACGTGAACGCACGAATCCCTTCGGCCAGCGTCTGTACCAGGCTGTCCGCACGATAGAGTGAAATAAATTCCTGCGCCTTCAAACCAACATGTTAAAAAGAGGGCAAATATAATTCATGGCCCACTCTAATAGTTTGCAGAGCCAGATTTTATTTGTGATAGCCAAAACGAGTGGCGTGGCTGAGATTAAAATGTAACTTTGCAAGTATGTATTATGTGCGGTTATTGATTCTGCTGCTCAGCCTTACCTCTTTTTTATTTATGGTGTTGGGATTGATCAAACCATGGATTATGTTGTGGTGGGAAGATGTGCAAAACCGGAGAAAGGTAATTAAGCTATATGGCACTTCCGGTTTGTTCTTCCTGGTTATTTATTGGATTCTTCATTATTTTTAAATTTATATGACACGTAGAATTTTAATTTTCTTTTTTACAGCGATCTCTATATTTGGTTTGTGGAATTGTGATCAGTCAGCTAAGAAGCCGACCGAAATCCCCAAACAGGAAATTAATGAGCTTCCCTATCTAGACTATAAAACGCTGAAGGGAGAGCCATCCTCGACACGTTCACTGCCGGGTGGTAGCATTTTGATTTTGTTTAACACCGATTGCGACCATTGCCAGCGCGAAGCAAAAGAGATTGGTGAGAAGAGTGAAGCGTTCAAGAATTATGAATTACTCTTTATCGCATCGGATTCAATACATCAAATTGAAAACTTTGCTAAAACCTACCACATTGATGATAAGCCCAACGTAAAATTTGGTCGTGCAGATGGTCAGGATGTGTATATGAATTTTGGTGCCATATCAACACCGGCTATTTACATCTACAACCGCGAACGCAAATTTGTGAAATCGTTTCTCGGTGAAACACCCGTAGAAGAATTGATCAAATACCTGTAACTCTCGAGCACAGTGCCAGGTGCTTCTTTTTGGAAGAAGAAAAACCGATTAAGAACTTTTGCCCACCATCGCGTAAACGAAGTTTCTTTTTTATCTCTTCGGGAGTTAGGGGATAGTTTCGTGCGACTACATTGACTTGGCCTTCGGGCAAAAGTGCTTTCAATTGTTTCGCATCAGGTTGAAGACATTCGATCAGGAAGATCTTGCCCGGGAAATCAGACACTACAGTGGAAGAAGTATAGAGATGGGTGTTTACATCCAGCTTCGTTAATCCAAATTTTTCAGCCACTCCTTTAAAGGCTCCGGATTTCAGAATGGAAGTATTCGGTTCATATAGATACACATCCGGTTCTCCCAGGGCAGCATGAGCCATTCTTTCATCGGGAAAGGTGAATGAAAAAGAGAATCGTACCCGCCCATCTTCCCACAGATCAATGGCATCTATTAGCGGCTCACCTTCGTAATTTCTTTCGGCAAGAAAAAGAACCTCTTTACACTCGTTGCCAACCGAAACAACAAAGACATTCTTCACGTGTTGTAATTCCCGCAGCCCCTGCTGAATGTCAAGCAAAGGCGAAGCTTTTATTAATACGTACTTACTCTTCTTGAAAATGATTGGTTGAAGGGTTGTGATATCGGGAAAGCAATCGGCCAGCTTATATACCTTTCGCGAGCGTTCATCCCTGCGTGAAGGATCAATGTACACCTGGTCAAATGCCAGAATACTTTGGTCAAGAAATTTTTCAGCCGACAGGTTATGATGTGTAATGTTAGACGCTCCAAGCTGTTGATGGTTATGTTTCGTCATTCCCAACAGCTCCGCATTGGGTTCAACATAGTGAATGGAATCGAAGAGGGTTGATAGAAAGAAGGAATCAACACCAAAACCACCGGTTAGATCAACGGCAATACGCTTCGTGGAAACACACGACTCAAGAATAGCAGTTTTGTAAATGGCGGTTGCCTCTGATGAGCTCTGTTCAAGATTGGTTGTGGGTGGATAAATGATTCCTTTGGTTTTGTACCATGTTGGCAATTTTGACTTTGCTTTTCTTCTTGCACTTAACTGAGAGGCAATTATTGAGGAGGGCACTCCACGGACTTCTTTTTGTTTTAGCACCAAAACTTTTTCATCATCGTGTTCATGCGCAATCAGAAAGTTCTGAATGTCGGCAAGGGCGATTTGAGAAAAATATTCTGTGAGCATGAGGTAAAGTTGCAAATTCGCGTGGTATTTTAGTTACATGAGAAAATCCTGCTGTTTGTGGATTTCTGGCTGGGGAACCTCTTTCCTAAAACAGCGCCACCTACTCATTCGTGATTGGAGGAGCGGGGAAGTCTTACCAGTGACCAATAAATATTTCTCAGATAAGCGATCAGCCCCAGGCCTTGTGCCACCAGCAGAACAGGATCGTGCCGGTAAATACCATAGACAACGACCATCACTGAAGCAAAAGCGCTGATCACCCAAAAACCCAGCGGCAATATGGATTCATTTACTTTCTCGGAATGATACCATTGATACAGGTATCTAAAATTGAGAAGCAGCTGACCGATGCTGCCGATAATAATAAAGCGATCCGTGAAATCAGCTCTGCTGAACGTCTGCTCAAATGATTCGGGGGAGAATATGCCGACCCATAAAAAGAGCAGAAGTGGAAGCGGTAAAATCAGCGCGCGCAGCGAGAAAGGAATCCTTTTCCAAAATCCTTTTAGCTGAAGATTGCGGACGTAGATGTAAAAGGAAATGGTTTGTCCGAAGAGGATGACAATGTCATTTCTTAGCACGCCATAGATGAGAAACAGGAAGCAACCATTGAGACTAAAAACCCAAAATAATGTAGGAGAAACTACTCGCCCTTCACGCTCGGATTTGATCCACTGAATGATCGTGCGTGCCCCAAACAACGATTGGGCAAAAAACCCAAGCCCATAGATGAGCGCGTCTTGCCAGGTAAGGTGGTTTAATAATTCCAATCGGTTTATTACTAAGGGATGTAATGATAGTTACTGAATTTTTTGAATACGACCCCTCCACATTTTTTAATTACGATATAGGCACGGACTGGTTTTTGTTGCCCATTATTCTTCCACCTTATTTTTCATCGTCATCAGAAGATTGTAGGCACCCTTCACCACAATTTTTTTATCGACCAAACCCTCACCCGAAACAATTTCGATAAAGCCCTTTTCGGAATCACCCGTTTTAACCTCTTGAATGGTAAACATCGTTTCTGCTTCGGCCACGAAAACGTACTGATTGTTTTGAAAACGTACGATGGCTTCCTCAGGCAAGGCATATACGTTATTGTTTTTTATTTCAATCTCAGCATTCATGTACATGCCCGGCACCAGGCTCTTGTCGTAATTTTCGAAATGAGAATGAACCTCGGTGCTTCTTTCCGTGGATAGATTTTTACCGATGAGAATTATCTCACATTCATGTTTTTTATCGGGTTGGCTATTCGTGTAGGCAAATAATTTTTGGCCGATCGAGAGTTTGCTTAAATCTTTTTCAAAAATGGTTAGGGCAAGGTGGATGTCAGCAGGATTAATCAATTCAAAGAGTACTTCGCTGGGTTGCGTAAACTTGCCAATATTCACGTTCACTTTCGAAACATATCCATTGATAGGTGAGTAAATATTGATACTCTTTGAAATGGTATTTTCATCCAGCTTGTCAGGATTAATCCCAATGAGTTCAAGTCGTTCGCCCAATGATTTGACATTGATTTTTTCAGTTGTGTAATCAACTTCCGTTTGTTGAAAAACCTTGTCGCTGCTGGCTTTGCTTTGATTTAGTTCTTTTTGTCGATTGTATTCGTTAGCCGTAAAAATCAACCGTGCTTTGGCGGTTAAATAGTCTTGCTGTAACTGAATATATTGCTGGTCTTCCATGACAGCAATCACCTCACCTTTACTTAGGTGCATGCCCGGCAGCAGTTTGGTGTATTTCAGATAGCCGCCCATGGGTGCGCTTACCGAAATCATATTTTGAGGAGGCACATCAATGCGACCGTTTACTTTTAGCACACTCGAGATCGACTTCTGCTCAATTTTGCCGAGCACAATCCCGGCATTTTTAAGTTGAGCGGCAGAAAGCGTAACAGAGTTTTCAACATGAGTAGAATCCGCACTGGCGGGCGTCTCATTTTTAGAGCCGCATGAGATGACTGTCACCAGAATACAAATCGCAAGAATGGACGTTTTCACGTAGCGGGATATGATAATGGTATATGTGTGAAGGAGATTTTTCATGAAGGGTCTCTTATTTATAGATGAAGTAATTGAGTTGAATAATGCTTTCGTTTAGATTGTTCACCGCAATCAAATATTCGTTTCGAAGGGATATAGCCTGATTAGTAAGCATCACCCATTCAAGGTAGTTGATTCCACCATTGGCAAATTGTTTATTGGCGGTGTCGCTGATAAGCCTGGCGTTTGTTAAGCCGGTTTGTTCGTAATAGTCAACCGACTTTGAGAAGTTCAGGTATTGTGTATTGGCTCTTTGGTATTCGGTATTGAACTGTTGCAACCCGGCCAGGTAGTTTGTTTCCGTTATTTTCTGAATGGATTTTGAGGCATTGATTCTTGCTTTCTGTGATCCATAGAATAACGGAACACCCAGACCAATCTGACCTGACTGAAACCGGGTTGAACCATCATAGGATATATTGTCTGCACCGGTACCCCGCATCGACATATTGTTATAGGCAAAAGTGAGATCGGGCAGTAGTCTTGATTTTTCCAACCGTGTGTTCCTGATCGAGATCTGTTTCTGTTGTTGCAATAATTGAATGGCAGGATGTTGCGACACAGTAGCTGTATCAATCATTTCAAGTCTACTCATTTTAAAGTCGCCCTCTTGCGGCACGAGGAGAGTCGTTGTATTTAATAAGAGTTGAAACTGAGCCTGCAATAAATCCAGATCGGCATTGAGTAGATTGAGTTGCAAGGCAATTTGTCCTCGTTGCGTTTCAGCGGTAGTCTTTTCAAGAATGTTGCTCTCTCCTGCCTTAAACCTCAAATTAGCCTTATTCAAAAACTCACTATATAAACTATCATTTTGTTGCAGGAGGGTTTTCTTTTGTTGCAGATAGGTAAGCATATAATAAACCTGCGACACTTGCCTCTTCATATCCACCTCTTTCAATGCTACGTTCAACATACTGCTTCTCCACTCTTCTCTCAACACAGACTTTTGATTAGAATACACAGAGGGGAAGTTGATATTCTGGTTGATCACAAATCGATTATCTGAGAAGCTACTATTAATCTGACCATACTCACCGGTTACTGTAGTTTGTGGAAGGTTAGCACCAGATTTGATCAACTGTTGTTGATACTCGGCTTTTAAACGTTCATTCTTTACCAATAAGTTATTGACTAAGGCAGTATCGATGGCGGCTTGAACGGTAATAGGCGTTTGTGCATTTGCTGTATGAGTTGAGGCGGTCAGCAGAGCAATTACTAATAAAACAGCGATCGGCATCATTCTTTTTTTCTTTCCGAGTTTAGTTTCAAATAGGATGTATAACACAGGTAGAACAAATAGCGTAAGCAGCGTGGCAATAAGCAAACCTCCGATTACAACAGTGGCCAATGGTCGCTGAACTTCGGCACCAGCACCATTGCTCAACGCCATGGGCATGAAACCCAGGGAGGCAACCAATGCCGTCATGAGCACGGGGCGTAGTCTAAGTTTTGTTCCTGATACCACAATGTGATAGAGGTTGAATTGACCATCCGCTTTCAGACGATTGAATTCGGCAACCAAAACAATTCCATTCAGCACGGCCACACCAAATAAGGCGATAAAGCCAACCCCGGCACTTATACTAAATGGCATGCCGCGTGATGCGAGCGCAAATATTCCTCCGATGGCGGAAAGTGGGATAGCAGAATAAATCAGTAGGCCATGTTTGACAGAGTTAAAAGCAAAGTAGAGCATAACGAAAATCAATAACAGCGATACCGGAACCGCAATACTCAATCTTTTCTTGGCAGCGTTTAGATTCTCAAACGCTCCACCATAGGTTAGATAATAACCGACCGGAAATTTTATTTGAGCATCTACCTTTTGCTGAAGCTCTGTCACAATGGACTCTACATCCCGGCCACGCACATTAAAGCCAATGATGATTCTGCGCTGGGCATTCTCACGCTGGATTTGATTAGGACCTTCTTTAATTTCAACTTCAGCTAATTGATTTAGGGGTATTTGATTTCCCTGTGGAGATGGAATTAATAAATTCTGAACATCACTGATGTTTTTTCGTTGTTCACCCACCATGCGTACGACCAGATCGAATCTTTTTTCCTCTTCATACACTTGCCCAGTGCTTTGACCGGCAAATGCTATGTTGACAATTCTATTGATCTCAGAAATATTCAAACCGTATTGGGCAATCGCTGCCCGATTATATTTTATAACGATTTGTGGCATGCCACCCACTGCTTCCACATATAAGTTGGCACTTCCGTCAACCGTATTTATCACGTTGCCTAATTTGTTCGCATAGTGTGCGAGTGTGTCCAGATTTTCACCAAAAATTTTACAAACTACATCTTGCCTCGCCCCGGTCATCAGCTCATTAAAACGCATCTGTACGGGATATTGAAAGCCAAAGGTGACCCCGGGGATAGCTTCTAATGCTTTACCCATTTTTTCAGCAAGTTCATTAAAGGTGGTTGCCGAAGTCCACTCACTTTTATCTTTCAGGATAATCATCATGTCACTGGCTTCAATCGGCATGGGGTCGGTGGGCACTTCACCACTTCCTGTTTTACCTACCACCTTTATTACTTCAGGAAAATTTTCGAGGAGTATTTTTTCTCCCTTCAGCGTAGCATCAATAGAAACATTGAGATTACTTCCTGTGAGAACCCGGGTGTCAACGGCAAAGTCTCCCTCTTCGAGCGCGGGGATAAATTCGCCTCCAAGGAAAGAAAGGGTTATCAAGGCAGCGAAAAATAATGCAAGAACAGACACTACTACAGTTTTAGGAAAACCCAAAACTTTTTGCAGTGCGATCTCGTAAAGGCGTTCAATCTTTTCCATCATTTTATCGGAAATGTTTTTCGAGTGTTTCACTTTCTTACTTAGAAAAACAGAGCTCATCATGGGAATGTAGGTGAGCGAAAGAATGAAGGCACCCAGCAAAGCAAAGGCAACGGTTTGAGCCATGGGCTTAAACATTTTTCCTTCAATGCCCTGTAAGCTGAAGATAGGGAGGTACACGATCAGGATTATGATTTGACCAAACACAGCACTGTTCATCATCCTGCCTGCCGAATGGATTACTTCTCCATCCATTTCGTTTTGATTTATTTTATTGAGCGACTTGAACTTTTGGCCATGGGCCAGCTGATGCATCACGGCCTCCACAATAATCACGGCCCCGTCCACAATCAATCCAAAATCTAAAGCACCCAAACTCATCAGATTTCCGCTTACGCCAAACAGGTTCATCATGATCACAGCAAAAAGCATAGCGAGCGGAATAACGGACGCCACTAAAAAACCAGCACGGAAATTTCCAAGAAACAAGACAAGCACAAAAACCACAATCAAGGCCCCCTCCATTAAATTTTTCTCAACGGTGCCAATTGCCTGGCTTACCATTTTGGTTCTATCCAGAAAGGGCTCTATCTCTACGCCCTCGGGTAAAATCTTTTTGATTTGTTCAATTTTATCTTTGACATCTTTAATGACAAGGCTGCTATTGGCACCCTTCAACATCATCACTATAGCACCAGCCACTTCACCTTCTCCATTATATGTCATCGCCCCATAGCGAATGGCACTGCCTATTCGCACATCGGCTACATCTTTTATAAATAATGGAGTTCCGTTCTCCGTGTTTTTGACTGCAATACTGTTGATATCACCGAGATTGCCAATCAATCCTTCGCTTCGGATGTATAACACCGTAGCTTGTCGCTCAATATAAGCACCCCCCGTATTTTGGTTATTGTTCTCCAGAGCACTGAACACATCACTAACGGTAAGTCCGTATGACTTCAATTTGTATGGGTCAATTGCGATCTCATATTGTTTTAGCTTACCCCCAAAACTGCTTACGTCTGCCACGCCAGAAACCCTCAGGAGTTGTCTTCGTACAATCCAATCCTGAATGGTGCGCAATTCAGTAATATCATAACGGCTCTCATATCCTTTTTTGGGCCTCACTAAATATTGATAGATTTCGCCTAGTCCGGTTGTAACGGGGGCCAATACAGGCACACCTAAACCCTTTGGAAGTTGATCTTTGACAATCTGTAAACGTTCGGTCACCTGCTGGCGGGCCCAGTATACATCCGTATCATCATCGAATACGATCGTTACCAATGACAATCCGAATCGCGAAAAACTCCGGATTTCAAGAAGACCATGAATGTTGCTGTTTACCTGTTCGATCGGGAAAGTGATAAGGCGTTCAATATCTGCGGCACCTAAGGATGGAACGCTGGTGATTACCTGAACCTGATTGTCAGTGATATCGGGCACTGCATCAATGGGGAGTCGTGTGAATTCATAGCTGCCGTAGCCGATGAGCCCAATCACAAACAGCCCAATGATTAATTTTTGCCTTACTGAAAATTCTATGATTTTATTTAGCATCGTTGCTGGATATTATAGGATGAGTAATCAAAAGGGATTTCACCTTACCAAAAAGGGAAACGAAAGAAAAAGATAAGCGCAGCACGTAGAGGTGAGACAGCTACCTTTTAAATGAGACTAAATTTTAGGGGGCTGGAAGATATCTACAGCAATCAACTTAGGTTCGTGCTGAAGATAAAAGAATTGATAGGTAGTGGCTTTTACTTCCGTTTGTTCCGCTAGCGAAAATTTTTGAATGGGAAGCACAATGATTTGACCAATGAACGAATGGCTGCAATCTTTGAAGGGAAGCCGGTTGTCCCGATCATCATGAGCTTCATCCGTTTCATAATGCATCGCCAGAAACTCAAAGAAAGACATTTCGGCTACCTGATCCTTGTGTTCGCCATAATGTTGGAGCAACAATGGCAGACGTAGCACTTCCTTGAATTCGGTAAACGAAACAAGATAAATGAAAAAAAGTCCTATGGCAGCGAATCGAAGCATTATAAGGTCAAAGGTAACTACTCTTCAGACAATGAAAAAACTGATTTAATTCCCTCCTAATATAATTTGAATTGATTCCAGATTAAAACAAGCTAAGGTTGCCGCCTTTTCTGAATTTAGTTAAGTCATAGGCCGGAAGATGCTTTCCTGAAAAATACTTCTTCTTTGAGGCCCGCGTGAGCTGATGAATTGCATCGGCAATATTTCCTTCACCCGACATGCGCCTGCCGAATTGTGAGTCGTTTACATTGCCTCCATGAAAGGAACATATCTGGTTCCATACCTTATCAAAGCGATCAGGAAAATTCTTGCGGAGCCAGTCTTCAAAGATTTTGCCGATAGAACCGTTCAGTCGAACGACAGTCATGCCCGCAGCCATGGCCCCATGATCGGATGCCACTTTTAATACTTGAGGAATTTCGTGATGATTCAAGCCCGGAATAATGGGGGCATTCATTACACCAACGGGCACACCTGCTTTTGCAAGTTCTTCAATGGTCTTTAGTCTTTTTATGGAACTGGCTGTGCGTGGTTCGAGAATTCTTCTTAGGTCTTCATCAAGTGTGGTGATAGAAATGTAAACATGCACGAGATTATCACTGGCCAGATCTTTCAATAGATCAATATCGCGAAGGATGAGGCTATTCTTGGTGATTATTCCAACAGGATGGCGATAGTTGGCAAATACTTTCAGAATCTTGCGCGTGATTTCAAATTTCTTCTCTTGTGGCTGATAGCAATCGGTGTTGCCGCTGAGCATGATAGGCACGGCATTCCAGTTTTTATTAAGGAGATGTTGCTCGAGAAGAGTAGCCGCATTTTTCTTTACAATAATCTTGCTTTCAAAATCCAGTCCGGCACTGAAGCCATAGTATTCATGAGTATTGCGAGCATAACAATAAATGCATCCGTGCTCGCATCCTTGATATGGATTCATGGAATACATCATACTTAAATCAGGACTGTCTACTTTATTCACAATCTTTTTCGGAGTTTCGAAGAAGATTTGCGTGGTGGGCGCTTCCAGCAAGGGTTCGTCAAGTCCCTCGATGTGGTCGGTCACATATTGAGCTTTTAGAAATCGGTTTTCAGTTTTGATCTGAGCTCCGCGGCCTTTGAAATACGATTCTTCCATAAGACACAATACTAAATAAATTAGTATTAACATTTATAATAAGTTGATTAAATATCATAAAAACAACATTCAGGAATTAAAAAGTCAAATTTTTGAGCAATCAGGCGTGAGGCTGCTGATCAAAAGAGAATACCAGAATCATCCTTTTGTGTCGGGCAATAAGTGGTGGAAGCTCAAATACAATCTGGAGGAAGCATTGAAAGCAGGACATGCTAAGTTGCTCACGTTTGGAGGAGCATACTCAAATCACATTTATGCCACCGCTGCTGCCGCACATGAGTTGGGTTTGAAGTCAATAGGTATAATCCGTGGAGAAGAAACGCTTCCATTAAACCCTACCCTTTCCTTCGCAAAAGCGAGCGGCATGCAACTACATTACGTTTCGCGTGAAGCGTATCGGGATAAGATAGATACATCATTCATTGAACAACTCCATAAACAGTTTGGAGATTTTTATCTGATCCCGGAAGGAGGCACCAATGAACTTGCCGTGAAGGGTTGTGTAGAGTTTGGGAAGCAACTCAGCAGCGAGGTTCATTTTGATTATCTCTGTTTGCCAGTGGGAACAGGCGGAACCATGGCTGGAATAATTGAAGGCCTGGATGAATCAAAGAAGATCATCGGGTTTCCATCATTAAAAGGAGCGACCTTTTTGGAAGATGAAATCACAAAATACTCTTCGAAGAAAAACTGGCAACTTGTTTACGATTATCATTTTGGTGGCTATGCAAAAGTGTCTAAAGAGCTGATGGAATTTATGGATCATTTTGAAAAGCAATTCAACGTGCCGTTAGATCCGATCTATACTGCGAAGATGATGTTTGGAATAATGGATTTGATAAAGAAGAAGTTCTTTGAATCGGGATCAACGATTTTAGTCGTTCATACAGGGGGCCTTCAGGGAAGAGCAGGTTTTAATTCCTGATCACACCACGCAGCCATGTAAAAATTCGTAATCCTCCACGCTCTTCGGGCAGGGCTCCGCTTTCAGCAGCAGCCTTGACTTTTTCTATTGTGTAGAATGCAGTTGGAATGAGTTCTTTCAATTTGTTTAGCAGATCGTCCAAACGCTCACGCTCAAGAACAGTAAACACCAGTGTTTCATTTCCATCGGGTCCTTCGGCATTTACTTTAGTGAATCTGAAATGTTGTGTGTTAAGGTACTGAATGAGTTGAGTAACATCCTTGCGTGTAATGATCCGCACAATCACTTTGCCATAAGCAATTTTCTCTTCGATGATCATGCCTACAAAAATTCCACAGGCAAATCCGGCAGGATAGGCTACATAGCAAAGCCAGTTATCGAGGTGTTTGAAAATCTCGCGAATTACCAACAACCAGATAAAGGCTTCGAAGAATCCAAGCAATGTGGCTGTTAATCTTCTTCCGCCCAGCATATAGATGATGCGTATGGTGTTGATGGAAACATCGCAGATGCGCGCAAGAAAAATGAGCAAGGGTAAAATCAGGAAACTGAAAATATCAGAGGAGAAACCCAAGGTATCGGTAAAAAATGATTCCATCAGGGAAATTTCAGAAGCATTTTTTCAACTGTATCTTTTAGTGGAGGCTTTCATAAATTAAAATCTTGTCCTTATTGATATAAGGTGCAATGAATTTTGAAATTCCTCCTTCTGCTAACAGATCTACTTTACGGTGGAATAAATCCTCCAGGTCGAACTTTATTCTTGCAAACTTAACTAGCCCGATTCTTACCTGTTGGTCTATTTCAACTAATAGATCAAGATCACTTTCGTCAGTCTCCTCGTTGCGTGCCACAGAACCAAAAACAAATGCTCTCTTTACCGGTTGTGTGGAAAGGTATTGTCTTAATTTTTCTATTTCTGATTTAGAAAGCATGTTGCAAAGATCAGTAATTAGATTAACCAAACAAATCGCTGAACACTTCTTCGAGTTTGCCAAAAGACTTGACCGTGATTTTGGTCTTCTTAAGATCTAAAGACTTCTGACTGTATTTCGATATGTAGATTTCCTGGAAGCCTAATTTCTCTGCTTCCGATATACGCTGATCAATTCTGTTAACGGCACGAAGTTCGCCACCTAAACCAATCTCAGCAGCAAAACACACTTTATCATTCACAGGAATTTCTTCCATGGATGAAATAATGGAGATGCAAAGCGCAAGATCAATCGCGGGATCTTCCACATAAATTCCTCCGGCCATATTCACAAACACATCTTGCGTGCCCATGCGAAAACCACATCGCTTTTCGAGCACGGCTAATAACATGTTCAATCGCTTCTGATCAAATCCTGTTGGCGTGCGTTGTGGTGTTCCATACGATGCCGGACTTACTAATGATTGAATCTCGATTAACAAAGGACGATTGCCTTCGATGGTCGCTCCAATCGTAGCGCCACTAAGCAATCCGTCTTTTTGAGAAATTAAAATCTCGGACGGATTGGACACTTCGCGCAAGCCGGTGCCCAGCATTTCATAAATACCAATTTCAGAAGTGGAACCGAATCTGTTTTTTGTAGTGCGAAGAATGCGGTAGGCCAAGTGACGGTCACCTTCAAATTGAAGCACAGTATCAACCATGTGTTCCAGCACTTTTGGTCCGGCCAACATACCATCTTTTGTGATGTGCCCAACCAGAAATACAGGTGTATTCGTTTCCTTAGCAAACTTCATCAACTCACCGGCACACTGTCTTACCTGGCCAATGCTGCCAGCAGCTGAATCCAGCAAATGGGAATGAAGCGTTTGTATCGAATCAATGATGATTAAGTTCGGCTGTAATGATTCAACAGCCTGAAAAATATTTTTAGTTGATGTCTCTGCCAGCATATAAAAATTCTCAAAGCTGCCTGCGGGTTTGGTTGACAAGCGCTCGGCTCTCATCTTGATCTGCTGCTCGCTTTCTTCGCCCGATACATAAAGAATTTTTGCTTTCTGAAGTGAGAGTCCGAGTTGAAGCATCAAGGTTGATTTACCAATGCCCGGTTCACCTCCAATTAGTATTAATGAGCCCGGCACGATGCCACCTCCCAATACGCGATTTAACTCATTATCTGGCGTAGCGATTCGGATTTCTCCGGATGATTCAATTTCATTTAGCGTCTTCGGCTTGCTTACTCTGTTTTTCGTTGACTCCTGTCGCCAATCATTGCGATCGGTTTCACTTTTTGAAACAACTTCTTCCACAAAGCTATTCCACGATGAGCAGGATGGACACTTACCAATCCACTTGGGGGATTCATAGCCACAACTCTGGCAGAAAAAAACGGTTTTGGATTTGGCCAAAGGCAATTAAGGTTAAACCATCTCAAAAATAATCGAAACTTAGCTGCCCTTTGTTTTTTTTATATGAAATTAGAATTTATTTTCAAATACCTAAACTAAGCTCAATGAAGTATACAACCGCCATAGCTATTCTTTTTTTTACCACATTTACCGCCTTTGCTCAAAAGCCACCGGTTAAGTTTGGTGATATACCTATCGATCAGTTATCAATGACCAAGTATCAGGCCGATACATCTGCTTCAGCGGTGATCTTTGTGGATTATGGAGAATCGATTATTGAATATGATCAGTCCAACGGATTTACGTTATCGTTTGAGCGATTGACCAGAATAAAAATACTCACGAAAGATGGTTTGGATTGGGCAAACTTTAGTATCCCGTTATATCATGAAGGGTCTAGTGATGAAAAGCTATCCGGATTAAAGGGCATTACGTATAATTTAGAAAATGGTAAAGTAGTAGAAACTAAGCTCAAGAATGATGCTGTCTTTAAAGAAAAGCAAGATGCTAACATAGATATTACAAAAGCGACTATGCCCAATGTGAAAGTTGGCTCTGTAATCGAATTTACGTATAAGGTCAGATCAGATTTTATTTTCAATTTTCAGGATTGGGAATTTCAAAGTACGATTCCAACCGTGTGGAGTGAATATCGCGCACGAATACCGGAATATTTTCACTATGATAAGTACATGCAGGGATACATTGCACTAGTTGTGAATGAAGAAACGAAGTCGCCTGGCACAATTACTCTTGTTTCCAAAGAGAGATCAGAGGGCAACACAACACAAACAACATTTAGCACGGATAAAATTGATTTTCAGGAATACCGTTTTCGTTGGGTGGCCAAAGATGTGCCAGCATTTAAAGCAGAGCCGTTCATCACAACGTCAAAAGATTACATGTCCAAAATTAATTTTGAGTTAGCCTTTACCCAATATCCTAATCAACCCATCAAGCGATACATGGGTAGTTGGGAAGATATTAATAAACAATATGCGGAAAGCCCTGAATTTGTTGGGGAAGTTACCGGCAATGGATTTTTAAAGCGTACCGTAGAGGAAATCACAGCGGGAATCACAGCACCAGAGGATAAGATAAATGCGATCACCAATTATATTAAGCAGAACGTTGCCTGGGATGGCACCAGTCGCAAATTTATTTCAAAGCCGCTTAAAAAAGTATTGGATGATAAAAAGGGAAGTTCCGCTGAGATTAATCTACTGCTGGCATCGATGTTGGAAAAAGCAGATATAAAAGTTTCGCCAGTACTATTAAGCACACGCGATCATGGATTTGTGAGAGAGACTACCCCAATTTCATCACAGTTTAATTATGTGATCTGTTTGGCAGTAGTGGGTGAAAAATCGTTTCTACTAGACGCAACCGAAAAACTTTTGTCAGCAGGAATGCTTCCTGAAAGATGTTTAAATGGTAGCGGTTTTGTAATCTCTAAAGAAGGTTATCAATGGGCAAAACTCCAGACTACAACTAAATCGAGGACCGTTGTAAATGCTGACTTAACGTTGAACGGTTCGGGTGAGTTGAAAGGTAAACTTCAAATTGATCGCGGAGGATATGATGCGTTAGCCAGTCGTAAAAGATATCATTCAAAAGAAGAATCTGAATATGTAAAGGATTTTATAGGCTCCCGAGCATGGGAGATATCAAAGACAGAAATAGGTAACGCAAAGGATATTAATCAACCATTAAAAGAGACCCATGAATTGGTTGTGAATGAACATGTTGTCTCCACGCCCGAGGCCCTTTATTTTAATCCTGTTCTTCTGAATAGAATTGAAGATAACCCATTTAAGCTCGAAGCCCGCGAATATCCAGTGGACTATAGCAGTCCGTTTGAAAGGATTTATATGAGCAGAATTTCAATACCTGAAGGTTACGTTGTGGATGAACTTCCTCAAGCCAAAATACTTGCGCTGCCAGCCAACGCAGGACGATTCACCTTTAGCGTTACTCAGGCGGGAAATCTTTTGAATGTGGTAAGCAACTTTCAAATCAACAAAAGCATTTTTAGTCAGACAGAATATCCAAATCTGCGTGAGTTTTATAACCAGGTAGTAGCGAAGCAAACTGAGCAAATTGTGTTAAAGAAAAAGAAATGAGAAGACTCTTTTTATTCCTATTCTTATCTTCACTTCAAGCCATTGGCGCGGATGAGCCAAAGTTTCCGGTAAGTAAAATACCGGAGGAAATGAAAAAAGGAATGTATGCCGTCATCAGGCATAAAGAAGTGCGCCTGGATATTCAATCCAAAAGCAGTTCATCGTATTACGTGAAGCAAGCAATTACCCTATTAAGCGCAAAAGCAAAGAGCTACGCCACGGTGGGTGTGGGCTATGATAAACTTCGCACTATTAAAGTGTTGAAGGCTGTTGTGTATGACGCGTTTGGCAAGGAGATAAAAAAATTAAAACAAAGTGATATCAAAGATGAAAGTGAGTATGACGGGTTTTCTTTACTCAGTGATAATCGTTCAAAATCTGCAGACCTCAGCCAGGCAACATACCCGTATACCGTGGAGTTTGAGTATGAGGTACAATTTAAATACTTGTACTCCGCCCCCGATTTTTTTCTTTATCGTGATGATGAGGTTTCAATTCAACACCAGACGTACACAATCACCTACCCTAATGAGTTAAGACCACGCTACAAACTTTTAAAAATAGAGAAGCCGAGTACAGAGAAGTTGGCTGATGGAAGAGAACAATTGAAATGGAAGTTTGACAGCATTGTCCCACAGAAGTTTGAAAGATATTCAGACGACTTTGAAAAGTTGGTGCCAAACATTTGCGTATCGCCAGTTGAGTTTGAATTTGGCGGCTACGCTGGAAGAATGGATACATGGAAAGATTTTGGCGTGTGGCAGGCAAAATTAAATGAAGGCCGTGGCATTTTACCGGAAGAAACAAAACAGAAAGTGAAAGAGCTTACCAAAGGTGCTAAATCAGATGAAGACAAAGTTCGCTTGCTCTATGAGTATTTGCAAAATAAAACCCGTTATGTAAGCATTCAATTGGGAATAGGAGGCCTTCAACCCTTTGAAGCAAAAACAGTCGATGAAACGGGTTATGGAGACTGCAAGGCGCTATCCAATTATATGGTAGCGCTTCTTCACGAAGTGAACATTAAGGGTTACTATACCACCATTAAGGCAGGCGAAAATGAATCGGCTGTTGATCCCGCTTTTCCGAGTGATCAAGCTAACCACGTAATTGTAGCGGTGCCTAATAAAAAGGACACGCTCTGGTTAGAATGCACCAGTCAAACCAATCCGTTCGGTTGGATGGGCAAGTTTACAGATGATCGCTATGCAATGATGGTGACCGAACAAGGTGGTTTTTTAGTTAAAACCCCATCGCATCCTGCAGAAATAAATATTCAATCGCGGGAAGCGGAAGTACACCTTGACGCTACTGGAAACGCCAAGGCAAAAGTGAAAACCAAATACCAAGGCCTTCAATACGAAAATGAAGGGTTGAATTTCGTGGTGAATAAGCAGTATGATGATCAAAAAAAATGGATTCAGAACACCACGCAAATTCCAAGTTTTGATGTTGAAAAATTTTCTATGAAAGACAGCAAGGACAAAATTCCTTCTGCTGCAGTAGAGGTGCAGCTTGTTTTGAATCGGTTGGCAACGGTGAGCGGCAAGAGAATATTTCTTACCCCTAATCTTATGAATCGGTCCACCTACATTCCAGAGAAACTGGAGAAAAGAAATATGACTATTGTGCTAAGAACGCCTTACGTTGATCACGACCGAATCAACTACCACTTACCCGAAGAAATTTATCCAGAATTTATTCCTGAGCCGATTGTGATTAAGTCGCGCTTTGGCGAATATGAATCCAGTTTTAAAATCGATCAGGGTAGCTTAATCTATATTCGTAAGATTAAAATGAACAAAGGGGAGTTTCCACCAGAGTCGTATAATGAGTTAATAGAGTTTTATAAGAATATCAACAAGGCCGATCACGTAAAAATGGTCTTTATGAATAAAACGTGATCTTACTTTATAGGGGCGTTGTTCTCTTTTGCCATTACATAATGGACAAGCCGCTCAGCCATTGATGGCCACCATTTATTCAGCCACACTGCTAGTTTGCCCTGCCCTGTGAGCACCAGTGTCCGCCTTCTTTTTACAACAGCGCGATAGATATGGTGGGCGCACTCTTCAGCTGTCATCATCTTTTCTTCTGTGCGAGGTGATTCACCTTGCTCGCGGCCGTCTTTGGTTAAGGCATGTTTACGGATATTGGAGGCGGTAAAACCCGGGCATGCGGTGAGCACATGAACACCGGTATCCAAAAGCTCCGTTCGCAACACACCTAAAAAGCCATTGAGTGCAAACTTGGATGAAGAATAACCGGTGCGGCCGGGTAATCCCAGAAAACCAGCAATAGAAGAGATCCCTACGATGGAACCCTTATTTTTTTTGATCTCCGGCAGGCAATATTTAGTTGCATATAACGCTCCATAAAAATTGATATCCATTACTTTCTTAACAACCTCCATATCAACCTCCGAAAACAGGGCACGCATAGAGATACCCGCATTATTGATGAGGATATCAATGGTGCCGAATAAGCGCACCGCCTCCCCGGCCATTGCTTGGTTATCATGCTCGTTGCTTACATCCGCCTGAAAACCATGAATATCGATGTTTTTTTTCCGGAGCTCATTGACGGTAATGTCCAACCCCTGTTTGTTACGTCCTGTAATCAGAATTTTTGAACCCTCTTCACCAAACCTCTGCGCCAAGGCTTTACCGATTCCGGAAGAGCCCCCGGTGATAATGACTACTTTGTTTTTCATGCAGTGAATGTGGGGTAAAAGTAATCAAAACATTGTTTTAATTTTGAGGCTATGTTTTTCTTTAAGTTGCTCTCCAGGCTTCCGTTTCCAATACTCTATGTGTTTTCAGATTTTCTTTTTGTAGTAAGCTATTATGTTATCGGATATCGTATCAACGTTGTTCGCAAAAATCTAAGGAGTTCATTTCCTGAAAAGAGCCTGCTTGAATTAAAAAAAATCGAAAAGCAATTCTACAAAGATCTGTGTGATTATGGTGTAGAAACATTAAAACTTCTGACTATTTCTAAGGAAGAATTAATGAAGCGACTGGTTTATAAAAACCCTGAGATTGCACAACCCTTTGCCGACCGTGGTCAATCGATCATTTTACTTACTTCGCATCAGTTTAATTGGGAGTGGCTGTTAACCTCGGGTTGTCTTTACCTGCCCTTCAAGGTGGATTTTGTTTACCAAAAACAAAGCAGCAAGTTGTTTGATAATTTTTCTTTGGAAAGCCGATCTCGATTTGGAGCGTATCCAATAGAACGTTCACAGGTGGCACGGGAAGCCATCCGCAGAAAGAATATTTTGCGTGGTGTTGCTATTATGGCCGATCAGTTTCCTGGTCTCAATCGTGACAAAAAATATTGGACCACTTTTATGAATCAGGACACTGCCTTCTTCTTAGGCCTGGGTCAGCTTGCGTATGTCACGCAATATCCGGCCATCTTTTTTGGTGTAAAAAAAATCAAGCGAGGCTATTACGAAGCAGAAGGGTTTGTGGTATCTCAGCCTCCCTATGAAAAGGAGAGTCAACAAATTGTGGAGGATTATGTGAAGGCAACGGAAGAGATTATTCGACAAAATCCATCGGGCTGGTTGTGGTCGCATAATCGATGGAAAAGAGAAAGGGAAGACGATATCAACACTTAGTTTAATAGCATCTCAATATCTTCACGCGAAAGCGATTTGATTACATTCTCTTCATTTTGAATAAGATTCTCTGATAGTTTCAACTTGTGCTTTTGCAGCGTAAGAATTTTTTCCTCTACCGTGTTTCGCGTGATGAACTTATAGCTGAATACTTTTTTCTTTTGTCCGATGCGATGAGCGCGATCGGTAGCCTGTGCTTCCACCGCAGGATTCCACCAGGGATCAAGAATAAACACATAGTCGGCTTCTGTAAGATTAAGACCAAGCCCTCCCGCCTTTATTGAAATCAGGAAAACTTTCAGGTAAGGATCCTTATTGAATTTTTCAACCTGCTCTTTTCTATCATTGCTGGAACCATCCAGGTAAGCGAAAGGAATCTTTCGATCTTTCAGCATTTCCTTAACGATATCAAGATGTTTTACAAACTGACTAAATACCAAAACCTTGTGGCCTTCAAGCAGAGCGTTTTCAAGCATGTGCGAAACATCTTCCAGTTTGCCTGAGTCGCCTTCATAGCGAGGGTCAATCATTTTAGGATGGTTGGAAAGTTGCCTCAATTTGGTGAGGCCTTCCAAAATCATCATGCGCGTGCTATTGATTCCTTCCTTATCAATCTGATCCAGGATTTTATGACGGTAGAATGATTTTGCCTCTTCATATTTTTTCTCCTGCTCAACACTCATGTTGGTGTAGTAGATGTTCTCCACTTTTTCCGGCAGATCCGTGGCCACTTGTGACTTTAACCTGCGAAGAATAAAGGGCCGTATAATCGCATTCAACTTTTTGGTCTTCACCTCATCGTGCCGTTTTTCAATCGGCATTTGATACTCATTTTTAAAAAAGGTTTGACCACCCAACAGGCCCGGATTAATAAAGGTCATTTGTGACCATAAATCCATCGTGGTATTTTCAAGAGGCGTTCCGGTAAGAGTAAGTTTAAATCGTGACTTTAATTCCATCACCGCTTTGGCGATGTTGGAATTGGGATTCTTGATGACCTGCGATTCATCAAGAATGATATAATTAAAATAGAACTTTTGAAGGAGGTCAATATCGAGTCTGGTAATACCATATGAGGTAAGCACCACATCATATTTACCAAACCGATTAATTTCTTTATTTCTTAAAGTGCCGGTGTAGGTAAGTATTTTTAAATCGGGAGCAAACTTGGCGGCTTCCATTTCCCAATTGTAAATGAGCGATGTTGGCATAATCAATAAAGAGGCGCCCCCATTCCCCTTCTCTTTTTCAGATTGTAATAAGGCCAGGGTTTGCACGGTTTTTCCTAAACCCATATCATCGGCAAGGCATCCGCCCAAATGAAACTCATTTAAAAACCGGAGCCAGTTATACCCCGCTTTTTGATAAGGACGCAGTGTGCCGATAAACCGATCTGGCAACGCATAATCTTTTATGCCGGTGAAGGATTGTAAGTTGCGCAGGCGATCGCTCATGTGAACCTTGGCAAGGTTGCCTTCTTCTAAGTCGCGAAGCAAACCGACATGATGTTTTTTTAATACCGGTTTCTCGTGATCGCCATGCGTTTCACTCATGGCAAACAAATCACCATATTTTATCAACCAGGCTTCCGGAATAATTGCGATCTCGCCATTGGGCAACTTGAACTCCACTTTCTTTTTAAGGATCAACTTGCGGAGATCCTTGAAAGAGATTTCGTATTCACCGAATTTGATTCTTGCGTGAATGTCAAACCAGTCGATGTTTTCTTTTACCTCCAGTTCAATCACCGCTTTGCCTACAAAGTATTTTTTGTCCCGGTTTTCGGGTTGACTTACTTCAAAACCAAGATTGAGGAGGTTTACACGGTTTTCATTGAGCCATGAAAAGGCTTGTGCTTTTTCTACCGCAGTGCGAAAACTGCGTAGGGGCAACCCCAATTTAATTAATGTCTGAGCGTATTTTTTTTCAGCTTCCACATTTCGCTTTACCCGATGGAAGACATAGTCGTTATCTTTTTTTTCTACGGTAACGCTTACCGGCCCAAAGGCATCTCCGCGAAAGCGATGTTTGCCATATTTGAAAGAAAGGTCGAATACAATCTTTCCTGCCTCGTCATCACTAGGCCCGTGTGAATTGATATTACCAAACAGGGTTGCTACTTCTTTTGAGGAGGTGGGAGGTAATTCCGCGATGGTTAAATGCGGATGCGGATCATACTCGCTTTTGTTTATTTCAAAACCCTGTGCCTCGATGTCTTCAAACGAAGCAATCAAGGGGGCAACGAAACGATTGTAGTATGTCTCTTCCATATTTTTTGGAATGACTACCTGCTTTTTATTTAAGAAAGGGGAGAGCTTTTTCCCGTCTACATTTTTATCGAAGCCGTATAACTTTCCGTTGAGCACCATCCAGGCGGGGTGTTTGCAAACCAGGTAAGCGGCCGGGTTAGGTATATCTATCCGTTTGCCTTCGTAAGTTATGGTTGGATAATAGTTTGTACTTTCGGCACTTCTTTGAAAATGAAATTGGATGTTGGCGCGTTTTTCTAATACCTCCAGCTTTCGCCACGTGGGCTCACCATCGTTACCCATTTCAAACAACATCTTCCCCTTTAGCTTCTCAAGCACCGCAGCCCTGCGTTTTTCCATGAAGGCTTCAATTTGTTCCTGCAGTAATTCATCTCCCTTGTCTTTTTTATAGACCTTGCTGAAGAACTCATCGGGCTTCATGATTTTTTTCGAGAAATGTTTAAGAACAACATCCTGATTCATGCCATCCATCATTTCTATCAATTCGAAATCACGGTCGTCCAACCCTTTCGAAAATTCGCGGGCGTTTTTATGTGAGATGTTTTGGTGCTGATAGGTAAGTTTCCCCTTTTCGTCAAGATGGACAATGAAAGACTCAAAAATATAGCCGAGATACTCATGCTGGTAGAGTGAGTAAATTATTTGAAAGGGCTGAGATGCCGATACTTTCATAAGCCATTAATTCTTTAATCTGATCATTCACTGCATCCTATAATTCTAATAAGGAGCGTAAATCGATTGCTTTATTGATTTACGGAATAAGCAGAATTGCAAAATAGGAAGAATAGGGGTATTATTTTTTGTTTTTTTGACCAAAACCTTACATCAAAAGTACACACTATAGATGTTGAGGTGTCGTGTTTTGGGAAGCTTTATGAGCCGGGTAGAATGAAACGAGGGCTGTAATACTGATAATGACGGAGGCAGTTAACAAAAAATCAGTGAACTTCATCTTTACCGGGTAGCTGCTTACGATGGCATTCTCCATGCCCATTCCCACCAGCCCAAAAGTAGCCTGAAGCCAGCAGATTGCCCCGCCCAGCATCAGGCCTATTCCGGCTCCAAGAAAAGCAATTAGCGCCCCTTCGTTCAGAAAGATTTTTTGAATGAAACTTTCATGGGCACCCAGCGCAGAAAGAATTGAAATGTCTTTCTTTTTATCCAGCGCAAGCATCATCAATGAAAAGAAAATATTGATTGAAGCCACAACAATAAGCATGGACAAAGCGAGAAAAGTGAAGAGTTTTTCAATCTTCAGTAATCGATAAAGATCCTGATGTTGTTCTTCGTTGGTGAGAACCCGGAAAGAATCGCCCAGCGTTTTTTTTATTTCATGTTGAACTTCGTAAACGCTGCTGCCCGGCTTGGTCTGTATTTCCAGAGAGGTTCGCTTGTTGCCATAGTTGAGCAAATCATTTGCAAAATCAAGAGGAACGAAGATGAAGTTTTCGTCATAGGTTTTTTCAATGGAAAATACGCCCCCAGGCTGAAGTGCACGCTGGGCGTAGAGCTGCGAAGGATCTAGTGAAGAAGATTTTGCATTCTTGATGTAGAATACCTGTAACGGAAAAATGTTTTCTTCAATACCAACGGAAAGAGCGTACTGGACGCCACGCCCGATAATGGCGTACATAATCCCATTCTCTCTTAAAACAAGTTCTCCATCCACTAAGTGATTGTCGAGCCGATGTTGATCAATGAAATTATCACTGACCCCTTTCATGGTGACAACCATGTCGGCATCGCGGAAGCGTACATAGGCATAATCTTCAATCACCTCCGTAACAATGCCCACACCGTTGATCGATTTGATTTTAGATAGCAACACGTCAGTCATCTCAAAGGACTTACCCTTAACCAATTCAATTTTTATTTCTGGATCGAATGACGTGTAAAGAGAGCGGAGCAATCCCTCCAACCCATTAAAAACGGAAAGAACAATGATGAGTGCGGCCGTTGAAAATGCGATGCCCACCATGGAAAGAATAGAAATGATATTGATGAAGTTCTTCTTTCGCCTGGAAAGAAAATAGCGGGTCGCTATGAAAAAAGGGAGATTCAAGGGGTAGGCAATACGAGCTATTCTTCGTCTTTATCTTTTGGGATATGCAAACTCTTTATCAGGTCTTCGATCTTCTGTGCGTTTTCTTCTGTTTCGTCAATAAAGAAAAGAAGATCCGGAATAATTCTGGCCTGGTTGCGCATGCGATCGCCCAGCGCTTTGCGTATTTCACTTTTGTGATGTTGTATGTTTTTCAACACGGCATTTTTGTCTTTGGTCAACGTCAATGACAGATACACCTTTGCTATACTTAAATCAGGACTCAACTTTACTTCGGCAATCGTGATAAAGGAATTGCCTAGGAATCCTCTCTTATCTTTCAAGAAAATATCACTCAGTTCCTTCTGAATGAGCCTGCCATATTTTTGTTGTCTTACTGTGCCACTCATTCAACAAAGATACTAAAGATTAGCGGCCGCGCTGAGCAATTACTAGCCCGATTATCGACTTTTTTATTTTACTTGCACTAAATCTCTTTTGCTGTGCTGTTACGCTTTTTTCGCATCAATGACCCTTATCGTCTTTTAGGCATTTTGGTTGTATTGATATTGATAAGCCTGCCTCTTTTTCTTGACCCGGTAAAACTCACCCTCGATGAACTAAAAATGTTTGTGTTAGGGGAGTCGCTGAATCAAGGGATGAGTTTGTATGCAGAGGTATTGACGAGCACGCCCCCCTTGGCCGCCTGGATGCTGGGTTGGGTTGAAATGTTATTTGGAAGATCGCAAACAGCAGCCCAGGTACTTAGCCTTATATTTCTTTTTTTTCAGGTTTCTTTCTTCACGGTAATTCTGATCAACAGCAGGGCGCATCATGAAAATACGTATTTGCCCGGTTTTATTTTTGTTGTACTGGCCCTGTTTTCTTTTGACATGCTTTCTTTTCCCAATGAGTTAATTGCTTCAACAGTACTTTTGTTTGCCATGAATAATCTCTTTAAGGAAATAGAATTTCGTATTCAGCGAGATGAGATCGTTCTTAATTTGGGTGTGTATATCGGGATAGCATCGTTGCTGGTTTTTAGTTATGCCCTGTATTTGCCAGGGGTAATAATAATTTTGGCAATATTCACCCGCCTGAGCCTTCGAAAAGCATTACTGGTATTATTTGGTTTCATGCTCCCTCATGCCTTCCTTATGCTGCTCTTTTACCTGAAGGGCAGGCATACGGCCCTAATAGAGAATTTTTATTTGGCCAATCTGAATTGGCAAGATGATTCGCCCATGACGATCGCATCAGTGTTGGTTCTTTGCATAATACCCGTCTTGTTTTTGGTGTTTTCATTGATCATGTTAAACCGTGAAGCGCGATTAACAAAGTATCAATCGCAACTGTCACAAATAATGTTCTTGTGGATCTTGCTGGCAATAGCCGAAGTAGCAATTTCAGGAAGATTAAAACCACATCAGTTAATAACCTGTATTCCACCTATATCATATTTTATCAGTCATTATATCTTGTTGATACGAAGAAAAAAACTGGCGGAGTTTACCATTTGGGCATTTGCGATTTCTATTTCAGGCATTATGTATCTCACCCGATATGATAAGATCTCCAGCGTGAATTACAGCAACCTGTTTCCAAAGAAATCTCCTTACAATCAAATTAAAGATAAACACGTTCTTATATTAGGGTCAGATTGGGGCCTATTGGAAAGCAATAAAATGGCTTCCGGTTTCTTTGACTGGAAGTTGACGCAGACCGTTTTTTCTGAACTGGATTATTTTGATAACGTAGTTTTAATTGACAAAGCTTTTGGGGATCACACTACCGATGTGATTGTTGATGAAGAAAACCGGATGAAAGATGTTTTTAAAAGAATACCGGAACTCCAACAACGGTATCGACATGAGGGTAATCTTTATTTCCTAAAAAAAAGAGAATAGATTTCGTCAATTATCTGTTTACTTGAATTGTTGAACCTGTCAGTACATAAACCGTTTAAGCAATATGCGAGTGCTCATACTGATTGCTTTTTGGTCCTCACTTTTGTATTCATGCAAAGAAGTTACTTTCCGGCAGGCGCAGCCTGCGGGCATAGCACCGTTGAAAGAAATCCCTTTGACATTGCGAGGTGTTTACCACACCTATGATAAACAGACCGGAGAAACAGGCGATACCTTAATTTTAGAATCGTGGGGATACCATTTCAAAGATAAGGAAGATAAAGACTGGCTAGGTAAGGGCACGCTGAGCGATTCACTCGTGGTGAAATTTTATGAAAATTATTATTTCGTAAACTTCAAAGAGGGGAATCAGTGGGTGCTTCGATTAGTAAGTGAAAAATCTCCCGGAGTTCTTGAGTTCATGTCGATTGATATTCAAGACGATTCAAACAGAAGGGAAATGCTCAGAAAGCTTTCCAGGAAGATGCCGGTAAAGGAAATACAGAGAAATGATGAAACGTTCTATCAGATTAACCCAACACCTTCACAATTGATATCCTTAATCAAGGAAGGTTACTTCACCGGTGTAGAGCTGAGGAAGATGAAATGAGCGGCTCAATCAAATGCAATCTACTGGGCAGGTTCCATGATGATCGAAATAAAAAAGCTGCCCGGTTGTGAGCAGCTTTTGATTTTGTGTGTTATCAGAACTAATTTTTCTTTTTCTTCTTCAATAGATTCTGAAGTTTGTCCTCGAGCACTTTTTGTGTTTCCTGTTTCAAATCGGTTTTGGTAGAGTCCTTTTTGATTTGAGTAGAGTCCTTCTGGATCTTTGAAGTATCTTTTTTAGTGCCCAGTATATTTCCGATAATGTCTTTAGGTTTATCACCCTTAAGAGCGCCTTCAATAGCTTGCTGTCCTTTTTCTTCCGCTACATTAGTGAGGGCCTCTTTTACCTGTTCTGTTTGTTGCTGGGTCAGCAGCGATGTTTTTGGGTCTTTGTACGTACCACCCAACGCGATGCTTACCGGTATTTCGGATGTTGAATTTTTTGCTCCTGTATTTTGATTAATGAAACCCTGAAGTTGCGAGCCTAGCTTTCCAGCAGGCACATTCATTTTTAAAAGATAATTAATAGAACCGTCAACGCCTGTGCTTCCGCTTATGTTGGTCACATAATCACCAAACTTCACATCAAAAGGCTTTACACTTAATTGGCCATCACTAATGGTAGCCGACATCAAAACATCTTTTAAAGTCACCTGCTCCATGTTTTCCAGTTTCGTTAAGGAGGTAATGCCAGAAACCAGCTTGGATTGGGTAAGGGTTGCCTGTGCAATTTTAATCAGACCATTGCCGTCAACGGTATTCATTTTTGGTGACATATCCTGGCCTAATTCACCACTGATTTTAAAATCGGTGGTGAAGTTTCCATTCACTAATCCTGCTATGGGCGCATAGGTTTGAATTACCGAGAAAGAATTGGCGGCCTTCTGAATAGAGAGATTATTAATCTTCAAGGCTAGATCATATTTAGGATGATTGATGTCCTTGGTATTATAAGCGCCATCCACGACAAACGACCCGCCCAGCATATTAAATTTTATTCCATGAAGATCGGCAACTCCGTCTTTTATAATAATATCCCCTGACGCATCGCTAAGTGTAAAGTCCATCATCTTTACGGTTCTAATTTCGGAGCGAAGAACGAAATCAATATTGGAGGGCACTGGAATAACGCCATAGGAGGCCGAGTCGGTGGTTGTCGTCTCGTCTGTTTCGGTCATGAACTCGTTCAGGTCAAGTAATGAGGAATTGAAGTTCATGTTTCCTTTAATAGTTTCATTGGGGCTAAACAGATAACCAATGTAATTATTGATCGCGCCATTCAAGGCGAAGTCACTCTTTCCAATGGTGCCCTTCGTATTCTTTATTTCAATCTTTTTAGGATCAAAGATGGCTTCAGCCTCGCTTACCGTAACCACGTAAGGAAGATCCTTGGAGTTGAATTTAAAATCCTTCAACGAAGCAGTGCCGCTAGTGGGCAAGCGATCATATTTGCTGGCTTCTACATCTGAATACTTTCCTTTCGTCTGAATATCCGCTTTCACCTTTCCCGCTAGCGTCATACCCTCCACCGGGAAAATTTTGGTGATTTTTTCCAGATCTAATCCACCATTGGCTTTTAAATCCCAGGTGTAGTCATCCAGATTTTGAAGTAATAATTCGGCTGTCAACTTTTCACCATCAAGCAACATTCCAAAATCTTTCACAGCGATGTATGTTTCTGCCATTTTGCCCGAGGTGTTTTTAACGGTGGCATTGAATCGAAGATCTTCCAGGGGCAATGGAAATTCAGATGATTTGACATATCCATTTGATAATGACATGGAGGCATTGATGGCTGGTATGATTTTTTTCAAACTGTCGTACACACCGTTGGCGGTCGCATTTACGGAATAAGAACCCTTCATTTGCAAGCCTTCCATCGGAAACATCTTATTCAATTCTGCCAGGTTTAGGGTAGCCTTAATGTTCCCATCCATTTTATAATCCTTCAGGTTCTCAATTAGCAATCGTACATCTACAGGGTTGGTGCCAAAGTCGAGATGAAGTTTTTTCATATCCACGCGTGTGTTCTCAATTACTCCGGTTTTGTTATCCACCAGCAAGTCCATATTTATGTTGGAGATGGCCGTTGGCAAATCGGGGTATTTGAACATCGCGTCTTTCACGTTGAGGGCAAAATTGAAGGCAGGCATTTGTGTATCGCTATAAGTGCCCTTCACAAAGCCCGCAAAGGATAAGTCACCACTTGTTTTAATCTTACCAAAATCCTGGGTGTACATGCCCGGCACCAGTGAGAGTAAACTCTTGAAGGTGTTTTCAGGACTCTTGAAATTGATATCCATGCCGAAGTCGCTCTCGTTCATTTTAAACCAGCCATCAAAACTCATGGCAAAGTCATTGAGTTTTGCGCTGTTTTCTTTGAAGGCGTACATCGTGTAATCTTCACTAATGCCGATTACAGCATCGATGGTGGCTTTCTTATTGGTCAAATATTCGACACCGTCATAGGTTACCGTTACGGAGTCAGCCACGGTGTGAGTATTCAAGTCAAATGCAGTTTCACTAAAGTCTCCACTTCCGTTGTGATTCAATCCTTTCAGTGACATTGAAAAGGGCATGGATTGATCATCATACACCAATTGTCCACCAATTACCTCCCAGTGGTCGATGCTGAAAGAAAATTTTGCCGGTTCTTCGGTTGTGGATTGGGCAGTTTCGGTTTCCGGAAAGGTGATGTCATAATTTGCTTTTCCGTCTTTTAATACGCGGATGTCAATCTGCGGACCTTCCAGAGTAATTCCCTTGATGCTCAATTGATCACCAAAAAGAACGTCTTTCAAATTCAACTCGATGTCCATATGATCCACCACAAAGAGAGCGACCCCTTCAAAGGGGGCGTGGTTAAACACACCCAACTCTTTAATTTCAATGGTGATGTTGGGAAAATTCCGAAATACAGTTAAATCAAAATTATCAGCATCAAATACCACATCGGCATTTATGCTTTTAGCAAGCTCTTTGTCAATGGCAGCTTTTATATCGTCTTTAAATACAATGGGTAAGATAACGGCCGCAGCAATCAGGATGAGAACAAATGCTCCAAACCCAATCAGGACTTTTTTCACGATTTTCATAGCGACTTATAAAATTTGAATACCAACAAAATTACTAAATACCCAGCCAATCAGCAGGTCAATTTGTAAACAAACTAAGGCCAAATTAAATTCTTATCTGAACCTACTAGTGTCATGTCGATAATGGATTAACTCTCGCTGTAAAAGGTGGGTGAGGAAAATAATAGAGAAGAATTCATTTCTATGTTTTTTCAACCCTCTCGGTTTTCGTACAATCATCAGGAGGGAAATTGTTTTTCTGATCTCTGCCATTACCTGATAACCCATAGACAATAAATTTTTAACATTACGCTCCTTTCTTTCGATCCTTCGGCCTCCAGTGAAGTTGAAAACTTTATTTTCTCTAGCAGAATTACCCGGACGCCTAAATACTGCTTGAGAAGGTTCTTTCTGTTGAATTTAAAGGGTTTACGAAGTTTTTTCATAGTCAATAAGCGCTTTCTATGTTAAGTTTATGTTACCGGCTATTGACTAATATTATCCTAATGTTATCTTTAAGTTATCAAAGATAATATTGAGGTAATGTTAGCGAAGCGATTTTTCTGGTTGGTGATGGTGGTTTTTCCTGTTTTAGGATGGAGCCAGCCTGCGGATCGTTTTCAGGTTCTTCTGCAAAGTGCACCAAGTGAGCAACCCATCTTGGCCACCTCAAAAATGAATCAGTTTATTGCTGCACTTGAGATAAAGAGAGGCAAGTTGAAATCTGATGAAACCTTTCTACGCTATGCCTTTCGGGAGTCTCACAAAACCTTTTTTCATAGTTATAAAGCATACTCACAATTTCCTGAAATCTTTGATTCAGGCAACTATGATTGCCTTAGCGCTACCAGTTTTTTCAGTGTGGTGCTTGATGCCTTTGGGTTTGAATACAAAATCATTGAAACGAATTATCATATTTTTCTGATCGTTGAGGCTGACCAAAAGCAAATACTCCTGGAGTCCACAGATAGGAACAACGGATTTGTTGCGGATGATCGATTGATTAAAGAAAAAATAAGGGGCTACCGCGAGAACAAAATGCTAACAACAGCAGATAAGTATTACTACCAATATGATGTAGATTTATATCAGCAGGTGATGCCCCAGCAACTAACAGGACTTCTTTATTTTAATCAGGCAGTAATGGCCTTTAACAATAACGACCTTACAGAGTGTGCTTTAAAGCTGAAGAAAGCAATAAGGATTTATAATTCTCCACGCGCTACAGAGTTGATTGCGATTTTGGTTACCCAGGTAGCAGCTAGTGACCTGAAGGAGGAAGAAAAGAAAAACCTGATCAGGCCCTTTGCATCATTCATTAAAGCAAAGGGATTTGTTGTGGCAGCCAGTTAGTTTTCCAATACCCGTACTTCCACCCTTCTATTCATTTTACGGGCTTCTTCAGTGTTCTCCCGACTCAATGGCAGTGTTCCTCCAAAAGCTTTCGTTTTGATTTTGGACTTATTTGAACCCTTGGATACTAAGTAGTTTTTTACGGATGTAACCCGGTCTTCCGAAAGTTTTAGATTCAGTTTTGCGCTGCCGATATAGTCGGTATGACCCTCCAGCTGAATAACCATGCGTGGATTATTCTTCAGCATGGTAGCCACCTCATCCAGCTCTTGAAAGGAAGACGGGGCTATTTTTGCACTACCAGTTTGAAAAATAAGATCATCCAAACGCATCACTTTGCCTACCGTATGGGTGGTTTCAGCATTATTAGTGGCACTGCTGGGAAGTGTCAACTCGATATTACGAATGACTCTGCGATCAGCATTTGCTTCGGCAGGATCCAGTAAGTATTTAGAAGGAGCAAAGCCGGCAGCCTCAACGGTAATGGAATATTTTTCATTGTCGAATAACGGAAATGAAAAGGAGCTTCCGGAAACAAAGCCAATCTTACTTCCATATGGCAGACTTTGATAAGAGATCTTAGCCACCACGGGTTCTTTGGTAACACCATTTACAATGTTTCCCTGTACGTAAATGAGCGTGTCTGTTGATTGACAAATCCCGGACACACAGATCAGCGAAAGAAAATAAATGAGGAAAGCTTTCATAGTACTTATAGCTTGATGATTTTAAACTCTACCCTTCTGTTTTTTCGGTTGCCCTCTTTCGTATTGCTTTTGTCAATTAACTGCGATTCACCAAAGAAAGTGGTGGTAATGCGTTCCGAGGCAATTCCCTTTTTCACCAGGTAAGCAGTCACTGCTTTGGCTCTTCGTTCTGACAAACCCTGATTGTAAGTTTCTGTTCCAATCGGGTCCGTGTGTCCTGTGATTTCAACCTGCATACCAGAGCGCTCATTCATCAACACCACGATGCGGTTAAGTTCTGGGAAGGATTCTGGCTTTAGTATCGATTTATCGAAATCGAAGAAAATATTGTTAAGGGTGATCATCGCGTTCTCTTCGACCAGAACAACTTCGATAGGGGCCAGACTAATATCTTTGTGAGTAATCGTTCCATCGGTCTTGAAATCCCGCAAATCCAATGTCTGACTTTCAGAGATATGATCTTTTGCCTCGGCCCTGAAACTATACAGATAACCTCCCGGTAAATGGATTTCATATTCACCGGTCTCGGGGTTGGAGTAGGTTATGCCAGCCTGCTTGCCATCAGGTAAGCGCTCAAAAATTATTTTAGCACCAATGGGCTTACCTGTCTTCGCATCGATCAACTTACCCCTTACGATCACGATTGGCTCAGGGCTTAGCAACACAGGCATTTTAACCCGAAACACATCGGCATTATTGGCTGTGATACCGCGTGAGTAGTAGGCGTATTGACTGGCTGAAGGAATGTTGAAAAAAAGATCGTCCAGTTTTGTATTGATATCAGAACCTAAGTTTTCCGGGGAAGACCAATTCGTCCAGGTGTCATCTAACCTTCTGGATATGTACACATCACTTCCACCAAAACCGCTAAAGCCATTAGAAGAAAAATATAACGTCTTGTCATCGGATGCGAGGAAGGGTGCCGACTCTTCTCCTGCCGTGTTTATGGTTCTTCCCAGGTTTAGAGGCTCTGTCCATGTGCTATCATCTTTTTCAAAACTAACATATAAATCGCGATTGCCTCGTGAATCCTCACGCTCTACTGACATCAAAAGTGACTTACGGGAGTTGGCCATGAAGTAATTGGCTTTTTCGTTGAAATTATAATCGTTTTCAATTTCCAATGGTTTTGGGGCCGTCCATTTGTCACCTTCTTTGGTACTCATTGAAACTCCCGCCACCATTTTTCCTTTATCGAGATATTTGTTCCCTAACAGCAAAACCATCTGGCCGTCTGGCGTTGAACTTATCGTGTTCACGAAGTTGGGCTTGTCATTATTAAATTGCTCTCCCATGTTCTTGGCCAGAGACCACTTTCCGTCCCCCCCAAGTTCAGAATACCAGATGTCTTCTTTGTCGTTTACACCTCCTGCATTTTCAGGATGATTCTTTCTGCTGAAATAAAGAGTTTTTCCATCGGGCGAAAGTAGCGGGTTAAGTTCGCTATAGTCACTGTTTACGTTGGTATCGAGCTGTTCTACGACTAATCCTTTACTCAGCAATTGAGGAATATCGATATTGGCAATAATGGGATAGTGAGAATCGGAAATAGCAACGGCATCTAATGAAAAATAGTCAGGCATGACACTTCCATCAAATTCAAGTTTTACAGCGCTTACTTTATAAGAAGTTTTTTCAACGAATACATTGAGCATGCGGCCCTGTAGAGGAACGACCATTGGACTAAATGTATGGACGAGATGTTCAGTCCCGGATTCATCATAAAGAAAGACACGGAAAAGAGCGCCAGGATTGTGAGACTCAGCAACAGCTATTTGTTGAATATGAATAGGCGTGGAATAACCAAGCTTTATGAATTCGGAACGTTTTGGCTTATCGGGTGTCCAGGCGTTTGGATTTTGTCCACCGGCCGGAAGAACATTAGGTTTACCCAAAGCCTGTTCAGCTGAGTATTGAAGTGGCGTTAGTTCAGAAGAGAATTCAATTACTTTATCTGCCCATTGAACAGACTGAGCCAGGCCATCATTCAGTATCAACGAAGTAGCGAACAGTAACAGTAGGTAAAGCTTTTTCATGTTTAAGCCAGCAGACGTAACACTTTGAATACCATTAAAGGATAAACATAGCTAAAAATTAAAAAAGCATAAAATGATTACATCATTCAGAGTAAATTTATTATTTAAAGAATGTGCTTTTTGGATCATTTAATAGAATATTACTCTAAAGAAGTTTTATTAAACAACAAAAAACCTACATGCAGTAAAACACCGAGCTGATTTTCCTTGTCATCGTAGTAGTTAACGCTCAAACTAATCGGGCCGATGGTGCTGTGCAAAACTAAGCCAGCCGTAGCAGCGAAATAGATATCTGATAAGCTTTGTTCCAGATCCGCCTTCTGATTGAAACCTTCCTTTATTGTTTCTAAGGGTTTAAATAGATATCCCTCCAACCTGAAATCGAGGCTTTTCCTCACCCTGAAAACATTCCGTATTCCACCGGCCACATAATTGAATGACCGAAAGTTTTCCAACAACAGGGTTCGGCTATCCTGAAAAGGGAATAAACCAGGAGCATTAATGATCGTGGCCGTATAACTGGCGAGTGGATCCTGATCAGAGATAACGCCTTCAAAAAAGTAGCCGGTGCTATAAACCCCTTTTAGGAAATACTGTTCGAGTGATACTTTGGCACGAAAAAAAGTCTGATAATTTTTCTCAGGCTCCGTTTTGACAGAAGTGCTTCCGGGCTCAAGCGATTCAGTGAGACCAAACATATCAAAGGAAAAAGCAAATCGTTTGCCTTGCGATGAGTATTGCTTTCGGTTTAAGGTGTTTGATGAAAGAGAAAGACCAAGCCGGCTTCCGCTTATCTGAATAAGATCCAGCGTGTCACTTGAAACCAGCACATCATTGTTGCTGTACTGGTCGCGGTTATTGATGTATGAATTTTCAATCACCAATTTGTATTGGTTGCCCACCGGGATGCCTACGTTCACTCCTAATTTCCGATCAATCCGGTTGAGTACGGTGGCAGAAAAATTTTTAACCACCAGGTCTTTGCCAAGAAAGAAATCCCATTTGTTGTATGTGGCTTCTGGCTCTATATAAAACTGACCCCGGTTCGGTAAATCGATGCGTGATTTTATTTGTGCGGATTTGTAAAAATCACCGGTATGAAAATTTGCTTGGGCATGTGTAAGCGATCGGTTAAAATAATAATAGTTTAAACCTAAAAAGATATTACTGATGCTGCGTGTTGCGATGACACCTCCGAAATCTACCTGAAAGTTATTTTGTGGGCGCCTGATGAGTTTTAAGTTGAAGTTTTTGCTCTCGCTATTGAAGCCAAAACTGGGAAACAGATTATTGAAATACTTTTCCGAAGTAAGCCGGTAAAAACCCTTTTTCACTTCGCTAAAGGTGAGTGCTGGTCCGGCCTTTTTAAAAAAACGATTGATATAACGTTGCTGATTTTTAGTGAACCCCTCCGCCTGAATTTTGTCAACAAAGAAAGCGGTGGTTTTATTGTTGAACTGATTTCTGGACTTCGCTACCTGCTCGCAGGTTCTGCGCGAGGCAACCTTATTTTTTATTTCGGGCATTTGCCGCATAGTTTGTATGTAGCCGCTATCAATCAGCGCTTTTGCTTTGGCAAAATCAAAGGAGGTATAGCGTTTCAGATTTGGCTGAATATAAACCCCCGAAGCAGGAACCTGGCTGGGATCAGATTTGTCAAGGATCATGTAAAGCAAGGAGCGGGAAATGAGTTTGTCATCTTGCCCGTAAGGGTATTCATCATAAATTTTGGATGAAACATTGCTGCCGATAATCACATCGGGTTTAAAAATCCGCTGGGCAACATCTATGGGAAAGTTATTGTATACACCACCGTCAAAAAGGTACTTTCCATCGATACGAATGGGGTTGAAAAAAAAAGGAACCGTTTGTGTGGCGCGCACAGCATCACTTAACACTCCCCGATCGAGTACAACTTCAGTTTGCGTAAAAATATCGGAGGCCATTACCCGCAGCGGCACAAACAAGCTGTCAAAATTGTTATGAGCGATGGCGGAGGGTTGGGCCAGCTTTTCCGCTAAGGCAAAATTGAGTGACAGGTCGTTGGCAAGACTTGTGTTAAAGAGCACGGAAAAGGTGGAGTCCAGCGAAAGATTGAGACGGATAAAGGAGGGGGTATCATCTTTTCGAAAGTAGTTATAGGTTTGCCCCTCCTCAGTTTGGCCACTTACCCAATTCAGAAAATCTTTGGAAAGCACAATCTCTTCAATTTGACCAGGGCTCATGCCAGCCGCATAGCATCCTCCAATGATGCCACCCATGGAGGTGCCCACGATATAATCGATAGGAATTTCATTTTCCTCAAGGGCCTTTAATACACCCACATGGGCAATTCCCTTAGCGGCTCCACCACTTAGTACAATGCCCACTTTCTGAGTCCAGCCGGAAAGTGTTACAGAAATAAAAAGCAGAATTAATAGATACCTTAACATGATCGTGAGAGCAGCGCAGACTAGTTCGCTTAAGTTACTTTATTAACTAAAAAGTAACACCAAAATTGTTTGAGAATAAAATAAATCAGCGTGAAGCCACGGCTACTTCTGAAGATGTAGATGGAAAGGGAATCAATTGCAATCGTTTTATTAGTTCATCTTTCACGGTTTGAAAAGTTGAGAAAAACTCCGTCTTCACAGGCTGTGAAGGGGGAAGTTCAACCCTGAGTGCGTCCACCTGTACGCCATTTTTCCAAAACCGATAACATAAATGAGGGCCTGTAGCTAAACCGGTACTGCCCACGTAGCCAATGGTTTGCCCTTGCCGTACACGCGTGCCCGGCTTAATGCCCACGGCAATTTTTGACATGTGAAGATAACCGGTGGTATATGTTGAGTTATGACGAACTTTCACATAATTTCCATTATTGGTTTTATATTGGGCTTCTTCAATAACACCGTCTCCCACGGAGCGAATCGGAGTGCCCGTGGGCGCTGCGAAATCGGTGCCCAAATGTGGCCGGAATACTTTTACTACGGGATGAAAACGATTTTTAGAATACCGTGAACTGATGCGCGTGAATTCAATCGGATATTTCAGCAATGCTTTTCTCAAGCTGTTTCCTTCATCATCAAAATAGTCCCGTCCGTCTCCCTGGTCAAAAGGAAACGCATAGTATCCATTGCCCGAGTGTTCAAAATAAACGCCTATAATTTTTCCAATGCCGATGGGTTTCTGATCCACCAGGTTTTCTTCATAGATGAGTTTAAACTGATCGCCCTTTTGCAGACGCTGGAAGTCCACCACCCAGGCAAAAATATCGACAAACTTATTGGTAAGCTCATGCGAGATATCCATGGCTTCAATGGTGTGAGACAA
>CAZIOY010000008.1:0-86446 GCA_964540915.1 uncultured Ohtaekwangia sp.
CATCCACCTTCATGCTCACATCCAGTGTGGTACTGGCACCCACGGCAACCTCCTGGGAGGAATAACCGATAAATGATAATAGCAATCTGGCTCCATTTCCCACCGAAATTGAATACTTTCCGGTTGCATCAGTAACGGTACCATTCGAGGTTCCCACTACCAGTACGTTTACTCCTGGCATGGCGCTCCCGTTTTCATCCTTCACGGTACCTGATACCACTCTTTCCTGAGCAAGCACCGCATGAGAGCAGGCCAGCCACAAAAAGAGAAGTACAAATCGCTTCGCTTTGTTGTACAGTTTTTTCATGGTCATTTAATTAAGTTAATTGTTTTGGGTTAAAAAATTTAAAAAGGGTTAAGAAAGGTTTTACCAAACATCATAAGGTTATTTATGACGGAGCAAAATAAAATTATTCTGCAAGATAGTTTAAAAAAACACAAAATATAATTTTGCAATCGATTTCGCAATCGTTTCCGGTAACGGTAGCGACTCCGTTTGAATGAACTCTTCATTAGGTCTAAAAGGACTAACAAGTATTAGCTTTGATGGTATTTCGTGTCCGCACACACATTGTGTGTGGGCGCACACAATAGAAAAATCCAAACTTATCATTATCTTAACTTTTTGATCGCCCCACTTCCCGATTTACATTCAATTTTGATGGAACCAAAGAATATTCGGATTAAAGACATTGCTGAAATGGCTGGAGTTTCAGAGGGAACGGTCGACCGGGTTCTTCATAACCGTGGAAAAGTATCGAAATCAGCGTCAGATAAGGTAAAACGAATATTAGCCGAGATTAATTATAAACCCAATCTGATTGCGCGTACGCTGGGGTCAAACAGGAATTATCAATTGGCCATCGTTATACCTAATCCAGAACGGGATCCTTATTGGAAACAGTCTTTTGAGGGTATTAAGCAAGCTGAATCAGAATTGGTTCAGTTTGGGATTACACTCGCAATCGATTACTTATTTTTTGATCAACACGTTAAAGAATCATTTCAGGAAATGACACTGAAAGCATTTCACAGTAAACCCGATGGAATTTTAATAGCCCCTCTGTTTTACTACGCCTCGATGCCATTTTTCAAAGTGCTAAAGGAAAGCCGAATTCCATTTGTTCAGATTAATACGTTCATTAAAGAGGCGGAAGCGTTGAGTTTTATAGGACAAGATTCCTTTCAAAGCGGAAAGCTGGCTGCAGAGTTAATTTCTTTTGGACATACCAATGACCACAACTTTGGAATTTTACATATCGATGAAGACCTTACTCATTCTATCCATTTGATAGAAAAAGAACGTGGGTTCAAAAGTTTCTTCGGATCTGACAACAAAGAACGCGATCAAATACAAACTTTTTCCATTCCTGCCCCTGATCAACCTGGGTTTCAAAAGCAAATTGAAGCCGTGTTAAATACACCTAATCTGAATGGGCTGTATGTAAGCACATCCAAGACGTATGTGGTTGCGCGTGAATTGGAAAGGAGAAGGCTGAAAATCCGTCTGATTGGATACGATTTGTTGGAAGAAAATCTCGATTTTCTTCGCAAGGGTTATATTGATTTTCTTATTCATCAAAATCCAAGAAGACAAGCTAAACTGGGTGTTCGCTCACTGGCAAATTATCTCTTGTTTGAAAAAATTCCTCCAACGCTCAACTTATTTCCATTGGAGATCATATCAAGAAACAACATTGACTCGTATTTGAATTAACGATTCCATCGTGATATTACTTTTTTCAAAGTGATCATCGTTTGATCTAAATATGGTATTTTCGCGCCTCTGATTTTATATGAAACTGTACGAAAAATTTCCTCTCCAAATCACTAATTCCCTATCCGGAAAAAAGGAACCCTTCAAGTCACTTATGGAGGGATTTGTTGGAATGTATGTTTGCGGGCCAACCGTTTACAATCATGTGCACTTAGGCAACGTGCGTACCTTTCTAACCTTCGATATTGTAGCTCGATACTTTCGCTATGTGGGATACAAAGTCAGATATGTCAGAAATATTACGGATGTAGGCCATCTTGAAAACGATGCCGATGAAGGTGAGGATAAAATAGCCAAGAAGGCAAGGTTGGAGCAGCTGGAACCTATGGAAGTTGTAAAATATTTCACCGAGGGGTTTCACGAAGTGATGAGGCAGTTCAACATACTACCACCCAGCATTGAACCCAGCGCCACCGGGCACATCGTTGAGCAAATTGGAATAACAAAAAAACTAATTGACAATGGACTGGCCTATGAAGCCAATGGCTCTGTCTATTTTAATGTTCGCAAGTACAATGAAAGTCATCATTATGGAATTCTCTCCGGTAGAAATATCGAAGAGTTAATAGAAAGCGGAAGAAATCTGGATAGCCAGGATGAGAAGCATGAAAAGATTGATTTTGCTCTATGGAAAAAAGCTTCTCCTTATCACATCATGCGCTGGCCTTCACCCTGGGGCGATGGGTTTCCTGGCTGGCACATTGAGTGCACGGTCATGAGCACAAAATACCTGGGTGAAACATTTGATATTCATGGTGGTGGCATGGACTTGAAATTTCCACACCATGAATGTGAAATAGCACAAGCCACCGGGGCCAACGGAAAATCTCCTGTTAACTATTGGTTGCATTCCAACATGCTTACGGTGAATGGGCAAAAGATGAGTAAGTCACTGGGCAATTCCTTTTTGCCAAGAGAACTTTTTGCCGGTGATCATCCTCTACTTGAGCGTGGCTATGGAGCCATGACGGTTAGGTTTTTCATGCTACAATCCCATTATTCAAGCACGCTGGATTTTTCAAATGAGGCATTAAGTGCAGCCGAAAAAGGGTTTAAAAAACTGATCGCGTCCTTAAATACGATAAAGAAATTTGTTCATGAGGGCAAGGCAGGATCAGAACAAAAGATTTCTGAAGAACTGCAAAGATTAGCGGAAGAATGCCACCTCACGATGAGCGATGATTTCAATACAGCAAAAACATTAGCGGTGTTGTTCGAAATGTCTTCACGCATAAATGACATCAAATCAGGAAATATTATATTGCAGAAACTGGAGAAAGAGAAATTTGATTTCTTTCAATCCACATACATCAATATTATGGAGCAAGTTCTTGGCCTGCGCGAGGAAGAAGAACATAATCATGAACTTTTGAATGGCGTCATCCAGGTGTTAATTGATTTAAGAAAGAAAGCCCGCACTGATCGCAACTATGCACTCTCTGACAAAATCAGGGATGAACTTAAGCAAAAAGGTGTGCAGGTGATGGATGGCAAAGACGGAGAAATGACATGGGCTATTGAATAGCTTTCCTACGGCTTTTCAGGCCTTTCCGAATTGCTTACAAAAGCAAAATACTGACTATCCGGTGACCACGAAGGCACGTTGATCGTACCCTGTCCTCCATATAAATAGGCGATTACTTTTGGCGCACCACCACTGGCTGGCATTACTCTCAACATAACATGTTTATAGGCAGGATGATCTTTGGCATTAATACTCGTAGGAAAGGAGATGAATGCAATCCATTTTCCATCTGGAGAAATATGAGGGAACCAGTCGTTATATTCATCAAAAGTGATTTGCTCTTTGGCAGAACCATCGGGTTTCATTCGCCAGATTTGCATAGTGCCGCTCTGACTTGAGTTATAATAAATATATTTTCCATCCGGAGTATACTCTGGACCATCGAGATGATAATTCGAATTGGATGTCAGCTTAACTTCTGGTCCGCCATTAATCGGAACTTTGTAGATATCATAAAATGGGTTCTCCCGCTGTCCAACAAAAACAACATCCTTTCCATTGGGATTCCATCCATGCCAATACGATGGCGTTTTCTCTGTAATTAATTTTGGTGTTCCTCCTGCAAGCGGAAGCACATAAACCGTAGAACCGCCACCGGGTAATCCATCACGCTGATGACTGATGGCCAGCATTTTTCCATCGAATGAAATACCATGATCATTATTATTTCTATTCGCAAAATCAGTATTTAATTTTTCGGTTGCACCACCTTCAATCGGTATTTTAAAAAGCGAACCTCCCTGATTGAATAACAATTTCTTGCCATCGGGCATCCAGTTGGGTGCTTCAAATGAAGTGGGGGCTTCGTGAATTACTTTTCTCTTTCCATCCGATACTTTTATTATTTCCAATCGGCTTCCCAAAAATCCCTGTCGGCTTGCACTATAATTATCAGGCACCGGCTTGTCGATGCGAACATTCCATACGGTTGCTTCCTCAATAACGCTTTCATTGTGTGATGAAATAAACAAACCAGCAAACACCTCTTCTCCCATCGCTTCATGTTTATACTCTCCAACGATCTGTAAGGGCTCTCCCCAATTTGTTACTCGTAAAATATAAGTGCCATTATTTCTTTCCAACTGAATAATCTGTGGATTGCTTTTCGTGAATTTGGTCTCATCTTCCGGATCTCTCATAAACGCCCCCTGCAAAACTCTTCTTTGTAAGGACGTCATTCCATCACCATGAAGTGTGGCAGTCACATGAGTAGCATTCGCATCCAATGAACTACGGACCATCCATCCAATTTTACGATGCGGATCTACACCTACTCCTATGAATTGAAAATTTGCTGTCAGGATAAAGTCCCCCTTTAGCTTTTTATACGTGTAATGAAATTCATCTCTTCCAAACCAGATATTATAACCGCTGCCTGATAATTTATACTCCTGATTAGCCGGATCGTAAAAGGTGCCTCCCGCCTTTTTAGGATTTCCTATATCCTGGTGATTTTCAAAAATACCAACAGGGCTCTGACAAAAGACCTGAAATGAAATACTCCATGCAGTAATCAATACACCTATAACTTTCATGACTATTGGGTTGAATAAATTTAAGTTATACTATTTTCCGAACTTTCTTTATCAACAATTAGTTTAAATTTGACGCAACAACAAAATGATGTTTTTTAAGCGGCTCTTTATACTTCCTATACGGCTCTATCAGGGTATCCTCTCTCCTATGCTGGGTGCTCATTGCCGGCATACTCCCTCCTGCTCGCAATATACGATTGAAGCCATTCAGGAATGGGGCGTGATAAAAGGAGTCTGGTTGGGAAGTAAACGAATTGCCCGGTGTAATCCATGGGGCTCAAGCGGTTACGATCCGGTTCCAAAAAAGAAATAAAACCACTCTTCCTTTCCTTCGACTGATCAACGATTTCTTTCTTCTGATTTATGAAAATAAAATCTACATTTAGAGAAGTTAAATTCTAATTCCTCTTTATGTCTGAATTTCAGATCAAAAAAACACCCAAGGATTATGACGTATGTATTGTAGGCTCCGGGGCTGGCGGAGGCATGGCTGCCTACATATTGGCAAATGCCGGCATTAAAGTAGTGCTCCTGGAAGCCGGGCCTTTATATGATCCGGCAAAGAATGTAACCCAAATGAAATGGCCGTGGGAATCTCCGCGCAGAGGTGCGAGTACAATGTATCGGAACTTTGGAGATTTTGATGCGGCCTATGGCGGATGGGAATTAGAAGGTGAACCATATACACGTAAAGATGGAACAAAGTTCGATTGGTTCCGCTCACGCATGTTGGGAGGAAGAACCAATCACTGGGGAAGAATCTCGCTCCGATTCGGCCCCAAAGATTTCAAACGAAAAAATATTGATGGATTAGGTGACAACTGGCCGATTGGGTATGAAGATGTCGCTCCTTATTACGATAAGATTGATCAACTCATTGGTATATTCGGATCAAAGGAAAACCTTCCCAACGATCCGGATAGTATCTTCCTTCCGCCACCCAAGCCTCGCCTGCACGAACTCTTTATCAAAGAGGCAGGTACCGCATTGAATATCCCTGTTATTCCTTCGCGACTTTCAATCTTAACAAAACCAATTAATAAAGATAGAGGCGCTTGTTTCTTCTGTGCACAATGTAACCGTGGTTGCACGGTGCATGCAGACTTCTCTTCTTCTTCTGTGCTGGTTAACCCAGCGTTGAAGACGGGTAACGTTGACGTGATTCCAAACGCTATGGTGCGTGAGGTCAATACTAATTCTGCGGGCAAAGCGACTGGTGTTTCATTTGTAAACAAAGATGACAAACAAGAATATACCGTTAATGCCAAGGTGGTTGTATTAGCAGCCAGTGCTTGTGAATCGGCTCGCTTACTTCTGAATTCAAAATCTACACAGTTCCCCAATGGTCTTGCCAACTCCAGTGGTGTGGTCGGCAAATATCTGCATGACTCAACCGGTGCCGACATGGGCGGCATTCTGCCCAAGTTGGTGGGTCGTAAGCGATATAATGAAGACGGTGTTGGCGGCATGCATGTTTACACTCCCTGGTGGCTGGAAAACAAAAAACTTGACTTCCCCCGCGGTTATCATATTGAATATGGTGGCGGCATGGGAATGCCCGGCTATGGTTATGGTTTTGGCATGCAAGGCACCAATGGAAAATATCCGGGCCGCGATGGAAAACAAAAAGAGGCGGGCGGTTATGGCGCATCACTGAAAGATGATTATCGCTATTTCTATGGTGCTTCCTTCGGAATGTCAGGCCGTGGCGAATCCATTGCAATGGAAGATAACTATTGTGAAATCGATCCAAATACCGTTGATAAATATGGAATTCCTGTACTACGGTTCCATTACAAATGGACCGATCACGAAGTGAAGCAAGCAAAACACATGAAAGAAACGTTCGCAGAGATCATTGATACAATGGGAGGCGTGGTCACATATGGGAAAGATGGCCCGGAAAATAATTATGGACTTGCCGCCCCTGGTCGAATCATCCACGAGGTTGGCACTACCCGTATGGGCGATGACCCAAAGAAATCAGTAGTCAATAAATTCAATCAAGCTCATGAGGTTAAAAATCTTTTCGTAGTGGATGGAGGTCCGTTTGTATCGCAGGCTGATAAAAATCCAACATGGACAATACTTGCTTTATCAATGCGAGCCAGTGAATATATTATTGGTGAATTAAAGAAACAGAACATTTAAGACTAAAGATTTAAGACGAAAGACATAAGACAAATTTGGGCAGTCTTACTACTTACGTCTTGCTACTAACTACTTACTATGGACAGAAGAAAATATTTAAAAACGTTAGCGGTAGGATCACTGGGTGCCACTGCTTTGCTGCAAGGTTGCGAAACACCAAAGCAAGAAGTTGCCAAAACACCTGCTTTCACAATCGATAGAACTCCCGATGAACTCGCGCGAGAACAAAAGCTGCTGAGCGAAACCTTCTTCGATGAACATGAAATGAAAACCATTCGCATGCTAGTAGATATTATCATTCCAAAAGATGATGTTTCTGGTTCTGCATCAGAAGCTAAAGTACCTGAGTTCATTGAATTCATTGTAAAGGATATGCCGCGTCATCAAACCCCTATGCGGGGTGGTCTTAAGTGGTTGGATATCCAATGTATGAAACGATTCAATGCAGACTTCGCCTCCTGCAGTTCCTCTCAGCAAATTGAAATGGTAGATGAAATTGCTTTTCCTGAAAAAGCAAAACCGGAAATGAAACAAGGTGTGGCTTTCTTCAACCTGATGCGCGACCTTACCGCTACCGGATTTTTCACCAGTGAAATTGGTATTAAAGATCTGGGCTACGCAGGAAATAAACCCAATCAATGGGATGGTGTTCCCCAGGATGTTCTTGATCAATATGGATTAAAATATGATGAGCGGGCACTTGCAGAAAGCGTGAAGTTCGATTCATAAGACATACGAATTTTTCATTTATACTTTAATTATTACCATATGACATCAAGAAGAGATTTCATTAAAAAAGCAGGACTTGTTGCAGGAGCGGTAACCATTGTTCCTCGTTATGTGCTGGGCGGAAAAGGTTTTGTCGCTCCCAGCGATAAGATCTACGTAGCCGGCATTGGTGTGGGCGGAAAAGGTGAAAGCGACATCGCCATGTTTGCAAAAAGTGGTAAAGCAGATATATCTTTCCTCTGCGATGTAGATGACCGTAGGGCAGCAAACACAGTAAAGAATTTTCCGAAAGCCAAGTATTACAAAGACTATCGCAAGATGCTGGATGAAAATCATAAAAGCATTGATGCGGTTTCTGTTTCTACACCCGACCACATGCATGCTATTCAGGCCATGGCGGCTATGGAGCTGGGCAAACACGTTTATGTACAGAAGCCTTTAACTCATGATATCCATGAGGCACGCATGCTTACCGAAGCAGCAAAGAAATATAAAGTAGTCACTCAAATGGGTAATCAAGGTGCATCGGGTGATGGCGTTCGTCAAATGCGCGAGTGGTATGAAGCTGGATTAATTGGCGATGTGCACACCGTGTATTGCTGGACGAACCGACCTGTGTGGCCACAAGGAATTCCGTGGTCTGATAAAAAAACGGAGATTCCAAAAGAGTTGGATTGGAACTTGTGGCTTGGCACTGCACCAGCGAAAGATTATGTAGAGAAGATTGTACCATTCAACTGGCGGGGCTGGTGGGATTATGGCACAGGCGCTTTGGGCGACATGGCATGTCATATCATTGAACCTCCTTTCCGTGTGCTCGGACTTGGTTATCCCACGGAAGTGGAATGTAGTGTGGGTAGTGTTTATGTAGACGAATTCAAACGCGGATATTTTCCGGATAGTTGCCCGCCTTCTTCACATGTAATCATGACATACACCGGAAAAGCAGGAAAGCCCAATGTTAAATTCCATTGGATGGATGGTGGTATACAACCAGAAAGGCCCGAAGAATTAGGCCCGAATGAAATGATGGGTGATGGTGGGAATGGAGTGATTATGGTGGGCACAAAAGGTAAGATGATGTGTAGCACCTATGGAATCAATCCACAATTATTACCCACGTCACGCACCAAAGAAGTGAGTGTGCCACAAACCTACAAGCGCGTGACTGGCGGTGCCGATGGCCATTATGCACAATGGGTGGAAGCTTGTATTGCAGGTTATGGAAAATCGGAATTGTCATCGTCATTTGATTTGGCCGGTCCGCTCACAGAAGGACTTTTGATGGGCAACCTCGCCATCCGCAGTTATGATATCCGTAAGCCTCGTGCAGGCGGAAGACCCGATCAATTCGATTACCCAGGTCGCTTCATTAAGTTGTTATGGGATGGACCAAACATGAAGATCACCAACTTTGATGATGCCAATCAATTTGTGAAACGTGAATATCGCACGGGATGGTAATTCAAAAGTAGACAATAAGCAGTTGGCAATAGGCAGTGGATATATCAAGGAATGGTGTGGACTGCCTATTTACAATTTATCAGCAAAGACTATTTCAAAAAATTGATTTCAAAACCGATTATTATGCCATTACAAAAACTTTCTGTAGCAAAAGAGAATGATCTCTCTAGAAGGAAATTCATTAAGCAAGCGGTGCTGGCCGGTTCAGCTTTCACCATCATTCCACGATTTGTTTTAGGTGGCAACGGATTTATTGCTCCCAGTGATACACTTTATGTTGCAGGCATTGGTGTAGGTGGCAAAGGCACCGTTGACATGATGGGCATTTCCAAAAATCCGAAATCTAAAATTGCTTTTTTGTGTGATGTCGATGACCGGCAAGCAGTTAAGTCAAAAGAGAATTTTCCATCTGCAAAGTACTACAAGGACTTTCGTGTGATGTTGGATAAAGAAGTCAAAAATATAGATGCAGTTTCTGTTTCCACTGCCGACCACACCCACGCAGTTGCTGCGATGGCCGCCATGCAAAGAGGCAAGCACGTGTACGTGCAGAAGCCATTAACGCATGATATTTATGAAGCCCGCATGCTTACTGAGGCCGCTAAGAAATATAAAGTGGTAACCCAAATGGGTAACCAGTTTGCTTCAGCCGATTATGTGCGCACCACCAAAGAGTGGGTGGACGCTGGATTGATTGGAGATGTTACCAATGTGCTTACCTGGTCAAATCGCCCTGTGTGGCCGCAAGGCGTCCCTGCTCCCTCCGGCCAACATGAAATACCGAAAGAACTTGATTGGGATTTATGGCTCGGTCCTGCAAAAGAAATTGAATACAATCCTGCGTATCACCCATTCAATTGGCGAGGATGGTGGAGTTTTGGAACCGGTGCTTTGGGCGACATGGCGTGTCACATAATGGATCCCGCCTTTCGTATTTTACCTATTGACTATCCGTCAGAAGTGGAATGCAGCACCACTACGGCCTGGTCTGATTTTTTTAAAGTAGCCGATTATAAAGAGAGTTGTCCTGCCTCTTCCATCATCCATATGAAGTTTCCACGCACGGATGGAAAAGGAAACATCACACTCACCTGGATGGATGGTGGACTCCTTCCAAAACGTCCGGAAGAATTGTTACCTGACGAAGTGATGGGTGGTGGTGATTTGGGCAATGGATACATTTTTGAAGGAACAAAAGGCAAGTTGATGGGCAATTACAATTGGGGACCAGTGCTTCTGCCTACTTCACGCATGAAAGAAGTGACCTTTCCCAAACAGTCAATATCACGGATTCCAGGAGCAGAAGCAGGACATTACACCGAATGGGTAGATGCCTGCATAGCAGGATATGGAAAGAAGGAACTCAGCTCACCTTTCGAATATGCCGGTCCATTTACTGAAGCTGTATTAATGGGGAACCTAGCCATTCGCAGCTATTCCATGCGTACCGAAAATGGATTCACCGGAAGGAAGAAACTTTTATGGGATGCAAAGAACATGAAGATCACCAACTTCGATGAAGCCAATGCTTTTGTGAAACGTGAGTATAGAACGGGATGGAGTTTGTAATGTATGGAAGATAAAAAATTCATTGTCGGTTTGCTGAACGCTCATGCCACATCATTGGTGCATTTTGTAAACCAGCAATCACCGGATGAATTTATTAAATCAATAAATGGTAAATGGTCTGTGGGTCAAAATCTTGATCATCTGATTCGCAGTTTGTCTCCGGTAAACCAAGCGCTTCTTCTACCTTCATTTGTTTTAAGAATGATGTTTGGAAAACCAAATCGAACAGGCCGAAATTATCAGGAGCTGGTTGACCGATACCATCAAAAACTTTCTGCCGGTGGCAGAGCAACGGGTCAATTCATTCCTCCTGCTATTTTATGGGAACAGAAAGAGAGCAAGGTTGCTGATTTCAATCGCCAAAGGGACAGGATGATCAAAAGACTGGAATCATGGAGTGAAGATCAACTGGATCAATACCTCCTGCCCCATCCACTTTTAGGAAAGATCACGCTTCGTGAAATGCTCTTCTTTTCAGCCTATCACATTCAACATCATTTACATCTCCTTAAAGAGCGCGAAAGAGGTACCGACTAATCTGCTAATAAAATTTCTACCTTTGCCAGATTAGTCCATGCCGATGCTCAAGATTGACGCCCATACGCACATCCTTCCCAAGAAAATGCCCAACTGGAGCGAGAAGTTTGGCTATGGCGATTTTATCTACTTGCAGCACCACAAAAAAGGATTTGCCAAGATGATGCGGGGAAATCAGTTTTTCAGAGAAATTAAAGAAAATTGCTGGAACCCAGACCTTAGGATTAAAGAATATGAAGAATTTCACACACACGTTCAAGTAGTGTGCACCATTCCGGTGATGTTCTCGTATTGGTCGAAGCCCCTGGATTGTTTAGACCTTTCAAAATTTCTGAATGATCACCTGGGCAAATTGGTTGAAAAATATCCGATGCAATATATTGGACTTGGCACAGTGCCCATGCAAGATGTTGAACTGGCCGTGAAAGAATTAGAACGAATCAAAAAAATTGGCCTTAAGGGGGTTCAGATCGGATCAAACATCAATGACGATAACCTTAATGAAGAAAAATTCTTTCCTGTCTTTGAAGCTTGTGAAAAACTAGGGTTGGCTGTTATGATTCACCCCTGGAATATGATGGGCGAAAAAAATATGCAACGCTACTGGCTCCCTTGGTTAGTCGCCATGCCCGCTGAAACTTCACGAGCCATGTGTTCTATGATATTTGGCGGGATTTTTGAAAGACTTCCCAAACTTCGAGTGATGTTTTCGCATGCGGGTGGTTCTTTTCTCCCTACAATTGGAAGAATTGAACATGGCTTTGAATGCAGACCCGACTTGGTGGCCATTGACAACAATGTGAATCCTAGAAAATACATCGGTAAATTTTGGGTGGATAGTATTACCCATGATCCATTGATGCTGGAGTATGTGTTGAAATTGCAAGGCAGTAAAAAAGTAATGTTGGGTTCTGATTATCCTTTTCCGCTGGGTGATTTGGGAATCGGTAAATTCATTGAAGACATGGAACTACCGGAAAATGTGAAAGAGGATATTTTCTGCAATGCTGCTTTGGAGTGGCTTGACTTATCAAAGAAAAATTTTATAAAATGAAATTGAATACGGTGAAAAAAGGATTTGCATTCTGTACCTTCTTCCTCGCAATGGCATTCTCGGTTTTGGGTCAAACTGAAACGGAGAAAGAAAAAATCAAACAACTGGAAATTCAGCGTCAGGTAGATCGCCAACGTGCTCAAAGTATGAAATTAGATTCAGCCGTCATTCTAATGAATCAAGGGAACTATCAAGCTGCCGATGAAAAATTTCTTACTATTCTCAGATCCGTAAAGAGTGTACCTTCGGACATCACCTTTTACTTTGGAAAGAATTCATACTTTCTGGGCAAATACAAACAAAGTGTGGACTGGCTAAATAAATACATCCAGTTAAAAGGCACTGCTGGTCAGTTTTCGCAAGAGTCAATCTCCTTGAAACAAAAAGCGGAAGTTGAACTACTCAAGGAAAAAGAACAGGAAGCGAAGCAAGCATTGCAAGTATTTTCACAGGATTATGACATCGACTGCGGGCCAATGGGAAAAGTAACCTGTCCTGTATGCAATGGGACCACCGTAATCATAAAGAAAAGTTATATCAGTAACACATATAAAACCTGCACCTACTGTAATCTAAAGGGCGTACTATCCTGTGAAGATTATAATAAACTACTGAAAGGTGAGCTAAAACCATCCTCCAACTAATTGTTCGCGAATCGGTTATCTTGGCAAAGAAGCCGATTATCGTTAACTTTGTACGCTTAAAATTTTTAGTAAATGGCTCTTTACAATCGAATCAACGGGAAGGAACTTAAGGAGAAGCTTAACCTTAGCAACGAGAAAAGAACCACGATTTCTTTTTATAAGTATCATCACCTCGCAGATCCCGCTACTTTCAGAGACGAACTTTATAAACTACTTGACCATATTCATGTGCTTGGCCGAATCTATGTGGCGAAAGAAGGAACTAACGCGCAGATTAGCGTGCCCATCCATCAACTTGATAATTTCAGAACGCAGTTATTCAGTATTGATTTTCTGAATGGCGTAAGGCTTAATCTGGCGGTGGATGACAACGGAAAATCCTTCTTCAAATTGAAGATTTTAGTTAGAAAAAAGATCGTAGCCGATGGCTTAAACGATGAAACCTTTGATGTGACCAATTGTGGCATACATGTAGGGGCGCAACAATTTAATCAACTGGCAGAAGATCCCAATACGGTGATTGTCGATATGCGCAATCATTACGAAAGTGAAGTGGGCCATTTTAAAAATGCCATCTGCCCAGATGTAGATACCTTTCGGGATGAATTAAAAGTAGTTGGCGAATTACTGGCCGAACAGAAAGATAAAAATCTGCTGATGTATTGCACCGGTGGGATACGCTGTGAAAAAGCCAGTGCCTGGTTTAAACACATTGGTTTTAAGAACGTGTTTCAACTGAATGGTGGAATCATCAAGTATGCACAGGAAGTGAAAGAAAAGAACCTGGAGAATAAGTTCGTTGGTAAGAATTTTGTATTTGACGAGCGACTTGGCGAGCGAATTTCTAACGACATCATCAGCGTTTGTCACCAATGCGGCAACCCCTGCGACTCGCATACCAATTGCAAGAATGATGGTTGCCACCTATTGTTTATCCAGTGCGAAGAATGTGCAAACAAATATATAGGATGCTGTTCACAGGAATGTGCCGACACCGTAGCTCTTCCAATAGAAAAACAAAAGGAATTACGAAAAGGAATTAACAAAGGAAGACAGGTTTTCAAAAAGGGCCGATCGGAAAATATCGTATTTAAAATAGCACAAAACGTATGATCCGGATAGGCATCATCAACGTTTCAGACAGGGCCAGCAAGGGTATTTATGAAGACTTGCCCGGTAAGGCTATTGTTCAAACATTAAATGAGTATTTGCTTTCACCGTGGGAAAAAGAGTACGCCATTATTCCCGATGAACAACAACTCATTGAGAATACCCTGAAAGAAATGGCCGATCAAAAAAACTGTTGTCTTATTGTAACTTGTGGCGGCACGGGCCCTTCCAAAAGAGATGTAACCCCGGAAGCTACCGCAGCGGTATGCGATAAGATGATGCCGGGTTTTGGTGAACTGATGCGGATGGAAAGTTTAAAATATGTGCCCACAGCAATTTTATCAAGGCAAACAGCAGGCATCAGAAACAAAACCCTAATTGTGAATTTACCGGGTAAACCAAAATCGATCAGACAGTGTTTAGACGTTGTGTTCCCTGCAATTCCCTATTGCATTGAATTATTAGAAGGGCCCATAATGGAATGTAATTCAGAAATTATTAAAGCATTCAGGCCTGTTACCGGATGATAAACTACTAATCGTATTTGTGATTTATGGCAAGAATAAAATACTACTACGATACAGAGACCTGCAAGTACGAGCGGATTAAAACCACCACAGGTGACATTATATTAAATGCCTTGGGTATTTTTTCGCTTACACTGGCTATGGCGGCAGGAATTTTACTTGTTTCCAGTTCATACTTTGAATCTCCGAAGGAGTTGCTTCTGAAAAATGAAGTGAAAGAAATGGAGTTCTATTATGATAACCTCCTCCAAGAAGTGGACAAACTCCAAAAGCAACTCGCCAACATGGAGTATCGCGATGATAATATCTACCGGGTAGTACTGGGTGCAGAGCCCATCGATAAAAGTATTCGCGAGGCTGGTGTTGGTGGTATCGACCGCTACGAAGATGTCAAGGAAAAGAATATCATCCATGAAGACATTATCGTCAAGCTCAGTGAAAGTGTCGATAATCTCCGGAGAAAAATTTACGTAGAATCAAAATCGCAAGATGAAGTGGTTGACCTGGCAGAAAGTAAAGAGAAATTATTTGCTGCTATTCCTGCCATTCAACCCGTGGCGAATAAGCAACTCATCGCCCTGGCTTCAGGCTATGGCTTGCGCATTCACCCAATCTATAAGGTTAAAAAGATGCATACGGGTATTGATTTTGCTGCTGCCATTGGTACCCCCATTTACGCCACTGCGGATGGCCTGATTGACAAAGTAGATATTAGTTTTAGTGGATACGGCAAAGTGATCGAAATTGATCATGGATTTGGCTATCGCACCCGATATGCTCACATGCATGGCTTTGCTGTTCGGCAGGGGCAAAAAGTGAAACGCGGAGACCTGATTGGATATGTTGGAAATACCGGTCTTTCTACGGCCCCTCACTTACATTATGAGGTTTATGTCAATGGCGTTCACGCAAATCCGGTACACTACTTCTTCAATGACCTCAATCCTGCAGAGTACGAAAAAATTATTGAATTGGCTTCTATCGAAAATCAATCGTTGGGAATGTAAACCCATTTCTGTTCTAATTCATAACGTTAAAGTCCGGAATGGTCCGGATTTTTTTATTTTATAAGGTTGATCTTTGCAACTGTCATCACTAACTTAGCATCTAAACGATGAAAATATTTATACTATTTGCGTTTATATCCATCGCTTCTGCCAACGCCCTTGCACAAGGCTGCAGCGATGCCGGGTTTTGTACCATGGGAGCCATGAAACCCGATCAGCCATACAATAAGAAAGTGCAATTAAAACTTCGGTCCATGGAGCTGAGTTTTTACCGGGGTGTCACTACCACCACGCCTGTTATTTATGTCGCCACGGCAGATTTTAATTTCAGTCTCAATGCAAAGTCGTCCTTTCAACTAAAGGTGCCTTATACCTTTGTACGAAGCGGTAACCTGGGCGAAACCGAAGGGATTAGTGATCTGTCGCTCTGCTACACGCGCTCTTTACTAAACACCGATCGTTTTGATGTTAACTTTTCGGTGGGAGGAAAAATTCCAACCAATAAATCAGATCTGACATCCAATAAATTTCCGAGCGAACCATTACCCATGTACTACCAGACCAGTTTAGGCACCTATGATTTTATTACCGGGGTTTCGTTGATTAACCGTAAATGGTTATTTGCGACCGGCATTCAGATTCCTTTTAAGCATATTAATCAGAACGCTTTCGACTGGAAGGATTTTCCAGATTATCCTAATCCGGATTATTTGAAAACATATAGCCAATCCAATTTGCTAAAGCGCGGTATCGATGTGATGTTGCGTGTGGAAAGAAATTTTCGTTTCTCACGATTCAATTTCAGCACCGGACTTCTTCCTATCTATCGAATTACCAATGACCGGATAACCAACCTGCAGGGAATGGAAGTTAAACCAGAGGGAGCACGTGGTCTCGCCATGTCTGGAATCATTACAGGTGGATATAATTTTAATGTGCGTTCAGGAATAAAACTTTTATGGGGTCACAAAATTATTCAGCGAGATAAAAATCCAGATGGACTCACCCGGAACAGCGTAAGTTCAATTACCTATAATTACCGGTTCTGATGAGAAGACTTCAGATTCTAGCATTTCTCATAGCTATCTCTGGTACGCTATTCTCACAACGATCGGACGTTCTTAAAAACGCGGATTCGCTGATTTCCGTTACTGAATATGATCAAGCCCTTGTGTTACTAAACCAAAGTCAATCAACCGATCCACAAACCAAAATACTGATAACGAACAAGGTTGCCGAGATTTTAATTCTACAGGGAAAGCTCGATGAGGCGGAAGCTAAACTAAAAAGTATTACAGAGACTAGTTCTGAATTTGGCAAAGCAATTACTCTTACCAACAATGGTTTTTTGTATTTAAATAAAGGGCGCTATGATTTGGCGCTTGAAAATCTCAAGGATGCGCTAACTAAATTTCAAACTTCAGGCAACCAAAACACAAAAGAAGGAGCCAAATGCCTGTCTACGTTGGGATTGGTTTATGGAAGCACGCGAAAATATAAACAGGCTGAAGAGAATCATTTGATTGCGCTGCAAATACGAGAAAAACTATTTGGACCTGAGAGCCAGGAAGTAGCCGCATCATACAATGATCTTGGATTGATATACATGGAAACTGATCCAGATAAAGCGCTAGAATATTTTGAAAAAGCGCTGGCTTCCTACCAAAAAGTTCACGGACTTAATCATCCTAAAATTGCCATCTCCAGTACAAACATCGGTTTTGCCTATCGTAAACTGGAGTTATTTGGAGACGCTATCGTTAATTTCGAGAACGCCAAGGCGATATGGGAAAAAATATATCCCAATGGCCACCCTAACCAGGCATTGGTGCTCTCTTACCTTGGTCAAACCTATCGTCAAATGAACGACAGCAAAGCCGCAATCAGCTACTTTGAAAAAGCACTGGAGATATATAAAAAATCGTATGGAGAAAAGCATTCTGATATTGCCAGCACGTATAATGATTTGGGCATTCTAAAATTAGGAGATAATAATCATGAAGAGGCCATCGCGTACTTTCAAAAAGCAATCATTGCCAATTCACCGTCATTCAATAATTCTGACTTTAAACATAATCCTTCTGTAAAGGAATATTACAACGGATTTATTCTTCTGTATTCATTGCGATGGAAGGCTCAGGGTTTAGAGACCCTTTATTATGGCTCAACACTTAAACTGGAAGATTTACGATTGGCTCTGTCCTGCCTGCACGCGTGCGATTCGTTGATCGATGACATCCGGCATAATAGTTCAGATGAAACTGACAAAATTGCACTGGGCGAAGTTGCGAATGAAGTGTACGAAGATGGCGTGCGTATTGCGCAGGCTGTCAGTGAAATCATTTTGCAGTCAAAGAAGTATAAAGAAGAGGCTTTTTACTTCGCTGAGAAAAGTAAATCAGCGGTATTGCAAGAATCCATTGCGGATGCACAGGCAAAGTCATTTTCAGGAATTCCCAATGAGCTTCTGGAGCAAGAGAAAAACCTGAAATCAAACATAACCTTCTTGAGCCAAAAGATATCTTTAAAACCTGAGCCCGAAGAAGAGAAAAAATTACGAGAGCATCTGTTTTCCATGAATCTTGAATACGATGCTTTTATCAAAAGACTCGAGAAAGAATACCCCAATTATTTTAACCTTAAATTTAATCAAGCTACTCCGACTACCTCTATTTTACAAAATTCACTGAATAATGAAACAGCCATTGTTAGTTTTTTCGTTGCAGAAAAGAGTAAGCGGATCTATCAATTCCTGATTACAAAAAATAAATTCAAAATAAATAACCTGACCTTACCAGAAGAATTTGATCGTTTGGTGCGCGGCTTCAATAACAGCCTATATTATTCAGATTTTATTACCTATCAAAAATCATCCGCTTCCCTTAGTCCTGTTTTGATCCCGCATTTACCGGGTTCAATAAAGCAGATTGTGATCATACCTTCTGGTCGGTTGGGCACCGTTCCTTTCGAAGCACTTCCTGTTCGTATGAAAGGAATAACCGATTTCAGTAATGTGAATTACTTAATAAACAAGTATGCCGTCAGTTATGAATTTTCTACAGCACTGATGCTCCAAAAGACCAGAACATCATCACGGGAAGGCACGGCATCTATCTACCTATGTGCACCTGTTCAATTCCCTCCAAAGGATAACCTGAATGAACTTCCTGGTACCGAAAAAGAAGTAACTACTATTGCAACTCTTTTTGGTACCACTTCTTTCGTAGCCAAATTTCAGGATGCCAATGAGACCAACATTAAAACATCCGATCTCTCCACCTATGATTACCTGCACTTTGCAACACACGGTATTGTCGATGAAAGTGAACCTGAATTGTCACGCATATTTCTCAATGCCGGCAGTCAGGATGATGGAAATTTGTTTTCTGGTGAAATATTTAACCTCCAGTTGAAAGCAGAACTGGCTGTTCTTTCAGCGTGTCAGACAGGTCTTGGAAAGCTATCAAAAGGTGAAGGAGTAATCGGCTTATCAAGGGCCCTTACGTATGCAGGTGCGAAAAGCATTGTGGTTTCGTTCTGGAGAGTAGCGGATGAATCAACCGCTGAGTTGATGACACAATTCTACTCGACTCTTCTGTTAAAGAAAAATGAAAACTTTGCTCAGGCTCTTCGTCAGGCCAAACTACAGCTAATCAAGAATCAGAAATTTTCTGCTCCCTATTATTGGGCTCCGTTCGTATTAATCGGGAATTAATACACCTCTTAAAAGAGAATCATTACTTATACCTGGGTCGGCCGTTTATTCCGTACCCATAATAATCAGGACACTCTACATTCTTATGAATGGATCGAATTCTGGTTCGATAGTTTAACATAAACTCGTGTGATCCATTTGAGAAATTATTAAGACTCGACCCGGTCAGGTCATAGGAATAGGCGAAGTGAAAACTTTCGCTAACTTTTAAATCGATGAATCCGATCAGGGCATCCCCACTACGCCATGAAGCACCGACACTGACAACATCATGAATAATGGCGGCTAAATTTAAATCTACGCTTAATGGCTGACCTTCCTGAGCTCTTACTAAAAATGAAGGGTTGATCTTTAGAGTCTCTTTTGGATTTAGTGGTTGTATTGTCCCCGCACGTAAAAAATAATAACGGGCCTCCTTTAATGCAGCTCCTACTCCTGCCACGCTGGAGACCAACGTGCTATTCAGTAAAAACGGAACTGAAAGACCAACAAACGATCTTTTGGTATTCAGGTACAAGCCCGTTCCAAAGTTCGGCTTATATGTATTTAATGCTGCAAAAGAAGCATCCCCTGGATTTAATAAATCAAGTTGCGAAAAATCAACCCCAACAAAATTAAATCCTGCCTGCAATCCCATAGAAAGGGTTGCCTTTTTAAAAGCAATTTTATACGAGTAATAGCCATACACATTTTGATTGCCATAACTACCAATCACATCATGATTAACGAGCAAACCCACACCCACTTTCCCATCATATAAAGAGGTATGTCCACTGATTGAAAAAGTACGTGGTGCCCCAGGGAAATTTACCCATTGATTACGGTAGGTAGATGTTAAACTTAATTGCACATGATTGCCAGCGTATGCAGGATTGATAACCAGTTCGTTAAAGTAGTACTGAGAAAACACCGGATATTGTTGTGCCAAAATCCGGTCAGGCATACTTACCGATATCAATACAATAATAAATAGTGAGTAAACATATTTACCAGTCATCATCATCATTTTACAATTTCAAGATACCCCGCCAATGGTTTCGAGCCATCCCTCTTGTCAACGATATAGAAATAAGTGCCATCTGGCACGTCTGTTCCAATCAGGCTTACTCCTCTGTTTGATCCCCCACTAAAGTATATGTTAGCGTTATCATATGAGTCCGCTTCATATACCAGCGTTCCTGCGCGGTTGAAAATTTTAACGTTGTTGCTAATAAAATTTTCAATACAATCAATATGAAAATAATCGTTTTGAGAATCACCATTCCTTGAAATACCATTTCGTGGTCGGATATCAGCCAAAATCTCCAGGTCCTTGCTGGTTTCACATCCCAGCTCAGAAGTAATATTCACTGAATACAATCCGAACCCAACATTGGTGAGGTTAGGACCCACCGCGATAACCTGATTAGCGCTAATCCATTCGATCGTACTAATTCCAACGGTTGATATAAAGGAAATGGTGGCAAACCCGTTGGGCAGATCGCAAGACGCATTCTTAATCTGGAAATTGAATTCCGGAAACTCTCTTTTATCAGTGATGGCTTCGCTTACCAAAGGTGATTTACATCCGGTGATACGACTGGTTGCAGTAACTGAATAAGTGCCAATCGCCAGGCTATCGTACACCTCTCCGACAAAATCTGAAGGAGGCGTTTCCGTAGATCCATCATACCAATCAAAAATAAAGTCTTTGGTAACTCCTCCAACGGAAGCAGCTAAAGCACCATTGTCAAAGATACAACTGGTCACCTGTGAGAGTATATCTATTTCCGGAGCTGGTATTGACAGTGTTCCATTGGTAATATTTGTCTGAGCACTACCAGTACATCCTGTTACCAGATTTATTGCCTCTACGGTGTAGGTCTGCGGTGTTACTTTTAGCTCACCAAATTCCACACCGGTATAAACCGGTATACCCGAAACGGCACTTCCTTCATACCAATTAAAGTCAAATCCAATGAAGTTTCCATCTACTAAAACTCTGGCCACACCATTTGGATTTGCCGGGTCGCAATTTGTTACCGGAGCAATCGATGTAATCACAGGCTGGGGAAACTTACGCAAGTCATCTACTGATATATTATCGATTGTAAAGCAGCCTGTGTTGTTGTCCGTTAAACGAACTGTATAAATTCCATTTGATAAATTCCCCTGCACGTGATTTTCGGTAAGCAGAGGATTGTTAGGATCCTGTGGCAAATTAGGAAACTCCGGATTATTTAAATCGGCTGGTGGATTACCTACATACAAATCAGCTCTGTAATCATAAGCAAACGGATAATTTTTAGCAGGGTCAGTAGTGATAGGGAAGAGCACACCCCTGGCAAAGACAGAACCGTCATTGGTGTCACACTCAGTTAATGGGTTACTTGACAGGGCCAATACAGGTGTGAATTCTAATTTATTCTCAGGAAGTATAAATATGGCTGAAGTCCTGCAATTGGTTGTCAGATTATGTACTTCTAATGAGTAATCCCCAGCGACCAAACTGTTAATACTGCTGGTGGATGCAAATGAAGCACCATTTGAATTTAGATTAGTGAACCAATTAAACTCATAATTAGGATTGGCATCACTTTGTCCATCGGCCAGTGCATTAAGAGCCCCTGATCCAACATTCACCGTACAAATAACCTGGGGTGCAATCTGCTGAATACTCACCACCGGGTAAACAATATCAGCAGAATCAATAACCGTTTCAACGTTGGAGGATAGACATTCCGTGATCAGGTTTTTAACCCTAACGAAATACTTCCCTGGCAATTGATTGGAAAGCAAACTATTCTGTTGGCCTGCAATTAAACCAGCAGGAAAAGAATCTTTATACCATTCATATTCCCAATCTGTATCTAAATCATCCGGTGGATTAGTAAATACGTTGGCACCGCCTATCGTTACCGACACAACCTGAACGCTACCTTGAGGTAAACAATTCGTAGGGTTAACCTGATCGATATCGATAATATTTGGAAGGCTCAACGTCTGGTTTGTTTCCAATAAGCGCGCCTGATTGAACTTACAGCCAGTCGTTGTGTTGGTCACTTCAACCAGATAAGTACCTGGTCCTGCATTAGTAAGTTGACTGACGGGAGAAACACCTCCCGGTGTAGTTATTGCTGGCAGGGCTCCTCCATTAAATGACCATATGAAACTATATGAACCGGCAGGGCCCACTCGCTCCGATGCAGTGGCTTCCAAAAAGCCATTTGGGCTTGAAGGAGTACAGCTTGAATTTGGAATAATCAAAGTGAATGAAATATCCGGATCCTGACTCTTATCTGCTATCTCCACTTTAAAGGGTGCTGACTCACAACCCGAACCCGGATTCAGGCCAACGCGTTTTTTCACCTTAACAAAGTAAGAGTCAGCCCCGATAGTTGGAAGGTCAATAATGCTCAGCACATCATTATTTTGGATTGGTCCTGATACAATGGTTGCTGCATCTCCACGCGACCATGTAAAGTCAAAACGGGTGTGATCATTATCCACCACACCACCCACCAGAATATCATTTGATCCTACAGTAATGCTTCCATCAGGATTACAGATTAGTTGATCTATTGGAGTAGCATTGGTAATAATAATCGGTGTAGCCAGCTTGTTGATGATTGTTTGTGCAGACCCCAAGCATCCAGAAGTATTGTTCTTAATTGAGATGTTATAAGTTCCATCGCTCAGGTTCGCAAAGTTATCATCTGGACCCAGGCCATCCCCATTGGAAGTTGCATTGGCAATCGGAGACGCTGCAGGAGATATCCAGGTGTAATCATAGTCGGGTGTTGCCGCTGAACCTGGATTCGTAACAGTAACTATAAGTGAACCTTCAAAGTTTGTATCACACGAGGTGTTAGCTAATGAAGTAAGCGTTACTGTTGGATCAACACTCTTATCAAGAATGTCTACGCGGAAGGGTGCAGATTCACAACCCGAACCTGGGTTAAGTCCAGCGCGCTTCTTTACCTTAACGAAGTACATGTCAGCACCGATGGTAGGCAAGTCTATAATGTCGAGTATATCATTACTCTGCGTTGGCCCTGCTACAGTAGTTGCAAAATCTCCACGTGCCCAGGTAAAATCAAATCGCGTGTGATCATTGTCAACTGCACCGCCAACAAGAATATCATTAGCTCCAACGGTAATACTTCCATCGGGATTACAGATCGACTGATTTACAGGAGTGGCATTGGTAATGATTATCGGTGTAGACCTCCTTGTGATAATAGTTTGTGCAGTACCAAGGCAGCCCGATGTATTATTTTTAAGGGAGATGGTATAGGTACCATCACTAAGGTTTGCGAAGTTATCATCCGGCCCTATACCATCACCGTTGGAAGTTGCGTTGGCAATAGGAGATATAGCAGGAGATGCCCACGTGTAATCATAATCAGGCGTAGCAGCCGAACCTGGACTCGTCACCGTAACACTTATTGAACCTTCAAAGTTTATGTCGCATGCCGTATTGGATAACGAAGCAAGTGTTACCGTAGGATCAACACTCTTATCAAGAATGTCTACGCGGAACGGTGCTGATTCACAACCCGAACCGGGGTTAAGCCCAGCGCGCTTCTTTACCTTAACGAAGTACGTGTCGGCACCGATGGCAGGCAAGTCTATAATGTTGAGTACATCATTACTCTGAGTTGGCCCCGCTACAGTAGTTGCCACATCTCCCCGTGCCCAGGTAAAATCAAATCGTGTGTGATCATTGTCAACTGCACCGCCAACAAGAATATCATTGGTTCCAACGGTAATGCTTCCATCGGGATTACAGATAAGTTGGTCAACCGGTGTAGCGTTTATAACCACAATAGGCGTGGCTGATTTATCAATAGTTGTTTGAATAACTCCGATACAACCGGATGAATTATTCTTAAACGATAAAGCATAAGTACCATCGCTTAATCCCGGAAAGATATCATCTGCACCAAGTCCATCTCCATTCGAAATAGCATTGGTTATGGGTGAAGCGGCAGGTGATGTCCATGTATAATTGTAATTAAGTGTTGCGGGCATTGAACCCGCGTTTGTAATCCGGGCTACCACAGAACCTTCAAAATTAGTATCACAAGCTGTGTTCGCTAACGGGGTTAATGTTCCTGTTGGTTTCACACTTTGATTTTCTATATCTAGCTTCAACGGTGCACTTAAACAACCCAAACCTCCTACCGTTCCGGCATTCACTTTGGTTGCCCTCACCCAATAGGATCCAGCTGTTACCGGTGTAGTTGGCAAAGGCGGTCCTACATTGGATAATACTTCTCCTCCTTTCACTAAAATATTGTTATCTCCATTAGCTGATAAAATATTAGTTGTAAGCGTTACATTGGTGAACCAATCAAACTGATAGTCCGATAAATTATCACTGGCAATAACTCCTGCGATCGATAGTTTTTTGACTTCTACAGAGGCATTTGTTTCCAAGGTGGGGTCACACGCCAATGCAGGCAATACAACTACATCACCACTCAAATCTGCCACCCGTGGTGAGTTCGGAATATTAAACGTCTTTGCAGTGACACATCCTTTGGATGAAGTTACCGTTATCGTATACGTTTCACCTCGCAGACCATTAATGGTTTCTGTATCTCCGTGTTCAAAGGTAGAGGCAGTAGGATATCCCGGAACGGCAACATTACCAGCATCCTTCACATCAATGGCATAGGTAACAAATGGAGGACCTACCCTTTCAAGTATGGTAGGAAAGGGCGGTAATGGAAAGGAAGTGCTGAAAGGATCATTCTCATCTGTAAATACCTGAATCTGGAGAGAACCATCACCAACCTGGGGAGCATCAACGCAGGTTGAGTTAGCACCTGATCCGAGTATATTAACTTTCGGAGGCAATGCCTCAATAAGTTGAACCAAAACAGGGGAAGAATAACAAGCTGTAGGAATAAGAGTAGGATCTTCCTGTGCAACGATGGTATATACACCCGAGGCAAGACTGTTGAATATATTCCCTGTTGCCGCAGCTGAAAACTCGTCCAAAGGAACATCCGTTCCTAAAACCGGGTTTGCCGATTGGTAGATCTGTAACAAATATTGATTGGCCGGAAAGGGTGCCGTTAATTCCACCTCTATTTCTCCTACGTCACCGGCACATTCATCCGGCTTTATTCTCGCTAAAATAATGACTGGCTCTTGCAAGAAAGGAAGAAAAACAGTCTTAAACTCCTTACATCCGTCTGCTACACGTTCTACTACCACCGAATAGGTTCCAGATGATCTACCAAACAAGGTGGGGCCTTCTTTCGCAGCAACCGGTGCTTGTGCTGGAGGCGATCCCAGAAATGGTGTTCCAAAAAGAGCGGAAGGATCCACATCGAGTGCCGGCTGAACAAATTGAACTTGCGGATTGGTATAAAAACTTGGTGTCGGAGTATCTAATCCATTCGTAGGGTTACCCTGAAACCACTGGAATTTAAAATTGCCAAAGGGTGCTGGAAATCCTCCTCCACTATCAACAAAAGCGGTGATCACACCATCGCTATCCGCACAGGATGCAGGCCGGTTATTAATTTCAAAATCAAGGTTAAATAATGGACCAGGACCATTAATCACATCCGTAATGTCAGTTGTTTTACAACGGGTTACATTATTGGTAGCAATGGCGGTATAGTTTCCCGCTGGCAGTGCAATGCCAGCACTTAATTCATTTAATACTCTATCCGTTTCAGATAATGGTATACCTGATGTATTGCTTCCACGAAACCATGCGATTGAATAATCAGCATATTCAGCAGGAGTAAGTTCATCACCAGCATCATTTGAATCTCCATCATTATTTTTGTCAATAAATATCTTTGCCGTTACAAAACCCTGTGTGTTGCAATCAATAATATCGGTGGCCACCAACTCCAGTCTGGGTAAATTAATTCGCTCAGGTAAGAATACACTCTGAGTATTAGAGCACCGCGTAGCCGTCCGCTCAACAGTCAACGTATAAAATAGATTTCCAGGAAGAGTATTAATAAAAGAAGTTGTTCCAACACTCGGCCCACCCGGAGTCAATGGATTACCATCATTCCGCCACAGATATGAGTAACCAGAAGTTTCGGCCGCTGCACCTCCGTCACTCGTTTCATCTATGGTTGCACTCAATATTCCGTTTGGATCCGATACTTCACAAGAGGTTTGATTGGTTATAGCCACATTGATAACCGGTATATAAAGGTTATTGTCTACATCTACCTGAACAGGATTAGAAGTACAACCTACATCTACACGGGTAACTCTTAGTGTGTAAGTGCCCGCATTCAAAGCTGTCGTTGTGGAGGTAGTAGGCCCGTGAGTCCAGCCAAAAGAATAGCCAGCAAGCGGTTCTCCTGCTCCTTTATAAGTAATTGTGTTAACAGACGCAGTTCCATTAAATGGTGCACTGCAATTTTCATTATCTGTAGAACTTAAGGTAACGACCGGTAGCGATTGCTCATCAGGTACTTCAACTACTGCTGTATTCCTGCAACCATTGGATTGATCTGTAACCCGGACCGTAAAGAATGATCCAATTCCTCCTTGTCGTCCTTCTAAAATTCCATCGTTGGCTCCTGCAATGACTGTGGTCGTTGAATTTCCGCTAAACCATTCAAATGCATAGGGAGATAGTAAGCCTGTTGGTGGTACAGGTGTGGTGTTAATACTCGCAACAATCGCTTTTCCGTTTGAAAGTAAGGGGTTGCAATTAGTTGAACCGACCTCATCCATTAACAGGGCGGGTAGTGTAGTAATATTTAATACCTGAGCATTAACCGGGGATGAAACACATCCGGTCAACCGGTGCGTTGAGACAACCGTGTAGCGGCTGCTGTCACGATTAGAAAGAACCGGACCTGTGAAGGCGCCTATAGCTGTATTGGTTTCATTATCCGTCCATGCAAAGGTATAGTCACCAATGGCGCCAACTTGATTTGTTACTGTAGCGGTAACTGAACCATTGAATGCGGCAGCCGGATTCGTGAGACTCTGATCGCATATGGAATTAGGCGCAGCAGCTAAAGTAACTAATGGCAATATTTTATTATCGGGCACTTCAACGGTGCCTGTATTCCTGCAGCCATTTGTTAGATCTGTTACGCGCACTGTGAAGAAAGCACCAGCAGCACCTTGTCGTCCTTCCAAAATTCCATCGGAGGCTCCAGCAATCAACGAAGTTGTTGTGCTTCCTGTAAACCACTCGAAAGCAAACGGAGCTAGTATACCCGTATTAGGAACCGGATTAGCATTGATTGTAGCAACCAGTGCCTTACCATCCGCTGAGGTAGTACAATTAGTAGAACCAATTGCATTCATCACCAAAGCAGGTAATGTAGTTATGTTTAGAACCTGCACATTTACAGGAGTTGAAACGCATCCGGTCAACACATGTGTAGTGACGACCGAATATCGACTACTATCGCGGTTAGAAAGAACGGGGCCGGTGAAGGCACCAAGGGCGGTATTAGTTTCACTGTCTTTCCATGCAAAGGAATAATTTGTGATCGCCCCGATTTGATTTGTTACGGTAGCGGTAACTCTACCATTGAACGGAACATTAGGATTAGTAAGTGACTGGTCGCAGATCGAGTTAGGAGTGGCCGCCAAAGTAACTGAAGGAACGACCTTGCTATCGGGTACTTCAACGGTAGCAGTATTTTGACATCCGTTAGATTGATTGGTAACAAGTACAGTAAAGAAGGCTCCTGTAGCTCCCTGTAGGTTAGTGAGTATCGCGGCAGTTGCCCCGGCAATTGGAGTTGCTGTGGTTGACCCGATATGCCATTTAAACACATAGGGAGAAGCCGTTCCGGCTCCATCTACACTCGTCACAATTGCCTGACCGTTAGCTAGCGCTGGGACACAGTTGGTTGAACCAACTCCATTGGCAGTAATTGCGGGTAGTGTTGTTGTGTTGGCAACCTCAGCTGTTTTCGGTGTAGAAGGACAGAGAATATCTGTACGCGTAACGACCAGTGTATAAAAACCATTATCCAAAGATAAAAGCGGTGAAGAGGTCTCAGGTCTCTTCGCGCCAATTGCCTGTGTGCCATTATACCACTCAAACTGATAATTTGTAAAATCAATTACTGGATTACCCCCAAAGATAACGTTGGCAGTGACGCTTCCCTGAAAAGTAGCCGGGCCACTAACCAAAGATGGATCACAAATGCTATTGGGACTTGCAGTAAGTGTAACGACCGGAACGTTTATTGTCTCCGTTACTACTCCATCGTCCGTTGAAAAACATTGTGAGGCGGAAGTTGCTTTTACCGTATACGCCTGACCTCCACCCTTTATTTTTTCTGCAATACTTCCATTAGTACCCGATACATTTGGATGTGAAACGGATGTGTTCTGTCCTAAAAACCATTCAAATGTAAAATCAGCAGGATTTTGAGGCACTCCTCCAAGAGTTACTGTAGCCTGTAGTTTTCCGTTGGGATTCAGCGGATCACACGAAGTCTGAGGTGCCAGTTGAGTGATGGTGACAACTGGAATTACAGTCTGATTCTGAACCTCAATAACCCGCGGCAAGGATGGGCATTGCGAACCTGTATTTGTTGCCACAACCTGATAGAAACCGGCCACTAAGCCTGTTCGGGTAGAGCCTGTGCCATTGGCTGCCGGTAATTGACTGCCACGGGTAGAGGTTGCGTTATCATAAAAATACCAGATGAAATTATAATCTACTGATGGCTGTGGCACGCCCCCGATCGATACGGTTGCGGAAAGCGTACCACTATTCGGATTTTGGCAATTTACTACAGACGTAGATGTTGGGGTTACATCCGGATCGGGAGCATCATCATTTACCAATGCGGTTTCCGTTTCAGTGCAACCATTGCGACTCACACGTACCGTGTAATTTCCTCCAATTAATCCACTAGCTACTGATGTAGTTACACCCAGTGAACTTGCATTGTCAAACCATTCAAAAGTATATCCTGAATTGCCACCTTGTACCAAGGCTTCTAATTTTCCGTTCGGTGGATTACACTGTGTTTGATGAGACAAAACAGTTATTGTTATTGGAGGCACAATCGATTGGACCGAAGTAATAACTACTTGAACAGTATCGCTGCTGCAATTTGCCGTTTTATGAATGGCATAAACGGTGTAAGTGCCTTCAGCAATACCTGAATATATTGGACCAATAAAATCCGCACTTATTGTTGGTTTAGCAACCACACCATTTGACCAATAAAAATTATAATCCGCTGTGTTCTCTCCTCCTCCGCTGATAGGAATAAATGCCCTTGCTGAACCATTGTCTGGTGGAGAACACTTTTCATTGGGAGAAACCGCAAGAGCCGTAATAGTAACAGGCTTGGGAATTACTTTTACTCCCAGGATGTTGTCATAATCGCACTCAAAAAAAGTAGTATTGGGTAATGATATCGGTGTTGGTACCGTTGTGCCACCGTCATTCAATACAACATAAAGCGAATCAGATCCTATTCCATTCACAGTTGCATTGACCACATCAAATAAATCGTTTGGTTTGAAATCTGAAAGGGCAATCGTTATGGTGTTTAGTTTCGTTGATCCCGCCAGGGTAGGATTTTTAGTATAAAATGTGATTGGGATATTTCCACTAAGCCCTACGTCACCCAGGTTTATTATTTGAAACGAAACAGTGAAATTCAAATCAGGGCACGTTGGTGGTATTACCGATGGAGCAATCGAAAAAGCTAAATCCGGAGCAGCATACGTAGGGCAACCCTCGGAGTTTAAGAACGGTGATTGATTCAGGAACTTATTAAGAGGACGGTTAGGGCCCTGGGTACAACTACCGGTTGAAAATACAAGCTGGTGCTTTTGCAGAACTTTTGGTACGGTAAGGTCATCATTAATATTCACCACGAAATAACCATGCTGGTTCCAAACTCTTCGTGCTGGCACCCAAGGCTCAGCCGCTGATTTAAATACTCTGATGTGTGAGAATCTTGAAAAATTTAAGTTGTTGAAATTTGTTTTTGCCAAAACATCATCAAACCCACATGTCACACATAATTCGGTGGATCCATCCGCATCTACGTCCGCTACAATGGGATACTCCCGGTTGGTTCGGGAAATACAGGTTTTCTGATTATACACGGAACCATCCGTTCCATCAATAATGTATAAAAATTGCTCATCTCTATAAACAATTTCTGATTTTCCATCTCCATTAAAGTCAAAGAGGGTACATCCTGTGTACCCGGACGTTTCTTCATTAATGACAATTCTCCATAGCAGTGTTAAATCTTCCTTTAATGCATAGAGATATTTTCCCGAAACATAGGACGCATTTAAATTCCCGTCACCATCCAGATCCGCAATATTAACCCGGCCCGTTCCATTGTTCCATCCATTAGGTCCGTAGTCACTAGCAAGATCCCGATAGGTTTTCACCACATTGTTCTGAACATCCCAATAAAAAATTGTGGTCGTATTATTATTAGAAGTTTCGGAACCCGAAGCGATGATGTCAAGGAACCCATCCAGATTAAAATCAGCCACGCTCGTTGCGTTATATTCATTTCGGATAAAGTACTCAGGGCGACTGCTTAGGAGAGTTAATGAACCAGCATCGAGTGTGCGAGTGCCCAAGTTGACTTGATAAATACTAAGTCCATTGATCAATTCTAATTTACTATCTCCGCTGATATCGACAGCCACTGGACCTCCGTTAATACGATTATATGTTGCAGCTGTGGACTTAATAATTCGGACACCTGTCTTTGCATCGTATATTTCATCTTTGGCGTATAATTCAACCAAACCATCCCCATCAAAATCTGCCAGGCCATAATTAATAGGATCACCTCGCAGTCGTTCAGCAGTTTGCCAAAGGAAATTCAAATTGCAATCGTAGGCGAAAAGATAGATTCCATCATTACTGGGCCCTGGGGGATTCTGGTAACCAATAAAAAAAATCTCACCGCAGCTATCATTGTCAAGGTTAGCGATGGCTACTTCCCATTGAGGTTCCCAGGTTACCGTTGCTTCTCTTTTTATTGAACCATCATTTCCATTTAAGATAAATATTTTCTTAGTATAGCGATTCATCGAAATCAACTCAGGCATTCCATCTCTGTCCAAATCGCCAATGGCCATCCTCGATAGGTGATTCGTGGTCTCATTCGGAGATGCAAAATCAAGAGTCATTGTGAATTGCGGGAACTGTGGCGGTGGTACACTACATTTAGCGTCATTTCCCAGGAAGATCCCATCACAGGCAGGGTCATTCGCGCAACTGCCATCATAGCAATCTATAAAACCATCAAAGTCATCATCGATGCCATTATTGCAGACTTCAGTTTGGCCGAAAGAGAAGGTGGTGATTATTGAAAATGCCAGGGATAGTAATAAATGTGATTTCACTTTTTTGGTTTTCTTGAAATGTCTAAAGATATTCATAAATAGAATGAAATTCATAAGCATCTGTTTCACTCCGTATATCGGATTGTCCTTTGTTTGGTAACTGTCATCAGCGTTAAGAATAGGTCAGTTTTAATGTTAAAGTTATAAATGATCTGTCAATTCTAAAAAAATAAGGTTAAAATGCGTTCTCAAGCGACAGGCATGAAAAAGTCATTAAGTCGTTTAATCAACTTTAGTTACTTTTGTTAAAGTGCTCTTATCTATTGTCACTTTCTTTCAATTATGAAATTATTCTACCGCAGTATTTCCAATAAAGTACTTTCACTTTTTGTGATCATACTTTTATCCTCCTGCGTATTGACAAAGGCCCAGATTCTTGTTGGACCAGTAGCTGGCGGACAAATTAATTGGATGATCTTTGATAATGAAGATCAAAATGCCTTCTACAAGTTAAAGCCAATGGCAAATTTTCATGCCGGTGCGAGCGTAATGTTTCGCGCTCAGAAGCGCTTTTTTCTTCAAACGTCTTTTCTATACTCGCAAAAAGGAAAACTACTTGAATCGAAAGATAACTCTGGCACACAAAACCAAACGAACTTCAGATATATCGATGTGCCTTTACTATATACCGCTGAGTTCAAAGCAAAACTTGGAAGGGATAAGGTTTATAAGTGGTATTTTGGTGTAGGACCAACCATCAGCTATTGGCTTGGAGGTAAGGGCGTTCTTATTCATGGCGATTTAAATGAGAATATGATTAATCCTCCTAACTATGATTTACAGTACAGAATTACTTTCAATAAAGATTCAGCATCCGTTGCCAGCGATGAGATGAACGTAAGAGAACCTAACAGAATCCAACTTGGATTGAATGCTGCTGCCGGTTTGATTTTTGAACCCATGGGAGAACATAAGATCATGGTTAATGTTCGTTATTCCTTTGGCCAGAGCTTCTTAAGCAGATATGGCAAAGGAGAATTCGGATTACCCGGTATACTTTTTTATGAAGATGATCTCAAAGTAAGAAGTCGTGAGTTAGTCCTATCACTTTACTATTACTTTGATCTGAAAGTAGATCAACGTAAAAAAGGAAAAAGCACAATAAAAACTAAGGGAAGCAGACCAAGGCGATAACCAGCGCTGTACTTTTATTACGCTCAAATTAATAATAAGTGCTTGAGCGGCTAAAGATTCTGTTGAAAAATTGGGGTCAGTTTCTTTAAGAATTACCCGCCCTTGCAGTAGTGGGTGGTGTTACCACTCCTACTGTCAGGGTCAGGTTTACACAGTAACGCTATGGCAAAATAGTTTTCACTGTGCTAAAGAGAACCCCAAAGTAGGGGCTTGAGTTTCAATTTTCCTAAACATTTTATAAAACTTTGTTTCCCCTGAAAAAATGGCCTTTTTTACGTCAAAATAGCGTTTTGTAAAATGATCGAGGACAGCTACAAACAACGAGGCCTTCGCAACAAATTAGTTAAAAAAATGCGCGAAAAAGGCATTTCTGACGAAAGGGTTTTGGAGGCCATCGGAAAAGTGCCTCGCCATGCGTTTTTTGACGCTGCCCTGCTAGGACATGCATACGAGGACAAGGCCTTCCCGATCGGAGAAGGTCAGACCATATCGCAGCCCTACACGGTAGCCTTTCAAACCGAGAAGCTTTTGATAAGCCCTGGGGACAAGGTTTTGGAGATTGGCACTGGATCAGGCTACCAGGCTGCTGTGCTGCTGGAAATGGGTGCTAAAGTATATACCATTGAATATAACCGCAAATTGTACGAACATACCCGGGACTTCCTACCATTGCTCGGATATAAACCGTACTTTTTCTATGGAGACGGATCAAAAGGTATTCCCGCCAAGGCTCCCTACGATAAGATTATTGTCACTGCAGGAGCCCCCGGTGTACCTACTGCCCTAACTGATCAGCTGGTTGAAAATGGAATATTGATTATTCCCGTTGGTGACCGGGAAAAACAAAAGATGTTGCGCATCACAAAGAAGAACAGCAAATTGGTAAAGGAAGAATTTGACAACTTTGCCTTTGTACCGCTATTAGGCGATCAGGGTTGGAAGTAATGCTTTGAAATCGTGGTAGTGAGACGAGATTCTCGTGCTCTTCTTTGGTCGCAACATAAATTCCTTCAACCGAGATGGAAGTTTAATCTCCGTGTCAATCGTTTCCTCTATTACTTCCCTGAACTTTCCCGGATGAGCAGTCTCAAAAAAAATTCCCGTAACATCAGATTGACTCTTAAAATATCTCTTCAATCCAAGATAACCAATTGCCCCGTGCGGGTCCATCACATAGTTACTGGTCCTGTAAACTTCCTGCAAAGCGGATCTCGTTTCATCATCGCTGAAATAGTAACTGACAACATCGACCGACAGCCGGTCGAAATCATTCCCATATAGATCATACATGCGTGGAAAATTACTGGGGTTGCCAACATCCATTGCATTACTAATCGTGGAGACAGATGGCATTGGATTGAACAATTTCGTTGAGAAGAAAGCAGGCACCACATTGTTCATATTTGTAGCCGCAATAAATTTTTGAATAGGTAAGCCCATTCGTTTTGCAATGAGTCCAGCTGTCAGGTTGCCAAAATTTCCACTGGGCACAGAAACCACGACCGGTTTATTTTTATTTGCCAGTTGCGCATAGGCATAGAAATAATAGAATGATTGTGGGATCAGTCGGGCAATGTTGATCGAGTTGGCGGAGGTTAAGAATAGTTTACTCTTTAACTCCTGATCAACAAAGGCAAGTTTAACGAGGCGCTGGCAATCATCAAACGTACCCTCTACCTCAAGGGCAATAATATTTCCACCCAGTGTTGTGAACTGCTTCTCCTGTATATCACTGACTTTTCCTGAAGGATATAGCACCACCACTCGTGTTCCAGGCACATTAAAAAAGCCATTTGCTACGGCACTGCCTGTATCACCGGAAGTGGCCACCAGAATTGTTATTTCCTTGTCTTGCTGATTCGCAAAGTAACCTAGTAGTCCAGATAAAAATCGTGCACCAAAGTCTTTAAATGCCAAAGTAGGTCCGTGAAATAATTCTAACGCAAAAATATCCTTTTCAACTTCTACCAAGGGTGCATCAAACTGAATCGTGTGGTTTACGATGCGCTCCAATTCTAAAGAGGGAATGTCCGCTCCCACCAATTGTGACGCTACTTTCATTGCAATTTTCTGAAACGACAAAGTAGAAATTGAATCGAAGAAAGACTTCGGTAAAGAATGAATATGTTCCGGCATATACAATCCCTGATCTGGGGCTAATCCTTGCAATACTGCTTCTTTCAAACCAACACTTTGATTCCTATTATTTGTACTGTAGTAATTCATTCCATAACTATTTTAAATCATTCAATTTGCATCAGTAACATTATTCCAATATTCTGGCGCCTTCTGTGTTAATTTTTGAAACAAATACGTCACTCGGTAAATTATATTTCAAAAATTGTTGTCTGATTATTTCACCCGCTGCCAGGGCTTTTTCATTACTTACGCTGATTGCAAATACCGTGGGGCCAGAACCTGAAATACCAAAGCCGAGCGCACCTGCCCCGATAGCTTTCGCTCTAAGGTGATCAAATCCCGGAATAAAAGCAGAGCGAATTGGTTCTGCGATTACATCTCTTAATGATCTGCCAATCAGTTCAAAATCTGGCTTCATTAAGCCCAGTATTAACCCAGCAATGTTACCGCTCTGGGTGATTGCATCTTTCAATGGCAAGGTAGGTTTCAATACCCTTCTGGAATCTTCTGTCTTTAACTCAAGGTGTGGATGTACCAGCGTGCAGAACAGATCTTGTGCCACAGGAATTTTAACTACGTCCAGCGGATGATAATCACGGACAAGAACAAACCCACCGAGCAAACAAGGAGCAACATTATCAGCATGGGCCGATCCGCACGCTATTCGTTCAGCTTCCATAGCATGCTCTACTAACTCTTCGCGCGTTAGTGGATTCCCCAAAAGATGATTCATCGCAATTAATGCCGCAACACCACTAGCTGCACTCGATCCCATACCACTTCCCAAAGGAAGATTTTTAAATAACTCAATATTAACACCTTGCTGACTACCCAACTTTTTCAATAGCGATTGCACAGCAACACCCGATGTGTTTTTATTTGCCTCTAAGGGAAGTCTGCCCTCATCTCCATGAATAGCTATGATTTTCACTTCACTATCATCCCGTAGGGTAAGCGCTACTTCATCCCCTGGGGCATCTACGGCAAATCCTAAAATGTCAAATCCACAACATACATTGGCGACCGTGGCGGGTGCAAACGCCCTGATTGATTTTGATTGTACCATAATTAATTTGAATAATTACCGATGCGAATGATATCAGCAAACACTCCGGCAGCAGTTACTTCAGCCCCTGCACCCGGGCCACGAATTACCATAGGCCGTTCATGATATCGTTCTGTGGTTAATAAGATTATATTATCGCTGCCAGACAACGAATAAAAAGGGTGCTGATCATTTACAGAACCCAAACGAATCGTGGTCTTTCCATTTTCCAACACAGCCATATACCTCAGTTTTTCGTTCTTTACTGCTGCTTGTTTTCTCATCGCTTCAAATGCTACATCATGAACTGAAAGCTTAGTAAAAAAATCATCGGTTGTTAAATCACCCAGACAATCCGCGGGCACTAAATTCTCTACCTGGATATCCTCCAACTCCAACTTCAATCCTGCTTCACGCGATAAAATAAGAACTTTGCGTGCTACATCCATTCCATTAAGATCATCTCTGGGATCGGGCTCTGTATATCCTTTTTCTTTTGCTTCCTTCACCACCGTGCTGAACTGTTTACCTTCCGTGAAAGAGCTGAAGATGAAATTTAATGTTCCACTCAGAACAGCCTCAATGCGTATCACCCGATCACCACTGAGAAGCAAGTCATTCATGGTATTAATTACCGGAAGCCCCGCGCCTACGTTGGTTTCATACAAGAATTTTACTCCTCGTTTAAGTGAAATGGATTTCAGATTTTGATACCGGAACAACGGTCCTGAGTTTGCTTTTTTGTTTGGTGTAACGATGGAGATATTGGAAGATAAAATAGAAGCGTAATAGTCCGCCACCTCTTCGCTGGAAGTACAATCCACAAAAATGCTGTTAGATAAATTGAGCCCGATCATGTTTCCAAAAAAATTATTCATGCTCATTGCCTCACCAGATTCATGCATTTGTTCTACTGCACTTTGTAGTGAAACGCCATTTGTATTGAAGTACATCCTCTTACTGTTGGCCACACCTACCACGTTTACCTCAAGGTGATTTTGAGAAGCCAGTTGTTGAAACTGCTTATCAATCATCAATAAAAGTGATTTACCAATCAAACCTGTACCCACTAAAAAAATATTTAGCATTTTCCGGTCAGAAAGGAAAAATGCTTCGTGCAAAACATTTAACGCTTTTGCAATATCCTGTTCATGTACTACAGCTGAAATATTCAACTCGGAAGAACCCTGGGCAATGGCGCTGATGTTGATTCCGTTTTTTCCCAATGCGCTGAACATCCGGCCGCTGGTGCCCGGATTGTGTTTCATGTTCTCACCCACAATTGCCACGATAGCGAGGTCACTTTCAACCAGCACTTCATCCATTTCCTCACTCCTGATTTCATACTGAAATTCCTTTTCAATGGCTGACTTTGCTTGCTTTACTTTGCTGGTTTCAATGGCCAAACAAATCGAGTGCTCAGAAGAAGCCTGGCTGATCAAAATGACATTAATTTTCTGATTGGCCAGAGCGCCAAACAACCGCATCGACACACCCACAACACCCATCAAACCACTCCCCTGCACGTTGAGTAAACTGATTTTATCCATCGAGGAAATACCCTTGATGATAAGACTTTTATTGTTTGAGGTTTCTTTAATGACCGTCCCTTCAAAAGCTGGATTGAACGTATTCTTGATCCAGATAGGAATGTGATTTACCATGGCAGGTTGCATGGTGGCTGTAAAAATAACTTTAGCACCAAAATGCGAAAGCTCCATGGCCTCGTGATAGGTCATCTCCTTTACGGTAAAAGCTTTTTTAACCTTTCGGGGATCAGCCGTCATCATCCCATCTACATCGGTCCAGATTTCCAACGAATGTGCCTTTAACGCACCGGCAAAAATGGCAGCGGTGTAATCGGATCCACTTCTTCCAATAGTCGTAGTTTCACCGGTTTCCGATGAGCCTATAAAACCGGTGATTACTTGTATCGGATGATGAGTCTTGAAGTAGTCCTGGATGAGTTGATTTGTTGAAGTAAAATCAACCCGTGCATACCCAAAGTGATTATCGGTGCGAATTACTTTGCGGGCATCCAAAAACTCAGTATCAAGATCCCTGTCTTTCATCGCCTCTGCAATAATGTAAGCAGAAAGTCGCTCGCCAAAACTCATGATGTAATCAAGGGTGCGCGGGGTTCTCTCCTTCACCAGGTAAACGCCATGCAGAACATCTTCCAATTCATTGATTGTATACTTTACATTGGCAATTACCGAGCTCTGTCTTTGTATACCGATCAACTCACGAACGGCATCTAAATGACGATGTTCCAGAGTTTGCAATTGTTCCTTGAATTCTGGCTTTCCTTCTAATGCCCACGTGCTTAATGAGATCAATAAATCGGTAACTCCCCCGAACGCAGAAAATACTACTGCAATTTGTTCCCTTTGTGAACAAGGGATTATGATATCAATAACCGATTTAATTCGGGAGGAATTAGCAACTGACGAACCACCAAACTTTAAAACATTCATAAATTAGTTGATAAAAATGATTTACGTTGAAAGAGACTTTCAGCCTGTTTATTTTAATGAGAACTCAACGATGTAGGAGAAAAGCAGATAGGTAGGGCGCTACCCCGTAATAGTTGTAATAGCAATCGTCTCAAAAGAAATTGAGGTCGTTTGGATGATATGGTTAGCGTTCTGAATCAACACGTTAATAACTATTTTATGCAAGAAGCAAATTGACTTCATGTATTGCAAAGTTTTTTTGTGATTTTTGTAAACAATAAAGACGAACTAACACTAAGTAGTTAATATCCATCGATTGCATTATGACAAGAAAGAAAAAATATCCCCGCGAGTCATTGGTAAGCATGACTGAATTAGTATTACCGAACGACACGAACACACTTAACAATTTAATGGGAGGACGTTTGATGCACTGGATGGATATTGTTTCTGCTATTGCGGGGCAAAAGCATTCTAATAGTACAGTGGTCACCGCCTCAGTCGACAATATTTCATTCCGCTCCCCTATTCAACTTGGAAATGTTGTAACGCTCAGGGCGAAAGTAACCCGTGCCTTTAACTCCTCCATAGAAATTCGAATTGATGTGGAGGCAGAGAATATCCCGGAAGGAAAAAAAGTGGCAAGCAATACCGCCTACTTTACATTTGTTGCTGTGGACAAAGAAGGAAAACCTGTTGAAGTACCTGAGATTGAACCTGAAAATGAAGACGAAAGAGCTTTATATGATGGTGCATTGAGAAGAAGGCAATTGCGACTAATTTTGGCGGGAAGAATGAAACCATCGGAGGCTAAAGAGTTAAGGTCAATCTTTGAATTGGAGGACTAATGGTTCAGGAGGTATTTGTAACTACATATCAGGAAGAAATTTTCCAGTTCAAGCCTAAGCCCATCGTTGTTATTAACAAAGCCTGGGAACAAGTTGGGGAAAAAGAGCGCGAACTCCTTTCCAAAATTGTCTCTGCTTTAAAAATCTCAATAGATTCAATTACAGTGGTTTCACAGCCAACTCTTAATATCATATCCTTTAAGGACAAAACAGGTAAACTCATATACTTTGGAGATTTGCCAGCAGGGGTCTCGATGTATGAGGTTCTGGAATCGGATGGCCTATCATTTATCTGTTCTGAAAATCTTTCAGAACTAATTGACAATGAGCCGGCCAGAAAACAATTGTGGCTATGTTTACGGAGGCTCTTTTCAGTCTGAAAAGCTAGCTTATCCCTTCAAATTTTAAATATTTTAATTTTTTGGCTCTTCTTATATTATATCTTTGCGGTGCTTTTTGAAGCCCTGCCCGATAGAATTCGGACATTGGTTGGTGTTAATAACTAAATTATCTGTATGCAAAATTTATTGTATGTACTTCCCCTGTTTGGAGTTATGGGGTTGCTCTATGTTGTATGGAAAAGTGCCTGGGTAGCTAAACAAGATGCAGGCACCGACAAAATGAAAAAAATTGCCGGCCACATCGCAGAAGGTGCTATGGCCTTTCTAAAAGCTGAGTATAAAGTACTTGCAATTTTTGTGGTCTGCGTTGCCGTATTACTTGCTGTCACAGCTAGTAGTGAAACATCCTCACCATTAGTGGGGGTTTCATTTGTGCTTGGCGCATTTTGTTCTGCCCTTGCTGGTTTCATTGGAATGCGTGTTGCCACTAAAGCAAACGTAAGAACTACCAATGCTGCCAGAACGAGTCTTGGCAAAGCCCTCGAAGTGGCCTTTACCGGTGGATCTGTAATGGGTATGGGTGTAGTTGGTATTGGTGTGCTGGGTCTAAGTATTTTATTTATCGTCTATTCAAAAATTTTCGGAGTAGATTCACAAGCAAGTCTGAATCAGGTGATTACCATAATTACTGGTTTTTCATTTGGTGCCTCATCGATAGCACTCTTTGCGCGTGTGGGTGGTGGTATTTATACAAAAGCAGCCGATGTAGGTGCTGACTTAGTAGGTAAAGTTGAAGCTGGTATTCCTGAAGACCATCCTCTGAATCCTGCTACCATCGCAGATAACGTTGGAGATAACGTAGGTGACGTGGCTGGTATGGGTGCCGACTTATTTGAATCCTATGTAGGCTCAATCGTTGGTACGATGGTGCTTGGAGCTGCCTTCATGGTACCTGGCTTTATTGACAATTTTGACGGACTTTCTGCAGTGCTTCTTCCGCTTGTATTAGCAAGTGTTGGAATTGTGATGTCATTCTTCGGAACCTTCTTTGTGAAAGTGAAAGAAGGAGGCAACCCTCAAACTGCATTGAACATGGGTGAAATTGTTTCATCCATTGTAATGATCATCGCTTCCTGGTTCATCATTAAGTGGATGCTTCCAACAGAGTGGTGGTTTAAGGATCCTCTCTATGCATGGGCTGATCCAGAATTAGGAAATCATTATACATCAACCGGTATCTTCCTGGCTACCATTATCGGATTAGTTGCTGGTGTTGCCATCGGATTGATTACTGAGTATTATACGGCTATGGGCAAGAAGCCTGTACTTTCTATCGTAAGACAGTCATCAACAGGTGCCGCTACGAATATTATCGCAGGACTTGGTGTTGGTATGATGTCAACCATGTGGCCCGTTCTGATCATTGCGGCTTCTATCATTGGTGCTTTTCATTTTGGAGGTCTTTATGGTATTGCAATTGCAGCCGTAGGTATGCTTTCCAATCTTGGTATCCAATTGGCGGTTGATGCTTATGGTCCAATTTCTGACAACGCAGGTGGTATCGCTGAGATGTCTGACCTACCTAAAGAAGTTCGGCAACGTACCGATAAATTGGATGCGGTTGGTAATACAACTGCTGCCATTGGAAAAGGTTTTGCGATTGCCTCTGCAGCACTCACCGCCCTCGCCTTGTTTGGCGCTTTCATGACTACTGCCAAGATCAGCACGATTGACGTTTCAAAAGCTAACGTGATGGCCGGCCTATTCATTGGTGGTATGCTTCCATTCGTTTTCTCAGCCCTTGCTATGGGTGCTGTAGGACGTGCGGCTATGGCCATGATCGAAGAAGTGAGAAGACAATTCAACGAAATCCCAAAACTGAAAGCAGCACTTGCTTTGATGAAGAAGAATGGCGACAAGCCAGTGAACGAATGGTCAGCCGATGAGCAAAAGACTTTTCATGATGCCGATGGTTCAGCTGAGTATGGTAAGTGCGTTGAAATCTCAACCAAAGCAGCTCTAAGAGAAATGGTTCTGCCCGGTGTGATGGCGGTTGTGGTTCCTGTTGCCGTTGCCTTCATGCCTGGTTTAGGCGTAGAAGCTCTCGGTGGACTTTTGGCCGGTGTTACTGTTACAGGTGTTTTGATGGCAATTTTCCAATCCAATGCCGGTGGTGCATGGGACAATGCTAAGAAAAGTTTTGAGGAAGGCGTTGAGATCAATGGTCAGATGTTTTACAAGAAATCAGATCCGCACAAGGCCGCTGTGGTTGGAGATACAGTTGGTGATCCTTTTAAAGATACATCAGGCCCATCTCTAAATATCCTTTTAAAACTTATGTCGGTGGTGGCTCTAGTGATCGCACCACTTCTCGTACCTGATGAGGCAGCCTCTGCTTCCAAAGAAGTTCAGAAAAATAAAATTGAAGTGGTTGTAAAAGCAGAACAATCTACTCAGGTAAAACAATAGTTAATTCAAGCGCTTTTGAAAAAGAGTCATGCCCGCAAGCATGACTCTTTTTATTATCTTAGTATTCTAAATCCTGTACATGAAAATTATACTCCTCAGCCTTGTCCTTATTCCTTGTCCTTATTGTATTTCATAATTTTACGTTCGCTCAGTCGGACATTACGGGAAAGTGGAAATCTTTTGATGATGAAACACCCGAAATAAAGTCAATTGTTGAGGTATTCAAAAAAGATGGGAAATACTACGGAAGGATTGTGAAATTATTTCGGAAGTCTACTGAAGACCCGGATCCGGTCTGCACAGAATGCGATGCTGAAGACCCCCGATTCAATAAGAAGATCATAGGTGGAGATATTGAAAGACATGAAAAAGATTGGTGAGGAATATTCCGAAGGAACTATTCTGGATCCCAAGAACGGCAAAGTCTATCGTTGCAAGATATGGATCGAGGAACAGGACTTGAAATTAAGAGGATATCTGGGTCCGTTTTACAGAACTGGAACCTGGAAGAAGGAAGACTAAAGAACCTAACGAAAAAATAACGATCTTAACCCCTTTAATTGTCAACTAATATTACCTAAAGGTTACCAAACGTGGCGCTGAGAGTATTCAAGTCGAGCTTAGAAATGGACGAAAAGGAGGTCTTTGAAAGGATCAAAAATGGTGATGAGAAGGCACTTGAGCTCATTTATAAGAAGTACTATAGAATGATGACTAAGTTGGTTATCACCAATAGTGGAACGGAAGAAGAAGCCCGTGATGTGTATCAGGATGCACTCGTGGTTTTCTGGCAAAAGGCAAGATCTGGTAATCTTGTTATGACAGCTAAAATAAGTACTTACATCTATAGCATTTGTCAGAATCTGTGGAGAAAGGAACTTGATCGTAAAAAGAGGTTGTCGAACGAAGAAAAAGATTCGGCTCAAAGCATGGATATGGATGCTCCTGAGAGAAATAAAATTATAGCGCAATGTCTGAACCAATTGGGTGAAACCTGCAGAAAAGTTTTGATGTATTATTATTTTGATGAAATGTCAATGCAGGAAATCGCTGAAAAATTGGGCTTCGCCAACACCAATACGGCAAAGACGAAAAAATATAAGTGTAAGCAAAAATTGGATGAACTCGTTAAGTCTCAGTATTCTGAGCGGGATTTTTTAGACTAATACAACATGAGCAATCTAGAATTAATTGACGATTATTTAACAAACCGGCTCAATGAGCTGGAACGAAAATATTTTGAGCAGCAAATGTCTTCGGATTCTGCCCTCAGGGCAGACGTAGAATTACAAAAGGAGATCATTAAAGGTCTTAAAGAAGCACGGGCGGCTGAATTAAAAGCGATGCTTAACAAAGTACCCGTTGCCACGCCTACCATTTACTTATCGCCCTTGCGTATAGCTGCGGGTTTGATCGGAACAGCTGTTCTTGCCACCGGTTTGTATTTTTACTATGATAAAAATAGCAATTTAAATACGAATCAGATATCGTCTTCACTGGTTGATTCAATCAGACAGACTGAGAAAAAGAATTCTGATATTCAGGTTGACAGCACAGTAAAAGAGTTAAACAGTGCTGAGCCAATCGATAAAAAAGAAGATAACCGTGAAGCAAAAAAAGAGGATAAGCCCGTCAGTACAAATACAAAAGAAATCAAGCCGGCCATTGATGTAATAGACCCTACAGGAGAGTTGGCAGAGAATGAAATTAGCCCAGCGAAAACCAGCGGTGACAACTCCACCCTATCCGTTGCTAAGATTGAAGTCAGCATAAATTCATCAGAAAAAAAATTCAAATCTCATTACCAGTTTGCCAACGGAAAACTGATTTTGTATGGCAATTTTGATAACGGTCTCTATGAAATCATTGAAGTAAATGCACTGAAATCGCGTTCATTATTCTTGTATTACAAAGCATCGTATTATTTGCTGGATGAAACAAAGACAGAAGTAACTTTACTCAAAGAGATTTCAGATCCGGTTCTGATACAAAAAATAAAAACCTTCCGGTCCAATTAAAAGGTGGATACCTGAAGCCTTAAACCCTCCTACCCGGAGGGTTTTCTTTTGTGCCATTTTAAAGGCCTAAACACTGAAAATAGAATAAATCATGCGTATCTTTGAGGCTTATGAGTAGTCAGGCCAAGAAGTTCAATACCAAAAAGAAGAACGTAGGAAGCTATCCATACATTAGCGTTGTATTCAGCATTACCTTAGCCCTATTTGTGATTGGGGTGTTTGGGTCACTGGTTATTTATTCAAAAGAGTTAGAAAGGTTGGTTCGGGAGAATGTTAAAATTCAGGTCTATCTGAAAAATCAAATCAGCGAAACACAGCGGGGTCAAATAGAAAAAAGTATCGCATCTAAAGCATTTGTATCAAAAAATCAAAATGCAATACAGTTTGTGTCCAAAGACGAAGCTGCTAAAGAATTCATCAAAGAAACCGGAGAGGACTTTAAGAAATTTCTTGGCGAAAATCCTTTACGGGACACTTACCTGGTAAAAATTCATGAAGATTATCATGATGTTGAGAGTCTAAAAAAAATAAAGGAAGAAGTTGAAAAGATCGGTGGAGTTTTTGAAGTGTATTACGTGGAAAATGTAATTGAGTCGATCAATAAAAACATAACCAAGATTGCCCTTATCCTCATAGGGCTTGTTGCCTTATTACTTTTTATCGTGGTGCTGTTAATCAATAATACCTTGCGTCTTGCGTTATTTTCTCAGCGTTTTTTAATTCGCAGTATGCAATTGGTAGGTGCCCGAAGTAGCTTTATTCAAAAACCTTTCTTACTCAGGGCAAGCATTCATGGTTTGGTATCAGGAATAGTAGCCAGTGGTCTGTTGATTAGCTTACTCTTGTTTGCCACTAAAAAGATAGAAGACCTTTCACTGATTCAAAATAACGATCGACTTATAATTTTGTTTGGAACCCTGGTCTTGATGGGAATTTTAGTTGCTGTTGCAAGCACCTATCGGGCTGTTAGTAAATATTTGAAATTATCATTGGATGAATTGTATTAAGTATGAATAAGCTACCGTTTGGAAAAAGAAATTATCAACTAATGATTCTTGGTGTCATCTTGCTAGCACTCGGCTTTGCTATTATGTCTATGGATTCGGAACCCTACGGATTTGGATTTCTGGGCATTACTCTTAGTCCTATCGTAGTAATGGCGGGCTTCGTAGTGGAAATCTTTGCTATCCTATACACCCCCAAGGAGGAAAAATAGTTCATGTCATTTTTTGATGCCATCATTTTAGCCATCGTTGAAGGGCTTACGGAGTTTTTACCCGTCTCATCAACGGGTCATATGATCATTGTTTCATCCTTTTTTGGCATCGCTTCTGATCCATTTACCAAAACATTTACCATTGCCATTCAGTTAGGCGCCATTTTCTCCGTGCTTGTACTTTACTGGAAACGTTTTTTTCAATCCATCGATTTCTATTTTAAATTGTTGGTCGCGGTGCTGCCGGCTGCCGTACTTGGATTTTTACTGAATGATTTCATTGATCAGATGTTAGAGCGCATTGAGGTGGTTGCTATTATGCTGATTCTCGGAGGAATCGTCTTCCTCTTCATTGATAAACTTTTTCGTGAAACGGAAGAGCAAGGAGAAACTAATGTCACTTTCTCAACCGCATTCAAAATAGGTTTATTTCAAACCATCGCTATGCTGCCGGGTGTATCCCGATCAGCATCCACCATTATTGGCGGCCTTACTCAAAAATTGACAAAGAAGACAGCCGCTGAATTTTCATTCTTCCTGGCAGTCCCCACTATGTTTCTGGCGACCGCTTACAAACTTCTCAAGTTTTATCAAAGCGGAAGTTCCTTTGGTGAGAATGAAATACTGATGCTTGCCGTGGGGAATATTACCGCTTTTGTAGTTGCCATACTGGCAATTAAATCCTTCATTTCCTTTTTGACTAAAAATGGATTTAAGGTGTTTGGGTACTATCGCATAACCCTGGGCATAATTATCCTAACGCTTTATTTACTTGGTGTAGATTTAAATATTGTGTGATGGAAGCTAATGTTGATCGTGTAATCCTTATTGATAAACCGCTGCAATGGACCTCATTTGATGTCGTGAACAAACTCAGGGGAAGATTAAAAATCAAAAAAATCGGCCATGCCGGCACACTCGATCCCCTTGCAACCGGGCTGCTCATATTGTGTACAGGAAAAATGACCAAGCGAATCGATGAATATCAGGCTCAGGAAAAGGAATATACAGGCAATTTAGTGATTGGTCAAACTACTCCTTCTCACGATCTTGAAACACCCGTATCGGAAGCAAAGGATATATCATCCGTATCAGAAGTTGCAATTATTGAAGCAACTAAGAAGTTTACAGGTATTATACAGCAAATTCCTCCTTTTCACTCAGCCATCAAAGTGGATGGGAAAAGAGCATATTCTCTGGCCCGTCAAGGTAAGGAGCCTGAACTAAAACCACGTGAGGTGAGCGTTTCCGAGTTTGAGATCACAGCTATTAATCTGCCCGTTGTAAGTTTTCGAATAATTTGTTCGAAGGGAACATATATCAGAAGCCTTGTAAGAGATGTTGGAAATGAATTGGGTGTTGGTGCTTATCTTTCAAAACTATGCCGCACACGTATTGGGCAATTTCATCTGAAGGATGCCCTGACGATTGAAGAAATTAATCCGTAATTACGATGAAAATCTATCACAGTCTTGATGATTTTACTCGATTAAAATATGGAGTTGTAACCAGCGGCACGTTTGATGGAGTTCATCTTGGTCATCAAAAAATTCTTCATCGGTTATGTGAATTCGCGAAGAAGAACAACGGAGAAAGCGTAGTCATCACATTTTGGCCACATCCCCGAATGATTCTAAAGCCCACCGACCTCACCCTGAAACTTCTCAACACCTTTGAGGAAAAGGCAGAATTGCTTCGTCAGCAGAACATTGATCATTTGATCCGAATACCTTTTACAAAAGAATTTTCTCAGATCACTTCACAGGAGTTTATTACGAAAATCCTGGTTGAAATCATCGGAACAAAAAAATTAGTAATCGGATATGATCACCGCTTCGGCAAAAACAGAGAAGGAAGTTTTGAACAACTAAAACTTAATAGTCCTGCTTATGGATTTGATGTCGAGGAAATACCACAGCAAGATATCGATCATGTTGCTGTAAGTTCTTCAAAAATCAGAAAAGCGCTGGAGGCAGGCGATATCGACACGGCCACTCATTTTTTAGGTCGCCCCTACTCCATCACGGGGCGCATTATCAAAGGCGATAAGTTAGGACGCGTGTTAGGTTACCCTACCGCCAATATCGATCTTGATTCACACGATAAACTGATACCAATAGATGGGATTTATGCAGTAAGAGTGGTGCACGAGAAAAATGAATATGGTGGTATGTTATACATTGGCACCCGGCCTACTGTAGGCGGATCAAAAAAATCCATTGAAGTAAACATCTTCAACTTCGATAAGGAAATTTATGGGGAATCACTTCAGGTTTCCTTTATAAAATTACTTCGGATGGATTCAAAATTTCAGGATTTGGAATTACTCAAAGAACAATTGCATAAAGACAAAGACGCAGCGCTCATTGCGTTGAATAATCAGTGAAGAAAAGCTATTTGGAATTTGACCTGAGGTGTCTGAGATTTGTTCAAAGAAAATACTATGATCAACAAAGTTGTTTTCGGTGCGGAAGAAGCCATGCATGACATAACCGATACTGCCACACTCATGTTGGGTGGATTTGGCCTTAGCGGCATTCCGGAAAATTGCATTCAGGCCTTACTAAGGAAGGGAGTGAAGGAACTTACTTGCATTTCCAACAATGCCGGTGTTGACGATTTTGGAATTGGCCTTCTCTTAAAAACCCGTCAGGTAAAAAAAATGATTTCCTCCTACGTGGGTGAAAATGCTGAGTTCGAAAGGCAACTCCTTTCTGGAGAGCTGGAAGTAGAGTTGATTCCGCAGGGAACATTAGCAGAAAGGATACGCGCAGGGGGCGCAGGAATTCCAGCCTTTTATACCCCCGCAGGTGTAGGTACCGAGGTGGCCGAAGGAAAAGAAGTACGCGAGTATGATGGCAAGTTGTATCTGCTGGAACAGTGGCTTCGGGCGGATTTTGCAATGGTCAAAGCCTGGAAAGGTGACACTTCCGGAAATCTCATCTACCGAGGTACAGCCCGCAACTTCAATCCCATGATGGCAACAGCAGGAAAAATAACTATTGCGGAAGTAGAAGAACTTGTGCCCGTTGGAGAATTGGATCCCAACCACATTCACACGCCCGGTATTTATGTTCATCGCATATTTCAGGGCAGCAACTATGAGAAAAGAATTGAACAAAGAACAATAAGCAAATAACCATGCTGGATAAAATAGGTATTGCCAAAAGAATTGCGGAGGAAGTTAGGGACGGTATGTATATTAATCTGGGTATAGGTATTCCTACGCTGGTGGCTAACTACATTCCATCAACATTAAATGTCGTACTTCAATCTGAGAATGGACTTCTGGGTATTGGCCCCTTCCCTAAAGAGAGCGAAGTGGATCCTGATCTAATCAACGCAGGCAAGCAGACCATCACGATGATGCCCGGTTCTGCCTTGTTCCATTCGGCTGAGAGCTTCGCTATGATCCGGGGAGGCCATGTTGATTTAACTATTTTGGGAGCCATGGAGGTTTCCGAAGAAGGTGATATTGCCAATTGGAAAGTGCCCGGCAAAATGGTGAAAGGAATGGGTGGAGCAATGGACCTGGTGGCATCTGCCAAAAATATTATTGTCGCCATGCAGCATTGCAGCAAAGAAGGATCTTCCAAACTTTTGAAGAAATGTTCGTTACCAATTACCGGCATCCGGTGTGTTAAGAAAATAGTAAGCGACCTGGCTGTCCTGGACGTATTGCCTCAGGGAGGATTCCGATTACTTGAACGTGCTCCTGGCGTAAGTGTCGAAGAAATAAAAAATGCCACAGAAGGGAAACTCATCATTGAAGGAGAAATCCCCGAAATGATTTTCTGAAAAAACCTGATATAAAATTATTCAAAACTTAAGCCGGGTATCGGATAGAATTAATTTGCGCCATGAAAAAATCTAACATCCAATTCACCATAGAACTTGACGAAAACAACGTGCCCGAACGAATTCAGTGGAATGCTACTGATAAACCTTTGGACACACCCTCTGAAACAAAATCCATTTCCATTTCCATTTGGGATAGTGAGCAAAAAAATACTATGCGTATTGATTTGTGGACCAAGGATATGCCGGTCGATGAAATGAAGCGGTTCTATATCGAATGCCTGGGCGGAATTGCCCAAAGTGTGCTCACTTCAACGGGTGACGAACGGATTTCAAGCGAGGTAAACTTGCTTTGCGATCGACTGGTTGAACTGATCCGAAAGGAAAAATAAAATTAGCTAAAAAAGGCTCAACCGTTTGCGAAAAAAGCCTCGCAACAATCGTTTGTATATTCGGTTTTTCTTGTAGATTTAAGAATTAAACCCATAATTCTTATGAATAAACTCTACAGGAAGGCGTTGATTGCCGCACTCTTTTGGCTCTGCGGCACAGCAACACTCATGGCACAGACTACAACCGTCTCGGGTAAGGTAACAGACGGTGGAACCGGTGACGCTTTGGCCGGTGTTAATATTGTTGTAAAAGGGCGGGTAATCGGAACCATTACTAACACGTCCGGTGAGTACAATCTCAAAGTAAACATGGCTCCCCCATTTACACTGGTTTTTTCCTTTATTGGCTACAGTACCCAGGATACAGAAGTAAAGGACGCTACAACTACCGGTCTTAATATTTCAATGATTGAACAGACCTTGCTGGGACAGGAAGTAGTTGTTTCTGCTTCTCGTATGGAAGAAAGCATTTTACAATCTCCCGTATCAATCGAAAAAATGGGTATTCTGGAGGTACAGAATACTGCATCAGACAATTATTACAAGGGATTAATAAACATGAAAGGTCTTGATATGACTTCGAGTAGTATCAACTTTCAGATCATTAATGCCCGTGGGTTTAACTCAACCGGTAACACCCGTTTCGTACAACTTACCGATGGAATGGATACGCAAGCTCCAGCGCTTAACTTTCCTATCGGAAACCTAAATGGACCATCAGAACTTGACGTTGAGAGCGTTGAGTTTATTCCTGGTGCAGCATCGGCACTTTATGGACCCAACGCGTTTAATGGTATCTTATTGGTAAACAGCAAAAGTCCTTTTGAATATCAGGGATTGAGTGCCTTTGCAAAACTCGGGCTTAATCATACTGGTGGAGGAGCCTCCTCTCTTGATAATGGCGGTCAACCGGGGCCCATTGGGCCTGGTTTTTCAGAACCCATGTTCGAAGGTGCTTTGCGTTATGCGAAAGCTTTTAATAACCGCTTTGCTTTTAAATTGGCTGTATCCTATAGCCAGGCAACTGATTGGTATGGAACAAACATGCGGGATAAAAATCCAGAACGTCAGGGTAGTTTAAGTTTCAATCCCGGGGCAGATCGCGTTCATGCTTTTGGAGATGAAGTAGCGAACAGTCTTGGGTTAGTTAAAATTTCTCTTGCCCCAGCTCTGGCAAATACTCCGTTGAATCCTTTCACTCAATGGTTACCCGACCAGGTTGTATCTCGCACTCCTTATACAGAGCAATACCTTGTTGATTATGGCGCTAAAAACCTAAAAGCAAATGTCGGTTTCAATTATAGAATCACTGATAAAGTCGAGTTGGTTTATCTGCTCAACTATGGAGCCGGTACATCGGTTTACACCGGTGCACAGCGCTACTCGTTGAAGGATTTCAACATTCAGCAACACAAATTAGAATTGAAAGGAGATAACTTCTTTGTTCGTGGCTATACCACCATTGAAGACTCGGGAGATTCTTACATAGCAGATTTAACGGGTATTCTTATTAATGATACCTGGAAATCCAACTCGCAATGGTATACCGATTATTCAGTAGGTTATCTCACCTATCTGGCAGGTTTGGCAGGTGCCGGACAATATAATCCGGCCATCGCACCCACGACCGTCCAGCAAGAAGGCGCCCACAATTTTGGCCGCGGCAGAGCGGATGTTGGAAGGTATCTACCTGGAAGCGAAGCATTTGAAAAAGCAAAAGCGGATGCCCGTACTAAAGTCATACCAGCCGGTTCACTCTTCAATGACAAAACGAAGTTATACCATGTAGAAGGCCAATATAACTTCAAGAATCAAATCAAATTCATGGATCTCATGATTGGCGGAAGCTATCGTTTATATGACTTAAATTCTAATGGAACGATCTTCGCAGATACGGTTGGCAATGATATTACCATCCAGGAAATGGGAGCATACCTACAGGCTTCAAAGAAAATTCTAAACGACAAACTTAAATTAACCGGTTCTGTTCGTTGGGATAAAAATGAAAACTTTGATGCACAGATTAACCCTCGAATTTCCGGAGTATATTCTTTCACCCCCAATCAAAATTTCAGAGTATCCTACCAAACCGGCTTCAGAATGCCTACTACTCAAAATCAGCACATTGATTTAAATGCAGTAAGTGCTCGGTTGATTGGTGGTCTTCCTCAATATGCTGAGGCAAGAAATGTTTATCAATATGCGTATGACCTTAGGTCGGTAGTTTCGTACACAGCGGCCGTGGCGGCTAATTCAGCTAACAGAACTGCCATCGGTGACCCTAAGAATCTTGCATTATTAAGACCTATAACTGGTGTAGCACCTGTTAAACCAGAACAAGTGCAATCCATTGAGGTTGGATATAAATCATTGATTGGGGAAAAACTATTGCTTGATGTAGTGTACTACCGCAACGTCTATAATGACTTTATTGCAGCGCAGTTCATTCGCAAGGCATCTGGAGTTATTGATATCAGTGGTATGGCAACGGATATTACTTATAATTTTGATCCTCGCACCGAACAAAATATTCGTAATGCTCAAACTTTATTGACACCGATAACAACAGTCGGTAAAGAGAACACTTTCTCAATTCCTACCAATGTGGATCGTACGCTTACCGCACAAGGTTTCGCCATCGGGTTGGATTACAGCCTGCCTAAAGGATATAAAATTGGTGGTAATTATAACTGGAACAAGTTGACTGACGCTGCAGAATTAGCGGCCGATGGTTTCCTCGCAGAATTTAACACCCCTGAGCATAAATATAATTTTACATTTGGTAATCGTAGGGTAACTGATAAAATAGGATTCAATGTATCCTATCGCTGGCAGGATGCTTTCTTATGGGAATCTTCTTTTGCACAAGGAACCGTGCCTGCCATTGGCACCGTTGATGCGCAAGTCAGCTACCGTTTAAAAGAAATGAAATCGGTTATTAAAATTGGTGGATCTAACATCGGTAACGAACGCTATGTTCTTAACTATGGAGGTCCTACACTGGGAGCAATCTATTACGTTTCAGTTACCTTCGATCAACTCATGAAATAACCCTTAGAATAATCATGACTATGAAAAATAAATTTTTAATATCACTCCTCACGATCGCAACCGTAGGAGCGTGTACATATGATTTTCCTGAGCAGGCAGAACCTACATCAGGAGAGGCCAACTTTACAAAAATGGTTTCCATTGGCAGTTCGTTTACAGCTGGTTTTTCCAATGGGGCTCTATACACCAATGCTCAGCAGGCCTCTTTCCCAGCCATCATGGCCGCGCAGATGAAGCTGATTGGTGGTGGCGATTTTAATCAGCCCGACATTAATGCGGTGAACGGTTGTTATAATCCACTAAACTGTGCAGCAGCAGGACGTCTTAGGCTTAAGGGACTAGCGAGCCCTAAGCCTACACCGATTACCCCGGGCGATGCCATTACAGCCTACACAGGTGATAAGTCAAAGCTCAATAACTTTGGTGCCTTTGGCATTAGTATACAATTGTCGCTTGCGGCTGCTACCAGCGGGCCTTTATCCGGTGCTAATCCTTTTTACAATCCCTTTTTCGCACGATTTGCTGCATCTCCCAGTGTCAACGGAACAACTGGGTCAAGCATGATAGCCGATGCGTCCGCTGCACTTGCCAATGGTGGTAGTTTCTTCACATTCCAGCTTGGCGCTGACGATGTTCTTGCTTATGCATTAAACGGTGCAGATCAAGCAGATCCATCAAGGCCACTAACTTCCACACCTGTGTTTTCTGGAACTTATACCGTTGCTTTAAATACAATCCTTGGCGCAAATTCAAGTACCAAAGGTGCTGTTGTCAACATACCTGATATTAGCAGTTTACCTCACTTCTCGTTGGTTCCTTACAACGCCATCCCATTGGATGCTGCCACCGCTTCAGTATTAACAACAAACCTTGCCAATAATTACAATGCCTTTCTTAATGGCATGGCTGCTAATTCAATTATATCATCAGACGAAGCCGCCAAAAGGAAACTTGTTTACAAAGCAGGACAAAATGCAATTTTAATAAAGGATGAAACTCTCACTGATTTAACTCCGTACATGGCTGGCCCATTTGCCGGCCTGCTACCTTATGCCAAGGCAAGGCAAACTGCATCCACAGATTTAATTCCTCTGGGCACCTCATCCGTGTTAGGTCTTACTGGAACTTTTGGAGCCCTTGGGGTTTCTGAACCTTTAGCTGACAAGTATATATTGATTCCTTCGGAGATAACACAAATTCAAACCAGCACAGATGCATTTAATGTACATATTAAATCACAGGTTGACGCAGCTGGAGCAAGACTTGTCTTGATTGATCTGAATAAAATTTTAAAGGACTTGAAAACGACTACCGCAAGTGTAAATGGTTCAAGTCTGTCCGCAAGTATTTTACCTCCATTTGGAGCTTACTCAACTGATGGTATTCATCCTAACTCGAGGGGGTATGCCTACCTTGCAAACAAAATTATTGAATCCATAAATGCAAAATGGAGATCCGCTATTCCGCTATCTAATCCTAATGATTATGTTGGTAATGCATTGCCAATCCCTTAGTAGATTAATTCAGCTAAAAACAAAAAGACCTGGTAAAAATCAGGTCTTTTTGTTTAAAATAATTCTTTCGCTATTCGATAAATCGGATCTGATTTACCCATAGAATAAAAATGAAGTGTAGGCACTCCCCTCTCAATAAGTTCTTTTGATTGGTGGATCGCCCAGCTTATACCCACTTCTTTGAGTGAAACATTGTCTTTACATTTTTCTGCTTCCTCCGATAGTTCTTCCGGAATATCAATATGAAATGTTTTTGGAAGAACAGTAAGTTGCGATTTTCCGGTTAATGGCTTTAGTCCCGGAATGATGGGTACGTTGATTCCTGCTTCGCGACACTTGTCTACAAAATCGAAATACTTTTTATTATCGAAGAACATTTGGGTAACGATGTACTCTGCACCCATGTCTACTTTCAGCTTCAGATATTTAAGATCACTCTTTAAGTTGGGCGCATTAAAATGTTTTTCAGGATAACCGGAAACCCCAATGCAAAAATTGGTGGGAGCCGCACTTTCCAATTCTTCATCCAGATAAATTCCTTTATTCATCCTTGCCACCTGATCAAGTAATTCTGATGCATACTTATGACCATCCGGCTCAGGCACGAAACGACTTTCACTCTTAATGGCATCGCCCTGAAGAACCAGAACATTGTCAACCCCTAAAAAATGAAGATCAATCATTGCGTTCTCCGTTTCTTCTTTACTAAATCCTCCGCAAATGATATGCGGCACGGTGTCCACTTTGTAATGATTTTGGATCGCAGCGCAAATTCCCACCGTGCCTGGTCGCTTCCGTGTTGATGTCCTTTCCAACAATCCTCCATCCTTCTTTCTATACACATATTCCTCACGATGATACGTGACATCGATAAACGGAGGTTTGAATTCCATCAGAGGATCCATGTTATTAAACAGGTTCTTAATATTCTCACCTTTTAAAGGTGGCAATATCTCAATCGTGAATACCGTTCTACCGTTCGCGTTTTTAATATGATCTATAACTTTCATAAAACTGGTTTCAATTCTTAACTATCGTACGACAAATTGGGAGCAAGCCATTTCTCTACTTCGTGCACACTCATCCCCTTTCTTCTGGCATAATCTTCCACCTGGTCTTTTTCAATTTTTCCTAACCCAAAATATTTAGAATTCGGATTTGAAAAATAGAATCCACTCACCGCAGCACCCGGATACATCGCATACGATTCGGTAAGCGTTATGCCCACTTTGTTTGCATCAAGTAACTCAAACAACAACTTCTTCTCTGTGTGATCAGGACAAGCAGGATAGCCCGGTGCCGGACGTATGCCATCGTATTTTTCTGTAATTAATTCTTCGGTTGTCAACTTTTCATCACTCGCATAACCCCAGAATTCCTTACGCACCTTCTCGTGCAGGCATTCTGCAAATGCTTCTGCCAAGCGATCGGCAAGAGCCTTGGCCATGATTTCAGAATAGTCATCATGGTTTGCTTTGTGCTTTTCAACCAGCAACTCCAGTCCAATACCGGTAGTCACGGCAAACATACCAAAGAAATCCACGCCTTCTTTGGGTGAAATAAAATCGGCAAGACAAAAGTTGGGAAGGTTTTGTGCTTTCTTATTCTGCTGACGTAAAAAGTGAAAGGTGACCGTTGATTTGCCTTCATTCGTCATAAGTTCGACATCGTCTCCCCTGTTTACGGCTGGGTAAAATGCGACAACGCCATTCGCTTGCAAGCTCTTGTTTGACACAATTTCGTCCAGCATTGTATTCGCCTCTTCAAACAATTTCGTTGCCTCTGTGCCAACCACCGGATCTTTAAGAATGCCCGGATATCTACCTGCCAACATCCAGGTTTGAAAGAAAGGGGTCCAATCAATATACTTCTTGATTTCAGTTAACGGATAGTTTACTAACTCCTTTCTTCCAGTAAATATTGGTTTTTTGAAGGGAGCCTGCGACCAATCTATTTTCGTACGATTTTTCCTTGCCTCATCCAATGGAATATAATTCTTCAATTTCTGTCTTCCTTCGTGATCCTTTCGAAGATCGACATACTCTTGCTTTATTCTGGCTTGAAATGCAGCACGGGTGATCGGATTAATTAATTCGCTTGCCACGGGCACAGAACGAGACGCATCAAGTACATGTATCACAGGGCCAGAATAAACAGGATCAATTTTTACGGCCGTGTGAATACGTGAGGTGGTAGCTCCACCAATCAATAAGGGTAAGTCCATCTTTTCACGCTCCATCTCCTTCGCAAAATGAACCATCTCATCTAACGAAGGCGTGATCAATCCACTCAAGCCAATGACATCCACCTTTTCACGCTTAGCAGCTTCCAGAATTTTTTCAGCTGGTACCATGACGCCCAAATCAATTACATTGTAATTGTTGCAGGCTAATACTACGCCTACGATATTCTTACCAATGTCATGCACATCTCCTTTCACGGTTGCTAAGAGAATCTTTGCTGCTGCTTGCCCTTCATTTCCACTTCTTCTTTTCTCTTCTTCCAAAAAGGGTGTCAACCAGGCTACCGACTTTTTCATTACCCTTGCACTTTTTACCACCTGAGGTAAAAACATTTTTCCCGCACCAAATAAATCACCCACTACGTTCATTCCCGCCATAAGCGGACCTTCAATCACGTTTAAGGGTTTACCATATTTTTGAAGTGCTTCTTCTGTATCGGCATCAATAAAATCAATAATGCCTTTTACCAGTGAATGATTGATTCTCTCTTCAACGGTTCCCTTTCTCCATTCATCATCCAGTTCCTTTTTCTTTGCGGAGCCCTTAACGGTTTCAGCAAATTCAAGCAGGCGCTCGGTTGAATCTTCTCTGCGGTTAAGCAATACATCTTCAACACGCTCCAGTAAATCTTTTGGGATTTCGTCATACACTTCAAGCATCGTTGGGTTTACAATTCCCATATCCATACCATGCTGTATGGCATGATATAAAAATGCCGAATGCATAGCCTCCCTTACTTTCTGATTTCCGCGAAAGCTGAAAGAAACATTACTGACACCTCCACTTACGTGAGCGTCAGGCAGATTTTCTCTGATCCATTTTGTGGCTTTAAAAAAATCCAGCGCATAATTTCTATGCTCATCAATTCCTGTTGCAACGGGGAATATATTTGGATCAAAGATGATGTCTTCAGCAGGGAAATGAACCTGGCTGACAAGAATATCATACGCCCTTTTACAAATATCAATTCTGCGCTGATACGTATCAGCCTGACCTTTTTCGTCAAACGCCATCACCACCGTAGCAGCACCATACCTTCTTACCAGTTTCGCTTGTCTTATAAATTCTTCCTCACCAGCCTTTAAGCTAATTGAGTTTACAATGCCTTTGCCCTGCAAACATTTTAAACCTGCCTCAATAACCTCCCACTTCGATGAATCAATCATCACAGGGATACGAGAAATCTCCGGCTCCGATGCCATGAGATTAAGGAACCGAACCATGGCCGCTATGGAGTCAAGCATACCTTCGTCCATGTTCACATCAATCACCTGGGCTCCACCACGCACCTGATCTAATGCCACACTGAGTGCTTCGTCAAATTTATCATCCTTAATGAGCTTAAGGAATTTCGCTGAGCCAGTCACGTTTGTGCGCTCACCGATGTTGACAAAATTGGAACCGGAAGTAATGACTACCGCCTCAAGTCCGCTCAGCTTAAGGGGTCGATGGTCAATGGTCGATGGTCGATGGCTCATTAGTGAATTGAATTACGTAATGCTTGCATACTTTTAACAAGCTCAGATAAATATTGATAGAAGTGATCGAATTCCTGATCAGCGCTTTGCCATACCTTAAGATTCTCAAACTTAAATGCCATACGATATAATGATCAGCTATGGACTATTGACAGTTGACCATGGACTATCCGTGGTTTATATTTTTTTGCGATTTCAGCTATCACGCGAATGTGATCCGGAGTGGTGCCACAACAGCCTCCCACGATATTGACAAGTCCTTCTTTTAAAAACTCCTCCATCTGCTCTCCCATTTCCTTTGGTGATTGATCGTAATGACCAAACTCATTAGGCAGACCCGCATTCGGATAGGCGCTGACAAAGAAAGGGGCGTTTTCATTTAGCACTTGCAGGTATGGACGCAATTGCGCTGCACCTAAGGCGCAGTTCAAGCCTATACTTAATAATGGAACGTGCGAAAGAGAGACCAGGAATGCTTCCGTTGTCTGTCCTGATAACGTACGACCACTGGCATCCGTGATTGTTCCGGATACCATCACCGGAACTTGTTTTCCTGTTTCTTCAAAATATTCCTGGATGGCAAACAATGCAGCTTTAGCATTGAGTGTATCAAAAACGGTTTCAACCAACAGTACATCTGAGCCACCATCGAGCAATCCTTTCACTTGTTCTTTGTAAGCAATGCGCAAGTCATCAAATGAAACGGCCCGGAAGCCAGGATTATTTACATCGGGCGATAAGGAAGCCGTTCTATTAGTTGGCCCAAGAGCGCCTGCCACAAAGCGAGGTTTGTTTGGGTTTGAATTTGTTATTTCAACAACAACCTCCTTGGCAATTTTGGCTGATTGATAATTCAAATCATAGACGATGCTCTCAAGATGATAATCGGCCTGAGCAATAGAGGTGCTACTGAATGTATTGGTTTCTATAATATCAGCTCCCGCCAACAAATACTGCCGGTGAATGTCTTTGATGATCTCGGGTTGGGTGATGGATAACAAATCATTGTTACCCTTCAGCGAAGATTTATGATCCTTGAAACGTTCGCCTCTGAAATCGGCCTCCTCCAACGTGTGACGTTGAATCATCGTACCCATAGCACCATCCAGCACTAAGATTCGTTCCTTTAAAATTTCTGCGATGTTATTCACTCTTTCTGTTTTAAGTTTCTTTCCAGAAAGAGCCTGATGAGTGGCCGCCTATCTTCTCTGCATACGATTGTTCTTTGCAGAAGGGAGTTAGCACCAAGTTATGAGCAAGGTTGCTAAGACGTCAACGGGCCCTTTCCCTCAGTCTTTCTGGATAAGCAATGCAAAGAAAAGCATAATGATGTTAAAAATAAAGATTCAATGTGCTTATTTTGCGGTGCTTTTAATCACTAACCGCTCACGTTGAAACTCGCTGCAATAGACATTGGTTCAAACGCCATCCGCCTTCAAATCTCAACCATTTACGATAAAGGCCCTAAGCTGCTATTTAAAAAGTTAGAATATGTTCGGTTTCCTCTTCGCCTCGGACATGATGTGTTCAACAACAATCGCATCAGCGATACAAGCAAGTTAAAGTTTAAGAAGCTGATGAAGACCTATAAGTTGCTCCTTGAACTTTACGAAGTTGATGACTATATGTTTTGCGCAACTTCCGCTATGCGGGAATCTGAAAATGGACAAGAGTTAGCGGAAGAAGTGAAGAATGAAATTGGCGTAACTATTAACATCATTGACGGTCTTTTAGAAGCTGAATTCATCAATAGAGCCATTGCCTCCTATTTAGGCACGGAAACTTACCTTCATATTGATGTAGGTGGTGGTAGTACGGAGCTTAACCTATTTGTCAAAGGAATTAAAATTAAAACCCGTTCCTTCAAAGTGGGATCTGTGCGAGTGCTTGAGCACCACGACTCTCCGGTAATGTGGAATGACATGGAGAAATGGGTAAGGGATAATGTAAAAAAAGAATACGGTAAAGTAATGGCCGTGGGTACCGGAGGAAACATCAGTAAGATTTTTGAACTGGCTAAGAAAAAACCAGGACAAGCTTTAGGCATCAGAAAGGTAAAGGAGATTCGGAAGATGATTGAAAGTCACACCATGGATCAACGCATCTATGATTTGCAAATGAACCCAGACCGGGCCGATGTTATCGTCCCCGCTACAGGGATCTATCTTCAAGTAATGGAATGGGCACACGCCACAAGCATTCTGGTTCCTGATGTTGGTTTGAAGGATGGTATCCTGTTACATCTTTTTGAAAAGAACGTATCCCAGAAAAAAATTGAATTTAAAATAGGCCGCTTCTAGAACAAGCTAACATCCTTAAAGGTATCCTGAGTTACTTCGAAGAACTCCTTGTGAATATTAAATGGTGCTTCTCCATTCTGCTCCTTGATCACATGGCTTCCATCCTCCTTCATCGTATAGGAGTTTACATTATCCCTTAGGTTAAACTTGAGAATATTCATGGCTTGCCTTTTTAGTAAATCTTGCTGCAAAGAGAACAACGACTCTATCCTGCGGTCAAAACTTCTCACCATGGCATCGGCACTTCCTATATACACTTTCGGATTGCCTGAATTGTGGAAGTAGTAAATACGAGAGTGTTCAAGATACTCACCTACGACCGAAATAACTTCAATATTTTCACTTAACCCCAAACGCCCTGGCCGCAAACAACACATGCCCCGTATGATTAGCTTTATCGTAACCCCTGCCTGAGACGCCTCATATAATGAATCAATAAACTCTTTATCCTGCAGGGAGTTAAGTTTAATGACAATTCCTGAAGGCAATCCTTGACGCGCATTTTCAGCTTCACGTTTAATCAGATTACAAAGCTGAATACGCATATCACGAGGTGATGTAATCAGATTCCGATAGGCCGTTGGCTGTGAATGTCCTGTGATGACGTTGAAGAATTCAGAAACATCATGCGCATAGGTTTCACTGGTGGTCAGTAATCCAACATCGGTATAAAACCGCGAGGTCATCTCATTATAATTTCCGCTGGATAGGTGAACATACCGATACACACGATCCGGCTCATTACGCACAATGAGTAAAAGCTTGGTGTGTGTTTTCAAACTGCTCACTCCGTAAATCACAAAACAACCTGCTTTTTGCAATCGCTGTGCTTCGCGAAGATTGTTTTCTTCATCAAAACGCGCTTTTACCTCAAACAACACGGCAACATGCTTTCCGTTTTCGGCAGCACGCAACAACGCAGCAGTTATTCTTGAATCCTTGGCAACCCGATAGATGGTGATCTTAATTGACAATACTAACGGATCATCCGCGGCCTTCTCGATAAGCTCAAGCACAGGATCCATAGAATCAAAAGGATGGTGTAATAAAACATCACGCTCCTTCAGTACTTCAAAAATATCACGGGTACCAAATTCCGGAAAAGATACCGGGTGACGAGGCGGGTGTAATGGCGCACGCTTGTCAGTGAACTCCTTGTGATTTATGATCTGGTTAATGCCCGTAAAATCAATCATCCCCTGCTTGGGAATGTGAAAAATATTCAGGTCATCAATATCCCATTGAATCTTTAAAAGCTGCACCAGCCATGGATTAGGGTTCTCTTCCATGTCCAAACGCACTACCCTGCCAGTTCTTCGTGTTTGAAGTTTCCTCTTGAGTTCAAGAAGAAAATTGGATTCAATATCTTCACTTTCTTCCAGTGTAAAATCTCCATTTCTATTAATGCGAAACAGGTTGATCGCCTCAATTTCTACATTCCTGAACAGATGGTGAATGTTATTGCGGACGATTTCCTCCAATGGAACAAAGGAGACGAAACGATCCTCATGAATGATTTCAAAAAAACGCGGGATATTACTGGGCACCTGAATAAATGAAACTCTGAGTTGATTGTTTACATCCTGCGGAGCCTTTGTAATCACACCGAATAGAAGCCGGTTGTATTTTAGAACCGGAAACGTGTGGTAACTATCAAACAGCATGGGTGTAAGCATCGGGTAAATCGTCTGGTGGAAATACCGACTTACCTTCGCCACCTCGTCCAGAGAAAGTGAATCATAACTGGCTATCCGAAAATTATTCTTTTCGAATAGCGGTTTTAGCTTCCTGATGTAATACTCGTTCTGATCCTGCACAAATCGATGCACCTCGTTCATCAGGTATTGACAAAACGGGTTTTCCCGTAACCCACTATAGTCAAATCTCTCCTTTCCATAGTCGATATAGTTGTACAAACTACCTAAACGGATGGAACAGAATTCATCGAGATTAGAGGCGGTGATTGCGAGGAATTTTAAACGATCAAAGATGCTGCGGTCAATATGTTTGGCCTGATCCAACACGCGATAGTTAAACTTCAGCCAACTGAGATCACGGCTTATGTAATTGCTGTCATAAATCTGCTTTATAACAAGATCCTGAGGCTGGTCGGCCATGCTTGTGCCTACATTGGAATGATCATCGATCATATGTCAATTCTAGCATATTTGGCATTCTTTTCAATAAATTCTCTGCGAGGGGCCACTTCATCCCCCATTAACATTGAAAATAAGTGATCAGCCTCTGCAGCCGACTCAACATTCACTTGCTTTAAGGTACGTCTCACAGGATCCATGGTTGTAGACCAGAGTTGTTCGGGGTTCATTTCTCCCAAACCTTTATACCGCTGTATACCTACACTATCCGCACTGCCTCCCTTACTGAGTTCCTTGATGATTACATCACGCTCCTCCTCATTCCAGCAATAGCGTTCTTCTCTTCCTTTCTTAAGAAGGTAGAGCGGTGGCAAAGCGATATAGACATAACCTTGCTCGATAAGGTCGCGCATATACCTGAAGAAGAAGGTTAATATCAGGGTGCGAATGTGACTTCCATCCACATCGGCATCGGTCATGATAACAACCTTATGATATCTTAATTTAGTAAGATTCAAAGCCTTATTGTCCTCAGGAGTGCCAAAGCTTACACCCAAGGCGGTGATCATATTCTTGATCTCCTCGTTTTCATAAATCTTATGTTCCTGTGCTTTCTCCACATTCAGGATCTTGCCTCGCAGAGGTAGTATCGCCTGAAAATGTCTATCGCGCCCCTGCTTGGCAGAACCTCCTGCTGAGTCACCCTCAACCAGGTACAACTCACAAATAGCGGGATCAGAACTTGCACAGTCTGCGAGTTTGCCCGGTAAGCCGGTGCCAGACAATACATTTTTACGCTGCACCATCTCACGGGCTTTGCGAGCCGCAATGCGAGCCTGTGCCGCTAAGATTACCTTACTGACTATGAGTTTGGCCTCTTTGGGATTTTCCTCAAGGTAGTTCTGCAACGCTTCTCCCACTGCGATATCCACAGCACCCATTACCTCAGAGTTACCTAACTTGGTTTTCGTTTGTCCTTCAAATTGTGGCTCGGCCACCTTCACAGAAATAACGGCAGTTAATCCCTCCCTGAAGTCGTCACCATTGATCTCGACTTTAGCCTTTTCCAACAATCCCGACTTATCGGCATAGCTCTTAAGTGTGCGTGTGAGAGCCCTTCTAAAACCGGCTACGTGAGTTCCCCCTTCATGGGTATTGATATTATTTACATAAGAAACCAGATTCTCGCTGTAGGAAGTATTATATCCCAATGCTATCTGCACGGGAAACTCACTGCGGTCGTTCTCGATATAGATGGGTATTGGGATTAATTTCTCACGCGTAGAGTCCAGATATTCAACAAATTCACGAAGGCCACCTACAGATAAAAATGAAGCGTTTTTTGGCACTCCGTTTTCATCTTTATCGCGCTGATCCTTCAGGTTAATTTTTATTCCTGGATTTAAGAATGATAGCTCCCTTAGGCGGGAAGCAACTGTTTCATAGTTATATTCTGTCGTTAATGTGAATACCTCCGCATCGGGTTTAAAATGAATTGTAGTACCTCTTCGCTCAGAATCACCAACGATACGCACCGGATATTGAGGCACTCCACGATGGTATTCCTGTTCATACATCTTACCGTCACGATAGATGGTAGCCTTCAACATAGATGAGAGTGCATTCACACATGAAACACCTACCCCATGAAGTCCACCGGATACTTTGTAGGTGTCTTTATCAAACTTGCCACCGGCATGAAGTACCGTCATTACCACTTCGAGTGCTGAGCGTTTTTCCTTTTCATGCATATCCGTAGGAATGCCGCGACCATTATCTTCTACCGTTACAGAATTGTCTTCGTTGATGGTAACATGAATCTCATCGCAATATCCAGCCATTGCTTCATCGATCGAGTTGTCAACCACCTCCCAAACGAGGTGATGAAGCCCTTTTATGCCAATATCGCCAATATACATGGCCGGCCTTTTTCGCACTGCCTCCAGCCCTTCGAGTACCTGAATATTACTTGCTGAATAATTGTTTTCCTTCTTTGGATTCTGTTCGCTCATTTTGGTTTTTTATAACCTTCAAAAATACGGTTTTTATAGGCGTTTAAGATATCTCTCAGGTAAAAAACCCAAGTATTTTTCTGCCTTTTTTTCTTTGCAAAATCGACCCTTGAAGATGATTGACTTGATCATTGGTTTTGAGATAGTATTTCCCCAATTATGAAAAGTTTTGTCGTTCTGACAACCTTCATGGTTGTAACTATCTCCTGCCTTTCCCTGCATCATTTCCGAATAACTGAAGCTCCATTTTTTAATTCGATACATGACTCAATTGACTACACAAATACCCATGCAACATTCGAAAAATTATGGCTGGTCCATTGAATATCTCTTCCGGCAGTGTGCTCAAACAAATGCGGGAAATAGCTGGCCGGGATATTTCCGGAAACAGAAAGACCTACTATGCCTCCCCCGATTTTATATCCTACAATAGTCTTTTAATGAACCGCGATGCGACTGGTATTACCAGGCTGAGCATATCAGATGTTAAAACTATACGGCTTCCAGGGGAAGTGGAGATTACATTTCCCTTAATCTCCTCTTTTCGTGAGGTTGCGATCAGTGAAAGTTATTTCACGACCATTATTTAGTTTTCATGTATAAATAACTGAATAACAAGCATGCGATGGTCAAATTATTGCGAAATGAATTGCTCAGTTATCGCGAAAAATAGTGATCACTGATAAACGAAATAAAGTGGTCAACCACCACTGAATCTCCAGTTTCAGATCACCCTTCTTATTTGCAGATTTGATCATAAGTGAAAACGTGGCCTGCCACATCATCCCATTTCAATTTTTCTCCTTCAAATGCAGCTAACATTTTCGGGCAACTTTGGTATAGCTCATAGAAATTTTTCTTGTAGTTACCTTTCTTTACAAGCACCGCTTTCTCTCCGTTTTGAACAAAAAGATATGATTTATCCTCTCCTCCGGTGAGCTTAATCCCGCCAATACCTAATCCTTTGGTTTCTTTGGCATTGGGGTCAGCAAATACTTTAATCTGACCATCAAATCCTGGATTCAGCAATTGCATGAGTCTTGGTTTGCCCGCCTTATTACTTCGTAGTGCCGTTTCAAAGATGATGTATTCACGATTGGCAATTTCATCGAAGTTTGCATTAGTTAACTCTTTTATTGATGAAGCAGATTCAGCCATCATAGTCAATTTGGCTACTTTACTTGCCTTGATCGCTAACCGCGTAATGTCTTCCGGTTCAAATTTTGCCTTTTCGCCATTGTCCTTCTTTATTACAATTTTATCAAGATAACCATTGATTTCCTGTGCACCGCCAAATTTTCCGTTGATTTCCTCACCCGATAATAAAGTTACTACGCACGGTCTGTTAAGTAGAGTGAGATCCATTTGGTCTTTGTCAACGCCAGCGATAAATCCTTGGCCATATATTAATGTTGTTAATGCAACCATCAAACAGGATACGATCAATTTAGCTTTCATAGGTGTAGGAAATTAGGATATCAATATCGATGAAAATTTGAAGTAAAACAAATAGATCAATCCCTTTCACCGCATCACCTTTTATTTGCTATAAGTCCATGCAGGCGCATAGTACGGAGTTCTTGTTCAGGTTCTGCCCGCACATACTACTGCTTCAGAATATTGCTTGAGTCCATAGTCAATAAGTTGTTGCTAATGTCGTCAAATATTTAGTTTATTGATTTTTAAAAAACTAAAATTTATTGGTCAAGTGTTGTCTGCGCGGTGGGGTTCGGCTCTTGCCATTGCTTGGGTGTCGCGGTTGGTTTGCGCGGCTATGGCATGTGCCAAATGCGTGGAAGAATTCAGAGGAGAATCATTTTAAAAATGCGAAGGTCGGCAACTTCTTTGTCCAACGTTATTTATTTTTCAAAGTCCAAGTTGCCTCGAAGCCGCTCCCTTGTCCCCGTGGAAAATCTTTAGTTAGTAAATTGTCATTGTTAGATGATCAAATTGTCCGGGCCCTATTACTGCCAACTTTTGAGTAGCAACAACCTGACATTGGAAAATGATCAAATAGAAGAATCCTCTTCGCTTGAGAAACTAGAATTGCAGAAAAACAAAATCAAAACCATTCCCGCCTCTATTGAGGTCTTTCCACATCTTATAAAGTTGACCCTCAATTTTAATGCGATCGAAAACGTATCCCCAAAAATCTCATCGTTGACAAACCTAGAGCAGTTGTCTTTTTATAATAACAAGCTTACCTCTATTCCGGAAGGTGTTTATGATCTGGTCAACCTGAAAGAAATCGACCTGTACTTTAACCGGATAGAACGAATTGATGACCGGATTGGAAACCTTAAAAGCCTGGTGGTACTCTACCTATCAAATAACCGGCTGGTCAGGCTGCCTGATGCCATTGGCTCAATGCCAAATATGAAAGAGCTTTACCTATCCAATAACCGACTGAACGACCTGCCTGAAAGCATCAGGAAAGTTGATGGCTTAAGGGTGCTTCGCATCAATAATAACTACCTAAGTCACGTTTCCGTAGATTTACTTAAGTTAAATAACCTTTAAAATATTGACATTTCAAGCAATAAGCTCACCGGGCTTCCTGTTGAAGTAGTGGGGCGTAATCAGATCAAATTGTTAGTCATGGTAAACAATCCATGGCATAATACGTCCAAAGAAAGGCTTCCCTCAATCACTGAACAGCTACGAAAAAAGGAGGTGGTTGTACACTCCGATTAAATCAGGCGGAGGCTTTAGATTGTTTAGACTTAACCTTAACTCCTTTTGCTTTCTTCTTGCCCTTTTTCTCTTTGCCATTTTCATCCTTCTCACTCATCAACTGCAGCTTGGCTTTTTGAAGCTCTTCCTTTTGAGCTTGACTCACTACGGGATAATTGATCTTCAGTTTAGCGAACTGCCGGGCAATGACTGCAGCTATCGCCAGGCGAGCAAACCACTTATCATCGGCCGGGATCACAAACCAAGGAGCAGTTTCCGTGGAAGTAGCACTCATGGCATCCTCATATGCTTTTTGATAATCATTCCAAAAGGCACGTTCTTTCAAGTCGCCCAGAGAGAATTTCCAGTTTTTGCTTGGGTCTTCTATGCGCTCCAAAAAGCGTTTCTTTTGTTCCTTCTTGGAAACATGCAAAAAGAACTTTAGAATGATAGTACCATTATCCGTAAGGTTCTTTTCAAAGCGTCTGATCTGCTTATAGCGACTTTCCCAAAATTTGCTATCTATTTTCTTCACGGTTTCTACTCCGGGAATGTGCTCATTTAAAATCCACTCGGGGTGAACTTTTGTTACCAGTACGTTTTCATAATGAGACCGATTATGGATCGCAATCTCACCGCGTGCTGGCAGGGCCTGCTCATGCCTCCAGAAATAATTGTGGTCAAGTTCATGAGAGTTCGGTGCCTTGAAGCTATACACTTTCACACCCAGCGGATTAAACCCTGACATGATGTGTTTCACTGCTCCATCTTTGCCGGCTGCATCCATCGCCTGAAAAATAATCAACACGCTGTAGCGATTGTGAGCATATAGCTCGTCCTGCACTTCGGCCAAATGTTTTCTTCCTTTTTCTAACATCAACTCAGAATCTGCCTTGGTCAACGTCTTGCCTTTGTACTTGGTAGAGAAATCTTTGAGTTTAATCTTCTTACCGGGTTTAACAGTAAGCTCTTTAAGTTGGATTATTTTTTCATCGGTGAGCATAGGAATAGGTTTTTTGTGGTTCAAGCTAATCAATTGTGCCATACAATAACTATGATTTAAATCACTTTTTATCAGATTATTAATGCTAAGTAGAATAAGCATTTTAAAGTTTTTTTTTATATTGTTTAAAGTTGGCCTGATGGTCAATTTAACATGAAGAAACTCTCCCCAGTTCTGATAATGATCGTAAGCGCCTTAATCATCCTTTTGTGTGTGCCTCCTTCTGAAGCTCAAAGTGACCCCGAAAAGGAAGCTATTAAATCCGTTATTGAACAGGAGACCGCTTCCTTTATGAACCTGGATTACAAAACATGGTCATCGCTCTGGTTAAAAGTACCCTATGCGTATTGGTCATATTCTGACTCTACCGGTACAAGTTACATTGAGGGGTGGGACAATTTAAACTCTACCTATTCAGATTACTTTAAAAATTCAAAGCCTTCAAAGGGTGAGATTACCAATGAATGGATTGAAATAAGGGTGTTCGAAAATGGAGCTTATGCCTACTTTGTGCAGAAGGTCTATGATGAAATTGACCGCGATGAAACTTCGCAAATAAGAGTGCTTGAAAAGAAAGACGGAAAATGGAAGTTGATCTGTGTGGGGGCAATCGCTAAATACCCACCACACTAACATTTTTGAAATTGGTTAAATGAAGTCTACTAAATGAACTTGAAACCTCTTTAAATAAACATAATATGAAAACTTACAAATATTTCTTCATCACCAGCGTATGCGTGCTTGCTGCCATGACCGCCATGGCACAGGACCCTAAGGAAGTTGCTGCCATTAAAGCAGTCCTTGAGAAAGAAACTCAGTCATTCTTCAGCGTGAATCGCAAGGATTGGGAAGACACGTGGATGAAAGTTCCCTATGCCTATTGGTCTTACTCCGACTCGACCGGAACAAGTTATATTGAAGGATGGGAAAATATTTCAAAGTCGTTTGATGAGTATTTCAGAACGCAGGTTTCAAGCAGACCCATTGATGTGGCACACCAATCTTCTAAAATCACCCTTGAACGCACCTGGCATGATATCCGGGTATACGGAAATGGTGCTTATGTGCATTATACTCAAAAGGTAAAGGACAATATTGCTCATGATGAAACATCGCAAATCAGAGTTCTTGAAAAGAAGGATGGCAAATGGAAAGTGATTTGCGTTGGGGTGATCGCGTTTTATCCGAAAGATTAATACTGACCCGAGCGAAGTAATACGAGGGTGCAGGCTTCCAACGCTTCTGCTCCTGATTCTGCAATTATTTTTTCAAACTCCGGATTTTCTGTGCCCGGATTGAAAATCACGCGCTTGGGTTTCAGACTCATGATATAATCATAATGTTCTGGCTGATGCTGAGGGCCAATATAAAGTGTTATAGTATCAACATCAGAAACGGAAGGACGCTGATGGATGTCTAAAATAGGTTTTCCGTTCACTTCACCCTTCTTTATGCCAATCGGAATTATTTCATGATCATACTCGGTGAGCATGCCGGCAGCGACATAGGCATATCGTGAAGGGTTGTTGGTTGCACCTATAATGACCGTCTTCTTCGTTTTAGTTATGCCCATAATGTAAGATCATTTCTTTAAATATTTCAAAACCACTGCTTCCGCACATCGCTCTCCATCCATGGCGGCTGAAACAATGCCACCGGCATAGCCTGCCCCCTCACCACACGGAAACAAACGCGGCACTTCTATGTGTTCAAGCGTTAGCTTATCGCGGGGAATTCTCACTGGAGAAGAAGTGCGGCTCTCCACTCCTACAATTTGGGCTTCGTTGGTTAAATAACCTTTCATCTTACTGCCAAAGTTTTTAAACCCCTGACGCAGACCTTCTGCGATGAAGCCCGGTAGAATTTCGTATAAGTTAACAGCCGATAAACCAGGCTGATAGGAAGTATCCAACAAGGAGGATGAATTTCTCTTTTCAACAAAATCCAATAAACGCTGTGCCGGTGCGGTTTGATTTCCACCGGCCGATTGACATGCCAATTGCTCCACCGCTGCCTGAAAATACATGCCCGCCAGGGGACCGTGTTTTACATAGGCAGCGAAATCTGATTCTTCCACCGCCATCACAATTCCCGAGTTGGCATATTTTGAATCTCTGCGTGATGGGCTCATTCCATTTACTACTACTTCGCCCGGGGATGTAGCAGCCGGCACAATAAAGCCTCCGGGGCACATGCAAAATGAAAATACACCTCGCTCTTGCCCATGAATTTTAGCCTGATGTACCAATGAGTAAGAGGATGCCGGCAGGTAAGGTCCCCGATCAATCGGGCAATGATATTGAATCTGATCAATCAATTGTTGAGCATGCTCCACCCGCACACCCAAGGCAAATGGCTTTGCCTCAATTTTGATTTTGTGATGATGAAGCAATTGAAAAATATCGCGGGCAGAATGACCTGTCGCGAGAATAACGGCAGCGGCTTTCCATGACGTGCCATCGTGCGTTTTCACTCCCTGCATCTCTCCGTTCTGAATGATGAAGTCAACGACTTTGGTTTCAAAATGAATTTCACCGCCTGCCTGCTTTATACTTTCGCGCAAGTTGGCAACCAACTTAGGCAACTTGTTTGTGCCGATGTGAGGATGGGCATCAAACAAAATATCTTCATGTGCTCCATGGGCAACCAATATCTCCAATACCCTTCTGATATCCCCTCTCTTCTTGGAACGCGTATACAACTTGCCGTCCGAATAGGTGCCCGCTCCACCCTCGCCAAAACAGTAATTGGATTCAGGATTAACCAACTGATGTTTATTGATGGCCGCGATGTCGCGCCTGCGGGCTTGCACATCTTTGCCTCGCTCTATCACTATGGGCTTTATTCCCTGTTCGATTAATCGGATAGCAGCAAATAATCCAGCAGGCCCAGAGCCAACAATAATTACAGGATCTGCTTTGCTTACATCCGGATAATTCTTTTGATAGGTGATGGTGGGATAAATTTCTTCAACTGGAATTACTTCCACGAGTACTTTTACCATCACGTTTTTACTACGTGCGTCCACCGATCTCTTGATGGGGTTAATGATTAGTTGACCGTCTTCAGGAATATGAAGTTTACCCGCAAGAGCATGCTTGAATTGACTCTCGTCAAAAGCCTCCTGTGGGCTAAGGTTTACTTCGATTGTTTTGTGCATAGGAAAGGTATCTATCCTTTCAATTTGGAAACAAAAGTAACGGAAAAAATGAAACTATCTTGTTCTGATCTTAGCGCCTGCCATCAAAAGAAAGGGAGTATCCGAAATTCAATCCAAACCGAAATGTTTGAGATAACTCCTTTTGATTAACGGATTGAAATGCCTCCTCAAAGATAGACTCTGTATAAAAACTCCGGTAGCCAATTCCATAACCGATATTGGCATCAATGGTGAACCCATCGCCCCGGTTATTTTGCATGAGGCGCACGCCCAGCAAAACACCATATTCAGCACGCTGCTCAGAAGCTGTGGCGGTAAACGTTGTGCCCGGTACTTGAGGAAAATCAATATTGGCAAAATGACCCAGGTTGGTAAACCTGACCTCATGAGCAAAATACCACATACCCATTTTCATGGGATTATAAAACTTCTGCTTGATGGCAATGGCATAGCCGCGTTGGAATACCTGATTCTTAGCCACCTGAGAATCGGCCGTATAAAATGGATCGCGGATCGCCTCGAATTCAAATTCATGGCCCAGTCTTTCTTCATTATAAAATTCAATCCCCATAGGTAAAGAACCTACAAACGTGAATAACGGATTGCCTTGCATAATCACCCCTCTGTATTCGCGGTAACGCGATTCAAAATAGTAAAATCCTTTGCGTGAAGAATTAGTAACTTTAGTTTGTGCCTTGGCTATCTCGTTAATTTGATTGGCTAGATTTTTATCTCCATCATACACGGGTTTATAGTATCCTGAAAGTTTCCCATCCTCTTCATATAACTCCCAGGTGCCAACACGCAAATCATTTTCAATCACCCCTTTTGTTTGAAGCGAACCGGAAGGAAAATATCCTTTGTAGTTACCCTTGCCTTTGTCAAACTCACACTCGCCTTCCAGTTTTCCACCTTCATAATAATATTTCCATGCACCCTGATTTTTGCCTTCACTAATCAGGCCCTTGGTTTTTAATTTTCCACTGGAATAATACTCGCGGTATTCACCACTGCCACCGTTATAGGTGATCTCACTTTTCAATTTCCCGAAGGGATTATTGGCACTCCAATATCCATTTTTCTTGCCGCCAACAAATTCTCCTGCTGAACTGACCGATCCATCTTCAAAAAAATATTTCCACTCACCTATAGCAACATCATTTTCATATTTGCCGCTCAATGAAATCTTGCCGCTGGGATAGTAATTCTTCCAAACTCCTTGCTTCTTTCCATTCTCATAGTCGCCCTCACTTTGCAATACTCCGCTTTCGTCATAGTAACGCCAATGCCCCACCTGTCTGGCTCCTGCTTTGGGCCCCTCAGCAAACACTTTTCCAGAATGGTAATACTCTGTGAACCGGCCATGATCATCCGAATATTCAATTTCTCCCCGCTTGGCTCCGTCTTCATAATACGTCTCCCAAAGTCCGAAGCGCTTATTATTGACATACTCTCCTGTCTCTTTTAGTTCACCGCTCTCGTAATACACTTTCCAAATTCCTTCCCGCTTCTTATTGTCGATGGTTCCTTCCATACTTTTCTGGCCACTCTCGTAAAAATATTCCCAAAGACCATAATTGGAATTCTGCCTCAACACACCCCGCATTTTTAAGTTGCCACTTTCAAAATAAAACTCCCAAACCCCGGTGGTTTCATTATTTACAAACTGGCCTTTGGATTCAATGGTCCCATTGAGAAAATAGGAGATATACCTGCCTTGCAGGAAATTGCTGATGGTATCTTTTACCTGATATATCTCTTTGAGATTTTTTTTCTCCGGATCATGATAGGTATGGCGGGTGAACCCTTGTGCAAAAAGTGCACACGGAACAAGGATGAACAAACCCGCTAGTACTGCTCTCATACGAAAATGCAAGTATGTAAAGTTAGTAAAAACCGGAGTACTGCTACTGGAGAGCTTTCATGACGCCTGCCTTGCCCCACTCTTCTTTTTCATGATCACTCCACAACTCCGGAAAGAACATAATCCGTTGAAACCGCGGAGGCAAATACTTCTGCCAATTCGTGCCACCGGTGGCTTTGATATTTTCAGGATCGCGGTGTAAATATCGTGCCGCTGACTTTAAATGAGCCAATGGCCAAAGCACATTAGCCAGCTGATCAAACTCTCGTAGGCTCTTGATTACATCCGGTGAATCAGGGAAATGCTGAAGATATATCTTTCGAATATTACAGTCACGGTATTTCATTCCGGTTTGCTTGAATGACTTTCCATACTTTTCTTCAAACTGTTGTAGAGTAAGTGTTTTCTTTCCGGAGGCCAGCTCTGTAGCACCGCTGCGCCAATATAAATGCTCCACTTGTTGTTCTATGTCACTATATTCCATCATCGCCTCTCTAAATTCAACATGCACCAGATTAATGATATCTGTACTGCAAATTTCAATCAAACGATATTGAGCCGATTGAAAGCCCGAGGCCGGCAGCAATGACATTCTGAATTTGAGGAACTGGTCTTTCTCCATGCCGTCCACCATCACGATGAAAGAACTCTCGAGCAATTCAAAATACCGCACCATGCGGGTAAGACGGGCGCCAAAAAACTTCTCGTCAATGTTCTCTTTGGTCGCTATCTGCTCTATTTCCCACAAGATCAGATTGAAATAAAGCTCGGTAATCTGATGATATCCAATAAACACTTTTTCATCCGGAAATTGGGTCTTGGGATTTTGTAAACTCAACAAGGTATCCAGATGAATATAATCCCAATACGTCAGATAATCTGCATAGAGCAAGCCATCCAGGTATGAAGACAGGTCCTGGCCCATGACGGCATACTTTTGCTGCAACTTTTTTAACTGTTCAATAAGGTCCGGATCGAGAGAAGATTTGTCCATAGAATTGTTAATCTTACGTAAATTTGACCCATTCATAAAGAATAACCAAAACTTGTATGTCATCACCATCCACTACTGCGTTCAAAGCCAAAAAATCTCTGAAACAAGATCGTTACGAGCAACCTGATTTCTACGGAATTGATGATTTGCTTACCGAAGAACATAAACTCATCCGGAGTTCTATCCGCGACTTCGTAAAGCGCGAGATCTCCCCCTATGTAGAAGACTGGGCGCAACATGCTCATTTTCCTTATGAGATGGTCAGAAAATTCGGTGACATTGGTGCTTTTGGTCCTACCATCCCGACCCAATATGGTGGTGGTGGTATGGATTACATCTCGTACGGCATTTTAATGCAGGAGATTGAACGCGGTGACTCCGGCATGCGCTCAACTGCTTCTGTGCAAGGATCTTTAGTGATGTATCCGATCTACAAGTTTGGAAGTGAAGAACAGCGCAAGAAATATTTGCCAAAATTAGCGAGTGGTGAGTGGCTGGGATGCTTTGGATTGACCGAGCCCGATCATGGTTCGAACCCCAGTGGTATGGTCACTAATTTTAAAGACATGGGCGACCATTATTTACTGAATGGTGCCAAGATGTGGATATCCAATTCACCCCGTGCTGACGTAGCCGTGGTGTGGGCCAAGAATGAAGCAGGGAGAATACATGGATTAATTGTAGAAAGAGGTATGCCTGGGTTCTCAACTCCTGAGACTCATGGAAAGTGGTCACTGCGTGCCAGTGCGACAGGAGAATTGGTTTTTGATAATGTAAAAGTTCCTAAAGAAAATCTGATGCCCGGCAAGAGCGGTTTGGGTGCACCGATGATGTGCCTTGATTCCGCCCGCTATGGCATTGCCTGGGGAGCTATTGGCGCTGCGATGGATTGCTATGATTCTGCAAGAAGATATGCGATGGAACGCATTCAGTTTGGCAAGCCTATTGGTTCGTTTCAGTTGATACAGAAAAAACTGGCAGAGATGCTCACTGAAATTACCAAAGCACAACTGCTTAACTGGCGATTAGGAGTTCTGATGAATGAAGGAAAAGCAACCACTCCTCAGATTTCATTGGCGAAAAGAAACAACGTGCACGTTGCATTAGAAATAGCCCGTGAGGCCAGACAGATCCACGGAGGCATGGGCATCACCGGAGAATATCCGATCATGCGCCACATGATGAACCTGGAATCCGTGGTAACTTATGAAGGTACGCACGACATTCACCTTTTAATCTTGGGAAATCAGATCACGGGCATACCGGCATTTTTTTAAATGAAGGTAATTACCATTATAGGAGCTCGTCCTCAGTTTGTGAAGGCCGCAATGGTTTCGCGCGAACTTAAAAAAGCAGGTATTGAAGAATTACTGGTTCATACTGGTCAGCATTTTGACCATAACATGAGCCAGGTATTTTTTGATGAGATGGAAATTCCTCGTCCTCATTATAACCTAGCGATCAGCGGGCAGGATCATGGTGCCATGACCGGCCGCATGCTCGAGAAAATTGAAGAAGTATTGCTAACAGAAAAACCGAATTATGTGCTGGTGTATGGTGATACCAATTCAACTTTGGCAGGTGCTTTGGCAGCCGTTAAACTACATATACCTGTTGCCCATGTGGAAGCAGGCCTTCGCTCCTTCGAAATGAAGATGCCAGAAGAAGTCAATCGTATCCTGACCGATCGCATCAGTAAGATTCTCTTCTGCCCTACTCAAACCGCCATCAATAATTTGAATCAGGAAGGATTTCAGCATTTTGATTGCAGCGTTGTACTGTCAGGTGATGTGATGTTGGATGCGGTGAAATATTACGAATCAAAAATTGACACGCACGCAACGATCATCCAATCACAGCAACTAGAAGGGAAACATTTTGTGCTTGCTACGTTACATCGGGCTGAAAATACGAATGACCCACAGCGGCTTACGGCCATCTGCGAAGCATTTAATGAAATCAATAAGGAAGTAAAAATTGTGTTGCCACTTCATCCACGCACCAAGGCATTTCTTGAAACTCATCATATTCCACTTCATGCACATATCATTGATCCGGTTGGATACTTTGATATGCTGGCGCTGCTTAAAAACTGCCAGCTGGTAATGACGGATAGTGGTGGATTACAAAAAGAGGCCTACTTCTTTGAAAAGTTTTGCATCACCCTACGCGACCAAACTGAATGGGTAGAGTTGGTGGAGGCCGGTGCCAATGTATTAGCCGGTGCCAACCAGGCAGAAATCATTGCCAGCTTTAAAAAGAACTACCAGCGTAGCATTAAAGTACAAGAAGGATTGTATGGCGATGGCAATGCCGCAGCGAAAATCGTAAGCTACCTTTGTTAGTCTTCGATGTAGCCTGTGATGGTAACCCGTTGAACAGGGTTGCGCGGATCATTGGAATAAATAGTCATCGCCTTATTCTGTGTTCCTGCCCTGCCCTCAGTGATAAACTTAATGAAGAGTGTCGCTGTTTCGCCAGGCTTAAGTATTTGTTTATCTACACTGGCCACCACACAGGAACAGTTGCTTTGAATGTATTTTATTTCGAGGTTCTTCTTTCCTTTATTCTGAATGGAAACACTGTTCTCTATTGTTGGCACCCTCTTCACTCTTAGAAAATCAATTTCATACCGGGCAATAAAAAGCGTAGGCGCCTTTGCCAACTCATCTGCAGTGAGTGTTGGATAAAATTCTTCAATGGTAGTATATACAGAGAATGACTTTACAGGATTTGACGAATCAGTGGTTTTCAACTCAATATTGTCTGACTGAAATCCATATTGATTTTTAGCCTTTGCATCATATTTAATTTTGATAACGCCACGTTCTCCCGGCTGCAATGATGGAGGTGTCGTCACCTGAATATACGCTGGAGCCAGCACTTCAACAAAATCGATTTTCTCTTTCCCTTCATTTGCCACCATAAATTCCGATGGCGAACTTTCTTTGTTAAGAAAAACTTTACCTATGTTGAATGAACTGTTCCGGAGTTTTAAATTTCCATTGGAAGCAGTGAGTGATTCATCTTTCACTGCGAAGTGATCAACCACGGTTCCCTTTATTTGAAGGACCAACGGACTGCCCGATAAGTCGGTTGTTACCGTCAATGATTTGTTGAAATAACCAGGCCTGCCTTTGGGATCAAAGCTAGCCTTGATAAATCCGGTTTTGCCGGGAGCCACTGCATCTTTCGTCCACGCTGGCGTGGTGCAGCCACAGGAAGCCTGGACTGAAATAATCTGAACGGGCCTTCCGCTGTTATTAGTGAAAACAAATTCATAGTCGGCATTACCCTGTTGCTCCAGTATTTCACCAAAGTCGTGGGTCTTCTCTTTGAAGAAAAGTGGTTCGGCAAGTTGGCCCATTAGAACTGTATTCGACAGGAAGATAATAGGGATAAAAATCAAAAACTTTTTCATAGGTAATTACTTGCCGGCTCTTTTTAATAAATTTTTAGGATTACGTTTTGAATGATAAACAGAGAATACAACTAACCTGTCACTCTGCTCTAAAAAATGAATGAGGAACGGGAAATTATTCACTATTGCAACCCTGGCGTCCTTATGTCTTTTCGGATATTGACCAGGATTTAATCGTATGCGCTGCAATTTATCTTTCACAGCTTTTAAAAACTGATCTCCCAAGCCAACTTTATTTAATTCATACCACTGCCAGGCATCTTTCAAGTCAATTTCAGCAAGAGGCATGATTATTAATTTCTTCGACCCTTTATTCGTTTTTCAACTTCCCCCCAGCTCGATCCATGGTTCGGATTTTTATAATATTCAGCCAATCGCTCTTCGATTAATTGAATCTCTTCGGAAGCAACATCGTCAAGATTTATTTCCTCCTTATCAGCCTTAATCATTCCATAAATCAGATTCAAAAACCTTTCATCAGCGCCATCAATATACTGATGGATTTCCTGTTTTATTAAGTTCGTATCCATGATTCAATATTTAGTATCAAAGATAATAATTCTTATTCAGGATTTAGTTCCAACATTGGCATGAACTTTCTTTCTTTGCACCGCTATGGCAAGAATTTTAACAGGAATACAAAGCAGCGGAAGACCTCACCTTGGCAACTTATTAGGTGCCATCATTCCGGCTATCAAACTATCACAACAACCGGGCAACGATTCGTTCTTTTTCATTGCTGACCTGCATTCATTGGTCTCTATTAAAGACGCAGCACAGCGTGTGGCCAATGTGAATGCCGTAGCGGCCGCCTGGCTGGCTTTTGGATTTGATGTGGAGAAGAACCTCCTGTACCGCCAAAGCAGGATACCCGAAGTATGTGAACTAACCTGGTATCTGAACTGCTTCACGCCTTTCCCGATGTTGGCAAATGCACACTCTTTTAAAGACAAATCCGACCGACTTGCCGATGTAAATGCGGGATTATTCACCTATCCTGTATTGATGACGGCTGATATTATACTCTATGATGCTGACTATGTACCCGTAGGCAAAGATCAGCGTCAGCATGTAGAGATGGCCCGCGATATTGCCAGTTCATTCAACAACTTGTATGGCGAAACATTTGTACTGCCCGAAGCCCGCATTGCCGAGGAAGTAATGACGATTCCTGGCACGGACGGACAAAAAATGAGCAAGTCGTATGGAAACATCATTGACATCTTCCTTCCCGACAAGGAACTGAGAAAGCAAATCATGTCGATTTTAACTGATAGCACTCCCATAGAGGCTCCCAAAAATCCCGATAAGGACAATGTATTCGCGCTATACAAAGTAGTCGCAATGGCAGAACAAACAGAAGCACTCAGGCAAAAGTACCTGGCAGGCAATTTTGGGTATGGTAATGCTAAGCAAGAGCTCTACGAATTGATCATTCAGAAATATGCCAAAGAGCGTGCGTTATTTAATCATTACATGAACAACCTTGCAGATTTAGAAAAACAGCTAGAGCGTAGTGAGGAAAAAGCACGGGTAATTGCACGGACTCTACTTCAAAAGGTGAGAAACAAATTAGGCTTTTAGGTATTACTTGTTAGTGTAGACAATCTATTGCGGCTCTTTGCCTACATTTAAAATCATATTAATCTTCTTTTACTTCGCAGTCCAAACCACCTGCTGCTGGTCTTTGCCTACGTTCAGAATCACACGCAAAGGTTTGGGCACAACCACCAAACGGGTGTCTTTACCGGGTATGGAATCCACTTCCACAAAAACACCCTCATTGTTAGACACAGAAAACTCCTCCTGTGCATTTACAATATAGGACTTCGCCAGGTAGGCGATTGGGAACAATACATCAGTATCCGGGCAATACTTATCATGAACATTTTGAAGAATCTCCTCCAGATAATCACCAAACTTCACATGAAGCGAATCTTCCAGATCATGAAGTTCTTCTTCCAGGTCATCATATTTGGGATTGTTATAATCAAGCTTTTTTAAGTCATTTCTTCTCAACGCAATTTGTTGAACTGCCTGATCCAATGCTTTTACGTCCATATTCTAAATTTTCGTAAAGATTGTAGAATTACAGCCGAAATAAAAACGGTTGGAATGATTAAACCCAAAAAAGTCATTAGACTTCATTGCACGAGATGCTGACGCTTACAGCCAGGATTCATCGGCATGAAAGGCAAAATTGTTCAATTCTGTTGATAATTTTGAGTTAAATTTGACCATCAATAATATTCAAGGAGATGAATACAGACTTCCTTCCCATCAACGGCACGGACTATATCGAGTTTTATGTAGGCAATGCCAAGCAGGCTTCTTTGTTCTACCAGCATTGCATGGGTTTTGAACTGATCGCCTATGCAGGACCTGAAACGGGAGTCCGCGACCGCACCTCGTATGTATTGAAACAAGACAAAATTCGCTTTGTGCTCACCACCAGCCTTCAACATGATTCTGAAATTTCAGAACACGTGAAGAAGCATGGTGATGGTGTGAAGGTATTGGCGCTTTGGGTTGACGATGCCGTTAAATCTTTTCATGAGACCATCGTGCGTGGCGCTGAGCCGGCCAGTGAACCCAAAACGTTACAAGATGAATTCGGTGAAATAGTTGTTGCCTCTATCAAGACCTATGGCGAAACCTGGCATACGTTCGTAGAGAGAAAGAATTATAAAGGACCATTTCTTCCAGGTTACAAAGCCGTAAAAAGTTCACTTCAAATTAATCCGATCGGACTTAAATATGTAGATCATTGTGTAGGCAATGTAGAACTTGGCCAGATGAACCGTTGGGTGGATTTCTATGAAAATGTAATGGGCTTCAAGCTGCTCATCACGTTTGACGACAAAGACATCTCCACTGAATACAGTGCACTGATGTCCAAAGTGGTCTCAAGTGGCAATGGTTATATCAAGTTCCCGATCAACGAGCCCGCCAGCGGCAAAAAGAAATCACAAATAGAAGAATACCTGGACTTCTACCACAGCGCTGGGGTTCAACACATTGCTATCGCAACCGATGATATCATTTTCACCGTAAGGGAACTTCGCAAGCGCGGAGTGGAATTCTTAAAAGTACCTGACGTGTACTACAATGATGTTCTTGATCGTGTAGGACACATCCATGAAGACCTGCAGGAACTTAAAAAACTCAATATCCTGATCGATCGCGATGAAGAAGGATATTTACTCCAGATATTTACCAAGCCCGTGCAAGATCGTCCCACTTTGTTTTTTGAAATCATTGAACGTAATGGAGCAAAATCGTTTGGCAAAGGAAATTTCAAAGCCCTGTTTGAAGCCATCGAATTAGAACAAGGTTTAAGAGGCAATCTGTAATTTTAGTTGCTCGCAAAGGCGCGAAGAACGCAAAGAAATGCAATAGGAATCTAGATAGGGTCTTTGCCCTGTAGCTCAACGATTCTATTTTGTTTCTGGTGTAGGTGAGTCAATATATTCCTCGCTAAGATTGTAAAGAAATACAATTAAATAACCTTGGCGTTCTTTGCGCCTTTGCGTGCCATGAATTTTGTATTTCTTTGCCAGGAAGTATTTTTGTTCGCAAACTTACTTGTGGCTAATTTTGGCTAAATCAAAATATAAATGAACTTATTAACGCAGTCGCAGCAACGCGCCCAGGTATGGCTTAACAGCTCAATCATTGATTCCGATTCAAAGAAAAGCGTTCAGCAACTTTTAGATCATGCCGATTCCAAACTTCTGATTGACAGTTTTTATAAAGAACTTGAATTTGGAACCGGTGGACTGCGAGGGGTGATGGGTGTTGGGTCCAACTGCATGAATAAGTATACCGTTGGTGCCGCTACCCAAGGCCTCGCAAACTACCTGAAGAAAACCATCACCGGTGATATCAAAGTCGCGATTGCCTATGATAGTCGTAACAACAGTCGTTACTTCGCACAAATCACCGCGGATGTATTTTCAGCGAATGGAATTACAGTTTACCTGTTTCCGGAATTACGCCCCACCCCACTGCTGTCGTTTGCCATTCGTTACCTGAAATGTCACTCCGGTGTGGTGATTACTGCCTCTCACAATCCGAAAGAATATAATGGCTATAAAGCGTATTGGTCAGATGGTGCTCAATTAGTGCCACCGCATGATAAGAATGTAATTACCGAAGTGAATTCGATCGGAGGCTTTGAGAATATCAAGTTTCAGGCGGATCCATCAAGGATCAAGTTGATCGGTAATGATGTGGAAGATGCCTACTATGAAGAAGTGAATAAACTCATTCCGAAAAAGGAGAGCATCGCCCGTCAGGCTACTATTCCTTTAGTGTACTCCAGCATTCACGGTGCCGGCATCACCATGGTGCCTGAGTGTCTGAGCCGTTTAGGTTTTAACAATCTTAAGGTAGTAGAAGAACAACGTGTGCCCGATGGCAATTTTCCTACTGTTCATTCGCCCAACCCGGAAGAGCAATCCGCTATGGAGTTGGCATTGAAAAAAGCAAAAGAAGAAAACGCGGAATTAGTAATGGCCACCGATCCAGACACCGACCGCGTTGGCATTGGCATTAAAGATGATGATGGCAATTTCTTCCTGCTGAATGGCAATCAGGCATTCAGTCTCATGATGTGGTTTATTATGAAAAACCTAAGCGAGTATGACCGTAAAAACGGTTACATCGCCAAAACAATTGTTACCAGCGAACTGGTTGACACCATTGCCGAAAAACTAGGCATCGATTGTTACAATACCCTCACAGGATTCAAGTACATCGCAGAATTGATGGGTGAAATGGAAGGTAAAAAGAAATTCATCGCAGCCGGAGAAGAAAGTTATGGTTACATGGTCGGTGATTTTGTTCGTGATAAGGATGCCGTTTCTGCCTGTGCTTTTTTTGCTGCTTTGGCTGCTTCCGCGAAAGATGATGGTCACACACTTTATGACTGGTTGATTCAAATGTATATCGACTTCGGCTATTACAAAGAAGGGTTGATCAACCTCGTGCGCAAAGGCGCTGAAGGTGAGCAGCAGATCAAAGCCATGATGGAAACATTCAGAAATAATCCACCTAAGCAATTCATTGGAAGTAACGTGGTGCGGGCATTGGATTATAAAACTCAGACGGAGAAGAATTTTGTGACGAACACAACTTCGACACTCCGTTTGCCCAAAGCGGATGTATTGCAATTCTATCTGGAGGATGGAAGTAAAATATCTGTCCGCCCTTCGGGAACGGAGCCGAAGATCAAGTTCTATATCAGCGTGAGCGCGAAGTTGAATTCAAAAGCAGATTTTAAGAAGATAAGCGAAGAGCTGGATGCAAAGATCAAGGCGATTGAAATAGAGTTGGTGCATTGATGGGTAGCACACGAAGGCTCTAAGATCGCTAAGATAATGCAACAGTATTCTTTGCGTTCTTTGCGTGCCATTGTATTATATTTAGAATACAAGTAATTCTCCTTTCCCCATTCTGACGAACGTTTCACAAGTTGTTGATATTCAATTGTAAACCGAGGTCGTCAGGTGTGATATCAAACTTATGAATTAGCTTTTTCATTTCCATGACTTTGCGCTTTCTTTTCTGATCCAGGAACTCATAATCTGTATCGGCTTTATACGGTACTTTCTTCACTAAAATGTTCCAAATGATAACGACTGGCTTGAGGCCTGTTGCGGAAATAGCTGATGTTCTTCCTTTCCGGGAGGCAATTCGCTTAAAGAAATTTGATAGCGCTGTGTCCTTTAAATTACCTATGGCATTGGCGGCATTTCTCAAAGCTATCTTCAATCGGTTACTTCCTTTGGATATCTATTGCTCAAAATCTTTCCGCCACTGATTTTATTATTGGGTGCCAACCTCAGCCAACTGGCGAACTGCTTGGCCGATTCAAACTTATTGATCCCTTGTCCCACTTCACTCATCAAGGTCAGCACGATGGAATGACTCACCCCTTCAATTGCAAGCAGATCAACACCTTCAAAGTACTGATAGGAAAGCAGGTTGATGTTGATGTCAGGATTGTTCTTATTGACCCAGACAATAGAGCCGAACCACAAGTTGCCTTTTCTATCTTCTAAAACAGAAAAAAAGCGGGCCGAACTCACGTTACTTGTAACATTGGTAACAGACTTTCCATCGTATCGAAAAATACCGTCAAATGCAGCCATCCAAAGGTTGCCCTTTCTATCTTGTTTGATAGTGCGAGAATATTGTTAGTTCCGGTGTAAGTGATTACGTCTTTGGTTTCGGACTTGCTATTATCCTTGGGTAATTCTGTTTTGCTTTGTGCACTACAGGAAGTGCAAAAAACAAATATTAAGAACGTAATGAAAATCAGTGCGCGTTTCTTCATTTTTCTTTTTGTGTTTGCACAGTGGTGGGCTGACTCGTCCTATCCCACGAAACTAAACGTTGAACGAAGATAAAAACTTATAGCTTACACTACACCCCGCAATTCATTTAGCTTTTGTTGTGTGTAGTGCCGCCTTCTCTGTTCTCATTTATTAAGCAGTCGTCTTTCTTTTAGTAGTTGAAGCCTTACGTTTACCAAGCTCTTTTTTTGTCGAAAGCTTTTTGAGTCTTTTAGCTTTATCCGCCTTTATAAAGTTACTCAAAGCCTCTTGTTCCTTTTTTGTCAAAGGTCTGCTGTTAACTATAAAGTCAACTCCTTCTGGCTCTCTTACTAGTCCCATAGTTTTATTCTTTAAAATATTTATCAACTCTAAGTTTTGTGCTGATTCAGTCATAATTACCATCAAATGTCCACCGAAATGAAAAGCAAATAAGCTCTTAATATAATGGTCGATTAATCTGGTCTTAGAGAAAAATGAAACATAACCATGTGGGCTTACCGTAATCTTAATTTTTTGGGATTCTGTCTTGGGTCAAAAAGTGTTACAACTGTCACTAAGCTCTTATTCGTCTCGTAATAAATAACAGTATGCTTTGTCAAAACGGATCTTCTTATATTTCTTCTTTTTGTGGTCACTTGAAATAACCTTGGATTAATAACAATAATCTCAAGTCGTTTTTCCAATCGTCTTGCAAAATCTTGAACCTCTTTTTGAGTCCAATTTTCAACTAAATAATTTATGATGTTTTGAAGATCTCCTAATGCTTTGTCGGACCAAAGAAATTTATAGCCACTTCTCATACAGCTTTTTCGCTTCCTTATGTGGTTTTACTCGTCCGGCTTTAATATCTGCAAGCCCTTTGTCAATTGCTGTTTTTTCTTCGTCAGTTATTTCATTCCACCAGTCCAACTTTTTTGGGTTTTTTCTAAGCATTCTCAGTTTTTCAATAGCCGTATTGTCCTTGAGGCCTGTCACCCATTTTATAATCTCAAGCTTCTCTTTTTCTAAATTTACTCCGTTCATCTTGAATGTCATTATGTCCCACAATTTAAGCAATTTTTTCGTCACGATGGCCTATGCACCCTGCATAAAAAAATACCTTACTTCTTTCCCGGTTTTTCTAAGAATTTGAGCAAGCCTGCCTGGCAAAATGCGTAGACCATTTTTGCGATTTCGCTAAAAAGTTAGTTTAACATCGGTAACGCAAGCCACCCTTGTCTCTCGCTTCCGGTAAAAAAAATAACAGGCAACCGGATAGTCACCTGTTATTTTAAGAGTCAATTAATGTTACAAAAGATCGGGCATAATAGTCCAATGGTAGGTATCTCTCAGCTCACGGAGTTTTGTAAGCGAACCCGAAGAGGGAGGACCAACCATGTCATGAGTATCACTCGAAGTGGCGCCATCCATCCAGTTGGCATACACTATAAAATACCCATTCTGTTGATTGTGCTCTACGACAGACGCATACAACGCATTAATAATTTCATCTACTGCTGCAGCAGAGAGTTGATTAGTCCCACTGATATCCAACATTTGGATGGGAGCTTCCACAGGAAGAATAACGCGCTCCAGCTGCACCAAATTGGTCAGCATGATAAATTCAAGTTTGGTGCTATGCGTGAGATCAATCACTTTGGGACTGCGTGGTGTTAGCCCGAAACAAAAATCTTTCACTCCGGTGAGTCCTTCTACGTTGATCGCATCCATTCTCCCCTGTCCTGTGTGTATTATTGTATCTATAATTTCTCCAAGGCAGGCAATAGTGATGTTGATTATCAGGATACTTTTAAAGCTTCACGATTTCAACTCTGCGGTTTTTTGCCTGTCCATCTTCGGTGCGATTATCTGCTACTGGTTTGTCTTGCCCCCAGCCCTTAGACGTGAGACGTGATTTGTCAATTGCTTTGGCTACGAGTGCGTCCATCACAGCCTTGGCTTTGTTTTCAGAAAGGCTTTTATTGGATGCAGGATTTCCAACATTATCTGTATGTCCTTCAATGCTGATTTTCAGAGAGGCGTTGGCTTGCAACATTTGAGCAACCTGATTTACCACTTCTTGTGATTCGGATTGAATAGTGGATTTTCTAGTTTCGAAATTAATGTACAAAGCGATGAAGCCATCTTTGTTCAAGGCGTCTAAAATATCGTTGGCTATTATTTCCTGTTTCATAGCCTCCATTTCGAGAAGCGTGAGTTGGTAATTTCCTTCTCTGGTGCCGCTATAATCATTGAGCATAATCCAAACATCTTTGCCGCCTGCCTTCGTGAAAAATGTGGCTACACCTGCATCTTTATCATAGAAAATTTTTTGCCACCTTTTTTGATCACTGCGTTTTCGTAATTCTTCACGATCTGGAAGAAAGACAGGGCAGGAACACCGCTATAGTGGTTGTACAAATATTCAACAAAAATCCTAGTACATTCTTTTGTATCCAATTGCTCACGACTCATTTGCACGTCTACCTGATCATAGTTTTGTGAACATTGACCGATGAATGTATTGGGCATGCGGTTGAACATCGGGTGGTCTTTACAGTTTTCGGCATCTTCTTGTGCCAGAACCCGAAGTGAAAGGATAATCAGTACGAAAATCATTGCTGTCTTTTTCATAAGGAAGGCTTTTAGAATGTTTAGGATTCAGAGAAGATCAAGTTACAAAATTCAAGAACAATGGCAAGTTTCCCTTCCCACACTGGATTATTAACTAAAATTTTATGCGAAAAAGAGTCTATGATTTGTGATTAATCATCT
>CAZIOY010000009.1:0-86285 GCA_964540915.1 uncultured Ohtaekwangia sp.
TTTTTACACTTTGTTTTTTTACACGGTGGTTAAATTTCAGCATGTTGAGAAAATAAATATTCAGCATTTGGATGCTTAAATGATAACCAAACTGGTTTAAGAACTATTTTATAATTTATTGCAAAGTCCAATTCACAACTTTATCCTTCAAGCTTCAACACGCCAAAAGAGGAAGGAATGTGAAAATTTGGTGTTGGCGAATCTGGCCTGACCCAACTGATCCATTTGATCTTTGAATTATCTCCTGTTATTTCAACACAATCACCTCTATAGATTCCTGCCTCAATTAACTTTCCCTTTATAAGTCCTAATTGCTTTAAGGATTTTTTGCTGATGGCAACCTCTACGGTATAACCATCTGCAACTTTATTTGCCTTTATGATTAAGTCACCAGCCGGCCACGACCATGTTGGAGTAAATTTTCGGTGGAATTCGGCCATATAATCATACACTCTACCATTTGGGTCCATCTCCAGGCCATAATACGGCAACATTTTATCGTTTTTTCTGAAAAAGATTTCTACGCGATCTGAAGAAATAACTTCTGATTTTTCATTTGTCTTTACAAGCACGTTGATGTGATCGTCTTTTACATTATAAAGTAAATAGAGCCAATCCTTACTATGTAAGGCTTTGAATGATGTGAACGAAGGCGTTTCCTTTTCCCACGGATAAATAAAGTCTGTTAGTTCGATGGCATTTTTCCATTGCGGATCATCGCCCTTTCCGGTAACTACAATCTCTTTGCCTTGAAGTTTCCTGACTGTATAGGTTTTAACATCTTCTTTCGTGGTGTTTGATAAAAGTCCAGTTGCCATAATGATTAAAAATAAAGATCGAATCATAGTTGAAATTATCTAGTGATTAGTGAACATTTGGTTGAAAGATAGTAACATCATGTTGAAGCCTTAAGAAGTTCGTCCTGAATTCGTTTTGCTACTATCTTTTCCTGGCCGGTCTTCAACATAAAAACGGTAATCCTGATGCTGTCTTCTCTCTCCCAGCCAATAACTTCGATAGAAGGACTTCCGTTCCGCAATCTTTTTCCAAACTCATCACGCGTCACCTTTACTTTTGTTCTATCCCAGGAAATCTCCAGCGATGGTGTATGATTGGCTACCGGAGGCACAATCACTTCCGTGGTGACACCTTGAACTTTTTTTACTGCGCCATTAATCACTTCAATTCGATCTTCCCATATTTTCCAATCCTGGGCGTGGTCCCTGTTGATATAGCTGTCCAATGCTACATACATTCCGATCATTTCTTCCTTATTCACCTTCATTCCGCGGCCAATATTTCCTCCAGCGGGAGGGCCGTTTAAGCGAGCTGCGGCAATCAGATCTTTTTTGCCCATCAGGATTCCAGCGCTTTGTGGTCCGCAAATCGCCTTGCCACCAGAAATGCAAACCAGGTCAAAGCCCATGATGTTATACTTCCAAAGATTTTCTACGGGAGGCACATCGGCCGCCATGTCGATCATCGTTGGAAGATTATACTTCTTCGCAAGGTCCAACCAGGCCTGATGCTGAATTTTGCCAACCGGTGCTTCGCGGTTCAGAAACCACAACATTGCCGTCTTTTCATTAATTGCATTTTCTGCTTCTTCAATTGTTTCAACCGAGACAATTGAAACACCTGTGTTGGTGAGCGCATGATGATATCCATTGATATGTGTTTTTTGAATGATCACTTCTGACTTCATACCTGTGCCTTCCAGCTTTGGTAGTTGAGATACTTTTTTGGAATCCGTTCCTGTCAACACACCAGCAGTACCTAATACCAGAGCAGACCAACAGCCAGCCGTAACGATAGCTGCTTCGGCTTTGCACAAAGCGGCAATCTTTTGCCCTACTTTATCCTGTACCTCGTCCAGCATGACATATTCTTTTGAACTGCTTTGTATCGCTTCCATTACATCATCATGCATCAATGATGCGGTCATGCTTGTATAATTACCCGCAGCGTTGATGAATGTGCGCAGACCTAGTTCTTTGAACAAATCCCGCTTTGCAGAAAGTGGTGCTGCGTTTAAAGATTCGAGTGGAGTACCAGCCAATAAACCTGTGGCGAGAGGTGCCAATGATAATCTCTTTATTATTTCTCTGCGCTTCATGTTTTTATTTTACATCGTTTAAAATCCCAAGCATGACTGATGTCTTAAGATTAAGAGACAGAAGCCTGTTGTAATATCTCCTTAATTCGTTTTGCTACAGTACGCTCTTCTCCAGGTATCATCTGCCATGTAGTTATATCTACTGATTCAGTGCCTCCCATCGTTTCAATAGAAGGATGTCCTTTACGCAACGCTTCGCGCACTTCATCGGGAGTGATTTTTACTTTTTTGGTATCCCACTTCAATCGAATGGAAGGCACATGGTTTGCGATTGCTGGTATATGATTTTCTGTTGTTACACCAGGTATCGACACTGCTGTATCGTTAATCAGTTTGATTTGTTTTTCCCACAATGACCAATCGGCCTGATGATCTCTGTTTAAATACACCTCAATAGCAACCAGCATTCCAAGTATCTCTTCTTTGTTTACTTTCATGCCTCGTCCAACAGTGCTTCCATTTGGCGGTGCATTTTTGCGCGCAGCCTGAATAAGATCTTTTCTTCCAAGTAAAAGACCTGCGCTTTGAGGGCCACGCAATCCTTTTCCGCCAGAAAAACATACGAGGTCAAATCCCATCTGCGTGTACTTCCATAAGTTTTCTGCAGGAGGCACATCGGCAGCGCAGTCATTCATGGTTGGAATTTTATATTTCTTACCAATCTCCACGAACTCCGCATCTTTAATCTTTCCATCAGGATTACCATAATTCAAAAACCACATCATGGCCGTTTTCTCATTGATGGCAGCTTCCAGTTCCTTCCTTGTTTCTACTTCTATTATGTTAACTCCGGCATTTCGGATGGCATGATCATATCCAACGCGATGACTTTTCTGTCTGATTACTTCTGTTTTCAAACCAGTCATGTCAGTAGGAATGCGATCTGCCTTTTCAGGATCGACACCGGTAATGACTCCTGCAGTGCCCAATGTTATTGCTGAGAAAGCACCGGATGTCACCATAGCACCTTCACACTTTAGTAATTCTGCCAGTCGCTCCCCTACGCGGTCTTGCAACTCTTCCAGCTTTACAAATTGCAACGCGGAATAGTTAATAGCTTTGATCACTTCCGGATGAGGAAGGGAGGCTGTTAATGCGGTATACGTTCCGGCTGCATTTATAAAAGTGCGAACACCAAGTTCTTTAAAGTAATCGCGATCATAGTCCTTATTGGCATCAGATGCAGCTAACGTTTCACCGGATGCAACGCCCAACAAAGGCAAGGTCATTAAACCCTTAAGAATATCTCTGCGCCTAGTCATCTCATTTCTTTTTTAGAGCAGCAATACAATCAATTTCAACTAATGAATCGCCCGGTATTCCACCTGCAGCGGCAATGGTGGTGCGCACGGGAGGGTTCTTTCCAAAGCGGCCACGAAAAACTTCATTCATCTCCTTGTAGTCTTTCAGGTCATTCAGATAAACGTTCACTTTCAGAACACGGTCCATTGATGAGCCGGCCTTCTCCAGTTCACTTTGCAATTCTTTCAACACGTGATCGGTATGTGCTTTAATATCACCTTCAAAGTGTGCACCTTTTCCTGCGATGTAAACAAGGCCACCATACACTTGAGAACCAGAGAATAATGGCACCTCCTGATCATAAACCACATCACCGGTTTTAATTTCGTCATCCTCTTTGCTGTTAGCTGATGCGCTTGCATGGGTGGCTGATAGTCCAAGTAAGCCAGCGGTTCCTAATAAAATTTTTTTGAAAATTGATCGTCTGTCGGTTTTCATGATTGTTAGTTTTGTTTAGTTACTACAAAAAAAAGTGAATGATTTTTATCGTTTAATTTTACGCAGCTTACTTACTTCAGCAGCCGTTATTGTATCTTCTTTCTTACCAAAGTTCTTTCGAACGTACGTTAACACTTCTGCAATTTCATCATCAGTAAGAAATGTATGCTTGGGCATGGCGCCATTATAGCCAACTCCATTTACTTCGATGTTTCCTTCCAGGCCGTTGAGCAGGACATTAATAAGTTTTGTCTTATCTCCTTTCACCCATGAAGCATCCACTAAAGGAGGAAATCTACCTTCGGCTCCTTTTCCATTAAGCTGATGACAGGATGCGCAGTAGGTTTCATAAATTTTTTGCCCACCTGCTACTTGTCCTTTCTTTAGATTGTCATTGATCTCATGCGGTGTTCTGATATGGGGCAACGTTTTTCTTTGTTCCATCTTCACCAGGTCGGCATCGCCAAATTTCTTTTTATCACCTTTATACATCACCCTCCAGATTTTTCCTTTCACGGTTTCAGACAGATAAAGAGAACCATCTGGTCCCATGGCAATGGCCATAGGGCGATAAGGTGCATCACTCACATCCACGACTGGATTTTCACCCACAAAACCATCAGCGAAAACTTCCCACTTGCCCGTTGGATTTCCATTTTCAAATGGAACAAAGGCTACAAAATATCCAGCTTGAGGATAAGGCGCACGGTTCGTTGATCCGTGAAAGGCAATGAAGGCTCCGTTTTTATAATGATCGGGAAACTGATCGCCTGTGTAAAAGAAAAGATCGTTGGGCGCCCAATGTGCAGGAAAGCCAAGGAGTGGTTGAGTAAAGTCTGCTCCGTTTCCTTCTTTAACACCATCACCACCATATTCAGGATTTAAAACTCTCTTACCCTTATCCTGATCATAGTAGCAATAAGGCCAACCACCATTGGTGCCTTCCTCAACGCGAAGAAATTCTTCGGAAGGATATACAGCGCTTTGCCATCTGGTATATTGATTTGGATTCCGTGAGTTCAAGTCATCGCGACCATGCACTGCCACATACAAAGTATTGTCTGCTTTGTTCCAATCCATGGCTACTATACTTCGAATACCTGTTGCGTATCGCTTTCCATCTTTTTGTGTTTGCCCTGGTTTGTTGGCATCAAACTGCCAGATGCCACCATGCTCTATCAATTGCGAACATGGGTCTTCTCCCGGAGCACCCGGAATACGATTCATTATCTGGCACACATCACCGGGTGATCCAAAAGAAACATATAAGTGCCCTGCATCATCTAATGCAATGGGTTTGGCAATATGTTCGTAACCATGAATATCCTTTTGATAATCATCAAATACAATCATTTCTGGTTTGCCGTCTTGTACTAATTGGCCGGCAGCAAGTTTTATTCTATACACTTCACCTGCTGTGCTGAAATACATATACCCATTATGAAGTCGCATGCCCGTTCCATAATTCCCTTTGTCTTCGTAGTTGCCAAAGTATTTTACACTGTCCGCTTTCCCATCATGGTTAACATCGCGCAAAGCAACAATCCCTTTGGGCTTACCGCCTCTTAGTTTTACATAGATGTCGCCATTGTCATTGACCGCCATGTGGCGGGCGCTGCCTATGCTGTCGGCTACTACCACAACTTCAAACCCTCCAGGAACAACAAGGCCCCCACTGTCGAGATCACCTTTAGGCAATTCAATATTATTTCCGCAACTGGCTAGTGTAAAAGAAGCTCCGGCTAAGAAAATTATTTTAATGATCGAATCTCGCATGAGACAATTACTTATTTATATATAGTGGCGCTGCTAATCCATTTAGATCCCACACCACATCACCATTAAGAATAGTTAATTGACATGTCAGCTTCTTATCGCCCATCAGTTTGTTTCCACCAACATCTACAAATCCATACGTTCCTTTATCAAGACTTAGGATAGCAACATCAGCCAATGCGCCCGCTGACAAATGACCCAGTTCTTTCTTATTGATGATCTGAGCAGGGTTCCAGGTAGAGCAAGCAATTACTTCGTTTAGATTTAATCCTATGTTCAATAATTTTGACATTACATTGGCCATGTCTTTCATGCCACCATTCATACTTCCTGTGTGAAGATCGGTGCTGATGGAATTAGGCTTAAGACCTTGCTTGATGGCAGGTATTGCCTGTTCAAACATGAAACTACCACCGCCATGGCCTACATCGAAATTAACTCCTCTTTTTTGTGCAGCCGTAGCATACGCTTGCACCTTTCCATTTTCAACAATATGCATTCTTCCTTCAGTTTGTCCATAACAATGCGTTACAATATCACCGGGTCTTAATTTTTCTAATAATAAAGTTTCCCAGGATAGCACTGGCTTTGCAGCACCGAAGTCAACCATAACAGGAATGCCCGCTAACTCACCGGCCTTCACAGCGCGATCTGTTGGTGCCCATTCCGAACTCATATAATGAGCCAGCTTTATTCCTACAATCAAATCAGAATATTGCTTTGCCACCATTGCGGTAAGTTTAGGATCCATATCTGCTAGATTTTGTTCGGTAGCACCTCCGCTCATACCTGCGCCCACAATATTTAAGAAGGCGAACATTCTGGTTTTAGAATTCGCAAACGCCTGGTTTTTAAAATCAAGAAAATTTCTCCACCCTGCACCACCTGCATCTACCACGGTAGTAACACCAGCGCGAAACGTGAACCCATCGGGAGGAAGAGCTGCGTAGCTATCGCTCAAGTATTTGTCTTGCTCTGTTCCAAAATAATGATGACCATGAATATCAATCAAACCGGGCACTACATAGAGCCCGGTGGCGTCAATTGTTTTTACTGCCGGCTTCGAGATTTTAGCAGCCACTTCTATAATTTTGTTTCCAATGATGGCCACATCCATGATGGCATCAATATTATTTTTTGGATCGATGACATGTCCATTCTTTATAAGCACGTCAATGGTTTGAGATTGAGCACTCAGGAACGAGCACAAGAAGAATAAAATAAAGGTGAACTTTTTCATACGGTTTAGTTTATAGGCAGATAATAAAAATTTAAAAATTCATTCATTGGATTTACCAGGTTCTGTCTTTCATAAAACTTTCTAACTCCTCCATGGTGAGTGGAACCAGACCTGGATTTTCTTTCACCCACTTTAGGAAATCTTTCTTAATAGCATCTGTCCACGCTGTGTCGATCTGCCCAGGAGTATAAACACCGGCTTTCAATTTGGTTATGGCAAACTTATCGCGTAGTTGAATAAATTCTGCGTTGATCACCACCTCCTCAGCAAGGTGTGCCGGAATAAAAACAACTCCTTCCTTGCGTGCCAGCACAACATCGCCAGGAAGCACGGTAACTTCTCCGATGATCAATGGATGATTGATTCCCATCAACATCGTCTCCTGCAAAAAGGAAGGATGCCAGCCACGCACATACGCATTGAATCCTGTGATGGCACCCAAGCCATCAATATCACGCGCACCTGCATCGAAAATTACTCCGGTGCCTGTTTTAGAGAAAATTGAGTTACCTAAATTATCGCCAATCAATGTTCCATCTTTTATTTTTTCAAAACAGTCGGCTACATAAACATCTCCTTTTTGAAGCATATCAATAGGCCATGAATTCATAGGGCCAACCCGTCCCTCTTTTTTTCCTTTTTCAACCATGCGTGCCTGAAGGTCGGGGCGCAGTGGCATATATTGAGCTGTGAGGGCCCGTCCAACAAAAGGCTCATCATCACGCAGTCGTTGCCAGTTTCCATCATACTGATTATTAAAACCTTTATTTCTCAATATGCCCCACGCTTCTTCGATGGCTACATTTTTCATTCGTTTCAAAATGGCATCTGAAACTTTTGGTCTGCCATCCGCATAGCGTTCTCCCTTCCATTCCTGGGTTAAAAAAATAACTTGTTCGCGATCAAGTTGCTGAGCGCTAAGCCGGGAAAAGGAGATCATAAAAACTACTAATATTAATACATTATTCATTGGCTGGCTGGTTAACTTTTTATTGGTTCATTGTGGTGTGACTAAGCAATTCGATAACTTTTTATGTGGTGATTTCTTTTTTGTTGCTTTAATGAATTCCTGATGCGATGTATGAATCAACATTTTGTTGCGTTATTACTTCCAAAGGGAAAAGTTCGGTTCGCGGAATTTCCTTTTTGAAAAGCAAATGATTGGCCATGTGGCTTATCCCTTGAAAAACCTGCCGCTTTGGATTTTGGTTGATCAGAAAATTTATTAACCCGCTTTTTAAATGCTTCAGGTTCTCTTCCAACATGTCATAACCAATCAATCGTACGCTGGTGCTGGGATAATCTTCTAAAATACGAGCAATGGTTGACACCGCCTTGGACGTGGTGACAAACATTCCTGTGATGGATTCCCTCAAGATCAAGGATTCAATTTTACTTCTAAAAGATTTTTCACCCGAATCAAGATTCAGACTTGTTATTTTATAGGGATGGTGAATGTTCTTCTCATAGAATTCCTTGAATCCTTTCTCCTTCTCTATAAGATAAACAGAGTCCTTTACATCTTCACCAATATGTAAGATGACAATCTCTTCGGTTGCTTCGTGGCCAATACTCATTAATTGCCCAGCCAGTTTTCCGCTTTGAAACAAATCCTGACCAATGAAACTTAACGGCTTTGACTCCGGAATATTCGTATTGAATAACACATAAGGAATACCTTTTTTTTGCAGCTGGCTAAAAACCTGAAGGGCCTGTGGATAAAAAATGGGGGCTATTACCATCCCATCGGGCTTCGACTTTAACGCCTGGTTGGATATTAGTTCAAGTGACAATTTTCCATCATGGGTATAAAAAAAAGGTTCAATGGTAACTCCATAATGGCCCCATTCGCCTATCGCCTGAATGATTCCTGCATTTACCTCAGCCCAATAGGGATCCAGATTTGGTTCTGGAATAACCACAGAAACCCGAAAGTGTTTGGATCGCCTGAGCGATCGTGCTATCAAATTAGGCTTATAGTGTATCTTTTTAAGGACATTACTAACCTTGGTTAGCGCTTTTGCCGATACATTGCCACGGTTGTGCAAAACTCTATCCACAGTTCCTTCAGAAACTCCGGCCATTTTTGCAATATCTTTTATTCGAATATTAGTGGATATCATTAAAATATATTGATCGTTACTGTTTTCGCACACAATTTAACTGTGCGCGAACACAATTCCCACATTAAATTTTGTTTTTATTGAAAGTAAAATTAATTTACCTCATTGATTCGTGCAGAGTTGCATGAGATCCTAATAAAACCCAACTATTATTTATGAAAAAACGATTACTTAAGCTCACGTGCCTGATCATGCTTCTCAGCGTGTCAGTGTATGCGCAGAAAGTGACCGGTAAGGTTACCTCTGAGACAGATGGAGCTCCTATGCCAGGAGTCTCTGTTCTGGTAAAGGGAACCGCTACTGGTACTGCCACCGATTCGGATGGTGGCTACGCTTTGAATGTTTCCGATGTATCTAACAGCACTTTGGTCTTTTCCTTTATAGGATATGTGACCAAAGAAGTTTCCCTTCAGGGAAGGTCAGTGGTTGATGTGGCCCTAACAGATGATGCTACACAACTCAGCGAGGTGGTAGTAACCGCGCTGGGTATTACCCGGCAGACAAAAACCCTGGTTTATGCAACTCAGCAGGTAAAGCCTACACAGTTAACGGAAGTCAGAGACGCTAACAACGTATTAAACTCACTGCAAGGCAAAGTTGCCAACGCGGTCATCACTCAAGGCTCGGGTGGTCCGGGTTCAGGTGCCAGAATCGTGTTGCGTGGTAACCGCTCCATACAAGGTAGCAACAACGCCCTGATTGTGGTTGATGGTGTGCCTATCACCAACGGAACCAACGGAACGATAAGCAGCGACTTTGGTGGTTTGCAAGGTTCCGATGGTGCATCCAATATTAACCCTGACGACATTGAATCAATGACCATTTTGCGTGGTGCTTCTGCAGCCGCTCTTTACGGAAGTGCAGCAGGTAACGGTGTAATTGTCATTACCACCAAAAAAGGTGCAAAAGACAGGGTATCGGTATCCATCAACTCAGGTATCACCACTGAAAGACCTTTCGTGCTTCCAGCTTTTCAGAATGAGTATGGCCAGGGAAATTCAGGCGCATACAATAAAAATTCTGGTGAAAGTTGGGGTGCTAAACTGGATGGTTCATCCAAAGATTCCTGGATGGGTGAAACACGTCCTTTCTCTGCACAGGAAAATAACGTGAAGGACTTTTTCAGAACCGGTGTAACCTTGAATAACTCGATTGGTATTTCCGGTGGATCTGATAAGATGCAAACTTATTTATCGTACACCAACAACAGCATACAGGGTATCTTGCCAAAGAACGATTTAATCCGTCATTCTGTTAACCTGCGCGTCTCCAACCAGATAGGTAAAAAATTCAAAACGGATGCGAAATTGAATTACATCCTTCAGAATACTAATAACAAATATGAAACCGGTGAATCAGCGCTCAGCCCTACGCTTACGATCTATCAGATTCCCCGCAACGTAAGTGTTGCTGATGCTGATACTTATTACCAGTCGATCGATAATCTTGGTGTACCTATACAAGGCCCTTATCCTGTAATCAACACGGCATTGTATCAGAACCCCTACTGGATTGTGAATAACACCAAAACCGATGAGGTGAGAAACAGGATCATGGGCTTTTTATCTGCTGAATATGCAATCACCGATTGGTTGAAGCTGAGCGGAAGAGGCAATATGGATAAGTACACGGATGTAATCACAAGACAATTCAACGCAGGTTCCGTTGGTCTTTCAGGCGCAGGTGGTGCTTATTCAAGATCAGAAATCAATATTCAGCAATACTGGTTTGATACCATGCTGGAGGGTAAAAACACCCTGACCGATGATCTTAAAATCGATTACCGTGTTGGTGCTATCATTCAGGATAACCAGTATTATCAGGTAAACAACTCGGCTAATGGCTTGAACGTGACCAACAAGTTTGGATTGAACTTCGCTACCATCCCGGTATTCAATGAAGGAGCTTCTCAGGTGCAAACCCAGTCTGTATTCGGACAGGTAAACTTAGCCTATAAGGAAGCCATCTTTCTGGATGCCAGCTTAAGAAATGACTGGAGTTCTACACTGCCCAGTCCTCACTCATTCAGCTATCCATCTGTAGGTGTGTCAGCTATTCTTTCTGACTTGTTTACCATTCCAGATGCGATTTCATTTTTGAAATTGAACGCCAGCTATGCTGAAGTAGGTAATGGTGGCCGCGCCCAGTTGCGCAATAACACCTATAACTATTCACCCGGTGGTAGAAACGGATTTATTTTCAGAGATGCTACTCAGGCGATCCCAGATTTGAAACCCGAAATTGTTAAGAATATTGAATTGGGCTTAGAGGCCAAATTTATCGAAAACAGGTTAGGAGTACAGTTTACCTATTATAAGAGCAATTCTTTCAACCAGTTACTGCAAGTCAGTGTACCCGTTGCAACTGGTTTCTCTAATAAGTACATCAACGCAGGAAATATCCAGAACAAGGGGATTGAATTTGTGATCAACGGAACGCCACTCAGAGAAGGTGCCCTTAAGTGGGATATCGATTTTAACCTGGGTCTGAACCGGAATAAGATTATCGAACTTACAGAAACAACCAAACAATTTACTTTGGCGGGTGGTTTCGGTCGCTCTGCAACTCCGCTTATTAAGGAGGGAGGAAGCTATGGTGATATGGAAGGATTTTACTGGAAGAAAGATGACAATGGAAATTACCTGGTTACTCCTGACGGAAAGCCGCTATCTTCTCTCACCTCGGGTGAATTAGGATACCTTGGTAACTTCAACCCTCAAGCAACAATGGGTTTAACCAACACCTTCAATTATAACAATTTCTCATTACGTCTGTTGGTTGATGGACGTGTTGGTGGAACTGTTGTAGATGGTACAGAAATGTTCCTTGCTTTTAGCGGTGCTCCTGAGGTAACTGGTAATTACCGCGAAGGAGGCTGGATGTTGGGTGGTAAAAATACAAGTGGTGGCGATGTAACCACCGCTATCAACTCACAGGCATTCTGGACCACTGCATCAGGGGGTCGCTACGGCTCAGCTGAATTCTTTACGTATGATGCTACCAGCTTCAGAGTACGTGAATTATCCATTGGATACTCGGTACCAGTGCCTGAAAACTCCGTATTCAAAGTGGTTCGGATTTCAGCAATTGCAAGAAATCTATTTTGGCTTTACAGAGGATATTCCAAACTGGATATTCCAGGATTAGAGAAACGTAAAATGAATTTCGATCCTGATATGTCTTTGGGTAACGGTAACTGGCAGGGTATTTCTTATGGAACATTGCCATCAACACGTAGTTTAGGATTCAACCTCCAGTTAACTTTCTAAGCCCGTTAAAACTTTAATAAGAATGAAAATTACTATGAAAAAAATAATAAACCTGTTAAGAATGTATGGAGGCTATCTGCTTCTGTTCAGCATCGTACTGGTGGTGTCGTGTACTTCTGAATTTGATGACATTAATACCAACAAGAATGCACTTTCAAAGCTGGAAACTTCTCAGCTTCCCTTCCTGTTCTCTAAAGCTCAGTCTACAGCCACCAATAACGGCTGGAACTACCAGATTGCCCAGAATCTTTTCCACGATCAGTACTGTCAGTATTTTTCCAATACTACCACGTATTTCCCTTCTGATCGTTTGGTAATCCGTATGGACTGGATTCGCGCAGCATGGAACCCGATCTACAGTGAAGTGGTGCCGCAGTTGCAAACACTATTTGAGGGATATGATCCTGCTTCTGCTGAGTATGCCATCGCTCAGGTCATGTGGGTATACTCATTCCATCGTCTCACTGACACCTGGGGACCTGTGCCTTATTTCAACGCTGGTCAAGTGGTCGATCCAACAACTGGCGGAGTACCCTATGATGCCCAGGATAAGATCTATGATGATATGTTCAAGAAATTAGCTGCTGCAGTCACCACGTTGAATGCCAATAAGACTAAAGTACCTTATGGATCATTCGATCTCATTTACAGTGGAGATGTAAACAAGTGGATCAAATTTGCAAACACGTTAAGGCTGCGTCTTGCTATCCGCATTTCAAAGGTAGATCCTGCGAGAGCTAAAACAGAAGGAGAAGCTGCTGTAGCAGGAGCAAACGGAGGTGTTTTAACCGATAGCCCTGGTGATGATGCTTTGATTTTCAGAACGCTTAAAGGCGATGACTTCAATGGACTGACAGTAATGGACTGGAACGAGTTCCGGATGAGTTCAACCATGGAGTCTGTACTGAAAGGCTATAACGATCCACGCATAGGTGTATTCTACTCCCCTGCTGCAGGCACCAGTAACTATGATGGTCTCCGTAACGGTCTTTCAGCGGCTGCTATGGCACTTCCCCTTAATTTGGCTGCTAACAATTCGAATAAGGGACCTCGCTGGGACAAATCCAAGGCAGGTAGCATGGAAACTCCATCCAATGTAATGGCAACAGCAGAAGCGTGGTTCTTACGTGCTGAAGGTGTGCTGCTAGGCTGGAACATGGGTGGCGGAACCGCTGAAACATATTACAATAATGGTATCACTGAATCCATGAATCAGTGGGGTATCAACGATGCAGCGGCTATTACTGCATATATCAACAGTTCTGCAACACCAATTGCACCCGGGGATGCACAGAATTCACCTGCTGTTTCAACTGCTCCTATAAAATTTGGCGGCACTACTGACCTGCAAAAAGAGCAGATTACTATTCAAAAATGGCTGGCCTTGTTCCCTGAAGGCGTTGAAGCATGGGCAGATATCCGAAGAAGCAGAGCTTTCAAGCTTTACCCGGTTGTACAATCCGATAACACGGATTTACCAACGGCTGCGAATATCAATGCGCCTACCAACAACTGGATTAGACGCATTCCGTTCATCACCGATGAAAAAGTTACGAATGGCAAGGAGGTTGACAAGGCAGTGCCTTTGTTAGGAGGGGCAGACAAGATCACTACTCCACTCTGGTGGGATAAAAATTAAAATCCCTGTTTCTTAAAATAAAAGGTCAGTAAATTTACTGGCCTTTTATTTTTATAGGCGTTTACGCTTCATGATGAAAAAAATACTTCTACTCGTTTTTTGTTCTGTACTGCTGTTATCCTGCAAACCTGATTCTGAGTCATTATTCAAAGCAGTAAGTCCCATCGAATCGAGCATTCATTTCTCAAACACAATTACCTACGCAGACTCACTTTCAGTTATCGATTTTGAGTATATGTACAATGGTGGCGGAATAGCTGTAGGAGATATCAACAATGACGGACTTCAGGATCTATTTTTCAGTGGTAATATGACTTCCAGCAAACTATACATCAACAAAGGCAACTTGAAATTTGAAGACATTACTGAAAGCGCGCAGGTAACAACACGCACCTGGGCAAGTGGTGTTGCTATGGCAGATATCAATCAAGACGGCTTCAAAGACATCTACATCAGTGTTGGCGGCAATCGCAATACACCGGAAAGTGAACGGGCCAATATGCTGTTTATTAATAATGGCGATTTAACATTTACCGAACAGGCAGAAAAATATGGACTGAACGATAAAGGCTTCGGAATACAAAGTGTGTTCTTCGATTATGATCTTGATGGAGATCTTGACATGTATCATTTACGCAACTCCTTCGTCAGTTATAGTCGTAATGCTTCCAGACCTAAGGTTGTGAATGGCGAAGCCGCATCCAATGACAAACTATTCAGAAATAACGGAGATCTCACCTTTACGGATGTAACAAGAGAGGCTGGAATTTTAATTGAAGGTTTTGGCCTGGGTGTGTCGGTTTCTGATTTTAATGATGATGGTTGGCCCGACATCTATGCTTCCAACGATTTTATCACCAACGATCTTCTCTGGATCAACAACCAGGATGGTACCTTCACCAACCAGGCATCCGGCTATCTCAAACACCAGACGTTTAACAGCATGGGCAACGATGTTGCCGATTATAACAATGATGGACTGGTGGACATTGCCGTGGTAGACATGTTACCCGAAGACAACAAGCGATGGAAACTTACACCACGCGGAAACGGGTATGATGAATTTGAACATGGGCTAAGCGTAGGTTATGAACCCCAATATGTTCGCAACACACTACAACTCAATAATGGCAATGGCACGTTTAGTGAAATTGGTCAATTAGCAGGTGTAGAAGCCACAGAATGGAGTTGGAGCGTTTTGTTTGCCGACTATGATAATGATGGCCTCAAGGATTTGTTCATCACCAACGGATATGGAAAAGACATCACGAATCTGGATTTTATCATGTATGGTGATGAAAAACAAAACATGGGCTTGCCCACTGCTGACAAAGAACAACGCCAGGCATTGCTAAATGAATTGCCCGGAATAAAAATTCATAACTACATCTACAAAAATAAAGGTGATCTTACTTTTAGTGATGAATCCTCATCGTGGGGTTTAACAGAACCCACTTTCTCCAATGGCGCTGCATATACTGATCTGGATAATGATGGTGACCTTGATCTAGTGGCTAATAATATTGATGGCGAAGCTTCACTTTTAGAAAGCAAAGCAAACGATAAAAAAGGTCAATCGAACTATTTACGAATTGCTTTCGAAGGTTCTGAAAAAAATTGGGAAGGCTTTGGAACAAAAGTCTATCTAAAAACAAAAGGAACTTTACAGTATCAATATTTTTCACCCTTCCGGGGATATCTTTCAACTGTAGAACCATTTTTACATTTCGGTCTAGGTCAGCATAATATTGTTGATAGCCTGGAAATTATCTGGCCCGATGGAAAATATCAATTGCTTACTAACACAAAAACAAACCAACTCATTAAAGTGTCTTACAAAGATGCAGGCAAAAGAACAGAAAAAATTACACCGTCAATAAAAACTCTTTTCAAAACAGCAGACAATGAGACAGGAATCGATTTTGAGCATAAAGAAAATTCTTTTATAGATTTTAAAGTGCAGCCATCCATACCTCACATGAACTCCCGTTACGGACCGGGCATTGCCGTTGGCGATGTTAATGGTGACAGGCTGGAGGATTTCTATATCGGTGGTGCGGCAACTTATTCAGGTGGCTTATTTATTCAAAGCATGGAAGGAAAATTTACTCGTAAGCACTCCACGGGTATTGATAGCCTGGCAGAAGATACAGGCGTCTTGCTCTTTGATGCGGATACTGATGGAGATCTTGATCTATACATTTCCAGTGGCGACACCGAGCAGACAAGCAACGCTCCTATCTATCAGGATCGTTTTTTTATTAATGATGGTAAAGGAAATTTTAGCATTGCTCAAAACACATTGCCTTTAGAAACATCAAGTGGTTCATGTGTAGTCGCTGCTGATTATGATCGCGATGGTGATCTTGATCTTTTTGTGGGCGGTCGAGTTACCCCTGGTAAATATCCAATGCCTTCAGAAAGTTTCTTATTACGCAATGACAGCAAAAACGGAAATCCGCACTTCACAAACGCCACACGGGAAATCATTCCCGATATAAGTCAATCAGGCATGATCAGCGCTGCTTTATGGAGTGACTACGATAATGATGGATGGATTGACCTGATCATTACCGGTGAGTTTTTACCAATCCGGTTTTACCGAAACACCAAGGGGAAATTTGAAAAAGCCAAAGACATTAAAAACTCATCGGGCTGGTGGAATTCTCTTGCGTCCGGTGATTTTGATATGGATGGTGACATCGATTATTTAGCTGGTAACCTCGGTTTGAATAGTCATTTCAAAGCCAGTGCAAAGGAACCTCTTTGCATTCACGCAAAGGATTTTAATAATGATGGCCGCGTTGATCCGATCATGAGCTACTATATGCAAGGTGTAAATTACGTTGGCCATCCGCGAGACATTCTTATCGATCAGATAAATTCCATGCGTGGAAGGTTTAGAACATTTACAGCCTACGCAGATGCTACTTTCGAACAATCATTCTTGCCTGAAGAATTAGACGATGCCTACGTTGTGTGCAGCCAGACTTTTGAAAGTAGCTACCTGGAAAATATGGGCAATGGAAAATTCGAAATGAAAGCACTTCCGCTGTTGGCGCAATTCGGACCCATCTACGGAATGATCACAGAAGATTTCGACAATGATGGAAATCTTGATGTACTTCTTAGCGGCAACTCTTATTCACCCGAGGTGCTCTCTGGCAGAGACGATGCCATGATCGGGCTTTTATTAAAAGGAGATGGAAAAGGAAATTTCATTCCAATACATAATTCCATAAGCGGTTTCGTATCAGATCACGATTCAAAAGGAATGGTTAAAATCATTCTGGCTAATGGGCAAGGCGTAATTGTTGTTGGAAATAACTCGGGCAAAACAAAATCTTATATGGATCAATTGGCGGCAAACTATGTGCGACCCGGTGAGAATGATGCCTATGCTACAGTTACGTTAACCGATGGAAGAAAGTATCGACACGAATTTCAATATGGATCTACTTACTTATCCAATTCGAGTCGTTCATTAAAATTATCTTCAAAAATTTCAGCGGTCTCGATTACTGACTATCAAGGAAACGAAAGATCGATTCAACTAGACAAGTAGTACTTCGAACAAATTAGTGTATCTGATCGATTACACCTTTTTGTTTTTGAACGAAGTGACTAGTAGCACAATTCCAAGTAAGAAAATTGGAAGACAGATATACTGATCTATTGTTAACGGGACACTCTTAAACAGTGGTCTGGTTAACACATTCATGAATTCGATTATGAAATGGATTCCGCTGATTGATATGATTAACAAACCTGCCATTCTTCCTGCCGGAAGTTTCTTAACGTGCTTTTTCCAATACCAGATCAACGTTATTAATAAAAGAAGAAATATAGCTCCCTCATAAAGTTGAAGAGGATGCCGCGCTAAACCAATCGTTTGTATGCGTGCGATGTAATTATTAGCTGTATCAACAAAAATGGTGTAGTGCAAAGGCTCTGTTCCAGGCTCAAAAATCTGATCCGACAATTCAAATAAATACGTTTTAACATCACCAATCAGAAACTCATTCACCAATTGTTCGGTGGCTCCATCTTTAAAGAAGATATAAGCTATCAGTGGCTCATAGCCTACGCCATCATGAAGCATTGCCTTTCCATTCTTCACTGAAACCGTATCAAGCGGGTTTTCGCCATTAGGATTTCGCATGGCACAGCAGGGTACTTTTAGCAAACCCAGTTCTACTTTATTAACCGCCAAAATACCTGTTGGTGAATCGGTCGGTTTGCCGAAATACTCAGATTGAAACAAGTTGCCGATACGCATAAAAATTATGATCACGAGTAAAAGAAGTAACCCTTTATCGAGCAACCATAAAAACGGTCTGCGTTTAAGCCTGGCATAAATAAGCAAGATTATGATTACACCAGCAATCGCTCCCAGCATCGAAAACTGGCCAATGCCTACGAACTTAAAACCCTTGCTAAATTCGAAAGGGAAAAGAATCTGAGCTGGTTTATTGAAAAGAATATCAGGCTCCATAAAGGCTACATAAAAAAGACGTGCGCCTAGTATCGCTCCAATCAAAGTAAAATTAAAAACCGATCTCGCTTCGCTAAGATTAGCACTCTCCTTTTTACAAATAAAAAATAGAAGGGTTCTTCCAACCAAAATTCCAACCACCAATAAAGCGGTCAACCATTTAAGCTGAAATGGTCCAAATGAGAAAATATCGGGGCTGGTATTCCAAATGAAGTTCAATATCATAGCGAATCAAATCAATATATATGTATGTCACAAAGTAAAGATTCTTTAGTGAGTTTGTCATTCAATTGCCGCCTGAAAAAAAACAAATATTAATTAATTAATTGGGTCAACTCTATGGAAAGGTTCTTAAATTACTGTCCATTATCTGTTAGCATATCAGTCCATTATTATGAAAAAAATCTGCCTCACGCTGTTCTCTTTAATGATCTTTCACCTTCTTAATGCGCAGTCCCCATCATCAATAAAGGAAAGCAGCAAAACATTCAGGACGTATCCTTTCAGCGACCCCAACCCTATTCCGTCCAAAAGTCTGATCTACCCATACTTCCGGTTTGATGGCTTCACTAGTAAGCCTGTTGATAAGCAGTGGAAGGTGGTTGAACTTGAAAATCAATACATCAAATTGATGGTTTTGCCAGAGATAGGAGGGAAAATTTGGTCAGCCTGGGAAAAATCAACCGGACTTCCATTCATCTATAATAATCAGGTGATAAAGTTTCGCGATGTAGCCATGCGTGGTCCCTGGACCAGCGGTGGAATTGAACCTAATTATGGTATCATCGGGCATACACCTAATTGTGCAACACCGGTGGATTATAGAATAGAAAATAAACCTGACGGAAGCGTAAGCTGCTATGTAGGTACATTTGATAAACTCACTCAGACTTTCTGGACCATTGAAATAAATCTGCCCTCCGACAAGGCTTACTTTACTACACGTTCCACCTGGCACAACGGAAATCATTTAGAACAACCATACTACACATGGATGAACGTAGGCATGCCTGCGAAAGGAAACCTGGAGTTTGTGTTTCCTGGAACTCGCTATATCGGTCACGAAGGTGAATACGCCAGCTGGAAAATCAATGAAGAGAATAAAAAGAATATTTCCTTTTATGAGCAAAACAATTTTGGAACCTACAAGTCTTACCATGTTTTCGGCAGTTACACCGATTTCTTTGCATCATTTTACCACGATCAAGACTTTGGCATGGGACACTTCTCATTGTATGATGAAAAGCCTGGAAAGAAAATCTGGATCTGGGGCCTTTCCCGCCAAGGTATGATTTGGGAAAATCTATTATCAGATATCGATGGTCAATATGTAGAGGTACAATCCGGAAGATTATTCAATCAATCATCCGAGGGGAGTATCTACACACCCTTTAAACACCGTGGGTTTACTCCTTACGCAACTGATGTGTGGACAGAATATTGGTTCCCAATAAAAGGAACAAAGGGAGTTGTGAAAGCAGATCCATACGGATCATTAAATCTTAAAGCCGAAGATGGATATCTTAAGTGGTTATTCTCACCGCTACAAACACTAAATGAAACGCTCACCATTTCCAGTGGTGACAAGAAAATCATAGAACGAAAAATCTCTTTTATTCCACTTCAGATTTACAAAGACTCGATACAATGGTCGGGCGATCTTAAAGAAATAACCATAGCCATTGGCGACAAGTTTACTTTTGATGCAAATCCTGCTGCTGATAGTCTTTCGAGACCTGTTGCATTACCGGCTGATTACAAATGGGATACACCCTATGCGCTTTACACGCTCGGCAAAGGAGCATTGCAAACCAGAGACTATACAAAAGCTGAAAACAAATTTTTAGAATGTGTTTCGAAGGACCCGTATTTTTTACCCGCACTTACTGAAATGTCTTTTCTGCAGCTAAGGAAAATGAATTATGAAAAAGCGCGTGAATTGGCGCTGGAGGCATTGAGTATAAACACCTATGATCCGGCAGCAAATTTCGCATACGGTTTAGCGAATGTAGGAACGAACCACATCGTTGATGCGAAAGATGCCTTTGGTGTAGCCTCGGCATCTACGGAATATCGTAGCGCTTCGTACACTGAATTAGCGAAGTTGCATTTCAGAGAAAATCAGTTAAAGAAGAGTTTTGATTATGCTCAGAAAGCCATTAGTGAGCATCCTAAAAATATCGATGCCTGGCAAGTCATTTCTACCATACATCGTGTGCAAGGAGAAAAAGAAAAAGCAATGTCTTCATTTGATAAAATTTTAGCGATCAATCCGCTAAGTCATTTTGTAAATGCAGAAAAACTTTTGTGGAATATTTCTTCAGCACAGGATTTCTCAAAACAAATCAGGCAGGAAATGACCGATGAGGTTTTCCTTCATCTTGCGGATTGGTATCAAACCATCCATCGCTATCAAGATGCGCTCGTCATTCTGAAGCAAGCTCCGCAGCAAGCAGAAATTCTATATTGGCAAGCATATTTGCTAAAGAAGAATAATGACCCATCATACTCATCGGTGCTTGCGCAAGCCGATCAATCTTCAACCACACTTATATTTCCTTACCGTGTGCATGCTGCAGATGTGATGGAGTGGGCGATTCAAAACTCTGCAACATGGAAACCTAAATACTTTTTAGCCCTTATCCATTGGAATGCGGGAAACATAGACAAGACCAAGGAATTGTTTCAACAATGCGGTAATCCAGAATTTACTCCATTTTACGCGGCAAAAGCATCCCTGTTTCCTGCTGATGAAGAACAAAATTTGATCAAAGCATCACAATTGGATAAGAATGAGTGGCGCTATGGAAAATTATTAGTCAATCATTATCTCAACACCGGTAACCAACAAAAGGCATTGGCTATTGCGATTGACTATCAAAAACGCTTTTCAAATAATGATGGCCTCACATTTTTATTAGCTAAATGCTACCTGCTAAATAAGCAATATACAAGTAGCTTGAGAATACTTACCGGTAAAACATTTTTACCGAACGAAGGTGCAACAGAGGGCCGTCAACTCTACCGCGAATCGTTGTTGATGATGGCATTTGAAAATATGGAGAAAGGGAAATATACTCAAGCCATATCCAATATTGAAAAAGCCAGACTATGGCCCGAAAACCTTGGCGTAGGAAAACCCTATGATTCAGATATTGATGATCGCTTTGAAAGTTTTCTCAACGCTGTGTGTTTAGAGAAAATGAAAAAGAAATCAGAAGCTGATAAAATCTATTCATCGTTGAATACAGAAAAGACAATGATTAGCAATGCCAATTTGCTGGTCAACGCCTTTGCCTTAAGAAAAAGTGGAATGGAAGACAACGGTGTGAAACTTCTGGAGCAATGGAAAGAGAAATCATTGGATAAAACAGTTCCAAACTGGTGCATTCAGGTGTACAAACAAAATGCTCAAGGAGAAAATCTTCCCGTAAATAGTGATCCACTTAGATTACTGTCCAGATTATCAAATTATCTAAGTGCAAAGAATTAATACAATGAATAAGAAAGTCTTTTTGGTGATAGGGCTGATATCGGTTGGTGTCTTATTTAATCAATGCACAAAACCTGCGAAGGATACTCTCTTTGTGGAGTTACCTTCCGATGAAACCGGTATTACATTCAACAATGAAGTAGTACAAAACGCAGATAATCACATTTTAAAATATAGCTATTTTTTCAATGGTGGTGGCGTTGCCGTTGGTGATATAAATAACGATGGATTGGTGGATATTTACTTTAGTGCCAATCAAAAATCAAACAAACTTTATCTCAACAAAGGAAACTTCAAATTTGAAGACATCACGGATAAAGCTGGCGTGGGAGCTACCGAAGGATGGAAAACCGGTGTTACCTTCACGGATATTAATCAGGATGGATGGCTTGACCTGTATGTATGCCGCTCTGCTATGGGTGATTCATTACTTCGCAAAAATCTTTTGTTTGTCAACAATAAGGATTTAACCTTCACCGAAAAAGCTACCGATTATGGAATAGACGACACCTCCTACTCTACCCAGGCGGCCTTCTTTGATTACGACAATGACAATGATCTCGACCTATTCGTGCTCAACCACTCGTTGCAACGCTATGCCGGATTTAACATTCTGCTCAACAATGCTAAAGGACAAAAGAGCAATAAATTCGGAAGCAAGCTGTATCAAAATCAAAATGGAAAGTTTGTTAACGTATCTGAACAGGCAGGCTTGATCAGCAATGTGCTGAGTTTTGGTTTAGGAGTAGCCGTAAGTGATTTGAACAAAGACGGCCTGCTGGACTTATATATCTCCAATGACTTCAACGAAGAAGATTATTTGTATATGAACAATGGTGATGGAACATTCAATAACACCATTAAAAAAGCTACTGATCATGTTTCCCTTTTTTCTATGGGATCCGATGTGGCCGACATCAATAATGACGGGCTCACTGATATCTATACGCTTGATATGTTACCTGCCTCCAATGAACGCATCAAACTTTCATCCGGTGATGATAACTATGATAAATATCAATTGCTGATAGGTGCCGGGTTTCATGAACAAACTACCCGCAATATGCTTCAGCTCAACAATGGCGATGGCACATTTTCTGAGATCGGACAACTCGCTGAAATTTCGAATACCGATTGGAGTTGGTCAGCCTTATTCAATGATTTTGATGGTGATGGTTGGAAAGATCTTTATGTAAGCAACGGTTATGAAAAGGACTATACAAACATGCAGTTCTTAAAATTTACCGTTGATGAACAACTCAAATCGCGGCAAACAGGAGTGCCTGTTAGTGTGCAGATCATATTAAACAACATGCCATCGATTAACGAAGGCAATTATTTATTTAAGAACAATGGCAACCTGACCTTTTCCAACAAAACCGAGGAATGGGGAATCACCAAAAAAAATAAATCGAGTGGTGCTGCCTATGCAGATCTGGATAATGACGGTGACCAGGACCTGGTGGTGAATGGTATGAATACAACATCGATCATTTACAAAAATACAAGTGCCGATAAGCAACAGGCTAATTATGTTAAAATTGATTTGCTGAAGAAAAATCCCGGAAGGAATGTCGTTGGAACGAAACTTTTGGCCTACACCGGAGGGAATACTCAGTATATTGAATTTTCTCCTGTGCGAGGTTATGAATCATCCATGATGTCATCTATTTCCATTGGCCTGGGCAAAGGCCCTCAACTTGACTCCATAAGTATTATCTGGCCGAATGGAAAAAAGCAGAGCATCCAAAATATAAAAGCAGGATCAGAAATTAGTCCGATCATTGAAGATGCCAAACAAAACGTAATTCTTACCCTTGCTCAAACAACTAAGCCATTGTTTGATTCCGTAAATCTTATCAGTTGGAGACATGAACCTACAGCGGTTAATGATTTCAAAAGACAATTGCTGCTTCCTCACATGTATTCCTATACAGGTCCTAAAATGGCAACCGGTGATGTAAATGGAGATAGACTTGAAGATATTTTTATCGGAGGCCCTAAGGGACAAAGTAGTGCGCTACTCCTACAACAGAAAAACGGATCATTCAAAACGGATTTAAAAAATTCATTTGCTTCCGATACCGTTTATCAAAATGAGAATGCCATGTTCTTCGATGCTGATGCCGATGGTGATTTAGATTTATACGTTGTTGGTGGCGGCTATCTTTATAATATGAGCGATCCATTGTTACAAGATCGACTCTATCGTAATGATGGTAAGGGAAACTTCAAAAAGGATGTTGGGGCTTTGCCTCTTGAAACAGAAGCTGGATCAGTTGCTGTTTCATTTGATGCCGATGGTGATAAAGATCTTGATGTGTTTGTGGGAGGAAGAATTACCCCCGCACAATATCCGGTCAATCCAAGGAGCTTCCTTTTGATTAATGATGGCAAAGGAAACTTCACTAATAAAGCAGAGGAACTTGCACCCGGCCTTCAGTATACAGGAATGGTTACTGATGCAAAGGTGATTGATTTGAATAAAGATGGATTTTCTGATTTAATTCTTGCCGGAGAATGGATGCCTATTCAAGTTTGGATAAATCATTCAGGGAAATTCAAAGATGAAACTTCGCAATGGTTTCCTTACGCTAACAATGGCTGGTGGAATTGCCTTGAAGTAAATGATTTTGATAACGATGGCGATTTCGATTTGGTTGCTGGCAATGCCGGAACAAATAATCAGTTTGGAGTTTCAGCACAGCATCCAGCCACAATGATCTTCAAAGACTTCAATTTTGATGGGCAAGTTGATCCGTTCTTCTGTTATTTCATCAATGGAGTATCCTATCCCTACGCAAGTCGTGATGAAGCTCTCGGCCAGGTGAATTTTCTTAAGCAACGTTTCCCGGATTATCTTTCTTATGCCAACGCAACCATTGACAAAATTTTTACTGCCGGGGAATTAACGGATACCGTAGTTCTAAAAGCAAATGAATTGCATACGCTCTTTTTTGAAAATAAAGGCACCTCCTTCGATAAAAAAGAATTGCCAACACAAGCACAATGGTCACCGGTTTATGCGATCGCCTCTACGGATGTGAATAGGGATGGATTACCCGATATCATTATGGGAGGAAATGAATCCTATGTGCGTGTTCGCTTGGGTCGTAACAGTTCAAGTCGCGGAATGGTGTTCATCAATAAGGGGAAGGGAAATTTCGAATATCTTCCCAATCAGAAATCTGGAATTATTCTCAAGGGCGATGTACGCGAAATCAAAACCATTACAGGTCCTTCACAAACTACGCTGTTGGTTGGTTCAGTAGGCAATCCCATCCAAGCCTTTGTTATAAAAAAATAAGGTTTTCTCATCTATCCGGCTTCACACTTTGGTTGTTTTTTTCAGCAATTACACCAATGGCTTTGTAGTGATTTATTAACACGTTAACTTATTGTAAATTATCAAACTTAATCTTATGAAACGGAGAGAACATCTAAGGAATCTTGCCCTGATACCATTGGCCGGTACCATATTCCCTTTTCAATCTGCATTTGCCAATACGGCAGATGGCGCTCTACTTCCAGATTTAAAAGATGAGCCACAACAAAATATTTTCCGGTCGATTGGAGTAGAGCCAATCATTAACTGCCGAGGAACATTTACCATTATCGGTGGCTCCATTGAACGACCAGAAGTGCGCGCTGCCATGGAAGCTGCTTCACAAAACTTTGTTCAGTATGATGAACTGGCAGATGGTATTGGTCGCAGGCTTGCTGAACTTACTGGTGCCGAGTGGGGAATGGTTTCTGCAGGATGTGCGGCAGCCATGAAACACGTAACTGCAGCGTGTGTCACAGGAGGAAATCCTGAGAAACTGGTTCGCATTCCTGACCTTGCAGGCTTTGAAAAAACGGAAGTGGTAATCCCCAGGCATTCTCGAAACACCTATGATCACGCTATCCGAAACATTGGAGTGAAGGTGATTACAGTTGATACGATTGAGGAATTAGAAAAAGCATTGAGTTCAAAAACAGCCCTGATTTATGTAATGGCCTATGGTGCATCACAACCTGGCCAACCCCTTTCAACAGAAGCAATTGCAAAAATTGCAAAACCAAAAAACATTCCGATACTGGTAGATGCCGCTGCCGAAGTGCTCACCATACCGAATATTCATCTCCAACAGGGCGCCACCATAGTTTGCTATAGTGGTGGTAAAGCGATTTGCGGACCACAATGCGCAGGATTGTTACTGGGTCAAAAAGACATCCTCATGTCGGCATGGCAGGCAAGTTCACCACACCACGGTCCGGGACGCGATAATAAAGTGGGTCGTGAAGAAATGATTGGGATGATGGCTGCTGTGGAAACATGGAAGAAACGTGATCACGCTGCCGAATGGAAGACATGGCTTTCGTATTTGAATACTATTTCCAAAAAAGTAACGACCATTACGGGAGTGACTTCTGCGATATTCGAACCCACCGAGCTTTCGAATAAATCGCCTGTACTCAATATCATGTGGGATGCTGACAAGCTTAATCTTACCGGTGAAGATCTTGCAGAGATAACGGCCAGAACCAAGCCTCGTATTGCCATTGGCAGTGAAACCAATGACAACAAGACATCAGTTCAGATTACTACCGGCCAGATGCAACCAGGAAATGATAAAATTGTAGCCGACCGCATTTTCGAAATCCTTACCGAAAAGAGAGTTGCAAAATCGGATACCATGAAAGCGCCTGCTGCCATACTTACTGGCCGCTGGGAAGCAAACATCGAGTTCTTCAGCAGCAAGGGTAAACACATGCTTAACTTAGAACAAGATGGCAATTGGATTGTGGGATCACATAAAGGTGAATTTACCGTGCGCGATCTGGTTGGCACCATTGAAGGAGATAAAATTATACTTCGCAGTGTAGAACGAGGGGATGCTGATCATGTGCCTTTTATTTTCTCCGGAACGCTTTCTGGCGATTCATTTTCCGGAGAAATTTATATGGGGGAATACAGAACAGCGAAATTCACGGCAACCAAATATAAATATAAGAGTAAGCGTGAACGCATTGTGGTTCCGTCAGGACCTCCGTTGGCAACATAAAATTTTATTTTCAAAAATACTTTAATTATGAAGAAACTTCAACTCAACAAGTTGCTCCTAACGACATTGGCGGTCTGCTTAATTATTTTTTGCAGTGGATCGGTTTATGCACAAGAAATTGATCTTCTTCTCAAAGGCGGTCACGTTATCGATCCGAGAAATCAAATTAATTCAAAGATGGATGTGGCCATCACCAACGGTAAGATTTATCAGGTGGCTCCAAACATTTCACCACAAAAAGCAAAAACTGTTGTGGATGTAACCGGATATTATGTTACACCAGGTCTCATTGATATGCACGTGCATGCCTTTCAGGGAAATGCACCCGATGCTTATATCGCTAATGGATTTACAAGTTTATCTCCCGATGGCTTTACCTTTAGGGCGGGTGTTACTACCGTAGTGGATGCGGGCAGTTCAGGCTGGAGGAATTTTCGTGATTTCAAAAAACAAACCATCGATAGAAGTCAGACACGCATACTAGCACTGCTCAACATCGTTGGAACCGGCATGGCGAGCCGCTTTGAAGAACAGGATAACAACGACATGAACCCGCAGCAAACTGCGTATATGATCAATCGACTATTTCCGGAAATACTCGTGGGTATAAAATCAGCACACTATTGGGGAGACTTTACACAAGTAGATCGTGCGGTAGAAGCTGGTAAACTTGCCAATGTTCCAGTCATGGTTGACTTTGGAGAACACAATCCAACCAACTCCATAGAAGACTTATTCATGAAGCACCTTCGTCCCGGTGATATGTTTACACATACGTTTGCTTATGGACCTGCTAACCGCGAGACGGTTGTTGATGAAAACTTAAAAGTGAAACCATTTGTATTTGAAGCCCAGAAGCGTGGGATCATCTTTGATGTTGGTCATGGGGGTGGCGCATTTTCATGGCGTCAGGCGATACCGGCCATTCAGCAAGGATTTCTTCCCAACGTAATCAGTACCGATCTGCATACCGACAGTATGAATGGAGGAATGAAAGACTTATGCAATGTGATGTCCAAGTTTCTGACCATGGGTATGTCGCTACAGGATGTGATTATTCGAACAACCGTCAATCCTGCCAACGCTATTAATAAACCTCAATACGGAAACCTAAGTGTAGGTACCGAAGCGGATGTGGCAGTACTTAATCTGCGTAAGGGTGATTTTGGTTTTATGGATATCCGAAAAACAAAACTCAAAGGCACACAAAAGCTTGAAGCAGAATTGACCGTGCGCGCAGGAAAAATTGTATGGGATCTCAATGGAATTAGTGCTCCCGCCTGGGAAACCGAACTTCAGAAAAAGTAAACATGCGAATTGTTCTTTCCATTCTGCTTTTTATCAGCACATCACTTTGCGTGCATGCTCAGCAGTATGACTTGCTTATAAAAAATGGTCATGTTATCGATCCGAAAAATAAGATTGATACGAAAATGGATGTTGCTATTACCGAAGGTAAAATCAGTAAAGTGGCAAAAGACATTCCTGCAACACACTCCAAAAAAGTGGTTGATGCTACGGGATTACTGGTAACACCCGGATTCATTGACATGCATACCCACGTGTTTGTCGGAAGTAAACCCGACATCTTTGCCGATGGAATTTATAGCGTCTCCCCTGATGATTTTAGTTTTAAATCAGGAGTAACTACGGTAGTGGATGCAGGAACATCGGGGTGGAGAAATTTTCCAACTTTTAAAAGCAACGTGATCGATAAATCACAAACACGAATTCTTGCTTTTTTAAACATTGCGGGGTCTGGCATGATTGGCAATCCAGATCAGGAAGATGTCAATGACATGAATGCGCAAATGACTGCACTTTCCGTTCAAAAATATTCTGACATCATCGTTGGAATTAAAATCGGTCACTACGAAGGAAAAGATTGGGCTCCTTTTGATCGTGCATTGGAGGCCGGCAATATGGCCAATGTGCCCATGCTCGTGGAGTGTCACCTTCCACACTATTCATTGGAAGATCAATTAAATAAAATGCGCCCCGGTGATATCATCACTCACTCGTTTGAAAAAATTACGGAGCGTGAATCGGTGGTGGATGATCAGGGTAAAGTGAGACCTTTTGTATTAGAAGCAAAGAAGAAAGGGGTTTTATTTGATGTTGGTCATGGGGGCTTCGGATTTTGGTTTAGTGAAGCCATGCCTTCGCTGCAACAAGGGCTAGCTCCCAATACATTCGGATCAGACTTACATCGCTTCAGCATGAATTCAGGAATGAAAAACATGCTCAACATCATGTCGAAATATTTGAACATGGGCATGGAAGTGCCTGATGTTATTCAACATGCCACGTGGAATGCCGCACAATCATTAAAACGAAACGACCTTGGCTCACTCACCGAAGGCTCTGTTGCCGACATTGCTGTCATCAGCATCTTAACGGGAAACTATGGCTTCATCGATGCCGGTGGAAATAAAATTAATGGCACACGAAAATTCGAATCAGAGCTTACCATTCGTGCTGGTAAAATTGTATGGGATTTGAATGGTCTTTCTGCAAAAAATTTTAAGGGCAATTAAATACGCAACAAACAACTCCAAATGGAATAACCACCACAAAATATTAAGCCATGACAAATCTTTTGAATCGAAGAAAGTTCCTGCAGGCGGCACCGGTTGCTGGAGCGGCTGCTTTAATGCTACCCTCATTTCTGGCCACTGGTAAAAATGAAGTGCCAAGTTCTGACATTGGCAAATCAAAATGGGAATTGGACAGCCCTGCACTTTGTGTTGATCTCGACAAAATGGAAAAGAACATCAACACAGTGCATACTCGCTTAAAGGGAACTGGCATCGGCATTCGTCCTCATGTAAAAACACATAAGTGTCCGGCTATTGCCAAGATGCAGATGGATGCGGGGGCAGTAGGCATTTGTGCTGCAAAACTTAGTGAGTCGAAAGCCATGTTGGACAATGGCATCAGTCAGGTCCTCATGACGGGCGTGAATATTACCGTACCTAAGATCAAGAAAGCAATGGAGCTGAGAAAAAAATACAAAGGATTCATACAGGCCATTGATAACCCTCAAAATGCGCAGGACTTGCAGGATGCCGCTAAGGCCGCTGGTATTGTTGCTGACGTAGTGATGGATATTGACGTCATCAAAAGATCCGGTGTTATACCAGGTGCCCCTGCTATATCCCTGGCAAAGTTGATTGATCGAATGCCTAATCTTAAGTTTCGAGGTATTTTGGCTTACGATGGCAATGTACAGCACGTGGCAGGTTTTCAACAACGTAAAGAGCAAGCACTAAGAAACTTTGAACCTGTCATCCAAACCTATGAGATGTTGAAAGCGGCTGGATTGAACATGGAAATATTTAGCGGTGGAGGTACCGGCACCTACAACATCATGCACCTCGTACCAGGTTTTACCGATGTTCAGGTGGGCAGTTACATATTCATGGACTGTCAGTACATTGAAATTGGCGGTGAAAAAAATGAAACCGTGTATGATGATTTTGCGCCATCGTTAACCGTAATGACTACGATTATCAATAGCAATTACCCGGGCCGCCTGATCACTGACTCAGGCTCGAAGGCACTTACGCTCAATAAGCCAAATGCATTCGTAATTGGAGAGCCCACGTTTGATTACATGGCAGGCTCTGATGAATATGGAACCATCACTTTCGAAAAATCCAATAAGTCGTATAAAGTGGGAGATAAACTTGAAGTGATCGTACCACACTGCGACCCCGCGGTTGACTTATATGACTTTATTTACGGCACACGAAATGATAAAGTAGTGTCCATTTTGCCAATCTTAGCGCGAGGCAAATCGCAATAAGGCAAAAATCTTCGTAATACAAGGCAGCGATACATGAATCCTTCAAATGCTTCATCTACCAAAATCCAACAGCAAGTCATGAGCATAAAACCTTTCTACGTTCTCTTCATCTTGGTTGTCATTGCGTTATCATCCTGCCAAGAAAAGAAAAATTGGATAGTAGAAAGTGAACATGGAAAACTTCAGCTTGAGTTAGTTGCCGATAGCATAACGATTCCTTTTGCGATGGCATTTCTGGATGATAAGACCATGATTGTCTCCGACCGGCCAGCGGGCAACATGATTCTTGTCAATCTTGAAAATGGGGCGAAGACACTTGTTAAAGGTGTCCCAACTGTAAATACCGAAGGTGATGGTGGGCTTCTCGATATTCTTCCGCATCCGCAATACAAAACGAATCATGAGTTGTTTTACGTTTATTCTTACAAACGCGACTCGTTATACAGTCTCGGGGTAATGCGTGCTACACTCGCTGGCGATAGTTTGATCCATCAAAAAAGAGTATTCACTGCTCAACCATTTTATAGGCGCGCTAGCTTCTATGGCTCACGATTACTCTATCAGGATGGCTATCTTTTTGTCAGTGCTGGTGTTGACCAGTCGAAACAAGATTCAGCACAGTTGCTGACCAATCATCTTGGAAAGATTATGCGCATTAAAGAAGATGGTAGTATTCCTGAAGATAATCCTTTTGTTAATACTCCGGGTGCACGTCCTGAAATCTGGTGTTATGGAACACGCAATGGTCAGGGCTTAACCATCAACCCTTTTACAAATGAAATCTGGGAACACGAACATGGTCCTATGGGCGGAGATGAAATCAATATTATTAAACCCGGTAAGAATTATGGCTGGCCCGTAATTACTTATGGAAGAGATTATGATGGTAAGTTCGTTGGCGAAGGGTTAATGCAGAAAGAAGGAATGGAGCAACCCTTTCATTACTACGTTCCCTCTATTGCGCCAAGCGGAATGGTGTTTTATACCGGAGATAAATATCCAAAGTGGAAAGGGAATCTATTTATTGGTTCCATGGTGCTGATGCATCTGAATCGATTAACCATCCGCGATGGATTGGTGGTAAACGAAGAACGTATCTTGAAAGGAATGAACTGGAGAGTTCGCAATGTGATACAAGGTCCTGATGGGTATCTGTATATCGGTGTTGATGGCGGAATGATTTTAAAAATTCTACCTCAATAGAACGGGTAAGAATACCTGCCAATAAAAAAGTCGCCCACTTGATGAGCGACTTTTTTTGTGCCGAAGGCGGGACTCGAACCCGCACACCTGTTACGGCTCACGCCCCTGAAACGTGCGTGTCTACCAATTTCACCACTTCGGCTAAAAATTTAAAGTTCAAGGTTTCGGGTTTTAACTTTAATTCAGCTAACCGTAAACCTTAAACTTTGAACTTTCATGTGCCCAGAACTGGATTCGAACCAGCACACCTTGCGGCACTACCCCCTCAAAGTAGCGTGTCTACCAATTTCACCACCTGGGCATAAACTCTGCAAACTGACAGAGTGAGGGAAGCCTGACCGTCTGGCAGGCCGGCAAAAGTAAAAAGGTTTTGAAACTTTACCAATCTGAACAGAACAAGTCTAGTCAGTCTTTTTCTTAGCTGCCTTTTGGCTGAGATAGCTCACTATTCTATCGTATTCTGTCTGCTCTTTGTAACCAAAGTTCAACTTTCGTCTGTCGTGAAAACGAATTTCCAATTCCTTGTAGACTGAATTCTTTCCCGTCTTCACCACGTTTTCTTTCCAGGCCACAACGTCATTCACAGAATATTGATGTTTTCTTCCAATCACCGGGTAGTGGATTTCTACCTGGTTGTTTCCCATCCGTATGATTTTGTAACGGATAAAAATTTTATAAATAACCAACACGGCAATGGGCACCAATAGCACAATAATGAGATACGTATACCAGGCTGGCTCATGGCCAAGTACCATCAAATTCATTATCAATACAACCAATGTGATCGTCAGGAAGAATGAAAATGATACAATCGTGTTGGTTTGAGGCTTTGAAACGATCACTACGAAAGGATTTACGCTGAGCCGAGAATGGGATTTGAACCCACGACCTGCTGATTACGAATCAGCTGCTCTACCCCTGAGCTACCTCGGCATTTAAGTGCTAATCTATCAGAAACAAAATTAGAATTATTCATAAAAAGTATATCTTGAAAAAAATATGCTTTCGAAAAAATGTAAGTATGCCATTCACGCGCTCATCTACCTGGGCGAGCGATACCAACAGGGTCCTATTCATATTCAGGAAATAGCTGATCAACAACGCATTCCTAAAAAATTTCTGGAAGCTATTTTACTTGAATTGCGGAACGCAAAAATTCTACTCAGCAAGAAAGGAAAAGGCGGAGGGTACTACCTCTATAAAAAGCCCGAAGATGTTAATCTCATCGATATCATCCGCCTCATGGATGGGGCAATTGCCATGCTACCTTGTGTATCGCTTAATTATTATGAACCCTGCGAAGAGTGCCGCGATGAAAAAACCTGCGGTATTCGTGATGCTTTCATCGGAGTAAGGGACGAAACCCTTAGAATTCTGTCTGAAAGTACACTCGCCAGGATAATTCAGCGGCAAAAAGCTCTTAAATAACTTGTCCTTTTTAATATTAGACTATTAAATCCATAGACTATATTTGAGGTCAATTTAAATAGAAAATTTTATGTCCATACGATTAGGCGATATCGCCCCGGATTTCACAGCAGAAACCTCAGAGGGCACCATTAAATTTCATGAGTGGCTAGGCAGTAGCTGGGGGGTTCTGTTCTCACACCCTGCCGACTTCACCCCGGTGTGTACCACCGAACTTGGAGCCGTGGCCAAACTTAGAGCCGAATTTGACAAACGAAATGTGAAAGTGGTAGCACTCAGCACGGATTCCGTTACATCACACCAGCAGTGGATTGGAGACATCAACGAGACCCAGAAAACACATGTGAATTTTCCGATCATCGCTGATACCGATTTCAAAGTATCCAACCTGTATGATATGATTCACCCACAGGTGAGTGATAAGTTTACCGTTCGATCCGTATTTGTGATCGGGCCTGATAAAAAAGTGAAGCTATCCATCACCTACCCAGCCTCTACGGGAAGAAATTTTGACGAAATTCTTCGCGTCATTGACAGCTTACAGTTAACCGCAGGCTATAGTGTAGCAACACCTGCCAACTGGAAGCTAGGTGAAGATGTGATTATCACCGCGGCTGTAAAAGATGAAGATATCGCGGCTAAATTCCCGAAAGGCCATAATCGAATCAAGCCTTATCTGAGAACAACTCCGCAGCCAAATATTTAGCCAACGATTATTTATTCATATTGAAGAGGCTACCCTACGGGAGCTTTCTTTTTTTGGTCTAAATTTGTGCACCTCCTCTTAAATCACGGGGTGTTTGATGGATCCGTTGCACAAAGAAAAACCGATGAATGAATTGCCTGTGATGAATGAATCCGAAGGCATTGTTCTTTTTCACCCGCATATTCCTGAAACTGCCATTGCAGAAGTAACCAACGTATTGCACTCACGCTGGATTGGCCAGGGGCCTCGTGTAGCTCAATTTGAAAAAGAGTTTTCGCAGCGCTTTGCGGGGCCCGGTACTTCCCTGGCAGTAGGCTCAGGAACGGATGCCCTCCACCTGTCATATATTCTTGCCGGACTGCATGAAGGTGACGAAGTGATCACGCCCGTGTTTACCTGCACGGCCACCAGCATTCCGTTTTTATACATGGGTGTGAAAATACGGTTTGCCGATGTTGACCCCGAAACATTGAACATCAATGTACAGCATGTGCGCGAATTGATCAATGAAAAAACCAAGGCCATTGTGTGTGTGCACTATGGAGGGCTCCCCTGCGACATGGACGAACTTCATGCCATTGCGCAAGAATATAACATACCCGTAATTGAAGATGCAGCCCACGCACTGGGTGCTACTTACAAAGGAAAAAATGTTGGCGAAATTTCGCAGTTCACTATGTTTTCGTTTCAGGCCATTAAACACATTACCACGGGTGATGGCGGCATGTTGATTATTCAGGATAATGATCTGGTGCCCAAAGCAGAGCGCATCCGTTGGTTTGGCATTGACCGCTCCAACAAACAAAAAGGCACCTGGGAAAATGACATTACAGAAGTAGGATACAAATATCAAATGACAGACATCAGTGCTGCGCTGGGGCTTGCGGCACTTCATGAATTTGACCAGACCCTATCGTATCGCCAGGGCTTGTTTGAAGAATATAAAAGAGGATTGAATGGTGCTGATGGAATAAAATTAATTGGCACACATGCCCATGATCGGACCCATGCGGCATGGTTGTGTACGGCCATCGTAGAAAAAGATCGTGTGGGTTTTATGCGCACACTGCGTGACAAGAAAATTGAATCGGGGCAGGTTCATTATCGCAATGATCGATACAGTGTTCTCGGTGGACGAAGAGATGACCTGCCTAACATGGATGCGGTAGAAGAAAATTATATCGTGCTGCCTCTTCACCTAAAGATGACGAAGGAGCATGTGCAATACATCTGTGATGTGATTAAACAGGGATGGTAGTGAAAAGGTTAGTTAGCCATGAGCTTCGAGCTTTCAGCTACGAGTGGCTCAAAGCCCGAAGCTCAACAGGCAGCCCAATAAACCATGTAAATTATGAGCGTTACTTTTTCCATACAGAAAGCAATCGTTTTACTCTATCGCGTAGTAATTTTATTCTGAATCCATTTTCATCGGGGTCGGGTGTATAACCTATAAACTTCTGGCCCAACCGCAGGTACATATCAAAGAAAGTGGATTTAGAAATGCCCCACTTCAGTAAAAACTGTTTATTTCCATCATTCTTTTTTACGCGGGCTGTGCTGCGTGAAACAAAGTGATAAACGCGCGACCGGCTCACCCCTTTAAAATATCGCACGCCCACATGCCATAACTTCATCATCATGTCCGGATCAGAAGCCATGCCTGGTGTAAACTCGGTGCTCAAGCCGCCAATCAGATTCCAGATGTTTTTGTGAAGCACCATGGGATACCAGTTGGCACCGTTCCAATCTTCAAATGGAAATGAACTGTACCCTTTTAAAAATCTTTCTTCATCAAACTCCTTTACCGTTTTACCAAAATTGTGAGGCGCAATCATGCTGGTGTATAGCGTAGAACTATGTTCGATCATGGTGCCACAGATGCAGAAATAAATGTGATCAAGTTTTTTGATTTCTTCCAATAGGTGATGATCCCAGTCGGGAGCAAAATAATAATCATCATCCGACAATACGATATACTCCGATGAAGCCAGTGTTGCCGGGGAATTAAATCCATAGCACACACCTACGTTTTCTTCTGAATATGAGTAACTGAGAGATTGATTTTTTACCCATTCCAATGAACCGTCCTTACCTTCATTGATATGCACTACGATTTGGTGCTGATAGCGCGAGTTCTTGCGAATGCTTTCCACACAGCATTTCAGGTAATCCAGGTTATTCCATGAAGGAATGAGAATAGAGAAAACTGGCTTCTCCGTTAACTCACTGGAATGGAAACTAATTTTAGAAATCATGCTTTACAAATTTGAAGATTCGTATTGCTTCTTTTGCTGGCGCTGATACCCATAATTCACAAGATAAATTCCTATCACTGTAATCAAAAATGCCAATCCAATTTTCAGGTTCAATTTTTCACTCAATACCAGCCAACCTAACACCACCGCTACCAGGGGGTTGATGTATGAATATAATGACGCTATTGTGATCGGCAACTTCGACAGGGTATAGGCATACATACTAAAGGCAGCTACCGAACCCATCACGATAAGATAAGAAAGTGCAAAGACCACTTCGGATGAAAAAACCACATGGTTCAAATCATCAAAGGCAACGCTGAAAGGCAAACAGAAAATTCCACCAAAGAACATTTGCATGCCCGCATTTAAAAAAGGACTAGTGTCATAATTTTTCCGTTTGGTGAGAATACTTCCAATCGCCCAGGTGAATGTGGCCACAAAAATTAAAATGATGCCAATGCGATAATTCGGATTGGCAAAGTCACCGAGGTATTCGCTAAACACGAGCATGATGCCAGACAATCCGGTTAGAACCCCTAAGGCAATAATCCAGTTGGGCACCTCCGATCGGTTCACCGTAAGGTTTATTAAAATCACCATCACCGGCATAGTAGAACAAATGATGGCGGCAAGACCGCTGGGCACAAACACTTCGGCCCATGATACTAAGCCATTGCCACATGTGATCAATAAGAATCCACGAAAAGCCTGAATGCGAAGAACATTCCAGGATGGAAAACTTTCTTTTTTCACCAAAAACAAAAAACCGGATAATAATAAACCCGCTATAATTTGCCTGATGGCCGCAAATAAAAATGGAGGGAAGTGCATTACTCCTATGCGCATCACCAAAAAAGTTGTTCCCCAAATCAAGCAAATTCCCGCCAGGCAGAAGTAAGCAATCAGTATTTCTCTTTTCACGGGCAGCAAGATAAATAGCTTAAGGCAGTCCTCAAGAGTATTGCCTCAGTTTTATAAAAAATTGAAAAATCGCTTTGAATCGTAGGGGTAGGCCGCCTTCGAAGTGTCTTTATCTAAAATGATGATTATGGCACTTCCTGTTTTGAACAATCGCACTCCGCGACTACATGAATCGTACTTACATTTATTTCAAGTTGCACAACACAACTTAACCTTGTGGTTGATTGAAGAAAATATAGCCCGGATAAAAAAGAGGCAGAAGTTCTTATCTACACCGCCATCGTATCATACACCACCACCTTATCCCAAAGCTGAGAGCATTCGGCAATAAACTTTTGATGAATGGGGTGATCCTGATAGACTTTCTGTCCCGCAGTATCATCGAAAAACATGAGTTCAGAAACGGAATAGCTGTTGTCCACCACATCGCGCTTCTCAGTAGAGGCAGGCACGCCAACATGAATAGAGCGAATGGTTTCAATTTTCTCCAGCGACTTAACGCCTACAATCAGTTTGGCAAGATCTTCTTTCGAGTCAGGATTCTTGAGCCAGAAAAATACATGGTGTACTAAAGGTGCTTTGCTCATTTTCTTTTTAGTGAAAGGTTTGGCGAATGCGGTAACTCCCATGGCCAGCATGGAGAGAGCGGTTAAAAAAGTTCTGCGGGTTTGTGTGGACATGGGTTCTGAATTACAGGGCCAAGGTACAAAAAAAGGGATGTAAGCGATAGCCCGGAGCTACACTTCATCCCTTACTAAATACTAAAAATCAGTCTCTATACAATCGCGCAAGCACCACCGGCACAAGCTGCTTCGCCTTTATGATCGGTTTCGTCATCGGCCTCATACACGCGTGTAAGATCGATCGACTTGAGGCTCTTTTCCAGTTCATTAAATTGACTTTCAGAAATATCTTCAAAAGGTGCCTGCTTATAGTTGCCATTATCATAGGGCAACACGCTGAGGCCATTATACGATGCTTTATTTTCCCACATCCACGCTCCCACTTTTTCCCAATCACCTTCCTGAATGGATACCGTAGCCGATACATTGTTGGCATTGCTTCCTCTTCTGAATCCGTTGCGCACCCATTCGGCATTGAACTTCTTGATTCGCTCCAGCAAGTCCATCACATCTTCCGTGCGTAAAATACTTACCTGGGGTGCTTTCTGTGGAATACAAATGATCGCCTGCTTGCTGTTCAGTTGATCATCTTCCAACAACTCAGGATGCGTAATGTATAAATACTGGTAGAGCGCCTCATTCTTTCCAATCCGTACTCTCCGCAAATAAAAATCATGGTGCCAGGCGTGAATACCAGATGATGTACCTAACACTAACGAGGTCGTGCCTGATGGTTTAATGGTAGCACAACGGGCGGCAAACTGAATTCCGATTCTGGAAGACACATCCAGATTCATGTGCTTCACTTCTTCAGCTGCTTCGCGCAAATCATATTTTAAAATTCTTCCGCTGGCAATGCCCGTCATGCCCACACCAATGAGTGCATCCTGTTCGGTAGTTTCCTTCCACACATCACGCAAGTAATGGAAGTTGGTGAACCCTGCCTGCAAGGTTCCTAAAAAAGCAGCTGCCTTTGCGCGTTCATTTAATTCGTGCTGACTAAAAATATCCGACACATTCACTTCACACAGATTGCAAAACTGAAAAGGTCGCAGTGCAATTTCGCAGCATGGATTTGTTCCCCAGTCAATATCGTTGGTAAAATAAAATCCGGGCTCACCCGAACCCGAGAGTTCTATTTTTTTCCAGAGGGTAAAAAACTCGCTACGCGTAGTCGTTTCACGGGGTAGCACCACTGAATTATTGGCGCGACCGCGTTGTTCATTCAGCTCCCACCAGTTACCAAACTTGCAGGTGAGCATCTCTTCATCGTCCGATGAGAACATGGCAATCATGGCGCTTCTGCGGATACCTCCAGCCAAGACCGCATTGGCGAGGTAGCACAAGATATCATGACACTCCAGTGGAGTTAATTTTTCTCCCTGCTGCTTGCGATCAAGAACTGCCTGAACATGAGCAACGCAAATTTTCAATGGCTCAGGTCCGGGGGCTTTACCACCGGCAGTAACCAGACGAGCTCCTTTAGGCCGGATGTCTGAGTAATCGAACTCAGGCAAATAACTACTGAATCCAAAATAACTTTTCAGCAGGACCTTTACGGCATCCGCCCATCCTTCCAGGCTGTCACCAATGAGAAATTTTTTTGTCTTTTCGGCTTTCTTTATAGGTGGAAGTTTTTCCACATGATGACCTTGCACTGAGTAACCCACACCGGTACCCCCCAATAACAGAAACAGTGTTTCTGAAAAAGCACGAATGTCATCGATGGGCAGATAGGCGCAATTATAAATACGACTATGATTACGAGCAATGGCCGGACCCGCAAATTGCATAGCACGCATAGAAGGCAACACTTTTTTATCGTATACAAATTGCATCCACTGCTGTATATCTTCTTTGAGATGAGGATATTTTTCGATCATCATCTCTTCATAGCGATGACAGATCTCCGGCCACGTCTCCCTACGCGTTAACTCAGGTAAGTAGCGTGCATATTTCATGTGAACAATCAGATCACTTAATATTTCCTGATTCAGTTCCATGTGTTACTAATTATGTGTGATCGATTTAAACCGTGGAAAAAGAATGTTATTCTCCAGATGAATGTGTTGAATAAGATCATTGTCAAATTCCTGAAGCATAACATAGGCTAACTGAAAAGTAGGACACGCATAAGATGGAGTAGTATAATGGCTGGTTCGCGATCGGATCGATTTGATAAGATCTCCCGCACGTTCATGTTCTTCTTCCATCACCATAATGGGCATATCCAGTGCAGCCGGTGAAATCGCACTCTCTACGGATGCGATAGGCTGACCATCCATTCGTTTGATGGCCGGAAATAAAATCTGCTCCTCCTTTGGTAAATGGCCGAGAAGTTCCTCTGCCAGTGCTTCAAAATCAGTGCGCACGGCAAGTAACTCCGGGTTGGTGTCCACATGCACGCTGCACACCTTATCCAAGAGTTCACGAATCTTTGGAATGGCTTCACGCACATATTCGTGGTGGTGCTGTGTAATGAAATCTGCCAGCACCGATGAATTCCATGATTCAAAATTTAACGCCTTGCTCGCTCTTTTCGTGGGCGACTCGAGGATTTCCTGCCATACCTTTTCACTATTCAGATTTGCTTTTTTGCAGGCTTCGGTAAAAGGCACTTTTCCATTGCAGCAAAAATCAAGATCATATTTATTGAGAACACTGATAGCGTGAGGAAATGCCAGGGCTATTTCAGCCACTGTGGCTGTGCCCATTTCTAAAGTCTCGTTTGTGGAGGTCATCGTTGTTTAATTTTAAATGCGTATCAAATCTATGCGCTTCCACCATTCCATTCTATGACTTCAGTCATAGAAGTCTAAAAGATTTGCAGGAAAGCAGAACTTCCTGCCATGAATAAAAAATATCATTGAAATCTAATTTGTAATTAATAGATTCGGGCTATCAGGAATATCGACTTCTCAATCGCATGAATTCTGATCCTATTGAGCTTTGCTAATGAAATAGTGAAAAAATAAAATTATGACCAGAACAAAAGTTGCCCTTTTGGGATCCGGCTTTATTTCCGATATCCATATGGAAAGTTATGAACGCTTCGTTCCTGATGCAGAAGTAGTGGCCGTCTATAGCCGCGACATCAATAAGGCAAAGGTCTTTGCGGAAAAACACCATATCAAAAGCTGGTATGATTCCATGGATGCAATTATCACGGATTCCGGCTGTGAAGTGGTGGATATCTGTTTACCCAATTTTCTTCATGCGCAGGCAACCCTCAAGGCGGCACGTGCCAAAAAGCATGTCATTATTGAAAAGCCGCTGGCCGTCACGCTGGAAGAAGCCGATGAAATGATCAAGGTGTGTAAGGAGCAAGGCGTGAAACTCATGTATGGTGAAGAGCTCTGTTTCGCACCCAAATATGAACGCGTGCGCAGCCTTACCAAAGAGGGTGCTATCGGCAACATCTATATGTTAAAGCAAGCAGAAAAACATTCTGGCCCTCACTCCGACTGGTTTTATGATGTGAACCTGGCCGGTGGTGGTGTACTGATGGACATGGGTTGCCATGCCTTCGGATGGTTTTTCTGGATGATGAATAACATGAAAGTAAAAAATGTCATGGCCACCATGTCTACCGTGTTGCACAAAGACAGAACACGAGGAGAAGACAACTCAGTAGTAATTGTGGAATTTGAAAATGGAACGATCGGTATAGCAGAAAACAGCTGGGCCCGGCACGGTGGTATGGACGACCATTGCGAGGTATATGGCACCGAGGGATTAATGTATGCGGACTTGTTCAGAGGTAACGCTGCACTGGCTTACAGCAAGAAAGGATTTGGCTACGCCATGGAGAAAGCAGATACCACTGCGGGCTGGAGCTTTCCTGTTTTTGAAGAAGCCTTCAACCAGGGCTATCCACATGAGTTGAAACATTTTATCGATTGTGTACGCAACAATAAAGAACCACTAGTTACCGGAGAGTTGGGTCGTAGCGTGTTGGAAGTGATTTATGCCGCTTATGCTTCTGCTAAACAAGGAAAGAAAATAGAATTACCATTTGCACCCGTGGTTAAAAAGCCGGTGGACTTGTGGTTAAGTTAAGCTACGCGGTGATCATCACCACTGATTCACAGATTTTCCAATAGTCTACTGTAATAGTCTTAACTTTTAATCAGTGAATCTGTGGCTAAATAAAAGTTACTAAGAAGTCAGGTTTTGCAGCTTTAAGTCTGTCCTCATGAATTACTTCCCGGAAAGCCTTTGCATATCTTTGTTCGTTGTCTGTGGACAGGTGATGTCTTAGGATAGGAAATCAATTTTTTTTCAATTAGGTCAATATCGATCTGTTTTAGTCAATCATGTTTTACACTTATTCAACCATGACGAAAAGCTTCCGTGTTTCTAATTCACTATTTGGTTTAACTATTTCATCCACCATCTTTACAATTTCGTCATACTTGTTAACTGTGTAAATTTCAGGAAGAATAACAATCACGAAGATGCGGTAATACATCGCAGCAATCAGATGAAACAACCCAACTATCCATCGCTGTATCAAATCAACACCCGTGTGTGGCTCACCGGATTATCGGAAGAACTTGGCAGGCCCGCCACACTGGATGACATACCGGAAAGGGAACTCAAACGCCTTGCCGCTATGGGCTTTGATTGGATCTGGTTTCTAAGTGTGTGGACTACCGGACCAATCGCTCAAAAAGTGTCGCGTGAAAACCCGGAATGGCGACATGAATTTGAAGAGACATTACCCAACCTGCAGGAGCAGGATATCGGTGGCTCCGGGTTTGCCATCTCTGATTATAAGGTGCATCCGGATCTTGGTGGCGATGCAGCATTGAAGAGACTTCGCGCAAGACTAAAAAAACATGGACTTAAACTGATGCTCGATTTTGTTCCCAATCATATGGGGCCTGATCATCCATGGGTGACATCGCATTCGGAATATTTTGTTTCCGGAACAGAGGAAAACCTAAAACATTCTCCACAGAATTATACACGGCTAAAAAGCAACGAAGATAATTTGATCCTCGCCTATGGCCGCGACCCATACTTTTACGGATGGCCCGATACCGTGCAACTGGATTACAGCAATCCCACAACAGTGGATGCCATGACTAAAGAACTCATTCGAATCTCCGGTCAGTGTGACGGTGTGCGATGTGATATGGCCATGCTCATACTTCCCGAAGTTTTCGAAAGAACCTGGGGTCGTAAAGCACAATCATTCTGGCCTGAGGTGATAAAGGCGGTACGTGAAACGCATCCTGACTTTTGTTTCCTGGCCGAAGTATATTGGGATATGGAATGGACACTTCAGCAACAAGGTTTTGATTACGCCTATGATAAACGATTGTACGATCGTTTACGCGAAGGCAATGTTCCATCGATACGCGGTCATTTTCATGCGGGTCTTGATTACCAGGATAAACTTGCCCGCTTCCTTGAAAATCATGATGAGCCACGTGCAGGCTTAACCTTCCATCCGGATCAACATAAAGCGGCCGCGGTCATTACATTTTTATCACCGGGTCTGCGATTCTTCCACCAGGGACAATTTGAAGGAAGAATGAAACGAATTTCACCGCATCTGATCCGCGCACCGCATGAACCGCTGAATACGGATCTGCAGGATTTTTATGCATCGCTGCTTTCCGTATTAAAACTCTACATGGTTCGGAATGGAGAATGGAGTCTTCTTTCCTGTTTGCCGGCCTGGGAAGGCAATGGCTCATATGATTCATTCATAGCTTTTGGATGGCGTGCAGCCAATGGTGAAAAGATGGTATTCGTGGTGAACTACAAACCTCATTCTTCGCAGTGTTACCTGCATTTGCCATTCAATGATCTCTATGGGGTAACCTGGAGACTAAAAGATTTGATGAGTGAAGCCTGCTATGATCGTGAAGGCGATGATCTGCATTATGGCGGGCTTTACCTGGATATGCAACCCTGGCAATATCATGCATTCGAAATGAAAAAAACGAATACGTGAGTGAAGCTACTTAACACGTAATCTCAAAACATCAACGTTGGGCTTAAACAAACTCCAAATCAAATGACTAATGCATCACCTGTATTGTATCAATAGATCTTTAACGTAAAGAAAAAAACTTTCTGAGCCTGTGACTGCCTAATTCTTGAGTAAAAAGCAAGAATAAGAAAAGCGACTGTCAGCACGGATGCACTCTTAACTTTATATTAATCAGGGCGACTGGATTCGAACCAGCGACTTCCACGTCCCGAACGAAGCGCACTTTCGGGCTGCGCTACGCCCCGAATCTGTGTTCAAAATTATAACCTTACTGATTTTGTCTATTACATGCCCGGTCAATCCAGCCTGTTTTCCGCATTGCCTTCCAACTAAACCAATCTATCTTTGTGGCTCAAAAATTTACTCACATCATTATGAAATATTCATTCTTGCTTTTGATAGCAGTGGTAATGTTCGGATCATGTTCAAAAAATGAGCAGGCTGCTGAACCATTCACCGGAAAGATAATCCAATCAGAAAAACAAAAATTTGGTATAGACACCATTACTGCTGAATTAACTAACCCCTGGGGGATTGCCTTCTTGCCCGATGGCAGAATATTAGTGACGGAACGTGCCGGTGAAATCCGAATTGTGAAGGATGGGAAATTGCTTCCCGAAAAAATCGGAAATGTGCCAGCCGTATTTGCCAACGGACAAGGTGGTTTAATGGATATTAAGCTGCATCCAGATTTTAAAACCAATGGTTGGATCTATTTCACCTACTCCAAACCTGGCGAAGGGGGTGGTGGCACAGTTGTAGCCCGTGCAAAACTCGATGGAAATAATCTCACCGGCCTCGAAGAGTTGTTTAGTGCCCTGCCGTTGACAGGCTCTGGCGCTCACTTTGGTTCGCGTATTGTATTTGATGGAAAGGGTTATATCTTTTTCAGCTCAGGCGAACGTGGCACAAAAGAAAATGCCCAGGACCTCACGAATCATTTAGGAAAAATTTTACGCTTGCATGAAGATGGTAAAGTGCCCACCGATAATCCATTCCTAAATACTCCTGGTGCAAAACCAGAGATCTGGAGTTACGGACATCGCAACCCGCAAGGAGTTGTCTATGACATGGCCACTCAAACCTTATGGGATGCAGAGCATGGCCCGATGGGAGGAGATGAACTGAACAAAGTTGAAAAAGGAAAAAATTACGGATGGCCGGTTATCACTTATGGACAAAATTATGATGGAACTCCCATCACGGAAATCACTGAAAAAGAAGGCATGGAACAACCCGTATTTTACTGGCTGCCCTCCATCGCAACCTGTGGTATGGCATTAGTGACCAGCGACAAATATCCCGAGTGGAAAGGCAACCTGATGGTAGGCGCGTTGGCCTTACAACATGTCGCCCGCGTAGAACTGGACGCTCAAGGAAAATTTGTGAAGCAGGAAAAACTGCTCGACAAAGTGGCCCGCGTTCGCGCTATCGAACAAAGTCCTGATGGATATTTGTATGTGGCAACCGAAACACCCGGCATGCTGCTTAAGTTAATTCCGGTTAAATGAAGATTTTGATTCTTTGATTTAAAGGGCAGGTGACTGCCCTTTTTTATTTACATGTCACACAGGCCTACACTTGCATTGCCTCGGTGTGTATCCTCACAGACCGAAATGTTTAAATCCTTAATCATTCATTAGGCCCTCATCAAGTCAATTCAAAAACAATAATTCAAAAATTCTATAACTTCCTTGTAACCATTTCCCCCGGTACCGGTAACTAACCCGAAACTTGACAAAAAGCATAGACCTGATGAGCGATGAACAGATCATGGAAGCCGTGAAAAACGGTGATCTACAGCAGGCTTCTCTACTTTTTGACCGGTTCCACAAAAGGATATACAATTTTCTGGCCCGCATGACGGCCGATCGGGATGCCGCAGAAGACCTCACACAAAACGTCTTTTTGCGGTTGCTGAAATACCGTCACTCCTACAACCCGGAAATGAAATTCCAGTCGTGGATATACCAGATGGCACGCAATGCTTTTTCAGATTACTATCATCAGCAGAAGCAACGCAAACCTGTAAAAATGGAAGTGGAAAAACTAAATGATCGTATGCCCGACATACTCGATGCGATGGAACAGGAAGAAAACGAAAAGCGCTTGATTCGTGCGCTGGCCCAATTGCCAGATGACTACCGCGAATTGTTGGTGCTCACCCGGTTTCAACATTTGAAATATGAAGAAGTGGCTGGCTATTTGGATATGACCGTATCGAATGTGAAAGTGAAAGTGCACAGGGCCATCGGACAATTAAGAGAAAATTATTTTCAACTCGAAAATATTTAAGATATGGATAAGGAAACATTGGAAAGCAGAATCATAGGCTACATAGATGGAAAGGGGACTGAGCAGGAACGCGCTATCATGGAAAGCGAACTCGCTCACAACTCAAAATCCTATGCGCTATATGAACAACTGCACGAAGTGATTCATACCCTGGATACCGTGAAACCGCTTGAGCCATCCGGAAAACTGAAAATGGAATTTGAGAAGGCATTGCAAAATGAAATTGCAGCACAGAAGAAAACCAAAACCATTTTCTTTTCACCTGTCTTCTATGGGGCAGCGGCCGCAGTACTATTGGTGATGGCGGGAGTAGCCATCGGAAATTGGATCAACAACAATCAACAGCAAGCAAAAGAGTTGGCTGAGTTGAAACAACAGGTGGATGAAAACAGGCGCGTGATGATGGCCATGCTGGAGAATCAACAATCAGCCAGCCAGCGCATGACCGGTTTATCCGTAGCCTATGAAATGGATAAACCCGATGATGAAATCGTAAGCGTATTGGTGAAAACGATGAATGAAGACCCGAATTCAAATGTACGCCTGGCCGCTATGGAGGCATTGGGAAAGTTCAGTAGTGAAGCAACCGTGCGCAATGCATTGATTCAATCTTTGTCTACGCAGAAAGATCCAATCGTTCAAATTGCCCTCATTCAATTACTGGTAAAGATGAAAGAGAAAGGTGTGGTGAAGCAACTGGAACAAATGACAAAAGATGCCTCCATGATGAAGGCTGTGAAAGACGAAGCGTACTCAGGAATATTCAAACTATCATAAAAACGTATCTCACCGCAGAGAGAAAAGTGATATGAAGTGGTAGTAGATAATAAAAATAGAATAGAATTTAAAATAAGATAAAATGAAAAAGATACTAATAGCAGTAGCCGTGTGGATTGTTGGCACAACGGCATTTGCTCAGGAGTTTAAGGTTGCCAAGAGCACCGGAAGATTGGAACTGAACATTGGCCGGGTGACCGTAGAAGGTTACACCGGAAACGAGATCGTCTTCTCGTCTAAAGATCATCATGAAGGAAAAGACGAAAGAGCCCAGGGTCTCCGCGCCATCAATAGCCTGGGTTTGGAAGACAACACGGGCCTGGGCATCAATGTAACTGAAAACGGAAATGTAATTGAAGTCAATCAACTCAAGAAGATGAATTCGCCCGATGTGAAAATTATGGTTCCAAAGGGAGTCATCGTTTCCTTTAGTCACGAATCTCAGTATGGCGGAACAGCCATCTTCAAAAACATGGAAAACGAAATTGAAATATCTGCCAACTACAACAGCATCGAATTGGAAAACGTGACCGGGCCTGTTACTGCGAAGACCGTGTATGGTCATATCGAGGCTGACTTCAGTCAGAATGTAAAAGGTCCTATCTCAATGGTGTCGATCTATGGATACGTGGATGTAACGCTTCCTATAGCCGCGAAAGCAAACTTGAAAATGAGCACCTCGTATGGCGAGATCCTGGTTGCTCCTGAATTCAAAATCGAAATCGATAAAACCGGAGACATGGTTCGCTATAGCGACCGTGTAAATGGCAAGCTCAATGGCGGTGGCATCAACATCGACTTCCGCTCGGATTACAGCAAAATCTACCTGAGAAAGAAATGAAAGCCGCAGCCGTAATCCTGATAAGTTTATTCACCGGAGTGCTGGCAGCCCAGACTCCGGTGAACAAAAACTACCCGGTATCAGCAGGACAGAAAATCTCCTTGCGTTTTGATTACCCGGAATTGGTGAAGATCAGCACGTGGGATAAAAATGAAATTTCGATTACAGGAAGTGTAAGCATTAATGGAGGGGAAAATGATGATGCCTTTGAATTACTGCAATCTACTTCCGGAAATTCTATCTCTATCGAAAACAAAATCCGCAATATGAAGGAGCTTCCACATCGCATCACCATTGTGCGCGATGGTGAAAAAATTACCTTCAAAAGCAAAGCTGATTACCAGAAGTACTGTGAAACAAATGGACGCAACTTCAATCAGCGTTCGGAGGGCGTGGACATGGATATTTTATTGGAGATAAAAGTACCCAATAACATCGAAGTAAAATTGGAATCAGTATATGGAATGGTGGAAGTAAAAAATTACACAGGTCCGCTTACCGTAGATGCAACGTATGGAGGTGTAGATGTGACCGTGCAGGAGAAAGTTACCGGTGAGTTGATTGCCGAAACTAATTACGGTCAAATTTACTCTAACCTGGATTTGAAATTTTTAGGAACTGAGTTCGAGAATTTTCATACACAAGTATCGGCCAAGTTAGGAAGTGGCCCCAAATACAGTTTCGAATCAAAATATGGGAATGTGTATTTAAGAAAAGGGCTTTAGTAAATTATCCTACATCTTTCAGCGGTAGGATAATTACGCACTATCACTGAAGTTTCTTATAAAAAAACAATTCATACTCCGGCAATAACTCCGGATGAGCAATTTTCACCAGGTCCTTCAAAATCAAATCGGGACGCAAATAACCCAACTCCAAAAATTCACTTCCTCCCTTCGCTCCCTTTCGCACATTATAGGTATACACATGCTTTTGCTGGAACGTCTTAAACAAACCATAACGCGATTCAGTGGCTTCTATCTCTTGCAAAGAGTTAAAAGAACCAACCCCAATCCAAAGATCTGCGTCCTTTGCCTTTGCATATACTGATTCAAAACTCAGTTCCAGAAATCCATTTGACTCCGTGTCTTTCCAGAGATAATCCATCCCAGCATCGCTAAATAACTGAGCAGCATAATTTTTTCCGGCCGGCATAAACCACGTATCGCCATACACAATACCACTCAATACCGTGGGCTTTTGCTTTGCTTCCTTTGCCAATTCCAACGTAGTCAGATATTCCTTTTCAATGACAGCAAACACCGAGTCTGCTTCCTTTTCTTTATTGAAAAATAAAGCAACAAACTTAATCCACTCCGCCCTTCCCAACGGATGCTTCTCCAAATATTCAGCATTGACCACTACTGGAATTCCAAGCTCACGAATCTTTTTTAACTGACCCAAATCATTGCTCATCGTATATCCCATTACTAACTCCGGATGCAATGAATATAATAACTCAATATTCATCACCTTATCAATACCCAGATCAGTGACGTGTCCTTCATCGATTCTCTTTCGCATTACTTCAGAACTGATATAATCCGTGGTCGGAAATCCAATTAATGATTTAGTCTCACCGATATATTCCAGTAATGGTATGTGCGTGGTGGATGTACACACCATGGTCTTAATGGGCGTGCGTATCACTTGAATTTCCTTCTCGTGAGCGGGCACCTCTTCATCATCAGGCACCAACATATATTGATACCCTTCTGTTGCGCCCGGATACGGGTAGTTGACGGTCACATGTTTCACATGGCCATCCTGTCGCCATGCAAAACCCGATGCGTATTTTAATAAACCCGACTGACTATCTATTTTATTGATTTCTTTCCTGGAAGTACATGACCACACAAAAAGAATGAATACAAATAAAAAACGTGCTGACTTTAGTATGCCCTTTAGCAACAGGAAGGCTCTTATGCTTGAAATCATAGTTACAAGATTAAGAAATTAATTATATTTGCGCCCGTATTGCGGTCCCCGATTTATATCGGGGTTAAAAGGGAACCCCGTTAAAATCGGGGGCTGTTCCCGCAACTGTAATTCCTGTTCTGCATTTAGCAGAAATTTTTATTCACAGGGCCATTGTGTCGCTAAACGCGCCATGAGAAGGAGAATAAAAACAGGAAGAGCCAGGAGACCTGCCTTAATACAAACATAATTCAGTGCTTCGGGTAAAAAGCGACTGTGATTCATTGATGGGTGTTATTGTCTTTATGTCAATTGCATTCAATCATCGTTTCATTCCAGCCTTTTACTCTTTTTTCAAAACCTTAAACTTTTTCAAATGAAAAAAGAGAGAAAAGTATGGGCAATCACTTCAATTGTCCTTTGGTTATTGGCACCAAATCAAATCATTGCCCAACAAGATTCGTTAACGGTCCGTCAACTTCAGGAGGTGGTAGTTACGGCTACTAAATTTCCAAAGAGTCAAAGCGAAACCGGCAAAGTACTCACGATCATTGACCAAGACATCCTCAGGCGCAGCGCAGGAAAAGATGTTGCCCAATTACTGAATGAACAGGTGGGCATGGCCGTAAGCGGTTCTAACAGCAATATCGGAAAAGATAAATCGGTATACCTGCGAGGGGCAAAAAATGAGTATACATTAATTTTATTGGATGGCGTTCCACTCAATGATCCTTCCGGAATTTCAGGTGGTGCGTATGATCTGCGATTGATTTCATTAGATCAAGTGGAGCGAATTGAAATTTTAAAAGGAAGTCAATCGACATTGTATGGAAGTGATGCCATAGCCGGTGTCATCAACATCATCACAAAAAAGAGCGAGGAGAAGGCCGCTGAATTTTTTGGTACCCTGAGCTATGGAAACTACAACACACGTAAAGGAAGCGCAGGTGTTCGCGGCAACAACAAATACATGGGTTATAATCTCAGTTATTCAGGACTAGCCACTGATGGAATCAGCGAAGCCAAAGAAAACGGAACGACACCATTTGATAAAGATGGGGCTTCTCAACATGCATTTCAAACCACCGTTGATATCAAGCCCATTGCTTCATTATCGATAAGGCCATTTTTCCGGTACTCTAAATTTAATGGTAAATATGATGGAGGTGCTTTCGCGGATGATATGTTGAATACCTATACAGCGACACTCATCAACACAGGAACACAAGCCACATATTCAATGAAAAAGGGTGCCATCCATTTTCAATATGCGTATGACCAAACGGATCGATCCTATGATGGAACGTATGGCAAGAGCGAGTACTTCGGAAAATTTCATCAGACGGAGCTTTTTGCTAATTACAATTTAGGAGAACACATTCAACTGCTTACCGGCATCAGCAAACAAGATTATAAAATGCTGGACAAAACAGCTACTGAAGCAGACCCTTCGGTGGTGATTGTCAGTCCGTATGTTTCCCTGTTTAGCAAGGTTGGAAACTTCTCGGCAGAACTTGGAGGGCGCTATAATCATCACACAAACTTTGGAGAAAACTTCACGTATAGTTTCAATCCCTCCTACCGAATGAAAAATGATGTGAAGCTATTTTTCAATTCCTCTACGGGGTTTAAAGCACCATCGCTTTACCAGCTATACGGTCAGTACGGAGCAAACCCTGATCTTAAGCCTGAGCGAAGTTTCAGTAATGAGATTGGTGCGCAGTGGTTATCGCCAAACAAGAAAATAGAATTGCGCGCAGTGGCATTCACAAGAAGCATAAAGGACGTAATTGTTTACGCCTATCCCACTAATCTCAATCTGGATAAACAAAATGATCAGGGCTTAGAACTGGAATCTACCTTTACCATACGTACTAAATTAAACGCAAAAGCTTTCTACTCGTTTGTTGATGGAAACGTGAAGACACAGGTATTGGGTAAGGACACTACCTTTCACAATTTATTCCGCAGACCAAAACACATGGTTGGAATAAATCTCGGATACCAGATGAATCCACAAACTTATGTCAGTCTTAATACAAAGTTTTTTGGTCAACGAAGCGATCTGTATTTTGATATGGAGGTATTCACAAATCAATCGGTTAGTCTTCAGGCCTACACCTTGCTCGACTTTTATGCTGAATACCGATTAAAAAAAATGAAGGCTACCTTTTTTGCTGACATAAAGAATATTCTAAACACCAACTACCAGGAAGTGTATGGATACAGCACGATGGGATTAAACATAAATACCGGTATCAACGTTAGGTTTTAGTTTCAACTACATGGAAGAGAATACCGACAGGATTCGTTTAAAAGAAGGTGAAGATTATTATTTGGAAGGTGGGCTTATGGTTTTTACTTCCTCGCATCATATTAAAAGGGGCTTTTGCTGCCAGAATACCTGTCGGCATTGCCCCTATGGTTCGGTCAAAGAAAAATCTAGGAAGACAAAAAATCACGAATAATAGCCTTCGCTGCTCGCGAAGGAAGAACCTTTTTATTAGTAATCTGATCTTCCAATAATTTCATTTTAGCATTCATCTCACCCGATTTTGACAACTCCTGAACAAGCATCTGCTGAATGCTTTCGCGGAACCAGATCAGGCTTTGTTGCTTACGCTGCTGTTCAAAGTAATGATTGCTTCGGGTGAACTGAACATATCGCTGGATGAGATCCCAGGTTTCTTTGATGCCTCTTTTCTCCATCGCGGACGAAGTGAGTACAGTCGACTTCCATCCGGAGTCTGCTTCAGAAAATAAGTGTAACGCATATTGAAAGTCCGCACATGCCTGGTTGGCCCGTTGTATGTTCTCGCCATCGGCCTTGGTAATCACCACGGCATCGGCCATTTCCATGATTCCCTTTTTTATTCCCTGCAATTCATCGCCTGCTCCTGCCAGCATAAGCAAGAGAAAAAAATCGACCATGTTTCGCACGGCTGTTTCCGATTGACCAACACCCACTGTTTCAATAATAATGATTTCAAAACCCGCAGCCTCACATAATAGAATAGCTTCCCGTGTGCGATCGGCCACGCCACCCAAGGTAAGGCCCGCTGCAGTAGGACGGATAAAAGCAAGCGGATCTCTGGCGAGTTCTTCCATGCGCGTTTTGTCACCCAAAATACTTCCCCTCGTTTTAGTACTGCTGGGGTCGATGGTGAGTATGGCAATCTTTTTCGATAATGATGTCAGGTATTTGCCAAAGGCTTCTATAAATGTACTTTTCCCTACACCCGGCACGCCCGTGATACCTATCCGCATTGAATTCCCTGTGGAGGGGAGTAAGGTTTCAATTAATTGTTCGGCCAGAGTTCTGTCTTTATCAAGCTTACTTTCAACCAGCGTAATCGCCTGGGCAAGCACGATCCTATTGCCGAGCGAAATTTCTCGAACGAAATCCTGAAGGGGAAGCCGGTTGGTTGCTGCGTTTTTCAAAAGAGTATGTGATTCAATGGTTAAATTTCTAAATTTACTTAACAACTTCCTGCTTTATGAAAAGATTTTGGCTTCAGTGTCTCAGTACCACCACGTTTGTGTTCGTCATGATGTGGGGGGTGAGTAAAATTACAGACTTCAAACTGTTCAATGCTTTTGACCCCATATCACAGGCATTGACTGATTTTGAAATGACTGATTATGCGTTTTCTAACTTACGACCCGACCCATTGGTTGAAGAACGCATTGTGATCGTAAACATTGGCAATCTTGATCGGAGAAACGTTGCTCAGCAAATCAATATCATCAGGCAATTTAAACCCAAAGTAATCGCGATCGATGGTTTTTATAATTGCGAGGGTCGTTTGCGCGACAGCGTTAACTGTCCACAGTTGCTCGATACCCTGGGAAATCTAATGCTTGAAGATGCCATCAAACAAGCAGGTAATGTAGTATTGGTTTCGAAGCTGCTTCAAAAGACAAAGACCTCACGGGATCCGGAAGCTATCGATGTGTACGATTCAATGGAGTATTCAGACATGGCATTCAGTTTATACGCCAAAAATGGTTTTGCCAGTCTGGTGACCGATCCTCCTGCCGTCTATCAGGAAGATGTGAAGCAATGCCGTTCATTCGTTCCAAAATACAGGGTGTACGATGAAGATCATTACGCATTTTCTGTGCAGATGTGCATGCAATTTGACTCTGCCAAGACAAAGCGCTTCCTTGCCAGAAATAATGAAGAAGAGTTTATCAACTATCGCGGCAACGTAGAATTTCAGGATATCCGTTTGAAATCATTAGTGAATGAAGAAACTTCCACCACGCGATATCCACAAATGTTTTCGGCACTTGATGTTGACCAGCTCTTCAATCTTGAATTCGATTCATCATTATTTAAAGATAAGGTCGTGATCATGGGCTTTCTGGGTGACTATTTTGGCGACCCCGCCTGGAACGATAAGTACTTCACTCCGTTGAATAAAAAAGTGGCCGGCCGGGCAAACCCGGATATGTTTGGGGTTGTTGTTCATGCAAATATTGTAGCGATGATTCTAAATGAAGATTATGTAGATGCCCTTAGTAACTGGCAGAAATATGCCATCGCATTCGTGGTCTGTTTTCTTACGGTGGCCCTTTTCATTACGATCGATCGTAGATTACCTGCCTGGTTTGACACTCTTTCTGTAACTATTCAGATCGTTCAGATTCTCGCGATTTCAGGATTGATTGTATATTTCTTTGCGCTATTTTCTTTTAAATTAGATCTCACCATTTCGTTGGCAGCCGCTGCACTGGTGGGACCTAGCTATGACATTTATAAAGGTTTTAAGAACCAAATTATCATCTGGCAGTATAAAAGACAGCTTACCAAAAACGAAAGTGAGGTATTAAAGGAGTGAAGTCGATTTTGGCACGATTTTTTAGTAATTTCGAATTGCAAATATTTAAAAACCATGAAAAAAGGCAGATTTTTATTTTTAGTTGGCTTTTTCCTACTGAACACGGTTGTGTACGGTCAGGATTACACGTTTCGCGTTTTAGCCACAAAAGGATCAAATGAATTAAAATCAGGTGATTCCTGGCAAGCGGTAAAGACCGGGGCCAGTTTGAAATCCGGAGATGAATTAAAAATTACTGAAAACGCATCTGTTGGATTGGTGCACACTTCGGGCAAACCATTGGAAGTAAAGCAGCCTGGAACTTATAAAGTTGCAGATCTTGCTTCTAAAGTAAGTGGTGGCTCAAGTGTACTTAATAAGTATACTGATTTCATTTTGAGCAGTAACTCTGCGGATGCCAAGAAAAACAGGTTAAGTGCCACAGGGGCGGTTCATCGCGGCCTGGAAGACATTAAGGTTCACCTTCCTGAAAATCAGAATGCTGAAATCTTCAATAACATTGCTTATGTGAACTGGGAGGCAAAAGGTGGCGCTCCATATATCGTTTCCTTCAAAAATATGTTTGATGAGGAGTTGGTGAAAGTTGAAACTCCTGAAACTTCCGTAAAGGTTGATTTGAATGATCCTAAATTTGCCAATGAGACGGCCATTTTGGTTGAAGTGAAATCAAAAGCCGATGGTAAGAGCAAATCCGAGCAACACTTAATTAAGAAACTTTCACCAGGCAGACATGATTCAATTAAGAAATCGTTTACCGAATTAAATAACGAATTAGGCACCGAAACCTCTGAATTAAATAAACTGATTCAGGCTGCTTTCTATGAACAAAATAAATTGTTCATCGATGCAATTACTGCCTATGAAGAAGTTATTAAAATGGCACCGGATAATATCTCGTATAAAGAAGCTTATGATGAGTTCTTATTTCGAAATAAGCTGAAGAATCAGAAATAAGAATAAGATCGTTATTTATTGAAAACCCTGCACAATGCGGGGTTTTTTATTGCCCGTGCCCTACCCCTCAAGCCTTGTCAGGCAATTATATTCTCCTAATTTTGTGGACTAACCTTTCTCATATGAGCGTATTAGTTAATAAAGACTCCCGAATAATAGTACAAGGATTTACAGGCACTGAAGGAACCTTTCATGCCGGCCAAATGATTGAATATGGCACCAACGTGGTAGGCGGGGTAACACCCGGAAAAGGCGGACAGGTTCACCTGGCCAGGCCGGTGTTTAATACGGTAAAGGAAGCGGTAGAAAAAACTGGCGCAGATGTATCGATCATCTTTGTTCCTCCTGCATTTGCAGCCGATTCAATTATGGAAGCGGCAGAAGGCGGAATAAAAGTTATTGTGGCTATCACAGAAGGCATTCCGGTGAAGGATATGATGATCGCAAAAAAATATGTGAAGGAAAGAGGAGTTACCCTGATTGGACCTAATTGCCCAGGAGTAATTACACCCGGAGAAGCCAAGGTGGGAATCATGCCCGGCTTTGTATTCAAAAAAGGAAGAATTGGAATTGTATCAAAATCCGGAACGCTTACTTATGAGGCTGCTGACCAAATTGTGAAAGCAGGACTCGGAGTTTCAACTGCGATTGGTATTGGTGGAGATCCGATTATTGGAACCCCCACCAAAGATGCTGTTGAGCTATTGATGAATGATCCAGAGACCGATGCAATCGTTATGATTGGCGAGATTGGTGGAAATTATGAACCCGTTGCCGCCCGCTGGATAAAAGAGCACGGAAATAAAAAACCAGTGGTAGGTTTTATTGCTGGCCAAACCGCGCCTCCCGGAAGAAGAATGGGACATGCCGGTGCCATTATAGGAGGTGCCGATGATACCGCTGAAGCAAAAATGAAAATTATGCGCGAGTGTGGTATTCACGTTGTGGAGTCGCCCGCATTGATTGGTGATACGATGCTCAAAGCACTTGGTAGATAATCATTCTGATTATAGTAAAACAAAAACGTGAGTTTTTAACTCCCCTTTTTGTTTTAGATCCTTCTCTACAAGCCTTCCGTTATTTGAAAATATTTTTTCAGTTTTTCAGAGCCCTTGCCATCCATCATAATGACCAGGTAGTCATTTATTTCAATCTTCACTGAACTATCCGGGTTTTTGTGAAACTTGCGCCCTTCATGATTTACTTTCACAATCCCAATTAAAATTACGTTGCACGTTTTCTTTAAATCAAAGAAAGCCTTTTCATAGAAGGTGTCAATAAAGGGATTGTCTTTTTTGATCTGAATTTGCTTTATGTCATACTCCGTTTCATCGTGCGCATAGGCGATAATCTCTTCGCTGAATAAAGCAACGTCAGGTTCATAAATATAGCTCGCCATCAATTTGGCAGAGATCTCATTCTTGCAAATGGAGTAGGTCACTCCGGCATTCTGAAACGTGGTTTTCAGATTTCCATTATCCAGCGTAACTACATAATTCAGTTTGGAGAAATTCTTTTTAAGGTTGATCACATATACCAGTTTCTCGGTATCATCATTCAGGTTCACAAAGACAATGGATGCATCCCTGATATTTGCTTTTTCAAGCATATCAAAATTATTGTAATCGGCATACAGCGTAAAGACCTGATCTGAATTATAAAACTCGTGAATGATATCAATGGACGATCGCTCCCGGGTTATCACGGCTACCCGTTTGCCGGCAGCAATCAGGTGACTCATTACCGATTGACCAAAATCATTCCACCCAATCATGACTACGTGATTCTTGAAATCCGTTCCATTAAAACCCATGGCTTGTTGTTCTTTTAGTGTGCTCATAAAATTAGCGATCTGCCCGATAATAAACCCATATACACCCAAACTTGATAACATGGTTACAAAACCAAGTATTCTTCCTGTATAGGTAATTGGATATACATCTCCATATCCTACTGTGGTGATGGTCGCAACTACATACCATAGCCCGTCTTGCCAGGATACCATTTCTGACCCCGGAACTTCGGACTCCAAAGAATGTAATAAGACAATAATCACCCCATAGAAAATGATCAAACCCAGGATTGAAAAAATAAGATTCCTATAGTTGGGTTTTTTCACTTTCTAAAATGTCAAATGATCAACCAAAATAAGCAAGAAAGTGATAAGTTTCATACCGTGAGATCAATTATTACACTTGGAAAGTATCTGTGTAACCTCCTTTACATCCACCAACCCTTTCTTGTGCGACCATGTGTTGTATAGGTAAGTAGCTATCTCGGCTACTTCCAGTTCAGTTAAACCGGCATTACCACTCATTACCATGTTATAGTCGATACCATTGACAATAAGCAGTCCTTGTTTGCCGTACTTGATCGTACAAACTACATCGTCAAAATTGTTATCCATAAAGTCGGATTGATCAACCGGTGGATACAGTCTGCCCAGCCCCTTGCCATTTAGCTGATGGCAATTACTACAGTGCTTTATATACAGAACTTCTCCCTGCACATAATACTGTTGAAATTTCGGAGAATACGTTTGTTGATTATCGGTTTTGGCAGTGCAGGAACCTAAAAGCACGAGGGTAATCAAATACAATACTGCTGACAAATTCCTCTTCAACATTAGCTTCAGTTTTCTATTTCTCTTCGCAGTCTCTTGATGTCAACAATAAGGCGATTAACATCTTCTTCTTTTGTTCCGTCATATTTACCCCTTATGCGCTGCTCCTTGTCAATGAGTAAAAAAGCCCCACTGTGGATAAATCCATCGGGTTCGGTTTTGTCCTCCATGGCAGTGGCAAAATAACTGGTCTGCGCTATTTTATAAATAGAATCCTTAACACCGGTCACAAAATGCCAACGCTTACTCTCAACTCCGAGTCGTGAAGCAAAGTCGCGCAGCAAAGCCACCGTGTCATATTCCGGATCAATGGTGTGCGATAGAATCAAGACATCGGGCATTTCACTCGTTGCCTCATACATACGAAGCATCTGGGTTTTCATGATCGGGCATATTGTTTTGCATGTGGTGAAGAAAAAATCAGCTACATATATCTTACCGCTGAATGTATCATTGGTAATGATTGCACTATCCTGATCTACAAATGAAAACGGGGCGATGTGATGATACACCGTATCGGTGCCTACTACTTCCCGTTGCCCAAAAATCGGAAGCTTTTCTTCTTTTGTTGTGCACGAAAATAAAAACAGCCCAATTAAAATCGGGCAAACAAAAAAACGTGCAGCCTCATGCATCAGATAACTGAAATCAAGACCCCAATTCAATTTTATCACCTTCATGTATTTCATAACAATCTATCGCAAGTAAATTTTGACCAAAATAAACTTTATTATTCATTCTTCTATAGGTAGTCAGCATTGCCAAGGGCTCTGCCCCTCGCTCAGCAGTTTCCTGATTCACCGTAGTAAGCACGCAACGACCACAAGGTTTTACTCCGGCAAACCGATTTTTGCCAATAGTGAAGTTTCGCCACTGGTCCTCCTCGAAAGGCTTGCCTCCCGTAAATACAAAGTTAGGCCGGAAGCGATTCATGGGTACCGGATTTTCCAATCGGGTATTCAGATCATCAAGAGAACTCTGACCAATAATCAAAAATGGATAGCCATCGGCAAGGCTCACCGAATCATTTTCCAGTCTGTATTTTTCATCCACAAGTCGCTGGTTTTCTTCCGGAAAATGCACAAGCCGGCAATTAATACCAAGCCGTTGAGTGAACCACTGGCTGTATTCACCCAGCACTTCATACACCTCGATGGTATCATCCCAAACAGTAGCTGTTATAGGAACCGGTGATACCGGTGCGCCAGCAGGCAAATGAATATAATCGTTTTTAATATTTACAGTGAATTGTTCGCCTGAAAATGAAAGTTTAAAAAAAGCCATGATTGAATGAACGCGCTGGGTAATAAAAATGCCAGCGTCATCAATCAACATCCATCTTCGGTCATAACGCAACCCTTTAGGCATTATCTCTGATTTCGAAAGGCGAATGCCCCCTAGCGACTTTATCGGGTAAATCCAAATCTCACTCAAAGTCAATAGGGCCATGAAACTAACTTTAATATTTTGTGCTAACTTACTATTGAATTCTCAAAATGAATAATACTTCTGCTCTTTGGTACTTCGAAAGCGTTAATCTTTACAGGATTCTTTGCCCTCACAAGGTAAAGACTATGGCTGACAAGCATACGTATAACCTCTATAAAAAGGAAGAGTTCATTTATTTCCCAGAGGAACAAGCCACTCATATTTATATGATTGTGACGGGCCGTGTTAGAATCGGCCACTATCAAGAGGATGGAAAAGAGATCACTACAGCCATCCTCGCCACGGGCGAAATCTTCGGTGAGCTAGCAATGGCCGGTGAAGATAAAAGAAAAGACTTTGCCCAGGCGATGGAAGCAACTACCATTTGTCCGCTCAGCATTATCGATCTGGCCGTGCTCATGAAAGAAGATAAGGAGTTAAGCTTCAAAATCTTAAAGTTGATTGGTTTTCGTTTGATGAAACTGGAGCGTAAACTCGAACTGCTGGTGTTTAAGGATGCCCGCACACGCATTATCGAATTCCTGAAAGATGCTGCAACCTGGAAAGGAAAGAGAGTAGGTTTTGAAACCATGATTCCCACACGACTCACTCACAAAGACATTGCCTCTCTCACCGGCACGTCAAGGCAAACAGTGACCACCATTCTGAATGAGCTGAAGGAACAAAATCTGATCAACTTCGACCGGAAAAAAATCCTGATTCGTAATCTGGAATCTTTGAAATAACTTCCTCCAGCTTTTAAAACGTTCCGCAAAAGAACCTATATAAATGAAACAACAGGTGATTTCTTTAAGGCCATATCCGACTGGGCTTATCCTATCACGGGTATTTACACTTAAGAAACCCAAGGTTTAACGCAGATGCGGAGGCAGGTCCGATTCGCTGTCCACATCATGAAGTACCGCAAGCAAGTGATAGCTTCGCTGCAGTAATTTCAGATCTTCAATTGTATCCTCACACACGGTACTCGTACTCCACTTTTTATTGCCGAACAGTTCCGGAATCATTCTATTCATTCCCAATAAGTAATATCCCCCATCGGCTGCGGGGCCGATTACTGCATCCTGGTGCTTCAAGCTTTCAAATGCGTCCTTAAGAATATCTTTTGTCAACTCAAGACAATCGGTACCAATAATGCAAACTGATTCATAACCCGATTTTAAACTCTCGTCAAATGCGTTTTTCATTTTTTCTCCCAAATCATCTCCGTGTTGAAGCCTCTTTTGAAAATCATCATTCAGCCAATTATCCTCCGAGTCAATAAATCTTGAATAATAAACCACTTTATCTGCAGGGATAGCTAACGCTGTCGTTCTAGCGTGAGCAGACATCAGCAAGTAAATAGCCAACGCTCTCTCTTCACCAATGGTAACAGCGAGCCGACTTTTTACTTTACCTAATTCAGGATTACGATAAAATATGATTAACAGATTTTTTCCCTTATTCATATTTTAACAGATCTTGTTTGTTCCATCCCAATACATGATTATTTTTTCTGATCCGGAGTTCGTATGCCAGATAGCCGATGACAATGATATACTCGATGGCTGTCAACCAAAGAATTTCGTGAAACGAGTCTGCCGTATATCCCGCATATGTTAAAAAAATCATGCCCGTCCAGACAGTAGGATAACGATAAGGCGTAAAAACAGACAACGCCAAAAGTGTAGAAATATACCATGGATGCAACGTGGTGGTGAATAAGAAATAGATGGAAAGCACCCACATCCAATCCTGAAGCAAAACATGACTCGTGGAGTCATCTTGCTTCGTCTTCGATTGCCGACTACGGATCCACACAAAAGTCAGAATGAGAATCAACGTGATGAGGCCCAGCTTCCACCCTACTGTTTGAATGATATTGTAGCCATACCACCAAAAACCAAATTCACGCACGAGGTAATAAAGGCTTGCATTAAATTCAAACTTATTAAAATACAAACCCATACTGCTCTGCAAAGAATTAAACACCTCCCAATCAAAAAAAGGAAAGAAAAGCACAAGGCTGGTAGTGGCAACAATTAAAAAATACGTAAGGAGATTTTTTACTGTTAATCGTCCGATAAAGGGTGGTAAAAAAATTAAAGGCACCAATTTGGTGCAAATAGCTAAGCCAATACCAGTGGCTGATGCTAGTAACTTTTTACGGGTTAGAAAGAAAACCGCTAGTAAAAGAAAAAAGATAACGAAACCCTCAAAGTGCAAGTTACCCGTAAGCTCCATGATAATTAATGGATTGAGCGCATAGAAAAGCACATTCTTTTCAGGCCGGTTAAATTTTTGAAGTAGTTCTTTCATAAGAAGAATCGTTCCAATCTCCGCAAGCAAAACCAAAACCCTCATCACCATCACACTTCCTAAAATAGACTGAGGCGAAATCTTCACAGCGATCCAAAAAACATATTGTGAAACAGGCGGATAGATCGCAAAATATTCCTTGCTATTAAGATGACTGTAAAGATCCTGATCAATACCGGGTATATGGAGACTTAAGTGCTCGGAAGGCAAGGCAGCAAAAGGATGCTGACCGGCTGCCCATAAACGGCCGTCCCAGATGAATCGATAAAAATCATCTGAAAGTTGCGGTAAGGCGAAAAGTAAAGTAGCTCGAAAGCATAATGAAACGACAATCCAAAAAGATACAGTTTGATTAGAACTGCTATTAACAATCCACACGTAGATCAGAAATAAAATTCCGAAGGCTGTAAATAATGCGAAGGTATTGTGACGAGGAATTTCATAGGCAAGAAAGTAATAGCAAACCAGGGAGATAACTAAGAACACATATGAAACTGGTTTCTGCCTAAGCATGAAAGAGCGGTTTTACAGAATAGTAAAATATGCTACCAAAACCCAGGGCAAGCATTACATGAAAAAAGATTAGTCCTTCCTCACCTATTCGGATGCCCAACCAGATGCCAAACACAAAATACAAACACAAAAGTCCTTCCAGCAACATCGTAAAAGTAAAATGAGCGCTGATATAACTATTGCTAAGCCAGGATTGATTTTGCTGCAAATTAAATTTAGGCGTGCGGATAAAAGGTGTCTTCCTTCCTATCAGCCCCTCCAATACTGCGATTCCATTGTGCAGCGATAAACCCATGGAAATAATCAGGAAGCGAGGATACAGGGAAAGAAACTTCTTTAATGGCTTATCCGAATAAAAGCGCTTTGTTGCGATCCAATAAAAAAACGTGATTGACATGAAACCGATGATAAACACAATGCCCATATCAAATAGCCAGGATACTTCCGGATTACTTTGCTTAATCAGCAATATGGGAATACTAAGCAAAGCAGCAACCAGCAAGGATATAAAAACAGAACTATTAAAGAGGTGAAAGAATGCGTGAACTTTATTTATTAATGGTAAATTTTTTCTAAGCACTTTCCCAAAATTCTTTCTCGCATTTTCTGCAGCTCCTTTGTTCCAGCGAAATTGCTGAGACTTGATGGCCGGCATGATCATCGGCAATTCTCCTGGCGTTTCTATTTCCTCGAGGTAGTTAAACTTCCAGCCTTTCAATTGGGCCCGATAACTCAGATCGAGATCTTCGGTAAGCGTATCGGCACTCCATCCTCCAGCATCGACAATGCAGGATTTCCGCCACACACCGCAGGTGCCATTAAAGTTGATAAAACTTCCTGATGCATTGCGTGCTGTTTGCTCAATAGAAAAGTGAGCATCTAAACCAAAGGCCTGAAGCTGAGTAAGAATAGAATACTCTTTATTGATATGGCCCCACCGGGTTTGCACAACGCCTATGTGTGGATCGCTGAAGTGAGGAATGGTTCTGATGAGGAAATCAGGCTCCGGAATAAAGTCTGCATCAAAAATTGCTATGAATTTTCCTTTTGCTGATTCAAGACTTTCAGCCAGTGCACCTGCTTTATATCCAACACGGTTCAAACGGTGCAGCAGTTTTATATCCAGCCCGTTTGCCTTTAGTGTTTCAATTTTTTTTGAAATTATGTCCGTTGTTTCATCGGTTGAATCATCCAGTATCTGAATTTCTAATTTGTCTTTCGGGTATTGAAATTTACTCACCGCATCAATCAATCGCTCTACTACATACTTTTCGTTAAAGATCGGAAGTTGAACCGTTACCGGTGGATAGACGTTCAGCGATTTTGTTTCCTCTGGTTGTTTCTTTTCATTTCGGATATAAATCCAGGTGAGATGTAATTGCCCCAGGCTGAATAGAAAAATATATAGAAGGGATATACTGTATATTATCGTGATTAAAATTTCCATTGGCTACCAGCTACAAGTTGCAAGCTTCAGGCATGTGGCCGGTAGCTTGCCGCTTGTAACAATTTTAGAAATACTTAAAAATAGTGTACAAAATTTTATATCCCGCCATTACGGTTCCTTTTACAGTTCCGCTGATTTTAGAAAATCCAATCCGTTTCCGGTAGCGCACCGGCACTTCCACACATCGTAAACCGCTTTTAGCCGCTTTCAGTTGCATCTCCACCGTCCAGCCAAACGTTTTATCCTGCATATCCAACTCCAACAACTTTTCATAGGTAATTGCCCGAAACGGGCCGAGGTCGGTGAATTTAACTCCATAAAGCAATTTCAATAATCGTGTCGCTAACCAATTTCCAAAAATTTGCTGAGGTGTCATTGAGCCTTTCTCCTTAGTGCCCTGCGCGCGCGAGCCAATTACCAGGTCAGCCCGGAAATCGAGAATCGGTTTTATCACTTGTTCAATCTCCTCTGGGTAATCAGAATGGTCCGCATCTAAAAAGACTACGATGTCGGGTTTCTGATCTGACAGCTTCAAGTATTCAATTCCTTTCAGGCATGCCCGACCGTAACCAGGAACAGGCTCATGCAATACCGTTGCTCCCGCTTTGGCTGCAACCTGATCGGTATAATCCGTAGATGCATTGTTGACTACAATGATTTCGTGAACAAGATTTTTTGGAATTTCAGCAATCACCTGACCCACTCCGTTCTCTTCGTTATATGCCGGAATAATTACTTTGACAACGCGGTTCAATTTTTTTTCAATTATCTACAAAGGTGAAGGAATTAAGCTCTCCATTAGAGAGTTACTCCACAAGCTTAATATGATTATTGCCAATGAGAATGGGCTTGCCAAATCTTCCGGCCTCCTCTTTTACTTCAAGATTTAGCACACCTCGAGGACATACCGATGAGCAAACGCCACAGCCCACACATGAAGAGCGCACGATGTTTTGCCCACGCTGTGCATACCATCGCACATCAATACCCATTTCACAATAGGTAGAACAGTTGCCACACGAAATGCACTGTCCGCCATTGGTGGTGATTCTGAATCGTGATTTGAATCGTTGAATGATTCCCAGGTAAGCAGCCAACGGACACCCAAAACGGCACCATACCCGGTTGCCCATCAGCGGATAAAATCCAGTGCCTACAACTCCTGCAAAACCAGCACCAATGAAGGCTCCATAAATTTCACGCACCTGATAACTGTCGAAAAATAAAAACCATGAAGCCCCCGACCAATAAGTATAAATCACACCAGCCGTCATCACAACAGCAAAGACCAATACTCCATGAACCATCCATCGTTCTACTTTCCAGGCCTTCACAGATTTATTCGAAAGTTGACGATAGGGATCTCCTAATGTTTCCGCCAGGCCACCACAACCACACACCCATGAACAATACCAGCGCTTGCCAAAAAAATAAACAAACACGGGCACTGCGATAATGATCAATGCAATACCCCAGCCCAGCATGAATATGCCCAGCGTGCCATTGGATGTTAATTGATTTAAGCGTGAATCAAAAAAGAAACCGTAATCCAATGGCCAGATATTTTTAAAGTCGAAGTAGGGCTTATTTAAGCGAATCAAGATTTCCGGTATTAGAAATGCAAAGGCGGTTTGAAAAAACATGACCGATGCGGTTCGAAGCATCTGGTATTTACTGTGGCGGTATTGAATGATCATACGCACGCCCATCACAAAAATACAGATTGTGTAAATGAATCCGTAAAGAAAAAACCGCCCCGCCTCGTTTCCATTCAATGCCTTGCTTACCGGATCAACCATAGAAACCCAAATAGTCATATACTCAGGAAAAAAATACAGGACAATATAAAATGCAATTAGCCACGTGCCGGTGAGGATGCCCAGCCATCCTGTGTTTTTCATTACATTGAAAAAGATACCGTTGTTTTTTATACCCGCTGGCACTTGAAGTTTGGGAAGTATATAGAGCAATGCGCCAAGAATGCAGAGGCCGAAAGTGAGAAAAATAAAAAAAACGGGATTTGCTCTGACCGGACTAATCACAGAAGCCTTGGTGATTGAATACGTTAAATTCTTTACCTGATACCGGTCGAAGCCAACCTGGCTGACAATTGCATAAGCATGAATTTTTTCACGCACCCCTTGAAGTTGTGCTTGCAATTCTTCGGCAGAAGTAAACGCGCGACCATCTAGCCAGTTGCTATAATCTTTGAATGCCTTTCTTTTAAAGACACTGACTTCATCGTTACCTATATAAAGAGAATCGACTGAAGCAATAGAAAATTTCTTTCCGCTTCTTGCAACCAGATCAAGCACCTCTTCCTGAGTGATGCCATAGATACTGAATTGATTTTGATTAGCTGTCGCAAACGTCTTCTTCAATTCGGAAACAAAAGAAAAAACGGAAGCTTCTTCTTTATTCAGGATGGGAGAAGAAGCCTCTAAAAAAAGAACCGATCTGGCAGAATCGGAAAAAGTATCTTCAATGACCGATTCGGTAAGTACATACTTCGCACTAAAAATTAGTGTGTTGAATAGTATAAAGCCTATGATAAAAAGACCCAGCCCAACTGTTTTAACCACCTTCATTTGTCTATGCGTTTAGTTCCATTTTTAGTGTAGGATGTTTCGTAATGAAGCTCGCTGCAATTCCCTCTTCATGCCGGGTAAAAAACTCGGGATCAAAGTTTGCTTCATTCAAATTCAATAAAACATGTTGGATGCTTCTTCTCTCCCTGAGCCAACGGTCAAAACACTCATGCCGAAGGCGGATACCAAAAACATTGATTCCCTTAAATACATTTGATTTTCTGTCCCATACCAAATGCATCGCCTTTTTGCCATCTGCATGTTCCCAATAAAAATCTTCCTCATCCAGTCTTGGCTCATTGCCTACCTGACCATAGGTTTGATACTCGATGTCAAAGAATTTGGCTGAATTAAACCAGGGACCGGGCTCGTATTTCGTTTTCTCTCCACAAATAGTTTGCGCAATCACCTCGCCCATCATTCGGCCGGTGTACCATACCTGTTCAATATTTTTTCGTCCCGGCAAATCATAGGTACGCTCTACACAATCACCAATTGCATAGATGCCCGGAATATTGGTTTCGAGAAATTCATTGACCAATACACCCTTCCTTACTTCAATGCCTGAATGGGAAAGAAAATTTATGTTTGGTGACACCCCCACCGTCAACCCCGCAAACTGACAGGATATCGTTTCGCCATTACTGGTCACTACTGCACTTACTCTGCCGTTTTCATCTCCTTTAATTTCCCGCAGTTCTGTTTCCAGTTTTAGATCTACATGATGGGAGCGCATATGCCTGCTGATCATATTTGCCTCTTGCACAGGCAAGATATAATTCCAAAACTCCTTCTCGCGCACGAGAAAAGTAACTCCTATCTTTCTTGACAGCAGCATCTCTGCCATCTCTATACCAATCAAACCTCCACCCACGATGACCGCATGTTTTACACCTTTGTCTTTCGTGTGCTGCTCCATGGTCTCGAGATCCTGAGAACTGTAAAGGCCTTGAACACCCATCAGGTTTTGACCGGGCCAACCAAACCGATTTGACGTTGAACCTGATGCGATGATTAGTTGATCGAATGCTATTTTATTTCCTGATTGAAGTACGAGTGATTTTGATTCAGTCTCTACCTTCGTTACATGATCGAACACCAGATCAATTCTGTTTTTCTTCCAGAATCCATCTTCATAGGGCTTTGTGTGCTCGTACTTCATGTGGCCCATGTAAATATACATAAGGGCCGTGCGTGAAAAGAAGTGCTTTGTCTCGCTGGAAATAACAGTGATCTTAAAATCACTCTCCTTGCGTATGTGACGCGCGGCTGTAATTCCGGAAATACCGTTACCAATGATGACGATATGTTTCATGCTTTACAAAGATAAATCTTATCCATTATCCTGTGTGTCAGAATAACGACAAACGTTCACTATCGAAAGTACGAAGACGGGTTGGAAAAATTTAGAGATTATCGTTTTAAATGATTCTTAGATTTTCTCAACCTTTTTAGCTGTATTGCCCGCTTCCCCTAAATTTCCTGCAAGACTATACATCCTGTCATAATACTCATCAGCCATACGATTTGAATCAAAGAAAGGCACCACATCAATCATGCTTTGCTTCATAACACGTAACCAATCACCTGGCTTGGTGTAATAAAGGGGAACAATTTCATTTTCCAACTGGGTGAGCATGTAATCATTTTCAATTCTTGCCTGTTCCTCATGGTTTTCAGTTTCTGCCCGTGGAATGATAAAGCTGTTTTTGCGATCCTGCGCAAATTCGGGCACCCAACCATCGGGAATAGAAAAATTAATACTTCCATTCATAGCGGCAGTCATTCCTGACGTTCCGGAAGCTTCATGATACATGCGCGGAGTGTTCAACCACAAATCAGATCCTTTCTTCAGGAGGGCAGATAACCCTAACTCATATCCGGTAAGAATAGCACAGTTTGGAAGATACTTCGTCTTCCAGTAGATGTCGTTAAAAATATCAATGGCAACCTGATCTTCGGGATAAGGTTTGCCAGCCCAAATCACTTGTAACGGGTAGTCAGTGCTTTCAATTAATTTCAGAAACCGTTCAAAGTCCTGAATGAGCAGGTCCGCTCTCTTATAACCAGCGAAGCGCCTTGCCCACACAATAGTAAGTACGTTTTCATCAAAGAGCTTTCCGGTTTGATTTGCCACCGCCTTAAACAACTCCCTTTTCATTTCTTTTTTACGGATCACCAGGGCCTCATCATTTCCGGACTTTAAAGCTTCGTGCAATAAGGTGTCATTCCAATATTTCTGATTTTGCGCATTGGTAACAGAAGTGATATTGCAAATACCGTCAAATCCTGCCCACATTTTTCGCGATACTTCCCCATGAAGTGCCGAAACTCCATTAGCCACTCGCGCCATGCGCAAGGCAGCCAACGTATAGCTTAAATTATTGGTATCTGGTGCGGCCAATTCCTTCACCATTTCGATAGGAACGTTTTGAAAGAAACTCATCCGTTCCATATAAGAGATCGAATGCTCTTCATTGCCAGCCTTTTCAGGAGTGTGCGTTGTGAATACAACTCGTTTTTTTACTTCATTTAAGTCATTGTTGTATTTATTCAACAAGTAGAAGCAAAGCGGAAGGGCGTGACCTTCATTCATATGATATACTTCCGTTTGGCGACCAATGATATCGAGAAGTTTTGCGCCTCCGGCACCTAACAATATTGATTGTGCTATTCGCGCAGACTCGTGCGGATCATATAAACGATGACTGATGGTTTGAGCAAGGTGATCATTCTCCGGAATATCCGTACTGAGAAAGAACATCGGCACTGTATTAAATACACCCGGTCTCATTAACCATGCTTTTACCTGTACATCATGATTATGAATGGTGATTGGGAAAACTATTTCGGTGTCCTCCAGGAAGAAGTAATCTTTTTCGGTGAAGTATACTCTCAGCGTACCATCCATATTTCGCTCCTGATCGTAGTAGCCATACTTCCAAAGAATGCCGATACCAATCAGGTTCTGCTTCAATTCAAAGGCGCTTCGCATGTGCGAACCTGCCAGAAAACCCAAACCACCGCTGTAGATTTTGAGTGGCTGATCAATGGCAAACTCCATTGAAAAATAAGCCGCTGGTTTAGAATATTTTTTGTCGAACTCGTAGGGAAAGAGGGTAGAGAAGTTGATCATGGAGGTGGAGGTCCGTTTAGGTTATTTTCAATGAAGGCGTGAATTTAATAATCCTGGCGGAATCTGCTTAATAAAGTTTAGTGCAATCGATTGAATCACCTTATTTAAAAAGATTAACTCCTATTGAATTTGGCTAAAAATCACCCGACCCAGGGAATTAATCATGATATGGCTCGTGAAGTCCTCCGGTGAGGCAAAACTTGCAGCGGTGCCTTTCTGAGCCTTTAAATGGATGGAGTTATCATTGATTTTAACAACAGTCCCTGTTATTAGTGAGGTGTTAAAGTTATAGGGTTTCACTAAAGCGATCTCACCCGAGTTTTTTACTTTAATATAATATGGACTCGCTTCATTCAGATTTGCCTTGGTACGGAATTCCTGACCCGTCTGGTCAACCATCCATAGATAATTTCCAATCACACCATACCCATCACTTAAGTTAATCAACTTAATGACATTGCCCGTCAACGGAAATTCACGCTTCCATAGCAGGTCGCCCAGGACATTATAGCACAGTAGCATCATATTTTCTTTGACTGCAAAGTCCGTGGACTTATCCGCTCCTTTTAAAACAACTACAAAACCATTTAGTATTTCATTGTACACCAGATAACGAGGATAGCTCAGGTCATTTAATTTCGTTCTTTTCTTTTCTTCCCCCTTTTCCGAAAGATAAATTAATGTATTCGCCTTGCGGATATTTATTGCATCGCGCGTCTGAATGATAAAAGCGCAGCCTTCCTTTGTCAGCACCATGGGGCCCAGAAAATTATTAAATTGATCTTTACTTAAACTATCGGCTTTGAGATTGAAGGATTTGAACCACTCGCTTTTTCCGTCTGCTGTTACTTTTGAGATATACACTACCAGATTATTCACTTTCTTGTCAGGCCGATACACTCCTCCAGCGTAAAGACTTCCATCCGGGTTTTTCAACAGGCGCATTGTGTGCAACACATTATCGGTTGGCAACGAATCGCCCGCCACAACAAATAATGGAATGGATAAACTACCTGCCTTAATAAATTTATCCCCTTGGCCAGCATACTCCTTTTGAAGAGCATTTATGGCAGATTGAATGGATGCTGTCTGATTTTTGTAATCCGTTTTTAACAGCTCATTTTCTTCGTTCAGCATAGTTTGAATTCCTGCGGCTCCCTTATAATAAGATTCTATAAACTCTTTATGCTTATCGATGCGCAAGGGCGAAACCGACAACCTGACTTCATTTAACAAGGTGTCTGCCTTCAGATTTGAGTAGAGTAGCTGTGTATAAATTTGAGCGTTACGCTCCATAGAAATCGTATCGATCTGTATTTGCCTGCGTTCCTGAACGAATTCCTGCTTATACGCTTTATAATGAAAAAGATACTGTACAAGGGACTGCCTGTCGGCATTGCTCAAAGAGAACATTAACTGCTTTTCAAGGATCACCGGTTTGAAAGAGTCACCCGGCCTGATAGCAGATGCTTTTTGAAGCGATTGATTAAGCTTTTCCTCCTGCTGCTTTATTCTCAATCTCAGATCGGCAATGTCTTTATTGGCCTTACTTTTAATTTCAGTTACCCACGTTGCATAATCCCACAAAAGAATATTATTCGTTAGAAAATTTATCCGCGACTGCAGCCCGTCCAGGCGAAAGGTTTTAATGGGTTGAATGCTATACTTCTGGTTGTAGCCACGAATTGGGTATTCACTGATCAATTTAGAATATTCATTCAAGTAATAGGTAGTAGAATCAAAATGCATTTTCAATTCCCCCATCCTGCTATCAAGAGACAAGTCGTAGAGCAATACCAATTCCTCCACAGAACCAAACTGACTGCTGATGCCTGCAAACAATTTTACGGCTTTATCATAATGCGAAACGCTGCTGGTAAAGACCTTGTAAATCGAAGGCACCTTCCTTATATATAAATCAGCTGAGTCATACCCATTGTTCATTTTCTGCTGAACTTGAGCAAAGGTTACCAGGGGTTTCCCTTTCGCGTCATACGTTCTGAATACAGGAAAATAATATTCATTGTTTCTACCCACTTCACGATCATCCACAACCTGCTTTGCTTTAATATATCGTAGTCTGGCTTGCTCTGCATTTGCGATGGCATACTCAAAACGGGTAAGAGGATCGGCCATTTTATAGTTCGTCTCATAAATACGCGCCAACCTAAAATTCGCACTGGGATGATCCAGGTCTTCGGCAATATATTCCTTCAATGAGGTTTTTATTTCTTCTGATGAAAGAGTGGAGAAGGTGGGAAACAGATCTTTAAACTTTGTATGCTGCGCTAAAAGCGGCACCTCAACAGAATGAGCTGCATACATAAATAGGAAGAGGACCAGTCGCATACTATTTCGCATCATTAAATACTTAAAATTTTAAGCTCCACCCTTCGATTAACACCCCGATTCATCTCGTTCGTATTGGGCACCTTAGTCAAAGACTCGCCATATCCCTTCGAAATAAATCGATCGGAAGTAATATTACTTTGAAGAAGAAACTCTGCCACGCTCTTCGCACGCTTTTCTGAAAGAATAAAATTGTAGCTATCCGAACCAACATCATCGGTATGAGCCGCTATTTCAACTTTCAATCCGGGATTTTCCTTCAGCAATTGAATTACCCGTTTTAACTCGACAAATGACGCTTCGGTGAGCACAGCCGAGTTCGATTCAAAGTTGATATCCTTTAAAGTAAGTTTTGCGTTTTGCTCCAGTTTCATCAACTGAATACCAATATTGTTCACTCCTCCTTTTGTTAAATCCAATGAAGTAGAGTTGAAGGCATACCCCTGATCGCTGGTCACCTCCACTTCGTAGCGATCACCCGTGCGCAACGACACCATCTGGTTGCCCTGGAGTTCAATAATCTCATCGCGTGTTTTGTTTTTGATAATTACCCGCGATTTCACTTTCGAATTATTCTGAAGGTCAGAAACATTAACCATCACTTCTGTTTTCTCCGGTATCAGTTCTACAAATTTTTCAAAATCACGATAAACCACCAGACCTGAAACATCAAAATCTACAATCTCGCTTTTAAAATTCGATGCATTCACAATAATTTCATAGTCCTGGCCTACCGGCAAATCAGCACTTGCCAACCCGGTGATAGGGGAATTTTTAATGTCCTTCAAAAATGAATTCTGACCCTTTACCCTGATTTTAACTTCTGCGTTGATTGGCTCAAATATCTCTTTGTCATTAATGGTAATATTCAATCGCACTGACTTGAAGAGTTGCACATCCAAACTTCTCTCTTCATACTTCTTAACCGCAAGCAGATCCAAAGGAGACGTGAAACTGGAATACCCATCTTTTCTAAATTCAATATTGAAACTCCGGCCCACCGGCAGCACCACGGTATATCGGCCATCCGAAGGATTGTTATCGAGCGTCATGACTAACTGTGACGTAAGTGCATCGGTTACTACGACTTTTGCAGGAATGCCCTGTTTCGTATCCTGATCCGTAATATAGCCCTGCACAATATTGTTCATGAATTGTCTGAACTTGTAAGGAATCGCTACCGAATAAATGTCTTTGTTGTTGTAGGTGTAAAACATTTTATCTCCCTCAGCTGAAATACACGGGAGTTGATCGTCCAATTCTGTATTTACAAAATCAAGATGTTCGGGGGTTCCCCATTCGCCTAAGTCATTTCGCTTTGATTGATACATATCAAAACCACCCTTTCCTCCAGGTCGGTTTGATGAAAAAATTAACGTCCTGCCATCAGCCATTATGCGTGGTGCTTTTTCACAATCCTGATTGATGGGCCAGGGCAATTTGATTGGCTTGCCCCAGTTTCCATTGGCATCTTTTTCTGATCTGTAAATAGAATAACAAAATTGCGGCACCTTGCGCAGGTCCCTGTCACGAGGGCCTTCTACATTTTGTCTTACAAAGTAGAGCGTACCGCCATCGGCACTAATGGACGGGAACCCTTCATAACCTTTGGTATTAACCGGAGCACCCAATGCTTTTGGCGTACTCCAGGTGTCTTTATCTCTTGTCGAATAAAATATTTCTTCATTGGGTTTACTTCTACCGGCAGCATCTGTATCCCACATGGCACGAAAAAAATAAAGTATGCTTCCATCAAAGCTTAGACTCGGGCCGTTAATTAAATCAAGAGAATCATCAGGAGAATTAATCGGATCTAATGACAAAGGTTTTCCCCAGACCTCCCCTTCTTTGGTTGTTTGATAAAGATTGTAGCGCTTTCCATTCGTGCTGCCTCCGTAAATAATCGTTTTGCCATCTGCCTGAATGGTGGGGGCATACTCAATCATGGAGGTATCGCTGATCGCTGGTTTTTTAGTGGCGTTATAAAACGCCATTGAGTCAACCACAGCCGGCTGCAGCGGTGCCGTCACAGTCTGCGTCCATCCTGAAAAGGAAATGGCACACAATATTGATACTTTGAAGATCCTCAGTTTCATCTGTTACTTTCCAACCATTATAAACCCGCCCCAAAAGTAAGGCTCCGGATAACTTTCTTTAATTTTTAATTGTGCCTGACGGAAGGCCTCATGCTTTCCGGCTCCACCCAGCCAGATGGAATAAAAGTGCACCATCAATTCTTGCGTAGCTACGTCATCAACTTGCCATAAACTCATCAATATAGAATTGGCTCCAGCCATTAAGAAGGAACGTTGCAGTCCAAATACTCCTTCACCATTTTGAATTTCACCAAGACCCGTTTCACAAGCCGACAAGGCCACTAACTCAGTATTATCCAAATTCAAATTCATCGCTTCATAGGCGGTGAGCACACCATCCTCTCTACCTTCGCGCAGATGATCTGGCACGGCCGCTCCCGATAATAGAATTCCAGATTGAAAAAGAGGGTTACTCAAAAACTCCTCATTGAGTGAACCATCATTGGCACTGACATCAGTTAAAAAGAAACCATGGGAAGCGATATGCACTACGGATTGGCCTTCAATCTTCTTTACGTTCTCCTCGGTTGCTTCCGCTTGCATCAGCCGCTTTACTTTCCATTGTTTGGAGTCCATCAGCGCGCCCAGTGTTTCAATCTCCTTTTCCGTGGCCGGAAGCACGGGAATTTCCTCCCCATCAAATCCAAAAAAATGAGCCACACTTCTCTTTTCACTGCCGCTTGTTACATTACTTTTCTCGAGATTAAAATCAGCATAACCCACCAGCAATGCATTATTCAGAAGACTTCCCACTACGTTTGACTTTCGCATCTCCACCAGTTCACGTGTATTGCTCAATCTGCGCACCAACCATTTATCAATTACAAATTGATTGGATGTCTTACTTTTTAAAACATTGAAATTTACCTTATTAAAAACACCATCACAGCTTATGAAAACGGTTTGCGTGTTGGTCAATTCTGTTTCGAGCGGTTTCCAAAACAAATCATAGGAAATGGTATCCGGATAACTAAACTTGATACTGTTGCGCAAAAATTTAAAGAACCTGTTCTCTAATTTTTCTCCATACTTAAAAATAACCGAATGAGGTGACGTGGACTGATTATTCAGCACCAACCCAAGATAGTAAACAGAATCTTTTACATATCGCTTTTTAATACGCAATATCTCAACGGCAGATTCTTGTGCCGATAAACTGGATTGAACTTCTGTAAACGTAACCTGTCCCTGGTCCATTCCTTCCTTAAAGAAAGAAGATTGCAGTGACAACGATTTTTCTAAGTCATTCGCACGACTTTCCAACTCTTTGATATTCGCCTGGTTTCGTTCTTCGATGGTAAACTGAGTATACCATTTCAGTATCAGTTCTTTTGTTCGCAACCACTCCTGATATTGCGAGAGAAGTTGTGCGTCATTACTGCTCAGGATTTTTGATCGCACTTTGCTGGAGGCACTCAACAAAATTGCTTTGTTAACAAGTTGAAGATTGTACACGTTCGTCAACAACTCAGCTTTTCGTGCTGGGTTGGTATTGCCATACTCAATCGCAAAGTCAATATACGAATCAAAGGCACTTTTCACTTTAGCAAAAAAGGCAGTCTTCTCCCGCTCACTCATCGAAGGAAAAAACTCCTTCACCTGATTTTGATAATTTTTTATGACAGGATCATACATCAATTCAGCATCGGCAAACTTTGCCTGCGCATGATAAAGCCCTGCCAACCCAAGTTGAGCGCGCACGTAATCCGGATGCTCTTCACCTACCAGCTCTTTGCGTATAGAAAGACTTTCCTTCCAGGATACTTCCGCCTCACTCCACCTGCTTTCATCCTGATACAGTGATGCAAGGTTTCCAACGGTAGTGGCGTAAGAGGAATTTATTTTTCCGAAGTTAAATTCATAATTCTTTAAGGCGCTATTCAAATATTTTTCAGATTCTTTGGCACGTCCTGTTTTCTGATACAGAGTAGCCAGGTTTTGTATGAGCACGGCATATTGGGGATGCATCTCTCCCAGCACAATCCTATCAATAGCCTGCGCTTCCTCCAGCATTTTCTCTGCCTGAGGCAATCTTCCTAATACCTGATAAAGGGCCGCCAGATTTTGGAGTGCCGTGGAATAGTCTGTGTTATTCCTGCCGAGTTTTACTTCAATAATCTGCTTGCACTCCATCAATAATTTTTCAGCCTCCGCATAATTACCAAGGGTTTGAAGTAAGAGAGCCTGACTGTTCAACAATTGTGCATATTCAATACTTTGCTCCCCTTCATTCTTACCAACAATCTCAATGGCCGTACGGTATTCCGGTTCAGCCAGATTATAGTTTCCCTGCATCTGATAATACTTCGCCTTCGATGCCAGGAGGTGAGCATAGTCGGTTGACTCTGTTGCTTTGATTTTAACATAAATATCCATGGCCGAGTCGATGGCTAATTTTGCCTCGGATGTAAAGCCCAACCGGAAATCCAGCATCGCCAAACTGTTCAATGCGTTAGCATACAACCTACTTTCTTTTCCATAAATTTTTGATGCCTGGTTACTCATCGATCGCATCAAATCGCGACTTACTTTTAGCTTGCCCTGCATTTGTTTAACAGAAGCGAGATTATTGAGAGCCGCCAAATAATTTACATCTGACTTCAATGATTGGTTTTCATAAGCAGAAACCACCTTACTGAAAATTGAATCGGCCGTTGCAATTTTCCCTTCCTGGAAGGCAACTGACCCTACTCCGGTAAGTGTTTGAAGTTTAGTCATAGGGCCTACCGAAGGCACCTTTGAGATTTGCGTCATTGCCGCATCAAACACCTGGCTGGCTTGCTGAACGTTGTTGGCTTTCAAATACACCGTTCCCAGTTTATTGAGCACATTTACATACCCTATTGTTTCAATAGAACCCGCTGCTTCATAGGTATTTTTTGCTTCCACAAGCAACTGAAGTGCTTCCTGATTTTTTCCCTGATCTGATTTAAGGATACCCAGATTGGATTGTGTATCGGCATACAACAGCTTTTGTTCTTTGTCGGATTGATTGAATTTAGTCAGTGCTTCTGAATATAATTTTTCCGCCTCCTCCAACTCGCCCCGGCTTTGCAGAGATGTGGCCCGGTTGCTTAATGAGATAGCATAGACACTTCCGGCTTCCGGATGACTTTGAATGGAGGCGTATAATTTTTCGGCAAGTGCAGGCTGCCCCATGGCCTGAAGGTTGATCGCCCGATCACCTAGTAGTCTCAAATAAACCTCATCCGTTTGGTTCAACGATTCCCATAGTTCCTGCGCGGCACGATAGGAGTCCTCCGCTTCTTTCAATTGGTTAGCCTGATAATAGAGCTGACCTCTGCTATAAAGCACTTGGCTAAACTCGGAACTATTCGCCCGGTCAGATTTTTCCCATAAACCTTTAGCCTGATTTAATACCTGAAGGGCTTCTTCACTTTTACCGGCATCATTTAGCAGAACTCCAAAATAGTAAAGGGCTATAAGTTCATCTTCACTGAGCTTTCCCAGATTATTAATAGAAACAAAATGCTTTTGAAGTATTTCTAAAGATGTGCGTTGAATGCCTGCCTGGTAATAGGTAATAGCCAGGTTCAACCGGCATGACACCAGTTCCTGATCCGTAGGCTGGTAATAGTTTTGAAGAATTTTCTCGCTTATCAAAATCTGTTCGATCGCCTTTACATATTTTTCCTGTTGCTTATAAAATTCTGCCAGGTTCAATCGTGCACTGGCAAGTAGTTGATCCTGTTTTGCCTCGCGTATCGCAATCTCTTTATTTATCAGTTCAATACCCTGATCATATTTTTCCAGTGAGAAACATACGTTTCCAAAATGGCGCAGGATGGAAGCATAATTTTCATTGGCGGCTCCGCTCTCACTTAAATACTGCTGAAGGCACTTTGATGCTTGCTCATAGGCTTGATCAAGCTGATCTGCCTCATAGGAAGTAACTGACTGGTTATAATATTCCCGCCAGCCCTGACTTTGAGCCTCAAAAAAAACAAATGAAAAGCAACACAAGACCAGCGTTGCCTTATAGAGCCAATTAACCATAGCTACGCAGTAATCCGAAAAGTAAATTAATATTAGATTCCCACTTAAAAAAATACCCCGAATTGGGTATTCTATTAAAAATACATCAAAGAAGCACCAGAAACGAACACCTGCCGGTTAACCAAAAACTTACCTATTAGGAGTTCTTCAAAGAAATTGCCTGGTCGTAGCAGATTTAGTACGTAAATATCCGTAAACCTTATTTAATGATGCTTGTTTAACTTCCGTGAGTTAATTTTGAACGTGAAAAAAACTATTCTTCTACTCTGGATCATTCTCATTGGCAATGATGTATTTGCACAAGGGCAAGATTATTTTTTGCAGGGGCTTAGGTTAGAAAAAGAGTTTAAAGTAGAGGATGCCTTGGAAAAATTTGAACTGGCCATTCGGCAAAATCCAAAAAATGAAGAAGCATTAACCCACGCCAGCCGCATGCTTTCTAATATTGGGGGGAGGCTTGCCAAGTCGGAGCGTGAACAAAAATTGGATTTTTACGAAAGGGCAAGAGTCTATGCCGAAAAATCAATTGAGATAAATCCTTCCAACCCGGAAACTCGCCTGGCCTACGTTATTTCATTAGGACTACAATCAGAAATTGCCACCAATCCACATGAAAAAGTGCGCTATGCGCAAAACATACACAACGAAGCGACCCGAATCCTTCAACTCGATTCTACCTTCGCAGAAGCCTATTTCATTTTAGGCAAGTGGCAGTTTGAACTATCGCGCCTGAATTGGGTGGAACTCATGGCATGCCGCATTTTTTTTGGAGGATTTCCGGAGGAGATTTCAATGGGGAGAGCTTTGGACTATTTTAATCAAGCCTATAGCTACAAACAGGATACGATACTTTTTTTATTTGGACTAGCATCTGCACAGCATGCCTTGGGAGAAAAAGATAAAGCCTCCCAAACATTGCACAGGGCCTTAGCACTTCCTCTGTCTGAACCAGACGATGCGCTGCGAAAAGAGCGATGCCAGAATTTGTTGAAGCAATTGATGCAGTAGAAATCACTTTTCGAGCTTGCCTAAGCTGAATAAACCGCTCATGGCATTTATCATGGCATAAACATCCGCCAGGCCTTATATTGTGTAACTTTCTTACCATCAAAATCATTCCCATGGCAGCTTTAACGCTTAAAATCAACAACCAAAGTCACACCATTGAAGCCGATCCAAAAATGCCTTTGTTGTGGGCTATTCGAGATTTGGTCGGACTCACCGGCACCAAATACGGATGTGGTATAGCACAATGTGGCGCTTGCACGGTACACCTCGAGGGCACCCCCGTGCGCTCATGCTCCATTCCCGTTTCGGCAGCAGCCAATAAAAACATTACCACCATAGAAGGATTGTCCAATGACAATTCACATCCGGTGCAGCAAGCCTGGATTCTGGAACAAGTGCCTCAATGTGGTTACTGCCAAAGCGGACAAATTATGGCGGCTACTGCTTTGTTAAAACGAATCCCGAGTCCTAATGATAAGGATATTGATACTGCCATGCTCGGTCATATTTGTCGTTGCGGCACCTATCCGCGCATTCGCAAAGCAATCAAAACGGCTTCACAATTAATGACTCAAAAAGGATCGACTAAATAATTTTTGCTTATGGAACCTCTATCTAAAAATATTTCAAGGCGAAATTTCATAAAGCTATCCGGCATGACCGGGGCTGCCCTCACGCTTGGATTGCACTTGCCTGCACAAGGCAAAGAAGCAGAAATAGTAAAACCACTTGCCGCTGATTTGCCTGGTCTTGAACTCAACGCATGGATTTCAATTGATACCACTGGCAAGGTTACCATCACCAACCACAGGGCGGAGATGGGGCAGGGTTCCTATCAGGCAGTTCCACAGATCATCGCAGAAGAATTGGAAGTGGACCTTAACCAGGTAAATATTGTTTTTGGTGTTGGCAACAATAAAAAATATGGCAGCCAAGTAACAGGTGGAAGTTCTACGGTGCGTGGTTCATATAAAAACCTGCTACGGCTCAGTGCTTCAGCCCGTGAAATGCTCATTGAGGCCGCAGCGAAAAAGTGGAACGTGAACCAATCAGAATGCTATGCAGAAAATGGCCAGGTGATTCACAAACCAACAGGAAAAAACTTAGGCTATGGTGAGTTGGTGGAGGCTGCATCAAAATTAGAACCACCAAAAAATATTACATTAAAAAATCCCAAGGATTATAAAATCCTTCGCAAGCCATTGCCTCGGCAGGATAATCCACAAAAAGTAAATGGGACGGCCATATTTGGTCTCGACTTTAAACTACCCGGCATGATGTATGCAGTGGTGGAGCGCAGTCCCCGATTTGCTGGAAAAGTGAAAAGCTTTGACGACACAGAAACGAAAAAAGTGCCCGGTGTAAAATACGTGCTCAAAGTAAATCGCGATGTGTTTAACAACATGTTAGAAGGTGTTGCCGTGGTGGCCGATAATCTCTGGGCGGCCATGCAAGGTCGTAAGGCACTTAGGGTGGAATGGGATGACACTGCTTTTGCTCATCACAGTACAGAAGATCTTTTTGAAAAAATGCGTGAGACTGCCAAAGGTGAAATCATTTCTTATCGCACCAAGGGAAATTTTTCTGCCACTTTTGAAAAGGCAGAAAAGAAAATAGAAGCATTTTATGAGACTCCTTACGAATCGCATAGTTGTATGGAGCCTCTGAATTGTACCGCCCACGTTACCGATGAAAAGTGTGAAATCTGGGGACCCATTCAAGCGCCCGATTGGATTCAGAGCAATCTCAGTGCTCATTTGAAACTGCCCATGGAAAAAGTAACAGTGCACATGACTTTCCTTGGCGGAGGATTTGGTCGCAAAGCATTTACTGATTATCCCTATGAGGCAGCGATGATTTCAAAAGAAATAAAAGCCCCGGTACAAGTTGTGTGGACTCGTGAGGATGACATGACAGCTGGTCCTTTCCGCCCGGGCATGGTTTATCACTGTAAAGCCGGATTAAACAATGGAAGAATCAGCGCCTTTGAAGCCAAGATGGCCGGACAGAACATGGGCTCACAGGAACCCGGTGCCGATAAGAAAGGATACAACGATAGCGTGACGGAAGGTTTGCTAGAACCCTATTTTAATTCCTTCCCCCACCACAGTTTTGGCGATGCGCCACTTGAATCACCCATACCAGTCATGTGGTGGCGCTCGGTATATGCCTCAACGAATGGTTTTGCCTATGAAAGTTTTCTGGATGAATTAGCGATAGAGGCAGGTAAAGATCCGCTCGATTTTCGGAAGCAACATTTGTGGGAAGAACGTTACCAGCATTTAATAAGTAAACTGGAGGAAGTGAGTGGTTGGAAATCAAAAAAGAAGAATGACGGATATGGAGTAGCTATTACCGAATGTTTTTCAAGCATTGTTGGCGAAGTAGTGAAGGTATCTAAAGGAGTAAATGGAAAAGTAAAAATTGATAAGGTGTGGGCGGTTATGGATTGCGGCTGGTATGTAAACCCAGATATCATTAAAGCACAGGTGGAGGGAAGTATTGTGATGGCATTGGGTGCCGCTACTAAACACGCCACACACTTTAAAGATGGGTTGTCAGTTGAAAAAAATTTCAATTCCTATCTGATGCCTCGCATCAACGAGATTCCTGAGATTGAAGTGCACATAATAGAAAATGAAGAAAAAGCAGGAGGCGTAGGTGAACCTGGGTTACCTCCATTTACACCCGCGTTGACCAATGCCATTTTTGATTTAACAGGCAAAAGAATTCGCGTATTACCCTTCAACCTGGAAGAAGTATAAAAAATAACCTTCGTTTAAATTAGTATGAAAAAAATTGTTTTAACATTATTATCGGTTCTCTCTTTAATTAGCTTTTTTTCATTTCAGCAAAAGCCCAAGATTGATCTGGCGGCCAGTTCGGAAAGAGGCAAGGAGATCTATTTAAGGAATTGCGTCAGTTGCCATATGGATCAAGGCGAAGGATTGGAAGGAATTTTTCCTCCATTGGCCAAATCTGATTATATGTTGGCTGATAAGAAGCGGGCTATACAGCAGACATTGTATGGCGCCAACATGGAGATGAAGGTAAATGGGGTAGTGTATAAAGGAGAGATGAATGGGTTTGATCTCACGGATGAGGAAATGAGTGATCTGATGAATTACATTTTTAATTCATTTGGCAACAAAGCAGGAGTAATCACTCCGGCTCAAATAAAGGCAGCAAGAAAAAAGTAATAGCAATTTTTTAAATTCACCGTTGTGAAAGATTTAAAAACAATTGTATCGGAATATCATAAGGTAGACTTCTCTCAGCGCAAAGCAGCACTTGCTACCGTTGTGAAAGTACGCGGTTCCTCCTATCGGAGCCCCGGTGCTCGCATGCTCATCATGGATGATGGTCGATGGGTGGGCTCTATCAGTGGCGGTTGCCTCGAGGGCGATGCGCTACGAAAAGCCCGCAAAGTAATGATGGACAAAACTCCCATGACGGTAACGTACGATACACGGGAAGAAAGCAACCAGAACCTGGGCATCGGATTAGGGTGTAATGGTGTGATTGATGTACTGATCGAACCGCTAGACCTGGAGGATAAAAAAAATCCAGTTACACTTTTCAATTCGCTGATTACCTCTAACGAACCCGTTGCCCTCGCCACCATATTTGAGGCAGCCTCTGGTGTTGGTGAAAAATTATTACTCACTTCTTCCGGTGAGTGGAGTGGGGATTTTTCTGATGTTGAGTTAAAAAATAAAGTGCAGGCATCTCTGAAGAATCTTTTTGAAACGAAGAAGTCAGAAGCAAAAAAATATCAATCTCAAGGAAGGGTTGCGGAAGTGTTTATTGAATTGATACAGCCCGCAGTGTCTTTGATCATTTTCGGAGGTGGTTTTGACGCACGGCCGGTAAGTGAACTTGCCAAGTCATTAGGGTGGACTGTTTCAGTTACCGATGAATGCGTGGCGCACATTGCTCCGTTATTTTTTCCAACTGCTGATAAACTAACTCTTTGCCAGCGTGAATTTATTGACCGTGATTTTGAAATCACACCTTATACGGCATGCATACTCATGTCGCACAATTACGAGTATGACCGCGATGTATTGAAAAAACTTCTCAAGACCGACACACCGTACATCGGCATCCTGGGTCCGCGCAAGCGCTTCGATAAAATGCAGAGCGAATTTAATGCCCAGAGTATTTCTTTGAGTGAGCAGGACTTTCATCGCATTCATTCACCCATCGGGCTTGACATCGGTGCTGAGGCTCCGGACGAAATTGCCGTGTCCATCATCGCAGAAATTCAGAGCAAGTTCAGTAATCGTTCTGGCGGATTCTTGAAATATCATTCCGGCCCCATCCATCAACGAGATCCAAACAGTGACCAGGTATTTAAGCAGGTGTATGTAGCGGAGGGTGCCTCCAAAAAAGCAAACATGCGTTGAAATAAAAATCCTTGTAAAGGTGGTTTGATTTTATGAGTTTCAAGGTAAAATCAAACCTCAATGAAATTTACCCCTCTTGTTTTAGCTACTCTCCTAATTGCGTGCACTCAACCGGATGAAAAGTATACAGGTTGGCGAATAAAAGGCGGAACAGCGGAGGGGATTCAATATTCACAGCTCACCCAGATCAATAAAAAAAATGTCAATCAACTTCAGATTGCCTGGTCCTATCAGTCGGGCGATGCTGACACGGTAAACAACCGAACTCAAATACAATGCAATCCGATTGTAATAGATGGAATACTCTATGGCACCTCCCCCTCTCTAAAAGCATTTGCATTAAATGCTACCAATGGTGGTATACTTTGGAAATTTGAACCGGGTGAAGCCAACTCAGGCCTTGGAGTCAATCGCGGAGTTACCTATTGGGAAGAAGGTGAAGACAAACGGATTCTCTATACGTTCGGAGAAAACTTATATGCCATCAATGCACTCACCGGAAAGAAAATTGAAACCTTTGGCAAGGAGGGTCGCGTAAGTCTGAAAGAAGGATTGGGCGATCGGGCCGCCAATCTCATGGTGCTTTCCAATACACCTGGAGTGATTTTCAAAAATTTAATCATCATGGGCTCACGCGTGCATGAAGGTCCCATTGCCGCGCCCGGCTACATTCGCGCCTTTGATGTGAAAACCGGAAAGCTGGTGTGGACATTTCACACCATTCCTCAGCCCGCTGAATATGGTTATGAAACATGGCCACCAGATGCCTGGAAAAAAATTGGTGGCGCCAACTCATGGGCCGGTATGGCCGTGGATGAAGAGAGGGGATTAGTATTTGCCTCCACAGGCTCAGCCTCTTTTGATTTTTATGGAGGCAATCGTCACGGACAAAATCTTTTTGCCAATTGCGTGCTCGCGTTAGATGCTGAAACCGGAAAACGCAGGTGGCATTTCCAAACGATCCATCACGATATGTGGGATCGTGATTTACCCGCTGCCCCGGTATTGGTAACGGTGAACCATAACGGTGAAAAAAAAGACGCGGTGGCTCAGGTAACAAAAACAGGTTTTGTATTCCTGTTGGATCGGGAAAATGGCAAACCACTTTTTCCTGTTGAAGAGATTCCGGTTCCGGCTTCTGATCTGGAAGGAGAACAAGCATGGGCTACTCAACCGGTTCCTGTAAAACCCCCACCTTTTGCGCGGCAGGTTTTCACCGAGAATATGATCAACACGCTAACTACGGATACAGCATTGAAGGAAAAATTCAAAGAATTAAAAACCGGAAGGCCTTTCATTCCTCCCAGCAAGCAAGGCACCATCGTTTTCCCCGGCTTTGATGGCGGTGCCGAATGGGGCGGTCCTTCGTTCGATCCGGAAAGCGGAACGCTTTATGTAAATGCCAATGAAATGCCGTGGATATTGCAGATGGTCGATGTGAGAATGAAAGAAGATGCCTGGATTGGAATTTCTTTATATCGCACACACTGTGCTACCTGCCATGGGGTCGATCGCGGTGGTGACGGCCATGTGTTTCCATCCATAAGAAACCTGCAAGACAAGTATACCAAAGAAAGTTTAATGAAGTATGTGCTGACAGGAAAAGGTGTGATGCCAGCATTTTCACATCTGAGCGAAAAAGAACGTGACGCCATTTCACGTTATGTGCTTGATCTTCATGAAAGAACGGATGAAGAAAAAAAAGGAATATTCGAACGCGATCCCGACATCCTCTTTTCTAACACAGGCTACAATCGCTTCCTTACATCTGATGGTTATCCTGCCGTGCAGCCACCATGGGGAACACTGAATGCCATTGACCTAAACAAAGGAGAAATTAAATGGCAAGTGCCACTGGGTGAGTTTAAGGAATTAAAGGAAAAAGGAATACCCGCTACAGGAACTGAAAATTACGGAGGCTCAGTGGTTACGCTGGGTGGTGTCATTTTCATTGCAGCCAGCCGCGATGAAAAGATCAGGGCCTTTGATAGTAGTACCGGAAAAATATTGTGGGAACACACCCTTCCTGCCGGTGGATATGCCACCCCTGCCGTGTATGAAATCAAAGGAAAGCAATACGTGGTCATCGCTTGTGGCGGAGGCAAAATGAGCACAAAGTCAGGAGACAAATACATTGCATTTTCACTTCCCGACAATGAGTGACGATAAAAGTAAAAATAGTACTGAGAGTGAATCGGTGATCATACTGGCTGCCGGCTCTTCATCACGACTTGGCCAGTCAAAACAATTGGTAGAGGTAGATGGCGTGCCTTTACTGCTCAAATCAACACTGGCTGCCCTTGACGCAAAATATTCACATGTTGTAGTGGTGCTGGGTGCTCATGCTGACATGCACAAAAAAACAATTGCCCACCTTCCGGTGGAAATTCTCACGCACACTGAGTGGGAAAAAGGAATGGGTAGTTCTCTGAAAAAGGGATTACGCCACATCATAACATCCAGACCCGATACCAACGTGGTGGTGGTTATGGTTTGCGATCAACCCTTAATCACCTCGGTGCATCTGGCCTCTTTGCGCGATGTTCATAAAAAAACCTCGCACCAAATCGTGGCATCACGATATGAAAACACCATCGGTGTGCCCGCACTGTTTGAACGAACTCTCTTTTCCAGGATGCTGGAACTAAAAGATTCGCAGGGAGCGAAGGTGATCATTGAACGTCAGGCAACATCCCTCACCACGATTGATTGGGCCGAAGGAAGATTTGACATTGATACCCCCGAGGACCTGAAATTGTTAAACTCCCAACTGGGTTAGCTTATCGCCAACCGAAACCTTTCATCAATTTTCCGTTAACTAGTTTCTGTAA
>CAZIOY010000010.1:0-9137 GCA_964540915.1 uncultured Ohtaekwangia sp.
GACATAAGTCAACAGATTTACAGTCTGTCCTCGTTGGCCGCTTGAGTATCTCCCCAGACAACTTTTCAATAGTCGTTAAGAACGTGTTAGCCCTTTTAATCGGACTTTTTTCCTCTTTTTTTACATTACTGCAAAAAAATAGGAGTGCAAAATTATACGGTTTTTCGGTTTAGACAAACTGGAATGGGGAATTATCTACAGAAGAATTAGGAATCTCTCAGGCAGGCACCTTACATGATCACTATTTCCTTAATGATATCAGGGCCAAATTCCTTCTGAAATAGTTCAATGATCTCCTTTTTATGAAATGAAAGTTCGTTCTTCATGGAGGGGCTCTCAAGCTCTACAAACATTACTTTATTGCGAATAAAGACCTTTTTTGTGCGTTTTGCTATCGGTTTGCCCACCATTCTCTCCCACGAACCTATCAAATTAGCCTCATCAAACTTGGCTTTAATATGGTAGCTGTTGAGCAGCTGTTGAATGGCCTGCCCGATGTGCATCGTGTTTCCATCGCTATTATTTTGATTCTTAGCCATTAACTGTCAAGTTACCATTTTCCACTACAAATATTTTTGCAACAATGCCGGCTTCCTTTAATATAGAGTGACTTCTGTCCATTCGCGCATCGGTTATAAATATTTGACCAAACATGCCTTCGCCCACCAGTTTCATCAGGTGATGGATGCGCTCATCATCCAACTTATCAAAAATGTCATCCAAAAGTAGAATTGGTTTCAGCCCTTTCTTTTCAAAGATGATATCGAATTCGCTCAATTTCAGGCTAATGAGAAACGACTTCTGTTGACCTTGTGAACCGATCTTCTTTAATTCATTCCCATTCAACAAAAACAAAAAATCATCGCGATGGATACCACAGGTGGTACGCTGCAATAGGATATCTCTTTGAATATGATTTTTTAATTGCGTGGCAAAATCAGCCTGCTCCAAATCACTTCGGTATTGAATATCTACACTTTCTGATTCTCTGGCAATGAAACTATAATGCTTTTTAAACTTTGGAATAAACTCCTGAAGCAGGGTTTTCCTGCTTTGGTGAATATAATTGCCGGCAATACAAATGCGGTGATCGTAACTAGCCAGCAACTCGACATCTACATTTCCAGCTTCTGAAAATCTGCGAAGCAGGGTATTGCGCTGCTTCATCTGGTGATTGTAAGCTATCAGGTTCTCAAGATAAAAACGGTCGAGCTGACTGAGGAGCGTGTCAAAAAATCTTCGCCTTTGCTCGGCACCGCCCCAAATCAATTCAATATCCTGTGGCGTAATCAGCACGACTGGATATTTTCCCACATGATCAGAAAACTTGAGGTAATCCTGGTCATCCTCTCGCACAATTTTCTTTTGCCCTTGCTGAAACGTGCATACTACCTCCTTTTTTCTTCCCTCTATTGAAAACCGGCCCTTCACGAGAAATTGACTCTGCTCAAAGCGGATATTAAGAGCATCGGTGGGATTGATGGCACTCTTGGTAAAAGCCAGGTAATGAATCGCGTCTAGCAGATTGGTTTTTCCACTACCATTTTTTCCTAAAAAACAATTGATTTTAGAATCGGGCTTAATTTCTACCTCCGCGTAGTTCTTAAAATTATACAGGCGTAGGGTTTCTAGAAACACAGAACAAATGGTATTACTTAAAATTTGGAAAGTACGCTTTCGCCTATTTGGCGATTGTCATTGGGTGGCGTATTTTCGCACCTCACAATCGTAACAAAATTAGCAATTATATGGCTACCACTACCCAAGCAAAAGGTGCGGCTTCAAAAAAAGAAAAGGCATCATATCCAAAGGAGACGTATATGTTTTGGTATGAGAGCATGCTTTTGATGAGAAGGTTTGAGGAAAAAGCAGGGCAGCTTTACGGAATGCAAAAAATCCGCGGCTTTTGTCATTTATACATTGGTCAGGAAGCCTGTGCCGCGGGAGCCATATCTGCATTAAAGAGAGGTGATAAATATATCACCGCCTATCGTGACCACGCTCATCCGCTGGCTCTCGGCACCAGCCCGAATGCAGTAATGGCAGAACTATATGGAAAAGAAACCGGTGTGTCAAAAGGCAAGGGGGGCTCGATGCACATTTTTGATAAGGAAAATCATTTCTATGGTGGCCATGGTATTGTTGGAGCGCAGATTCCACTGGGTGCCGGAATTGGCTTTGCCGAGAAATATAACAAGACCGGGAACCTGTGTATTTGCTATATGGGAGATGGTGCCGTACGCCAAGGGGCATTTCACGAAGCACTTAACCTCGCCATGATCTGGAAAATCCCCGTGATTTTTGTGATCGAGAACAATGGATATGCCATGGGTACTTCCGTGCAACGCTCGTCAAATGTCCATGAACTTTATACACTGGGCGAAGCCTATGATATGCCGTCTGAGCCTGTAGATGCAATGAATGTGGAGGCTGTTCATGACGCGGTTTCCCGTGCGGCAGAAAGAGCCAGGGCTGGTGAAGGACCAACGTTGTTAGAGCTCCGCACCTACCGTTATAAAGGGCACTCCATGTCAGATCCTCAAAAATATCGCTCGAAAGAAGAAGTAGAACAGTACAAGCAGCGCGACCCGCTTGAGCAAGTACGCGCCACCATTTTGACTAACAAGATCGCCACCGAAAAGGAACTTGAAGTCATCGAACAAAAAGTGAATGGCCAGGTGGAAGAGAGCGTGAAGTTTGCTGAGGAGTCAAAATACCCGGATCCGTCAGAAGCAATGAAGGATATTTATGCCGAACCGAATTATCCTTTTATCATGGATTAAGGTTCTTTTGATTAATAAGTCCTAATTCTTAGTTTTGCGTCCCGCTTCGTAGGCGGGACGTTTTATTTACACAATCCCATGGCAAAAAAGGAACAAACCAAAGATCTATTAGAAAACGCAGAGGTCATTCAGGAGAAACTGGTAGACGTTGAAACCTGGCTGGAAAAGAACCCAAAAACTGCAATTGGAGTCGTTACTGCGATACTTTTAGTGGTGGGTGGATTTTTTGGATATAAGTATTATCTGAATAGCCAGGATGTTATTGCTCAAAAAGAGATGTTTCAGGCAGTCCATTATTTTGAAGCCGATAGCCTGAACCTTGCCTTGAACGGTGATGGAAACAATCTTGGCCTTCTGCAAATCATCGAAGATTATGGAAGGACCGATGCAGGCAACCTTGCCAATTATTATACCGGTGTTGTTTACCTGAAGCAGGCCAAGTATCCGTTGGCTATTTTCCATTTTGAAGATTTTAGCTCAGACGACTTATTGGTGCAAGCCCGCGCTTATAGCCTTATGGGAGATGCCTACATGGAACAAAAAGACTTTGAAAATGCGGCCAAGTATTACAGCAAAGCTGCGGGCTATAAGCCCAATAAAGATTTTACCCCCACTTATCTTATGAAGGCAGGACTGGCTTATGAGAAGCTGAATCAAAACGCTAAAGCAATAGAAGTCTATCAGACTATTATCGATAAATATTGGGAATCAGCCGAATTGCAAAACGCCAGGAAATTTAAGGCAAGACTGGAGACCAATTCGTAATCAATTTTAAAATAACTTTGAAGGGATAGATCATCTATCCCTTTTTTATTATCCGAAAATTAAGCTCATGGCCGGAATAGTTAAATCAGTTTCAGAAAAGAGTAAGATCGATCTTACTAAAAAAAGATTTGCCATTGTGGTGGCCGAGTGGAATGAAGAAATCACAGAGCCTTTGTTTCAAGGTGCGCACGAAGCGTTGTTAAAATTGGGAGTAAAGAAGAAAGACATTATCCGTAAAAATGTTCCCGGAAGTTTTGAACTTCCATTGGCTGCCCAATGGATGGCTGATAAAAAAGATATTGATGCTGTGATTTGCCTTGGGTGCGTGATTCAAGGCGAGACACCCCACTTTGATTATATCTGCCAGGCGGTTGCCAATGGCATTATGAAAGTGAATCTCAAATCGAATAAGCCTGTTGCTTTTGGAGTGCTTACAACGCTTAATAAAAAACAAGCAATGGACCGTGCCGGAGGAAAGTATGGCAACAAGGGAGAAGAAGCTGCGATCACCGTTGTAAAAATGCTTGAGATTTTAGTTCGTTAAAAACTTAACCATGTCTTTGCTGTTTTTTAATTATGGAGATAGATATTGAATTTGGTTTGCGTTTGTTAATCTCATTCGCCATTGGTACTGCTATCGGTCTTGAACGCGAATACCGAAGCAAGGCAGCCGGTTTACGCACCATGATCATGATATGCCTCGGTGCAACCATCTTTACGGAAATCTCTATTCAACTTGGAGGAAACACCCCTGACCGCATTGCATCGACCATCATTTCTGGAATTGGATTTTTGTGTGCAGGTGTAATTTTCAAAGACGGGCTTTCTGTAAGTGGAATAACAACAGCAACAACCATATGGATATCTGCTGCATTAGGCATGGCCGTTGGGGCAGGCGAATATTTCATTGCTGTGGTGGGATCTGCCGTGGTTCTTGTTGTCTTGGTCCTGTTTGAAAAAATTCAAAATGTAATAGAGCGAATTCACCAATCCCGTTCTTACGAGATTACCGTGGAAGGCAACCATGAATTTGAAATCAATATCATTCAGGAAATTAAAAAACTTAATTTATCTGTTAGAAAAAAGAAGGATTACAAAGAGGGCAATCTCTCCATCTTGATTTATGAAGTGGTTGGAAGTGAAAAGAATCTGAATGCCTTTAATATTCATTTGAAAAAAGACAATCGGATACTATCATATGATTATTAATTAATTTTCTCTGATGAATGTGCGATCGCTCCCTCCACAATTAAATACTGCGCAGTTATATACGTTGACATAATCAATAAGGAAGCCATTGGCAAAGGCTGCATAAATTTATTGATCGCGAGTGCGGAATCTGAAATCATAAAAAAAAGAGCTCCTATAAATATCAACGCAAAACTTCTTCTCGATGTAAATCCAAATCGGAATAAAGCCTGCAACACCATAATGGTAAGTACCAGTGCATAGATCATCACGGGTATTTTCAATTCACCCAGATGAGGTAGGAGCACTACCACCAATCCAGTTCCGGCCAGAATGATAGGAAATGAGAAACGAACTTTTTGTGGGCCTAATAATTTATCTATACCGTCAGGATCACGCATCTGTCTGTAGCTAAACACATAAAGGACATGGCCGGATAGAAATGCAACTAATCCACCCATGAAGAACATTTCATCTCCCTGAAACATGAGTAGCACATCGCCCAGCCAGCAAAACACGATGGCCACCACGAAAAAATAATTTCTTTCCGATACACTTAATAAGTAATAGCTCATCAACGTGATCATGATGAGTGGCTTGGCAATGGTTTGAACCAATGCAATGTCAAAGGTGACCGCGATTAATTCAGCGACTGCTACCGAGACGAAAAGAATGAGCGCTGTTTTTTTCATATCATGCGGGTGAAAGTCTTCTTCTTAAAAGTAGATACAAAAAAGCAATCATTCCCAAAATTCCGCTCAGCAAGAAAACAAAGAAAAACCGTGAAGGATCATTGGCATATACCAGACCGGAGATAAATGCGCCCAGTCCAATGCCCATCTCCATAAAAATATAGAGTGAAGCAATGCCTCTTCCCTTAAACTGATTGTGGCTGAGATCGGTAGCCCATGCCAGCAAAGTAGGTGAGGCTGACCCCTGCGCTAATCCATAAATACTCACTCCGATGATTAGTTGGAAAGAAGTTTCAGCTGTGCCGATCACCAGCATGGATAGAACAATTCCAATTGTGCTTACCAGCAGCACGGGCACTCTTCCATAACGATCAGAGGCTTTGCCTGCCAGTAAGCGAATAAGCAGCGAGGCAACGGTAAGAAAGGTAAATAGCAGCCCTTTGTTTTTTATACCTACAAACTGGCCGAAGTCAGGGATGATGGTAAACACAGCTCCGTAAGAAAAGGCCGCCAACAACATTACAATACAAGGCATCAGTACAAGAGGTTCAAAAAGATCTTTACGCGTTACTTTTAAATGTTGTAATGAAAAGGACTGTTTCTCTTTGATCGTCTCTTTTGTTCTCAACAGAATAATGATCGATACCAACGCAAAAAAGGATGAACAATAAAACATCGCGTTCAATCCAAACTGATTTGCTAATGTTCCTCCTAAAGCAGGACCGGCAGCCATGCCTACTGCACCTGCCGTTCCCAGCAAACCCATTGCCTCTCCACGCTTATCGGCAGGAATGATATCAGATAAATATGCTGTATTACCAGTGGGTGTGAAACCTGTAGAAAAACCATGAACAAATCGGAGAAGAAAAAATGCAAACAGGGAAGAGACAGCCGGATACAGCAGACTGCATATCAAACACACCACAGCTCCAAAAATCATGACCGGCACACGCCCAATCGTATCGGCCAACTTTCCACTGAAAGGACGCGAGATCATGGCGGTGATCGTGAAAAGAGAAATAATTAATCCTTTGTACTCCGCTCCTCCTAACTGAGTAAGATATTCCGGCAGTTCCGGAATGATCATGTTAAAGCTTGCAAAAAAGAGTAATGAACTAAGGCAGAGAAACCAGAAAGATGAAGAGTAAATTTTTTGCAATCGGTAATCAGTTATCGGTAATCAGTTATTTATTGGCTTGCAAAAAGAGGATGACTTGCTAATCATCGAGTTTAACATTTTACCAATAGAAATGCATTGCTTAAGAAGATTTGCAGCCGAATCAGAAGATAAATAGGTACAGTCTTGTGCAGTTTCAATCCAGTGCTGGGTTTCCTGCTGTTCTCCATCTGCATCAGTTAACTTGCTTATAAAATGCTTTTCATATCTCCGCTTTGCCCACGCTTCCGCGATTTGTGCTCTTACTGACCGAGATGATCGCCTGATTTGGTCTGTGAGCGAAAACATTTCTTCACGTGGAAAACTCTTGGTTATGGTAAAAATGTCTTTTGCCAATTGCCTCGAAGTCTTATATACCTCAAGATCCTTATAACTCTCTACATATTCCATAATCACATTTATTCCGATTATCAAATACTGAATTACTGATTACCGATCACTGATTACCAATTACTGTTTATCGATTAGCAGCCGATTCCTGACCTTCCAACAGATAGGCTTTGATGAAATCATCAAGATCGCCATCAAGAACATTTTGAGCATCATGTCGCTCTACAGCGGTGCGGGCATCTTTCACCAACTTATAGGGATGCAAAACGTAATTTCTTATCTGTGATCCAAAATCGATTCTCATTTTACCAGCTTCCACTTTATCGCGTGCAGCATTGCGCTTCTCCAACTCGGCTTGATACAACTTTGATTTCAGCATTTGCATGGCGCGTTCGCGGTTAGCATGTTGCGAGCGCTCTACCTGGCACACGATAACAATACCTGAAGGTTTGTGGGTCAACTGCACTTTGGTTTCCACTTTGTTTACGTTCTGACCACCAGCTCCACCAGAGCGTGAGGTTTGAATTTCAACATCGGCAGGGTTCACTTCAATTTGAATGGAATCATCCACCTTAGGATACACAAACACCGAAGCAAAAGAAGTATGTCTTCGCTGATTGGAATCAAATGGTGAAATGCGCACCAGGCGATGCACGCCTATTTCAGACTTGAGTTTTCCGTAAGCGAAAGGTCCTTCAATCTCCAGCGTAGCTGATTTAATGCCCGCTACTTCACCCGACTGATAATCGATTTGTGAGACTTTATAACCACTCTTCTCTCCCCACATGATGTACATGCGGTTGATCATATCGGCCCAGTCGTTACTCTCTGTGCCACCAGCACCGGGGTTTATTTCCATCACCGCGCTGAGTTGATCTTCTTCGCCACTCAGCATCTTCTTGAACTCAAGTTCTTCAATAGCTTTCGCAACTTTTTTATAGTCGACATCCAACTCCTCCTCGCTTACATCTCCGGCTTCATGAAACTCTTTGAGCACATCCAGGTCTTCCAATTGTTTGTTTACCTGGGCAAAGGCATCCGTCCACACTTTTTTTATGCGAATGTCTTTTAAGATGACTTCAGCTTCTTTGGGCTTGTTCCAGAAATCGGCCTGGTGAGTGATGCGTTCTTCGTCCTGTATCTCTACAATTTTACGATCGTAGTCAAAGATACCGCCTGAGGGCGGTAACACGGCTTTTTAGGTCCTTTAATTGTTCGGTGGTCATAGTTTAAAATTCGTACGCGAAGGTAATAGGTTGAGTTCAATTACGAGAACAAGAAAATAAGATTTCTTAAGCGACTAATAAAGTGCGATTAGCCCTCACTATCCAAAACCTCCATATTGAATATTCCGTCTCCAATTATAAATTAATGAATTTTGCTCCGTAGGAGCTGCCTGTTTATAGAATTGGAATTAAATTTAGAGAAGTGGCTCCATCGGAGCCTCCTAATTAATATTTTATGGCAAATACGTTTTCAAAAATCTACCTGCGATTTGTTTTCGCTGTAAAAAACAGAGAAAGCCTGATTGCAAAGGAACATAAGGAGGAATTGCATAAATATATAACCGGCCTAGTGCAAAACAGAAAGGCAAAAATGCTCGCTATTCATTGCATGCCTGATCATACACATTTATTTGTCGGTTTTAAACCCACCATTCTGATTTCAGATTTCGTAAAAGAAGTGAAGGTGGAGAGCAACGAGTTTATCAATAATAAGAACTGGATTAAAGGAAAATTTAACTGGCAGGAAGCCTGCCTGCCGGTAGGCAGGGATATGGTGTTTTTTCCTACTCACATTCACACATTGGCAACGTGATTAACTATGTATTAAACCAGGAAATTCATCATCAAAAGAAAACCTTCAGGCAAGAATATCTGGAGCTGCTGAAGAAATTTGAAATTCGGTTCGAGGAAAAATATGTATTTGACTTTATGGAGTAATGCAGGAGGCTCCGATGGAGCCTGACATAAGGGTAACAAAATCTCTCTATAGACAGAACGCTCCTCCGGAGCAAAGACAAATTCTCTAACTCACACATTATACCGGACTCTGATTTCTGTCATCAATGCTATAGAAATTCTCGCGTTATATAAACCAATAGTGATATGCCCCTCACCATCTATATTTTTTCCAAAATAAGTTTTACCTCGATTACGCGTGATTATAATCCGTAACTTTGGATTGCTAATTTTTGCTCCG
>CAZIOY010000010.1:9237-63275 GCA_964540915.1 uncultured Ohtaekwangia sp.
TGCCTGTTTATAGAATTGGAATTAAATTTAAAGAAGCGGCTCCATCGGAGCCACCTAAATAACACGTTATGGTCAACACCTTTTCTCTTCAATTTGTTTTTGTTGTAAAGAAATAGACTGGACGCTCCTCCGGAGCAAGACAAATCCCATAACTCATTTCATGTAACGGGGGCTGATTTCTGTCACTACTTCATTATGACGTATGAGATATTATCAAGAGGGCCAATAATGAAATACTGGATCAAACTTAAAGATTACAGCATCCTCTGGCAAGATTTTAGGAACGGTAACCCAATGGTATTTAACAATTCCAACCTGACATCCGCCATAGATTTCTGCACTTACTTTATAAACATATTGATGAGGTGCTATCAGATCAAAACTCCTTTTAAAAATCCATCCACAACCACCATGAAATACACGCAGGCCTAATAAGGTGTACTTATTGAAATCAATCTTTCTACTTGGTGTGGCCCATGGTCGAGAAGCAAGGAACTTATTCCAATCACTTTCATCTCTAAAAATAAATGTGGAATCTCGTATTGTATCATAGGGGTTAACATTCTTTACAAAGAAGGTACCCATATTATTTCCGTTACGAGGATCCTCCTCCGGAAAATCATTAATTCGTTTGGCCCCTACCACCTCTCCTTGCATTACAATCTTTGTCTTATCAAGCCAGACAGTCTTATCTCTGTATGAAATAATAAGTTCTAACCCGTCTTCTCGAAGCGAATCAGGGACCGGCCTACATGGTAAGGGATACCAAAGACTGAAAAACTCTGCTATCCTCACAGAATCTTCAATATAATAATCCCAGGAAACGCCATCTCGGTTATGGACCGTAGCATGTAACCCTTCTTTCAATATTCCTATTGAATCGCAAATATTGGTACAACAATAACCTCTTCGAAAGGTTTTTCATTATCGCAACCGATGAGAAGGCACGCCAGCAAAAAACCGAAACATATCTGTAGCGCTTTCATAATCTATCGTTTGATGATCACTTTTTTCTTTTGGAGACTTGACCTAAGAACTAATTTCAAGAACATAAACTCCTTCTGGTATATTCGACACATCAAACTCTAATTTAGTTTTAATGTCTTTAAGTAACTAAGTAATCAGCAAAAAAATAGCGCAGATTCTAAGATATACTAAGCATACTCTCAAAATGGTAAAGCGAATGTTCCGATCAGATTCTACTTAAGCTTATAAAACCGTGAGCTATAATCAATCGTCTTCAGCGTATGCCCATACACTTTTTTATAAGGACTGCGAAGGAATAAAATAGCAGCACCACTGGCCGTGAGCACTAAAGCGGTGATGGCGACTTGCTCATCAAAATCTTCTGCCCCTTTTACGATTAACCTGTTTACTTGATCAATAGCAAAATATCCAATACCACTGATAAATAGCAATCCCCCAATACCACTGGTCACGTTAACTTTTCTTCTTCCTTTCAGATTCAGCGATTCGATCGAACTGATCCAAAGTGTATCGTTGGAGGTGATGATTTGCGTTTCTGTCAGTTCAAGAATCTTGCCTTCTCTTTTTTCCTTGTTCTTCAGCTTGCATCGCAGATATTCTCCTTCCGTAAAGCGCGCCACCACCGATTCTCTTTTAAGGAGAATGATTTGCTTTTGTGCGCTGAGGGGAGCAGCGCATACGATCACGAAAAATAATATAAGACTTACCTTCATTGCACTTACAAGATAGCAGAAACTTTGCTTTGTGATCTATTGAAAATCAAATTAAAAATAGGTACTCACCGCAAACTCAAATTGATCTATAAATGTTTTCTTGAACGCGGTAATATTACTCTGTTCATAAAATAACAGCATGGCCTTTTTATATTCTATTGAATCGATGGTCCTGAAAGAAATTGGGCAATACGCGTTGTCCATTAGTATGGCATTGCCAACGATCCTGGCCGTCCGTTTATTGCCATCAGCAAAAGGCTGTATATAGGAGATCAATATCAACACCAGCAATGCTTTTGCAAATACATTTTCCTGCTGGTTGATCAATCCACACATATCCTCAAGCGCCTCTCTGATTTGAAACTCGTTGTCCAGCGGTTTATAGTTTGTTCCAGAGATGCCTACCCTCCTGCTCCTGATATTCCTGGTAACATTCAGGTCTTTTATTAATATGCTGTGAATGTCTTCAATGGCAGACAACTTCAAAGGCGAAACATACTGTGGGTTTGCGATGATAAAATCCAATGCTTCCTTGTGGTTGAGAAGCATGATAGCCTCCTCTTTGGTTTTGCCCGAAGCGGTTTCTTTTTCCTTCAGCAGGTGCTCTGTTTCAAGGAGCGAATTTTTAATATAAAATGAGCTCTATTTAGTAGTAATGTGAGCCGCAAAGGTATTTTAGAATACCAGATTAACTATTAAATGCGATGGATCCAGCCAAAGATATCCGGGCTTTTGCCATGCTTAATGTTTTCCAATTCATCGTAAACGCCAAGGGAAAACTTGCGCTGATTTATGGGTGGCAAATGATAGTCTTTACCTTCGTGACCAATCAATTCGATATGCGCTATGGTAGCCGCGGTGCCCGCTCCAAACGCTTCCTCCACGCGACCTTGCTCTAAGGCGTTAACAAGTTCCTTTACAGAAATCCTTCGCTCTTCCACAGGCATATTCCAATGACGCGCAATGTCTAAAACACTTTGGCGTGTGATGCCGGCCAGAATAGAATCACTCAATGCAGGTGTCACCAACACCCCATCAATCACGAACATCACGTTCATAGTGCCGCTCTCTTCCACATACTCATGATTTTTTCCATCGGTCCAGATGAGTTGATGATAGCCTTGCTCTTGTGCCAGCTTGGCTGGATAAATGGCACCACCATAATTACCTCCGGCCTTCGCGAATCCGGTGCCTCCCTCTACGGCCCGCGTATAGTGAGTTTCAATTTTCACTTTTACCGGAGTAGAATAATACGGTCCCGTAGGGCTAAGTATAATCATAAAGGTAAAATCTAGTGAAGGACGAATGCCAATGTATTCATCGGCCGAAAACATAAATGGACGAATGTATAAGGAACTTCCTTTTTCTTTGGGAATCCACGCCCGATCCAAATCAATTAACGTGGCAAGGCTCTCCATAAATAACTCTTCGGGAATGGATGGCATGCACATGCGTTCCGCAGAAATATTCATGCGCTTCCAATTATCAAGAGGACGAAACACAAGCGCTTCACCGGAGTCCGCTGCATACGCTTTCATGCCTTCAAAAATAGATTGACCATAATGCAACGCTGGCGTAGCAGGGCTCACAGGCATGAAGCCATAGGGAATGATCCGAAAATTCTTCCAGGCACCCTCGTGATAGTCGGCCATAAACATATGGTCGGTGTACACTTTACCAAAAGGAAGATTGGAAAAATCGATCCCGTGAAGGCGTGATTCAGAAACTGTTGTCGTAGAGATTTTTATTGTATCAACCATGGTCTGTCTATTCTAAATATCTATTCTAAATTTTCCGCAAGTTAGAATTAAATATTAAAATCGACTAACGGGTGTTAGGTTAAAATATTATTAAATGACAATGCTATATAAATTTTACATGCGCGGCTTCCAGGGAGTCTCTTCCACCCCCAATTCGTGCGTCATCATGCGGCAGAGAACAAAAAGATAATCGGAAAGACGATTTAAATATTTGATAACAAGCGGCTCTACTTTTTCATGCTGATGTAAGGCAATCACCAATCGCTCTGCTCTGCGGCACACGGTGCGGGTCACATGACCCCATGAGATAGAGGTATGACCACCCGGAAGTACGAAGAATCGCATGGGTTGAAGCAATGCATCCATTTCATCCATACCTTTCTCAAGAAAGGCTACATCATTTTCTGATAAAGAAGGGATTTTTACTTTCGTGTTTTCGGGTTCAGTGGCCAGTATGGATCCTATCGTGAATAATCGGTCTTGAATTTCTATGAGGACATCTTTTCGTTTTTGATTTACCTCCTGATCACGAAGCACGCCCATCCACGAATTCAATTCATCTACTGTGCCATACGTATCAATGCGCAACTCTGATTTTGAAACACGCTTGCCTCCAAAAAGAGAAGTGGTGCCTTCATCACCGGTTTTAGTGTAAATCTTCATGAGGCGAAATTCCTTATTTAAAACCAAATTATCTATAAAAAGAAGCAGCCACTAAATAAGAAACCCTGTCAAAACTGACAGGGCTAAATTTTTAACGTTTGATTTTCGAATTATTACTGCGCAGCAACGGTCTGAGGCAGGGATTCAGCACGCGAAATGTTTTCATTAGTTTTATCCCACTCAATCAGACCGTCTTTCAGACGAACGATACGGTGAGCATAGTGCGCAATATCATCTTCGTGCGTAACCATGATGATGGTGTTGCCTTTCTGATGCAAATCATGGAAGAGACTCATAATATCATAAGACGTTTTTGAATCCAGGTTACCGGTTGGTTCATCGGCAAGAATAATGGAGGGATTGTTTACCAGTGCTCGGGCAATGGCCACGCGCTGGCGCTGACCACCTGAAAGTTCATTAGGCCTATGATGATGTCTGTCGCCCAGGTTCACATCTTCGAGAGCGGACATGGCCATGTCTGAACGCTCGCTCTTGCTATATCCGGCATAGATCAACGGAAGAGCCACATTTTCCAATGCAGTTGCACGTGGCAACAGGTTGAAGGTTTGAAATACAAACCCAATTTCTTTATTGCGCACTTCTGCCAATTCATTTTCAGTCATGTCACTTACCAGCTGCTTGTTGAGCCAATATTCTCCCTGGGTGGGAGAATCCAAACAACCTACAATGTTCATTAACGTGGACTTTCCTGATCCGGAAGGCCCCATGAAAGCAACATATTCTCCCTTTTCAATGGAAATGGAAATATCCTGTAAGGCATTAACAATGTTGTTACCCATTTTATAGATTTTAGAAATATGGGTGGTTTTTATGATGTTGGACATAGGTCGATTTTATTTCAATGTGATGGATATCGGTTAAAAAAAGTTCAAAACTCTCTCTCTCTTGAACTTAAGTTCTGACTTTAGGTTTCAAAAACATGACAAATTGATGAAAATAAGTTGAGAATGGTTAAAAAGTTCATCAAAAGAAGCCTTTTGATACCAGACGCCAATATCCTATGATTAGTTACACCTGCGCTTTCCCTGCCACAAAATTCAAACAGGCGGCAATTACGTTGTCATCCTTCAGAATGCGGTTATGCCCCAACCCTTTAGTTTTGAGCAATCGGGCAGAAGGAAAAACTTTGATCAGTTCATACACATGAGAAATATCCACTTCTTTATCCTGTTCATCGTGCACCAACATCAATTTCAAATCCTGAGGCACCTGTTTAATGAGATTCAAAGCCGTAAATTCTTCAAACGATTTACCATGTCTTTTCTGTATCCATTTCTTAAAATTCTCGCCTGTTTTCCACGATCCGCCAATCGCCTTAAGGTAGGATTGAATAATACGATCCGCTATTGTGGGGCTTGCAATGTTGATCAATTTCTTTACCGGTAATCCTTTTGATATAGCATACAAGGAAGCACCACCACCAAAAGAGTGTGCGATGATTGCTTCGGGATTTCCTTTGATTGCCGAGATCTCCTTCATCACCTCCTCAAACTCAGCAATAGAAGTTCGCTTACCTTCTGATTTTCCGTGCGCAGGACCATCAAAGCCAATGACCCGATAACCGGCCTCATTGAATGACGGAATAAATCTTCGGAATTGGGTAGAACGCCCTGCCCATCCGTGTGCGACCAACACATAAGGTTTCAACTCATCTCCCCACTGATAGCACTGCACTTTTTTTCCGGCACTCGTTACCGAGAATAATTTTGCTGTGGCTTCTGCCTCCAGTTCCTTTTCAGGAGTCTTGTATCGGAAAGGGGTAAAAAATATCTTCTCAAAATACCAGCCTGATAATCGCGTAGAAATTCTTTCCAGCTTCGGAAAACCCCAGCGGATCATCCTGAACGCGAATGGTATTTTTATTGGTTTTGTCTTAGTCATTTGAAATATTGAACTGAAACCGGTTCGTCTTGTGCTCAAAGGTATCAAGATCATACACTCTTTCAGAAAACAATACCTGATTGTCGTGTGATACCAAAATAACGGTTGAGCATCGGGTGCCATATCCATTGGTTTTAATGAACATGGATGACAATGCGCGCTCACGCTCCAGGCCAATACCTGTGTTGGGTAGTGATTGATCTACTGCCCGCTGTTCATCATAGAGCAATTCAAACAACGTATCAGGTTCAATCATGGAATTACTGATCGCGTTACTAAATTTATCTTTACCCCGCTGCACTTTGGGCCAGGGAGTATCAAGTAAGTGATTACTCAATCCATACACACCTGATTCCAGTTTTTGAATTCCCTTTCCGTAATTGGAGAGATACCACAATTCATTGGAATAGCCGGTCAACAAATTGAAGCCATTGTAAAGTGCGGCCCGTTCCGAAATTTTATTTAAATACTCTTCAGGTGTATCATTATTAACTAAAAAATCAGAAACCAATTGTCCACGTGAAGGGGCGTGGGGATTGATGTTGGCCGGATCACGATAGTTGGTGACTAAACTGATCTTTCCATTCTTATTCATCGCCATCCATGTGCCGGATGCTTCCAGATCACGGCCACCTAAAATATGCGGATGATCTCCCCAAAAATGAGCGGGCGCTGTTTTACGAGCATAAAACTCATCGCGGTTGGCAGCAACAATAAGTTTGTAGGTTGGGTGTTGATTAAGAGCAAGAAAGATTAAACACATGCCACTAAAACGCTAATAGATTAAAACAGTTCCGCATGGAGGACATCAAAACAACTCAAGTTGAGCGGGGAGCAATTGAAATGACTTTCTGTGATAGGGGGTAATGCCAAATTCCCGAATCCCATCACGATGCTGAATGGTGGGATAACCTACGTTGGTGTGCCATCCATAGCCAGGAAATTGCCTGGAGAGATTTTCCATTAACTCATCGCGATAATTTTTTGCGAGCACCGAGGCAGCAGCAATAGAAAGATATTTTCCATCGCCTTTAATAACACATTCAAATTTCACTTCCCGATAAGGGTTGAAGCGATTTCCGTCAATCAATAAAAACTCCGGTTGAATCGTCAACTTATCCAATGCCAGGTGCATCGCTTTGAAAGAAGCATTTAGAATATTGATCTCATCAATTTCTTCATTGCTGACCTCGGCCACCGCCCAGGCCAATGCATCGCGAATGATATCCGATTGCAAAGCAACCCGGTCTTCTTTTGTTAACTGCTTTGAATCATTTAACAACTCATGCTGATAATCTTTTGGAAGAATAACGGCAGCCGCCACCACCGGACCAGCCAGGCAACCGCGACCTACCTCATCGCAGCCGGCTTCCACTAAATCAGGAGTGAAGGAAGACAATAACATAAATTCAAAATTCAAGATTCAATGTTCAAAATTCAAACATATCCGAATCAATTGTCGATAATATTTTGAATCTTGAACTTTTAATTTTGAACCCCATGAGCAATCCCTGGTCAACACTCTCATCACGCGAGGTATACGATAACAAATGGATACAAGTAGTAGAGCATCAGGTGATCAACCCTGCCGGGGGCAAAGGCATTTACGGAAAAGTGCACTTTAAGAACAAAGCTATTGGAATCATTGCCCTTGATGAGAATAATAACACGTGGTTAGTTGGCCAATGGCGTTACCCACTCAATGAATGGAGTTGGGAAATACCGGAAGGTGGCGGACCTAACGAAGATGAAGTACTTTTTTCCGCGAAGCGCGAGTTAAAAGAAGAAACCGGTTTGGAGGCCAAACAATGGACGCTGATTCAGCGCGTTCATCTTTCCAACTCTGTTTCTGATGAGGAAGGTTTTATTTTTCTTGCGGAAGGATTAACCCATGGCGAAAGTGAATTAGAAGAAACAGAAGCTGATATGAAAGTATGGAAGCTTCCTTTTAACGATGCCCTCACTATGGTTTTGGATGGTAAAATTACTGACAGCCTCACGGTGATGGGTCTTTTGAAAGTGGCAAGGCTGAAAAGTCTCTGAGTCGTGAGGTTCCAGCTCTGAGCTTTGAATTAAAACTTAAATACTAGAAACTCAAAGCTAATCACTACACGTTTATGTCTTCGCTGAAACATTTCCGCCACCACATTCGTCCTAATTTTCTGCTTGCCTACCCGGTGATGCTAAGCATGCTCGGTCAGGTGATGACCGGTGTTGCTGATAGTGTGATGGTGGGTTGGACCGGGGCGGTGCCTCTGGCAGCTTCTTCACTTGCCAATATTTTTTTTTCAGTTCCTCTTTTTTTCGGAGTGGGTGTATCGTATGCCATCACTCCTTTGGTAGCACAGGCTGAAGGAGCCAATGATGACAATAAAATAATAGCCACGTTAAAAAACGGTTCGGTCATTAATCTTGTAACAGGATTAATTTTAGTTGTCTTAATTTTTTCCGTTGAACCTTTCATGCATTCGATGGGACAACCCACAGATGTAGTGACATTGGCCATTCCTTACCTCAGTATCATTGCCATCTCCATTATTCCCACTATGATTTTTCAAACCTATCGGCAATTTGCTGAAGGACTTCAACGCACACGAGTGGCGATGATCATTGTGGTAGGAAGTAACCTGGTCAACATCGCACTTAACTATGTGTTGATCTTTGGGAAATATGGTTTCCCAGAAATGGGTTTGAATGGTGCCGGCTGGGCTACACTAATTTCACGTGTTGTGATGGCATTGAGCATGATGCTGTATGTGTACTACGGAAGAAAATATCAAGCCTATAAAGCCGGATTTTCTATCGGCAACTATTCCCGCTCACTGATCAATAAAATGCTGCACATTGGTCTGCCGGCAGGTTCGCAATTTGTTTTTGAAGCGGGTGCCTTTGGCTTCTCTGCCTTGATGATGGGATGGTTAGGCACGACTTCATTGGCGGCCCATCAGATTGCCATTAACCTCGCCACCATCAGCTATATGACAACCTCCGGGCTTGGCGCTGCCGCCACAATCCGTGTAGGAAATTTTTGGGGCCAGCGCGATATCCCTAATTTAAGAGCCTCTGGGTTTACCATGATTGGTATGGCCATTGCGATCATGACGGCATGGGCGCTCATATTTATTTTTGGAAGATATTTTTTACCCTCACTCTACATTGAAGATCAGCCAGTAATTGAACTTACCGCATCGTTGTTAATCATTGCCGCCTTCTTTCAACTCTCCGATGGAATTCAGGTGGTAACTGCCGGTGCTCTTCGTGGATTGCAAGACGTAAAAATTCCATCGATGCTAATTTTTGTTGCCTATTGGGTGATTGCTTTACCGCTCGGTTATTGGCTTGCTTTTCCGTTGCAGATGGGAGCGAATGGTATTTGGATCGGTCTGTTTCTGGGGCTCACATTAACAGCGGGAGCCATGGTAGTCAGGTTTCATAAGCTTTCGCGAAATAAATAAACACGAGGAGTTAAGAGCTTCGAATTGATTATTGCCATGAAAAACTCGCAGCACGTGGCTCAAAACTCACAGCTTTCCACTAACTTTCATTTCAAACCTATTTCTATGGAAGAGCAAACCCGTCCGGTACGTTACTCACAGACTACCATCACCGAACTCATGATTCCCTCCTACGCCAACTTTGGTGGAAAAATTCACGGAGGGATTTTGCTTTCGCTGATGGATAAAGTGGCTTACGCAACCGCCAGCAAACATGCCGGCACCTATTGTGTAACCGTTTCAGTAGATAACGTTGAATTTCTTCAACCGGTGGAAGTGGGTGAACTGGTTTCCATGCATGCCTCCGTAAATTATGTAGGCCGCACTTCGCTGGTGGTGGGCATTCGGGTAGAATCTCAGAATGTGAAAACAGGGAACATTAAACACACCAACTCTTCTTTCTTTACCATGGTGGCCAAGGATGACGATAACAAACCCACCATGGTGCCCGCACTGCTGCTTGAAAATAAAGAAGATGTGAAGCGCTTCATCGAAGCCATGCGCATGAAAGAAATCAAAAGTGCTGTGCGCGAACAGATGGACGATGCGAAGTCGCATATTGAAGTGGAACGTGCAACTGAGATTTTGAAAAATGAAAGGTGTGTTTTGTTACTTAATTGATTTTTAATAATCGTAAACTCTTTACACCGCCATACTTAACGCATTCTGTTCAATAAGCCCCCTCTGGCGCCTTCCAGTACTCAGTAATCTTGAAATGCTGATAAACTATATGCTTCCCATCAGGGTGCCAAGAAGGATTTTTTGCAAGAAAGCCCAGTTGATCGCCTTTCTTTTCTTTAAATAAGAGGAAAGGAGGCAAAATTTTCCTCAAGTTTGATCCATTTTTTTCAACAACCTTAATTCCATCGTGAAAAATCAAAAGAGTTTTATAATCAGGAGATACATCAAAGTTATAAACCGTTGTGTTAAAAAGTAAAGGATGTTCGCTCTCCTCTTTATTTTGATCTATGTCATAGATTATAATTTGATTCCAAAATCTCAATCCTATAATTTTCCTATCATTAAATAACCAATTGGGATAACCCACTGAAACTATGAATTTTTTTTTGTTGCCTATGGAATCCATGACCCAAGCTCCTGCTTCCCCAAAATCATCAGTAATAGACCTTGAATAAGCAATCTCCGAACCTATTGAATTCCAGGCGGGGAGAAAATTATTGCCTTCATCCGCAAGTAATCGTAAGTCGCTTCCGTCTACCTTAATTTTCCAAATAGTAGGATAAGTATTAAATGCAATCCATTTACCATCTGGACCAATCCGGTGCATAACCGCCTTTATATAGTATCTTCTTATTTCCACTTTTTATATCAAGCGTAATTAATGATCTGGTTGCATAATCTGAGTAGGCGATCTTGGTTCCATCGATGTTAAAATCAGGCATGGTATCCCACGTATAAGCACCCTCATTCATTGTAGCAGTAACTTCAGTTCCTGAAATAAGCTCACCTTCATCATAGATTGGCTCTACTTCGTTATCGCAGCCAGACACAGTAGCCAATCCTGAAAGGAATATTAACCAGTAATAAAACTTAAACTTTATTTTTCTCGGACTATCCATATCATTGTGTTTATAAATTTAAGCAATTCAAGTTCATGAAACCATTGAAACCCTATATCCTGCTGGCATTTAGCGCAATCGCTTTTTTTAGCCTATCTGCCCAATCTCCCCTCATCCTCACCCAGCGCGATCAAGCCCGTGTAATTGATGAATTATTGGAAGACCGACTACGCACTACATTGCCTGGCCTGATGCGCAGGGAAGGTTTTGACATGTGGGTGGTAATATCCCGTGAATACAATGAAGATCCCGTAATCAGAACTCTGTTACCCGGCACATGGCATGCTGCCAGAAGAACTACTATGCTGCTTGCCTTCGATCGTGGTACGGATAAAGAAATGGAATTTCTGGCTGTTGCCAGATATGATGTGGGCAAAACATTTAAACGTGCCTGGGACCCTGATGCCAACCCCGATCAGTGGGCGCAGCTTGGAAAAATTATTACGGAACGCAATCCTAAAAAGATCGGTGTAAACAAAGCACCTTCCTGGGGTCATGCCGATGGACTTACCTCTAATGATTATGACAACCTGATCAAAGTACTCCCTAAAAATCTTCAAGCCAAAGTGGTGTCCGCAGAAAAATTAGCGGTGAGTTGGTTAGAGACCCGCACTGAAAAAGAGATGGCCATCTATCAGCAGATTTGTCGTATTGCGCATGATATTATTCAGGAAGGTTTTTCTGATAAAGTAATTCAACCGGGTGTAACCACTACTGAAGATGTGGTGTGGTGGTATCGGGAGCGTATTAAAGAACTGAAACTGGATACCTGGTTTCATCCTTCGGTTTCCATTCAGCGCAATGAGGCCGAACCGCTCATGGCTAAGCGTCCACAGCCCTTGGTGATTCAGCCTGGAGATTTTCTGCATGTAGACTTCGGAATAACCTACTTGCGATTAAACACCGACACACAACAACACGCCTATATTTTAAAAGCAGGAGAAACCGAAGTGCCTAAATTTTTGAAAGATGCTTTCGTGAAAGGTAATCGCCTTCAAGACTTGCTTACCGGGAACTTTAAGGAAGGTCGCACCGGCAATGAAATTTTGAAAGCTACCCGTGAGCAGGCTATTGCTGAAGGGATCACTCCTTCCATCTATACACACCCGATTGGCTTCCATGGTCATGCTGCTGGAACAACCATAGGACAGTGGGATATGCAAGGCGGTGTACCCTTCACCGGAGATTATCCTATGCATTATAATACTGCTTATTCCATTGAGTTGAACTGCACGGTGAATATTCCTGAATGGAAAAAAGATATCCGCATCCAGCTGGAAGAGGATGGATACTTTGATGAGACAGGGTTCCGCTACATCGATGGAAGACAACGGGAAATTATCACCATTCCGAAAATGGGCGGCATCAACCGTCAATAAAAACACTAAGCGTTTAAAGTCCTTCTTTGATTGATTCAAAGGAGGACTTTTTATTTTATATTTACCCTTTACCTATTCGTCTCCAGCACTCCTTTGATGAAAATCCTAAGAACGTTGCATACTTATTACGGCATGACCGTCTTTGCAGTTGTTTTCATCCTTTTCTTTCCCTTATTTCTGATTCCCATTTTGTTTCCGAAGCAATTCCATTTGGTGGGTGTTCTCAACCGGTGGTGGGCCCGCCTACTTTTCCCATTGGTGTTCCTTCCCTATAAGATTGAGTGTCGATCCAAACTTGATCCAAAAAAACAATACATCTTTTGCCCCAATCATTTCTCTTACCTCGACATAGCCTCCATGGGTTTTAATCCCATCAATGCGATTTTTGTTGGGAAGAATGACATGGAAAACATTCCGGTTTTCGGATATATGTATCGCAAGCTTCATATTACCGTTGACCGGACAAGTCTGAAAAGTCGTGTGAACACCATCATCCGATCCCAACAGGCAATTGATGAAGGAAAGAGCTTAATAATCTTTCCTGAAGGAGGGATCGTCACCAAACACCCGCCCCATATGGTTAAATTCAAAGACGGGGCCTTCCGTGTTGCTATCGAAAAACAAATCCCAATCGTACCGGTAACCATTCCCTACAATTGGATAATTTTGCAAGATCATCCCGTCCTTCTGCTGAAGCGGGGCTTAATGAAAGTAATCTTTCATGAGCCTATTGAAACAAGTGGCTACACGATGGAAAGGATTACTGAATTAAAAGATAGAGTTTTTGCTGTAATCAATCAGGAGCTTAAGCATGAAAATCGATAAGGACACCCTCAATAAAATTGCTCACCTGGCCAGGCTCGAGTTTGATGAGAAAGATGCAGAGAAGATGATGCAGGATATGACCAACATGGTAAATTTTGTTGAGAAACTAAATGAAGTAGATACCACCGGTGTGGAACCTCTCACTACCATGAGCCATGAAATTAACGCCCTCAGAGAAGATGAGGTAAAGCCTCATCTCGATCATGACCTAGCCTTAAAAAATGCACCAAAAAAAGATACGGACTATTTTCGTGTACCCAAGGTGCTCGAATAAATCCCAAATACTTCAAATCAACAATCACATTGCATTTGCCTTCTAATAAAGGTAAACTTGCGATCGATCTAATAAACTACAAAGGCGGATGAATTCAGTTGCTTTCTGGAAGTCGTGGAGTAAGCCCTATCAATCTATTTTCTGGGCGCTATCGCTCACCCTGTTACTTTCGGTCTTATTTTTCTGGGCTGCCTATTATTCAAATCCGGCACCTTCCATTACCTGGGATCAATTTCAACAATTAAACACCGATGAGGTACGGGTAAGGACTTTCTCAAAGGGCATTTTTGATTTTCCTGTTTACAGCGACAACTATTTAATCTATGAAATACTGGGCGGAAGTGAACTTAAGCCAGAAACAAATGCGTCCTATTTCTTTCTGTTCGTATGTTCCATTTCAATAGTGGTTTTACTTTCTGTGGTAAGTTCCCTGAGTCGTTTTTGGTTTATCACAGGCATGGGAATTTTTTGTCTCTTCATGATGACTTTACAACTGGAGTCAACGCAAGTATTTGGCATAGCTAATAAAATTCCATCTATTATTTCACTTCTATTGTTTTGTGTGTTGTCCTACTACTTTCACGCGATTCGTTCGACTAGTAGCTTCATTACCCGTCTGCTTTCCTTCAGCGCTGTATATCTTTTACTATTAGCGACCATTGCTTTTTTTGGCCAGGTTGAGAATCCTCTTCTACACATTTCAGTAAATGGTTTTGCACTGGCCGTACTACTAACCATCATTTTCATTCTGATGGTAGCGCATGAAATTCCGGTCGCTTTCATCAATATCATTACGCAAGGAAGCCGGCAGTCGAAAAGCCTTCAGCATTTTTTAGTGATCATAGCATTCTATTTAGTCAATCTCCTGCTCGCCTACGGGATTAAAATCGGATACATCAGTTTAAATATTTGGGTCATTGACTTTTTCTTGCTCTTCACGGTTTCTGCCGTGCTGGGAATTTGGGGATTCCGTCAACGCGAACCACAATATGAATCCATTTTTACAGCCGATCCCATAGGTACTTATTTTATTCTCGGCCTGGGCGCTTTGTCATTTGCCACGATGGGCTATTTTATGTACAACGCTAATGATACTATTCTGATGGTGTTTAGAGATGTTATCATTTACAGTCACCTCGGTTATGGAATCATCTTCCTCTTTTATGTGATTTCAAACTTTGGATCCATGCTCACCAAAAATTTGCAGGTACACAAAGTACTGTACAAACCCACTACGATGCCGTATTTTACTTTCCGGTTGATGGGCCTCATCTGTACGTTTGCGTTTCTGTTATTTGATACCAACTGGCGCGTACCCTTTAACCAGATTTTTGCATCCTACTACAACAGCTACGGTGATCTATACCTGACGCAGGGCAATATTGAGACAGCAGAACTCTACTACAACAAGTCTGTATTTTTCCGTAACCAAAATCATCATGCGCATTATGCGTTGGCCGGCATACAAGCCGCAAAACTTGAACCCCAAAAAGAAATTGATGAATGGATTGCCGCCAGTGAAAGCTATCCTGTGGAGCAGACGATAATTAATCTTAGTGATGCCTACCTGCGCAGCCGCAAAACATCGGAGGCCTTGTACGCTATCGAGAAGGCAAATAAAAAGCTTTCCCATCATGCCGCCCTGTTGAATGCCAAGGGGCTAATTTATACTCAACGCAGCTTGTCCGACTCTGCTTTGCAAGCATTTCAAGAGGCCCGCAAGTCAGGCTATGTGAAAGATGTTGCTGAAACCAATTTGCTTGCAGCGAGTGTACGATTCAAAATAAACTATCCTGCCGACTCTCTGCTGTTACTATTAGGCTCCGATAAAGAGGGACCTAAAACAAATGCGCTAGCACTTGCCAACCTGCAGAACACACCGATTGAAATTGATTTTACGATAGGCAGCGATACGGCACTGTCTGCAACAAAAGCAGCATTCATTTGTAATTACTTTATCAACCAACGCGAAAAAGTTGATACTACATTTATTCATAAAGCAATCGAACTCGCCAGGCGCCCCGTCAACGACCCGTTTAAAGAATATATTCTCATTGCATCGGCTCAGGCCTATTATGCACAAGGCATGGTAAAGCGCGCCTTTGAACTGACCCGAGAAGTAGCGTATAGCAGAGGTAGCGGAAAATATTTTCTTTTGCTTGGAAACTGGGCATTCGAGCAGGGCAATCCGGAAATTGCTGCCAATTATTTTGCTATCGCGAAAGAGAAACAACAGCCCGCAGCGCTGCTTAGCGAGGCGCTCGCCTTAACAGAAGCCAATAATTTCACAGCAGCAAAACCTTTATGGGATAGTCTTTCGAAATCACCGGGTACTTCTCATTCCGCCTATAAAAAAATGATTTTGGTATTAGAGACAATACCATCTAAAGTTGAAACACTTGATGATGAAAGTAAATACCTGTATTGCCGATACAAAATCGTGGTGGAGGATTCCAATCAGTTTCAGAAAATAGTAAATAATATTCGTAATGAAGAACTGAAGGCGCGGGCATTAGTGGAGTACAGCAAAAAATGGTATGCACTGGACGAAATTGAAGTAGCTGCCCGCTATCTCAATATGCTGGATGGCCTAACGCCCTCCAAAGAAAGTACGCTCGCAGAAATTCATTACATGACTTGCATGTTACTGGCCGATTCCAAAAACTGGGATGAACTTAAAATGCAAATCAATACCGTGGATCTGTTAAAGAAATACTATCGAAACGAACTCATCTACTGGCAGGCACTGCTGGATGAAAAGGCTGGAGAATTGGATAAAGTCAAAGAAAGTTTTAATCACCTCGGCAGGGCCAACATGTATTTTGAAGAAGGCGTTATTGCCTCCTCACAATTCCTTGCCAAGGACACTACGATTGATCGTCTTACGTCATATTCCATGCTGGTAGAGGGGCTGATGGTCAAACCGAATTCGGTCAAACTATTGAAAGCTTATGTGAAAGAAGCGGCAATCCTAGGCTTCGATGATGAAGCCGAGGAAAGTCTTGAAAAACTAAAAGCTATACTGCCAAGATCTTCATTCAACCGGTATGTAAAGGAAAACCCGGATTTCTTTGATGTGGAGTAAGCCAAACCTAAACGCGCGTTACGTCAAATGAAATTCTATCGTTACTTTTGCTGACTTTATTAATGCTATGGAAACAAAACAAGTACCTCTCAACGATTTACATGAAAAACTGGGTGCCAAGATGGTGCCGTTTGCAGGCTATAACATGCCGGTGCGCTATTCATCCGACATCGAAGAGCACATGACTGTGCGCAATGGCGTGGGTGTTTTTGATGTCTCGCACATGGGTGAATTTAAAGTTGAGGGACCTCATGCGTTGGATCTGATTCAACGTATCACCAGCAACGATGCATCAAAGTTGGTAGATGGCCAGGCCCAATATACGTGCTTGCCTAACGAACAAGGCGGCATCGTTGATGACCTCATTGTCTACCGTATTAAAGAAGATGATTACTTCATCGTGGTGAATGCTTCCAACATTGAGAAAGATTGGAACTGGTTTTCAAAATACAATACGAAAGGAGCAACACTAAAGAATCTTTCTGACGACATGTGTCTGTTTGCCGTTCAGGGGCCAAAGGCTATCACTGTATTACAGAAATTAACAAAGACCGATTTATCTGCCATTAAATATTATCACTTTGCGATTGGCGAGTTTGCTGGCGTTGATGATGTGATCATGAGTAACACTGGATATACCGGTGCTGGTGGCTTTGAGATTTATGTTAAAAATAAAGATGGAGAAAAAATATGGAATGCCATTTTTGAAGCTGGCAAAGATGAGAACATCAAACCAATTGGCTTAGGTGCACGGGATACGCTGCGACTTGAAATGGGCTTCTGCCTTTATGGAAATGATATTGACGACACCACATCTCCATTGGAAGCTGGATTGGGCTGGATCACCAAGTTCACCAAAGACTTTACCAACTCAGCGAATCTGAAAAAACAAAAAGAAGAGGGCGTGAAGAAAAAGCTGGTGGGCTTTAAAATGGTTGACAAAGGTATTCCCCGTCATGACTATGTAGTAAAAGATGAAGCAGGAAATGTAATAGGAAAAGTTACCTCCGGCACACAATCTCCCATGATGAGTATCGGTATTGGATTAGGGTATGTGACTACCGAATTCTCTGCACCGGGGTCAGAAATTTATGTGGATGTGCGTGGAAAAGCTTTGAAAGCAGTAGTGAGCAAGTTACCATTAATCAACAACTAGTTAATTTGAAAACAGGTTAATGCTTTAACCCCATCTATAAATCTTCAAATTAACCCACCATCAAATCAAGCCATGAAAACTATTGACGTTTGTTTAACTCCGGAACTGATTCATCTCTATTCGTTGAAGGACAAAACAGTCGTCATCGTTGACATCCTGCGCGCTACATCGTGCATGGTCACCGCCTTTGCCCATGGTGCTGAGCGGATTGTTCCCATTGCAAGTCAGGAAGAATGCCGGCTCATGAAATCGCGCGGCTACATTACATCGGGTGAGCGTGATGGCAAGAAAGTAGATGGTTTTGATAAGGGAAATTCTCCTTTTGAATATATGGGCACCGAAGTAACCGATAAAAAAATTGCTTTCACTACCACCAACGGAACGCAAGCCATAGAAAAATCAAAACTGGCAAACGAAGTGATCATTGGCAGCTTTCTGAATCTTTCTTCAATCATTAAGTATCTATTGTTTAGTCACAATAACATTCTGGTGGTCTGCGCTGGTTGGAAAGGAAAAGTAAATCTGGAGGACACGTTGTTTGCAGGTGCGTTGGTGGAAAAACTCAGAAACCACATCGAGCCAGATTGTGATGCTCCATTGGCCGCACAGCATCTTTACAACCTGGCAAAAGGAGACATGGTGGAATACCTAAAAAGTTCCAGCCACGTAAAAAGGTTGAATCGACTTAATATCCATAAAGACATTGAGTTTTGTCTGACCCCCGATCAGTATACCGTTATTCCCAGGCTTGTGAATAATGAATTGATCTGTTAATTGGCGGCCTTCGGCCCAGGGAGTTTGATCATCTCCCGTTCACACTTTTCCAAACACAGCCTGATCTGCCACGGGATGTTGCTTGCAGAAAGCAAACATGATTATCATCAACAAGGCAATAATGATTTTCTTCATTTCAGTTTAGGATTTTGGTGATGCCTGTCTTTATCACGAATAGTCTTCTTTTCAAGATTTTGCTGAAAGGCTTTGGTAAGATCCACACCGGTTTGGTTGGCCAGGCAAATCAACACCCAAAGCACATCCGCCATTTCATCGCCCAACTCTTTATCCTTGTCCGATTCTTTTTCGGATTGTTCACCATACCTGCGGGCCATGATGCGAGCTACCTCACCCACTTCTTCTGTAAGTATAGCCATGTTGGTCAATTCATTGAAGTAGCGAACGCCATGCGCTTTTATCCATTGATCAACCTGTTGCTGGGCATCCTGCAAAGTCATATCATTTGATTTTAAAGTGGAATGTTGCCGTGTTTCTTTTTAGGAAGTTTTGCTGCTTTATTTTCTAGCATTGAAAAAGCACGTATCAATTTCTCTCTCGTTTGATCGGGATAGATCACCTCATCAATGTATCCGCGGTGAGCCGCCCGATAGGGATTAGCAAACTTGCGGGTATATTCCTCCACTTTCTCATTCAACTTCGCTTCCGGGTTTTCCGATTCTGCTATTTCCTTTTTAAAGATAATTTCAGCGGCACCTTTCGCGCCCATCACGGCAATCTCTGCCGTGGGCCATGCGAAGTTCAAATCAGCGCCAATGTGTTTGGAGTTCATCACATCATAGGCACCTCCGTATGCCTTGCGTGTGATCACAGTCACGCGAGGAACGGTGGCTTCCGAAAAGGCATAGAGTAACTTTGCTCCATTGGTGATAATGGCATTCCACTCCTGATCTGTTCCAGGTAGAAAGCCCGGCACGTCTTCAAGTACCAACAAGGGAATATTAAAGCAATCACAGAATCTGACAAAGCGCGCACCTTTCACGCTCGCGTCAATATCCAACACACCCGCCAGTGCAGCTGGTTGGTTTCCAACAATGCCAATACTTCGCCCTGCCAAACGCGCAAAACCCACAACAATGTTTTCGGCAAAATTCTTATGGACTTCAAAAAACGATTGATCATCCATTAATCCGTTGATCACTTCACGCATATCATACGGTTGATTAGGATTAGCCGGGATAATCTCATTCAATGCCGGACGCGATTCATTTGCTGGACTATATGGCAAAAGTGGTACGGTGTCTTCACAATTTTGAGGAACATAACTAAAGAGTTGCTTAATCTGATTGATACACTCTGCTTCATTGGCACAGGCAAAATGAGTAACCCCACTTTTTGTGCTGTGCGTTGAGGCTCCCCCCAGTTCCTCCGCTGTTACATTCTCGTGAGTAACGGTCTTCACTACGTTGGGTCCGGTTACAAACATGAAAGAAGTATTTTCTACCATGAAAATAAAATCGGTCATGGCAGGCGAGTATACTGCGCCACCAGCACAAGGCCCCATGATAGCCGATATCTGAGGCACCACACCCGAGGCCATTACGTTGCGATAAAAAATATCGGCATAACCACCCAGTGATACAACACCCTCTTGAATACGCGCTCCGCCTGAATCATTGAGACCAATCACAGGCGCTCCATTTTTCATAGCAAGTTCCATGATCTTCACGATTTTCTCTGCGTGAGTTTCAGAAAGTGATCCTCCGAATACGGTGAAGTCTTGTGAAAAAACATAAACTAATCTTCCCTGGATAGTGCCATATCCGGTGATCACACCATCGCCCAGATAGTGTTCTTTATCCAATCCAAAATCTTTGCTGCGGTGCATCACAAACTTTCCTAACTCTTCGAAAGAACCTTCATCCATCAAAAGAAATACACGCTCACGTGCGGTTAGCTTTCCCTTGGCGTGTTGTTGTTCAATGCGCTTTTCACCCCCTCCCAAAAGTGTTTCAACATTCTTTCTTTCCAGTTCATCAAACTTCGGTTGAAGTATTTCAGAGTTAACTTTTCGCTTAGCCATAATTCATTTTGTAATTCCCAAATATAGTTATTGTTAGGGCTGAAATTGTATCTTGGCCAATCGAAATAAGGGATATGAAACAAGTGGCAATCATCGATATGGGCACCAACACTTTTCATTTAATGTTGGCCACAATTTCACCAGGCGGGTTCACCATTGACTACCGCGAAAAAGTGCCTGTAAAAATTGGGGTTGGTGGAATCAATCAGGGCTATATCACCCCTGAAGGTATGGAGCGTGCTGTTAATGCCATGAAGGATTTCAGCAAAACCATTCGCAAAGCTCGAATTGAAAATGTCTGGGCTTTTGGTACCAGTGCCCTGCGTAATGCGCGAAATGGAGAAGAAGTAATAAAAAGAATTGAAGCAGAGACAGGCATAAAAACTCAGATCATTACCGGCTTGCAAGAGGCTGAATATATTTATAAAGGAGCCCGGGCCGCCATTAACATGGGAACCGAGAAATCATTGATCATGGATATCGGTGGTGGCAGTGTTGAGTTTATTATCGGCAACAAAAAGGAAATATTCTGGAGTCACAGCTTTGAAATTGGGGGACAGCGATTGCTGGAGAAATTTCAAAAACATGATCCTATAACGGAAGAAGAAGTGAGTACTCTTTTCAATTTCTTTCAGAAGGAGCTCGCCTTATTACAAACTGCATTAACACAGCATAATCCAAAAATACTAATTGGTTCTTCAGGCACGTTTGATACGCTGAGTGATATTTACTGTTGTAAAAATAGTCTGCCCTTGGAGGACAGTCCGGAAACTCCATTTGGTATACACGCATATAATGATATCTATGAGGACCTACTTTATAAAGATCGTGCTGCCAGAATGCAAATACCCGGCATGATTGAAATGCGCGTAGATATGATTGTGGTGGCTTGTTGTCTTATTAAATTTTTACTTGATCACTATCATTTTGATACATTGCGCGTGTCGTCATATTCATTGAAAGAAGGTGTACTCGCAGCTTTATCAGAAGAATAATCATAAAAAAAGATGCCGAAGCACCTTTAATTCTAAAGTCCTGTTACCTGTTTATCTTTCGGATATTTTACCTCATACTTATAGACAAGCTTTCTGGTTTCACTTGGCTTTATGTCAAGGTTCCAGATTAATTTACCGGTCTGCTTATTGTAATTGGAACCTCCCGCATCGAGCACCGTTATTTCAATTTGTGTATTCTGAGATACCGGAACCTGGTCTTCAATGCTTATGCGAATCGCTTCACTCTTTGTATTTCTGATGCTGATCTCCCAGGTATAATTTTCCTTCTTCAAGTTTCCCATCACACTTCTGGAAGTTAAGTCCCTGAGTTTCTCACGCTTCACTACGATTCGCTTATCGCGCCCCAAAGAAAGAGCCAATGTATCTTTTACGTTATTCGGATCGATGAACGAGTTCCCCACAAAAGTTCCCTCAAAGAAAATATTGGCTTCACCAGGTAATAAACTGTATTCTTCCCAACCTGTAGCTTTTGCCATAAGAAATGCATCTGCATCTAACTTGGGTACTACAGAATAACTGTAGTCAGCCTTCATCTCATAATTGCGAATATCAACTACCGTTGGTTTAGATGAAGAGGAAACCGAGTAGGGAAGCGAAATGTCAAACTCAGAGTTCAGTGAAGTTTGTACAGTCGATACAAATTCAGACAGCGACTGGGCTTCTACCATCGATTCTTCAGCCAACTCCGCTTTGTCCTCCGAGGCCCTCATGGCAGCAGCCGGCCGATTAGTTTTAGCTTTACTATTCTGATATGCAATGGGGGTATAAAAATCCAGATACCAGGAATATAATTCGGGTTTTAGTCCGCTTTGATTTGGATTGGCTGTGGATAATTTCAGTTTTACATTCTTCCACTCTTCACCGGTACTTTGAAATACGTTGGCTTTGTAACTGAGTTGCAGCGGACTTTTTGTGTTGATCGCCCTTACATCATAGACAGCATTCCATCCGGCATTGGCTACCACATAACTTACTCTTAGATCCGCTGGTGTTGCTGACTCTGCAGAAACACCGATGACAAGCTCACTAGTATTCCTACGCAGCAATTCATTTTGCTCATTGAATTGCCTGTTGAGTTTGGAAATTCGTTCATTCATCTTTTTGATTTTTTCATCTTGCTTCATGCGCATAGTAACAATATCACCTAACCTGCTTCGATAAAAATCAGCCATCGCCTTTAGTTCAGCGACCGTAAGATTTTGATTGGTGCCTCCAATTTTCTGGTTGCTCAACAGCATCTGCTCTTCCTTATTTAAAATCTCCTTCTGACTTTGCTCCAGCAGTACTTGCTTTTGCAGGAGCTCGATAGAATCCTTTAATACCTTCAGGTTTTTAGGCATGTTAAGTTCATGGAGAAAGTTTTGCTGATGACTGATTCCGAGAATAATAAAACTTCCTTTTCCTACTACCTGAATACTTTGCGGATCTAATTGAGAGGTCAATCCCGAAAGGATCAGATTAGTCTTTCCTGTTTCGAGTCGGGTTTTTACTTCGCGAGTCACCTGCGCTTTGTTTAAAAAAACGGTGACCTCGTCAATTCTTGATTCTACAGGCTTTTCGGTTTGGCCAAATGTGTTGATAGAAATCAAAAACAAAATGGATAACGCAGATGGATTTTTCATTTTTTTAAATTTTATCTTAAGATGCAAGCAAAGGCAAATTTCCACATTCTTCGGGATAATTTTTTTTAAACCCTTGATTATTAAACGCAATACGACACATTTGTGATATGAAAGAACTCACATTATCCTATCATGAACTGTGGCAATTTGCTCACTCGGTTTTCAAGAAAATGAATTGCTCAAAAGATCAGGCACGGTTAGCTACTGATGTACTATTAAGCGCTGATCTCCGAGGCATCGATTCTCATGGTATAGCCCGTTTGTCAGGATATGTGAGGCTTTGGGAAGTAAAGCGCATCAACAGCTCACCCAACATAAAAATTGTTCACGAAACGCCCAGCACAGCAGTCGTAGATGGTGATGGTGGATTAGGTTTAGTAGTGGCACCTAAGGCCATGGAGATTGCCATTCAAAAAGCAAATCAAGTAGGCACCGGCTGGGTGGCTGTTAAAAATTCAAACCATTTTGGTATTGCCGGCTATCACGCTATGATGGCTTTGAAACATGATATGATTGGCATGTCCATGACCAACGCAAGCCCTTTGGTAGCGCCCACCTTTTCAATAGAAAGATTGTTAGGAACAAACCCTATCTGCGTTGCCATTCCTGCAGGCGAGCAGCCCGCCTTTGTTGCTGACTTTGCAACAACAACGGCAGCTAATGGCAAGCTTGAAATCTTACAGCGAAAAAATCAGGAAGCCCCGGAAGGATGGATTCAAAAGAAAGATGGGAGTATTTCTACCAACCCAAACGAATTGAAAGATGGTGGTGCCTTATTACCTCTGGGTGGTGATCGTGAACACGGAAGTCATAAAGGATTTTGTTTAGGTGCATGGGTGGATATATTCTCTGCTGTATTAAGTGGAGCTAATTACGGACCGTGGGTACCTCCCTTTGTTAGTTTCCTTGCACCACCTGCCGATCCGGTTGGGGATGGCATCGGGCATTTCTTTGGTGCGATGCGCGTAGATGCATTCCGTCCTGCCGATGATTTTAAAAAGCATATGGATAATTGGATTACCCGATTCCGCTCGGCAAAAACAGTAGAGGGAATATCTCATCTTGTTATTCCTGGAGATCCGGAGCGTGAAAGTGAGTTGATCAGACGCACAGATGGAATACCTTTGAATGCAAAGGTGGTAGAAGACCTAAAAGAACTTGGCTTAAAACTAGGAGTGAGCTTATAAATCAAAAAGAAAAGAAAATTCTGAACACCCAAGGTGATGCAAAAGCGCGCTCTTGCTGATCATAAATGACATCATATAACGCCATAGCATTAATGGCACCTCTTCGCTGACCCAATGGTTGAGAATAACCTAAGCCTAGAAGTAAACGATCATAGGCTCTACGCTGCGCTAAATTGTAGGTGGGTGTGTTTATTAAATTGTATTCACCATAGGCAAATACCTGGCTGAAATTATAACGCATAAATGGGCTTACCCCATATTGATCTATGTTCAACTTAACCGGTTCAGAGTAACTGTATCGTTGCCAATTCAATCCCGTTCCAACGGATAGTTTAGGCGTGACCATATAGCCAATAATTGGATTTAAGGCAAAATAAAAATATCGATTTCCGTATGCATCCGATCCACCATTCAAACCAAATCCACCTCCTACATAGAGTCTGTCTTTTAATGATGGACTTGCTCCCTCATCGACCACTCGTTGTGAAAAACAATTGAGAGAAATAAAAAAAAGAAATCCCAGAATTGAAAATTTCATAATGTAAACGATTAATCTTCTTCCTGAACTATAAAAAGGTCTTCGCTCTCTTTTTTCATAAGGTATTTCTCACGGGCAAACTTTTCTAAAAGTTCTTTGTTTGTCATTAACTCGGTTCTGTCTTTCTCGACTTCAGAAATTTTTTCCTGATAAAATTCCTTTTCTCTCTCGAGGCTTCTGAGTTTGGATGACATCTTAAATCGCGAAATCAAATCATTGGAGTCCAAAAAAATCATCCAGGCGAGAAATGAAATTGCTGTTACAAAATAGAAATTCCTAAATGCAGGAGGTAATCTTTTCAGCATAGTAGTTTAAAAAATAGTTCTACGAAGATATAGATTAAAACTGAAAAGGTGCAAATCAGGACTTTGACGTGCCTGATTTGCCAACCTTTAGGATACAAATTGTTTCCATTCCTGAGAAAAGGCCACGCCATTAGAGTTAGGGTGAAACGCATCCAGCAGAATCAATCCTTTTCGCTTCATGCTCAGGGTTATTTCATATTGCCCTCCGGTTAATGGATCAGAATATTTACCTCTGCCCTTTTTAGATTTATCAAATCTCAAGTTCTCTACCACTTTAAAGCCAAGTAATTTATCCATTCCATTCGCCCAAATAACTGACCCCTGAAATTCCGAATCAATATCATAAAGAAGGATCCTGATATTCATTGATTCGTTCAACCAAATTCCTGCGAAATCAAGGCTGGCCGTTGAGGATCCTAGTCTACTTAAAAAGAGGACCAGACCTATTACAGTCACCACCACTACTACAAATGAGATCCACACCACATCCGTTTCCATATTTTTTTTGCTTGTTTTTTAGCTTCAATTGTATTCTGCAAAAATCAAGCATGGATCCCAATGCTATAGAAAAAGCTAAAATCTCTAAAAATTTGGTCTTGCAAGAAGAACCAACATTGTTAGAAATTTCCCTAATTGAACTTAATTCCCAAAATAAGAAAAGCCCCGCCAGATAGTGGCAGGGCTTAACAAGAATTAATTTATTAACGAAACTTAAAAGTTCTTACCGGGGAAGTAGGCCACCTCGCCCAACTCCTCCTCAATACGAAGGAGTTGATTGTATTTCGCCATTCTATCTGAACGAGAAGCAGAACCGGTTTTAATCTGGCCTGTATTTAAAGCAACGGCCAGATCAGCAATGGTGCTATCTTCTGTTTCTCCGGAGCGGTGTGACATAATGCTCTTGTATGAATTCTTTTTAGCAAGATTTACAGCATCAATGGTTTCCGTCAATGAACCAATCTGGTTTACTTTAACCAAAATCGAATTCGCTACGCCCTTATCAATTCCATCTTGCAAGCGCTTCACATTGGTTACAAAAAGATCATCCCCCACTAACTGAACCGTGTCTCCAATGTTATCGGTTAAGGTTTTCCAACCTGCCCAATCATCTTCAGCCAAACCATCTTCAATAGAGATGATAGGATATTTCTTCGCCCACTTGGTCCAATATTCAGCCATTTCTTGAGGCTTCAGTTTTTGGCCTGAAGATTTCTTGAAGTGATATAATTTTGTTTTGGAATCGTAGAACTCAGAGGCAGCTGGATCAAGGGCAATAAATACATCCTGGCCTGGTTTGAAGCCAGCCTTCTCGATTGCCTTAACTACCACTTCGATAGCTTCTTCATTTGATTTCAAATTCGGAGCGAATCCACCTTCGTCACCCACGTTAGTAGAAAGTCCTTTGTCATGCAGCACTTTCTTCAGTGTATGAAAGATCTCAGCACCCATTCTCAGCGCTTCGGAAAAAGAGCTTGCACCCACGGGCATCACCATAAACTCCTGAAAGTCGATAGCATTATCTGCGTGACTACCACCATTTAAAATATTCATCATCGGTACAGGAAGTGTTGTTGCGTTTACACCGCCTACATAACGATATAATGACTGTCCCGCTTCCATAGCAGCCGCCTTAGCAACCGCTAGGGAAGTTCCAAGAATCGCATTGGCACCTAACTTCGCTTTGTTAGGAGTGCCATCGAGTTGAATCATCACGCGGTCAACCAACGTCTGATCAAACACGGAGAGACCCACCACTTCGGAGGCGATTTTTGTATTTACATTATTAACTGCTTTGAGCACGCCTTTGCCCATATAAACTTTCTTGTCACCATCGCGAAGTTCAACAGCTTCGTGTGTACCCGTAGAAGCGCCAGACGGAACTGCTGCACGACCAAAAGCACCTGATGAGGTTACAACATCTACTTCTACTGTGGGATTACCACGACTATCAAGAATCTGACGGGCGTGAACACTTTCAATTAAGCTCATAATAATTTCGATTTAAATGGTAATTGATATTTGGGTTAATTATTAACGGTTATCTCTTCTTTTATCATCGATAAAAACTGGTCGAATAAATATCGGCTGTCATGAGGGCCGGGTGAAGCTTCAGGGTGGTATTGGACTGAGAATGCTTTTTTACTCTTCAAACGAATACCCATGATGGTACTGTCGTTGAGATGCACGTGTGTTACTTCTACATCGGGATTTTTATCGATATCTTTTTCGCTAATGGAAAACCCATGATTTTGAGATGTCATTTCTCCCAGGCCGGTGATTAAGTTTTTTACAGGATGGTTAAGCCCGCGATGACCGTGGTGCATCTTATACGTAGAAATACCTGCTGCAAGAGCAAGCAACTGATGGCCTAAGCAAATTCCAAAGACTGGTTTGTTTGAGTTCAGCATTTCCTTCACGGTAGTAATTGCATAATCCATCACGGATGGATCGCCAGGTCCGTTGGAAATAAAATATCCATCAGGCTCCCATGCCTTCATTACTGCAAAAGAAGTCTTAGCCGGAAACACTTGCACGTAACAATCACGATCTACAAGGTTCCTTAGAATGCTTGTTTTAATACCTACGTCCAACGCTGCCACTTTCAAAGAAGCGCCCGGGTGACCGACAAAATAGGGCTTCGTGGTGCTTACCCTGGAGGATAACTCAAGGCCATCCATCGATGGCACTTTCTTTATTTCTTCCTTCAGTCGTTCAGGTGAAAGTTCCGATGAAATGATTGCATTCATTGCGCCTTTGCTGCGAATGTATCGAACCAACATCCGGGTATCCACATCTGCAATTCCAACTACATTATGTCTTTCAAGATACGTCTGAAGGCTTTCCTTTGCTGTCTTCCTGCTATACTCATCTGAAAACTCATTGACCACAATACCGCTGATCTTTGGTGAGGCTGATTCCTGCTCCTCCACCACGGTACCGTAATTGCCAATATGGGCAGTTGTATTTACTATGATCTGGCCGTAATAGGAAGGATCAGTATAAATTTCCTGGTAGCCTGTCATTCCGGTATTAAAACAAATTTCGCCTCCGGAGGTGCCTCGTTTGCCAATGGCTTTGCCTTCAATAAGAAAGCCGTCTTCGAGGAGTAGATATGCCTTGTCTCTCAATGGATTAAACGGTAAGTGGTTAACAAAAATAGTTCACGTTTAAGGTTTGAACGTTATTCTGAGCATTAAAATTTTAACAACCGATTTCGAAGTAACATTTAGACAATAAAAAAGGGATTGAACCATGTCCAATCCCTTTTTCGTATCGTTAAAAAGCATCATTTAGCTTTTCTTTTTGGCTGCTTTTTTAGGCTTTTCTACTTTTTCCGCAGCTGCTTCCGGAGCAACTACTTCTGCATCTTCAGCCTTTTTCGACTTGCGGCCTCTACGTGTTTTAGCTTTCTTCTCAACACCTTCTTTGTTATAAAGATCATTGAAGTCCACTAACTCAAAAAGGCACATTTCTGCTGCATCACCCAAACGAACGTCACCCAACTTTATAATTCTGGTGTAGCCACCCGGACGATCGGCCGTGCGACCTGCCACCTCGCCAAATAAGGCAATTACAGATTCTTTATTTTGAAGGTAAGACATAACCGTTCTGCGAGAATGTGTGGTGTTATCCTTCGCCTTTGTGATCAAAGGCTCCACATACTTCTTCAATGCTTTCGCTTTGGCAATGGTAGTCGTGATCCGCTTATGCAAAATCAACGAAGATGCCATATTTGAAAGAAGTGCATGACGATGAGCCGACTTTCTTCCAAGGTGATTAATTTTTTTTCCGTGTCTCATGATTAATCTTCCTCCAGTTTATACTTAGCGAGATCCATTCCGAATGTAAGGTTCTTCTCAGCTACTAATTGTTCTAATTCAGCCAGAGACTTTTTACCAAAGTTTCTGAATTTCATCATATCTGATATGTCAAGCTGCACCAGGTCAGCCAATGTTTTCACGTCAGCGGCCTTCAAGCAGTTGTAGGCTCGTACTGACAAGTCAAGATCATGAAGTTGTGTCTTCAACAGCTTGCGCATGTGTAGCATCTCCTCATCTACCTGCTCTACTTCGCTATCCTTACCCGTTTCAAGTTCGATTGATTTATCAGAGAATAATCTGAAGTGCTGGATCAAAATGAATGCAGCGCCTTCGAGTGCTTTCTCAGGATGAATGGATCCGTCTGTTTCGATATCCACCAATAATTTCTCATAATCTGTCTTCTGCTCAACACGCGTGTTTTCAACACTGTATTTAACATTCTTCACCGGTGTGAAAATGGCATCGATTGGAATAAAGCCAAATACCTGCTCATTGGGTTTGTTCTCCTCTGCGGGAAGATATCCTCTGCCCTTTTCAATAGTTAATTCAATCTCAAATTGTGATGCCTCATCAAGATTACAAATAACATGATCAGCATTTAGTACTTCAAATGATGAAGTAAACTTTGTGATGTCTCCTGCTTTAAATTGCTTCTGCTTCTTAATGGTTACTGTGATCTTGTTATCAAAATTATCAGTAATCTTCTTAAGACGCACTTGCTTCAAATTCAGAATAATCTCTGCTACATCCTCCACTACGCCTTCGATCGTAGAAAACTCATGCAACACGCCAGGAACTTTAATTCCGGTGATTGCATAACCTTCCAACGAAGACAAAAGTATTCTTCGTAGTGCGTTGCCAATGGTTACGCCATAACCTTTTTCGAGAGGTTTGAATGTAAAGAGACCATGGAAATCATCTGATTTCTCCATCACCACTTTCTCAGGCATTTGAAATGCTAATATTGACATATGCGGTTTATTAATAGTTGTAAATTACTTAGAGTACAATTCAACGATTAACTGCTCGTTGATATTTTCAGGAATATCCTGTCTTGGCGGTAGATTGATCAGTTTTCCTGACATTTCGCTACCATCCCACTCTAACCAATTATATTTCTTTGCGCTTTGTACAGACAATGAATAGGTGATCGTCTCCAGTGATTTAGACTTTTCACGAACTGCCACTACATCACCAGGACGAAGGCTCACCGATGGAATGTTTACCACATCACCATTTACCGTGATATGTTTGTGTACCACTAACTGACGAGCCGCTCTACGGGTGGGAGCAACACCTAAACGATAAACTGTGTTATCTAATCTTGACTCCAGCAATTGAAGCAATACTTCGCCTGTAACACCCTTTTTACGGGATGCTTTATCGAAAATATTCTCAAACTGACGTTCCAAAACACCATAGATATATTTCGCCTTCTGCTTTTCTGCTAACTGCGTAGCATATTCAGATTGCTTACGTTTTTTGCCTTTACCGTGCATGCCGGGAGGATAGTTCTTCTTTAGAAGTGCTTTACTCTCGCCCAGGATAGGCTCGTTAAATCTTCTGGAGATTCTGGCTTTGGGGCCGATGTATCTTGCCATGACTTATTCTTTGTCTTTTATTAATTAAACTCTTCTTTTCTTAGGAGGACGGCAACCATTATGAGGCATAGGGGTCATATCCTTAATAATTGTTACCTCGATACCTGATGCCTGAATGCTGCGGATAGCAGATTCGCGACCGGCACCAGGGCCTTTCACAAATACTTCTACTTTGCGCAAACCTAATTCAAAGGCTTTGGTAGCACACTCCTGAGCTGCAACCTGCGCTGCATAGGGAGTGTTTTTCTTAGAGCCCTTAAAGCCCATCTTTCCGGCAGAAGCCCATGACACCACCTGTCCGGTAGTATTGGTCATGGCAATAATGATGTTATTGAAGGTGGCTCTAATGTGGGCTTGGCCTACGGCTTCCACATTTACCACACGCTTCTTGCTCTTGTCCTTCTTTTTTTCGACTGCTGGTGCTGCCATACAGAAAAGTTTATTTTCGTTTAGTGATGATTAACCTTTAGTTGCCTTCTTCTTGTTTGCTACCGTCTTACGCTTTCCTTTGCGGGTACGAGCGTTGTTTTTGGTAGTTTGTCCACGCACAGGCAATCCCTTGCGGTGGCGAAGCCCTCTGTAACATCCGATGTCCATCAGTCGCTTAATGCTAAGCTGAACTTCAGATTTAAGAGCGCCTTCAATTTTAAATTTCTCGGCAATGGCTGCACGAATCGCATTGGATTCCTCATCATTCCATTCCTTCGCTTTCTTGTCCAAATTAACGCCTACTTTCGCTAAGATATTTTGAGCCGATCTGCGGCCAATACCATAAATGTAAGTAAGGGCGATTTCGCCTCTCTTGTTATCCGGAATATCTACACCAGCAATACGTGCCATAATTATCCTTGTCTTTGTTTATATCTTGGATTCTTCTTGTTGATTACAAACAACTTGCCTTTGCGTCTGATGATCTTGCAATCAGCGCTCCGTTTCTTTATAGATGCTCTTACTTTCATCTTATTTGTATCTAAATGTTATCCTTCCTTTAGTTAAATCATACGGTGACATTTCCAATCTTACTTTGTCACCTGGCAAAATACGGATGTAATGCATCCTCATCTTACCTGAAATATGTGACAACACTTCATGGCCGTTTTCCAACTGCACTCTGAACATTGCATTGGACAACGCTTCCAATATTGTTCCGTCTTGTTCTATCGACTTTTGTTTCGCCACTTGAATGAATAAGCTTCTTCTAAATATTCGTGTGTTGTCAATACTTCCGTTCTATTCTCAAATATTGCCACCATGTGCTCAAAGTGAGATGATGGCTTGCGATCCATGGTGCGAATGGTCCATCCATCACGCTCTTGAATCACATTTTTAGTTCCCATGTTGATCATTGGCTCAATGGCGAAAACCATACCCGCTTCAATCTTCATGCCTTTGCCCCTCTTACCGTAGTTAGGAACTTCCGGATCTTCGTGAAGATTCCTTCCGACTCCATGACCCACTAACTCTCTCACCACTCCGTAATCAAACTGCTCTACATAGTTTTGAATTGCAAAACCAATGTCACCGATTCGATTTCCAACTTTGGCCTGCTCTATTCCGAGATATAATGAATTATATGTTCGGGTTAACAGATCAATGCCTTCTTGCTTTACACCTTCCAACGGGTAGGTGTAAGCCGAGTCACTATGAAATCCTTTAAATTGAACTCCACAGTCAATAGAGATGATATCTCCTTCTTTTACTTCATATTCTCCAGGAAACCCATGCACCACGATCTCATTTACAGAGATACAAAGGGTGGCAGGGAAACTCCCTCCATAATTTTTAAAAGATGGCACTCCATGATGGTCACGAATAAACTCCTCGGCAACTCGATCCAGATCTTTTGTTTTCACCCCGGGTTTTAACCTCCTGGCTACTTCCGCATGCGCTTTTCCTAAGATTTGCGCACTCTCTTTAATGACCTGAATTTCCTCGTCCGTTTTTAAGTGAACCATTCAACTTTAAGCCGCAGCAAACTGAGAACGTCCTTTTACTCTGCCTGACTTCATCATCCCTTCATAATGCCTCATCAACAGGTAGCTCTCGATCTGCTGGAGCGTGTCAAGCACAACGCCAACGAGAATCAACAGAGATGTTCCACCATAGAATTGGGCAAAATTCTGCGTGATGCCCGCTCTTACTGCAAAGGCAGGAAGAATAGCAACGGCCGCTAAGAAAATGGCGCCTGGTAAAGTAATCTTTGATAAAATACTGTCTATAAATTCAGCGGTTTGCTTTCCTGGCTTAATACCCGGCACAAACCCACCGTTTCTTTTCAAATTATCAGCAATGTCATTGGACGGAACGGTGATCGCTGTGTAAAAGAATGTAAACACAAGGATCAAAATACCGAACAATAAATTGTACTGCCATGAAGTGAAATCTGCGAACGTAGTTCCTACATAAGCTCCCACGTCACTATCTCTCCAAATCTGCGCAACGAGTGGCGGTATGAACATCAGAGCCTGAGCAAAGATGATTGGCATAACACCTGCTGAATTAAGTTTTAATGGTATAAAGTCGCGCTTACCGCCATATAACTTATTTCCAACTACCTGCTTGGCATATTGAACCGGAATCCTTCTGGTAGCCTGAGTCAGTGCAATTACACCTACCACCACGAAGAAGAGTGCTAGTATTTCAATGATGAACAAAAGCATTCCATTCATACCTTTTGCATCAATCTCTTGATAAATCGCAGCCGGAAAACGAGAAACGATACCGATCATGATCAGCATGCTAATACCATTTCCAATACCCTTGTCCGTTATACGCTCACCTAACCACATACAGAACATCGTACCTGCAACCAGAATAACGATTGAACTTACCGTGAAGAAAACGCCTGGATTTAAGATCGCTTCCGCGTTAACAGTGGCTCTGATATATCCATACGATTGAGCTGCCGTGATTAAGATTGTGAGCACACGCGTGAACTGGTTCAACTTTTTACGACCACTATCACCTTCCTTTTGAAGTTTAGTGAAGTGAGGCACAGCCACCGTTAATAATTGAACCACAATGGATGCCGAAATATAAGGCATGATTCCCAGCGCAAAGATGGAAGCCCTGCTGAATGAACCACCCAAAAAGGTATTCAATAGATCAAAGATACCACCCTGTGTACCGGTAAGTAAATTAGGGTCAATACCAGGAAGAACTATATAAGATCCCAGACGGAAAATAATCAGGAATCCGATAGTATTGAAGATTTTGGTCCTCAGATCCTCTATTGAAAAGATGTTCTTTATGGTTGTAAAGAAACGTTTCATTATTTCACAGTTGAGGCGGTGCCGCCTAAGTTTTCAATTGCTTTAGTTGCAGTCGCAGAAAAGGCATGAGCCTCTACGCTCACTTTTGATTTCAATTCACCGCGTCCTAATATTTTCACACTGTCTTTCTTTCCTACGATTCCATTATCAACCATGAGTTGAAATGTAATAGCAGATGCACTTGTCTTCTGTGCAAGTTCTTCCAAAGCATCCAAGTTGATGGCTTTGAAGTATATCTTATTATTGTTCTTGAAACCAAACTTTGGTATACGTCTTTGAAGCGGCATTTGTCCACCTTCAAATCCGAATTTCTTGTGATATCCAGAACGAGACTGGGCTCCTTTATGACCACGGCCTGCGGTGCTACCACCAGAGCCTTGTCCTCTTCCGAGTCTCTTGTTATTTTTTACCGCTCCATCAGCCGGTTTGAGAGTATGCAGCTTCATGTTATAATTCGGTTACGCTCACTAAGTGTTTTACTTTTTTCACCATGCCCTGTATCTGAGGCGTATATTCTACCTCAACAGAACGATGAACTCTGCCTAAACCCAACGATTGAATAGTTCTAAGTTGAGTCTCAGGTCTTTTTATGGTACTGCGGGTTTGAGTAATTCTAACTTTTGCCATAACTCTTATCCGTTGAAAACTTTTGATAAAGAAACTCCACGATTACGCGCGATGGTTTGAGGATCACGCATAGTAGTCAATGCTTTGAAAGTAGCTTTAACCACGTTGTGAGGATTTGATGATCCCTTGGACTTTGCCAATACATTATGTACACCGGCACTTTCCAATACAGCGCGCATTGCACCACCTGCTATTACTCCTGTTCCAGGAGAAGCGGGCTTAAGTAATACGAAACCACCACCGAATTTGCCCAATGATTCATGAGGCACGGTACCTTTAATGATAGGCACCTTCACCAAATGTTTCTTAGCATCATCAATGCCTTTGGTAATTGCATCAGTTACTTCGTTGGCTTTCCCAAGACCATAACCAACAACTCCATTGCCGTCTCCTACTACTACAATTGCGGCAAAGCTGAATCTTCTACCACCTTTCACCACTTTGGCTACTCGCTGGATCGCTACCACTTTTTCTTTCAGGTCGATTTCACTCGCCTTTACTGTGCTGACGTTACTTTGTGTCATGCTCTTTTAGAATTTTAATCCACCCTCTCTGGCACCTTCCGCCAAAGCTTTGATATTACCGTGATAGAGATAACCGTTGCGGTCAAAAACTATTTCTTTAACCCCGCTGGCTATTGCCTTTTCTGCTACTTTCTTTCCAACGTTCTTAGAGATGTCAATATTAACACCACCTTTTTTATCAAGTTCAATAGAAGAACTTGCTGTGATAGTATGCCCTTTTGAATCATCAATGATCTGAGCATAGATTACTTTGTTGCTGCGGAACACGGACAAACGAGGTCTGTCTGTAGTGCCCTCCAAATTTTTACGGATTCCCTTCTTAATCCGCTCTCTTCTATTTTTAATGTTTGCCATGACTAACTATTATTTAGCAGCTGCTTTACCAGCCTTTCTACGAACAAATTCACCGACAAAACGAATACCTTTTCCTTTATAAGGTTCCACGCTGCGCAAGGACTTAATCTTTGCTGCCACCTGGCCTATCAGTTGCTTATCAATACCTTCCAATGTGATTGTAGGGTTTTGACCCTTTTCCTGGGTAGCCACTACTTTAAGTTCAGAGGGTATTCCAAGAATGACACTGTGTGAATAACCTAAGTTCAAATCCAACACGTTACCCTGAGCGGTTGCCTTGTAACCTACACCAATCAACTCTAACTGTCTCTTATAACCATTGCTCACACCTTCCACCATATTTGATATGAGTGAACGGTATAAACCATGCATTGCCTTATGACGCTTTTGTTCTGTTGGACGCTGAACAACTACTTCTCCATTCTCTAAGGTTATTTTAAAGTCTGGATCTATTACTTGTTTCAATTCACCTTTAGGACCTTTTACGGTCACTACGTGATCTGCGAACGAGAATGTTACGCCCTTTGGAAGTTGAATTGGTAATCTACCTATACGTGACATGATCTTTCAATTAATAGATGTAACACAAAACTTCACCACCAACATTCAAAGCTTTAGCTTCCTTATCGGTTATTACACCTTTCGAAGTGGAAAGGATTGCAATACCCAGTCCGTTAAGAACTTTAGGCAGGCTATCTGATCCTTTGTATTGACGCAAGCCTGGAGTACTTACGCGGTGCAATTTGGTAATTGCAGACTCTTTCGTTTCCGGGTTGTACTTCAAAGCAATTTTGATGTTGCCTTGCTTATTGTCGGTGTCCTCAAACTTGTAATTGAGGATATAACCTTTGTCAAAAAGCACCTTTGTTACCTCCTTCTTGATATTAGAAGCGGGAACCTCTACCACACGGTGACGTGCCTTGATGGCGTTGCGCAACCGCGTTAAATAATCTGCTATTGGATCCGTTGTTTTCATTTGACTTATTTAAAAAGCAAACCCGTTTTTTGGAACGGGCTGCAAAGATATATAACAATTTCTGTTATTCAAAACTGTTATCTGGTTTCGTTCCCGACCTAGATACTCAGTAATAATATGTATGTAAAGCGCTTACCAGCTCGCTTTTGTCAAACCAGGTATTTTACCCTCGTTTGCCATTTGGCGGAATTGGTTACGGCAAAGGCCAAACTTGCTCATGTAGCCACGTGGGCGACCTGTAAGTTTACATCTGCTGCGCAAACGCACAGCTGACGAGCTACGGGGGAGTTTATCCAACCCCTCCCAGTCACCGGCAGCCTTCAACGTTTTACGTTTTGTGGCATAACGGGCTACTAACCTCTCTTTTTTCTTGTCTCTCGCAATGATTGATAATTTTGCCATTGAATCAATTAATTTTTAGTTACAAAAGGCATTCCGAGTGCTTTTAGCAACTCATAGCTTTCTTCATCAGAAGCAGCTGTAGTCACAAAAGTGATATCCATTCCGTTGATCTTGCTCACCTTGTCGATCGATATCTCAGGGAAAATGATTTGTTCCTTCACACCCAGCGTATAATTGCCGCGTCCGTCAAAACCTTTATCACTTACTCCTTTGAAATCACGAACACGTGGAAGAGCTACGTTCATTAAACGATCCATGAATTCATACATGCGGTCGCCACGCAAAGTAACCTTTGCACCAATCGCCTGGTCTGAACGGAGTTTAAAGTTTGAAATATCTTTCTTAGAGCGAGTAGCAACTGCCTTCTGACCGCTGATGGTTGTTAATTCCTCAACACCAACATCAATCAATTTCTTGTCCGCTACTGCCGCACCAATTCCTTTATTGATGCAAATTTTTTCAACTTTTGGAACCTGCATTACCGACTTATACTGAAACTTTTCTTTCAGGCCGGGAACGATTTGTGTCAGGTACTTTTCTTTTAGTCTGGGAGTTGCCATTATTTTATTAATTCTCCGGTTTTCTTTGAATATCTCTGAAGCTTATCTTTTTCATTAAGCTTTCTTCCCGTTCGGGTTGGTTTGCTATTAGAAGGTTCTAACAACATCAAATTGCTGATGTGAATGGTTCCCTCCATTTTCTTAATTCCACCTTCAGGCTTCCCTGCGGATGGCTTCTGGTGTTTGGTCACCATATTGATGCCTTCTACAATCGCACGGTTTTTTTCTGTGATAACCTCTAACACTTTTCCGGTCTTTGTTTTGTCATCACCGGCCAGCACCACTACCATATCCCCTTTACGGATATGTAATTTGGGCTGCTTATTAAATTTTCTTTCCATGATATTATAGAACTTCTGGTGCTAATGAAACGATTTTCATAAACTGTTTCTCTCTCAGCTCACGGGCAACCGGGCCGAAAATACGTGTGCCGCGGGGCTCATCCTGAGGATTCAAAAGAACAACTGCATTATCCTCGAAACGGATATATGATCCATCTTTTCTTCTGATTTCTTTTTTCGTGCGTACGATAACTGCTTTGGATACAGTTCCTTTTTTAATTTGGCTGGTAGGAATTGCTGATTTCACAGTCACAACAATTTTATCACCCACGCTGGCGGAGCCTCTTCTGGTACCCCCCAGCACGTGCATGCAAAGAACTTCTTTTGCACCACTATTATCGGCCACGTTAAGTCTGCTTTCTGTCTGTATCATAATTACTTAGCCTTTTCAATGATTTCAACCAATCTCCATCTCTTGCTTTTGCTCAACGGACGAGTTTCCATGACGCGGACCGTATCACCGATACCTGCCTCATTTTTTTCATCGTGAACCATGAACTTGGTCGTTTTGTTCATGAATTTACCATAGATAGGGTGCTTCACCTTGCGGTCAATGGCAATTGTTATTGACTTAGTCATTTTATTGCTAACCACTTTACCTACACGTTCTTTTCTTAGGTTTCTTGCCGTCTCCATGAGAAATTACTTTTGAGTTTCTTTTCCTTTTAATTCCGTCTTCAAGCGGGCAATCAGCCTGCGTGTTTCTTTTATTCTCATTGGGTTTTCAATAGCTGAAACCTGATGAGCGAACTTCATTTTGCGCAAAGCCTCAGCCTCACTTCCAATCTTCTCGTTCAGCTCCGCTAAAGTCAATCCTTTAATCTCTCCGTTTTTCATTTTGCTACTTGTTCTACGTGATCTCTTCTAACCGTAAACTTTGTTTTGATAGGGAGTTTTCCATCGGCTAGCGCCAATGCTTCCTTTGCCGTTGCTTCTGTTACCCCACCAGCTTCAAAAAGGATCGTACCTGGCTTTATCACTGCTACCCAATATTCAGGGGCTCCTTTACCCTTACCCATACGCACTTCAGCAGGCTTGCGGGTAATTGGCTTATCAGGAAAAATTCGAATCCACACCTGACCTTCACGTTTCATGGCGCGAGTAACTGCTACTCTGGCTGCTTCTAACTGACGGGCTGTGATCCAACCTGGCTCCAACGCCTTCAATGCAAATGAACCGAATGCGATGGTATGGCCACGAGTGGCGCTTCCCTTCACTTTCCCTTTTTGCATCTTTCTGAATTTCGTCCGCTTGGGCTGTAACATGATTTACTATCTTTTAAAGTCCTCTAATTATTTTCTTCTGTCGCCTGACTTCTCCCCACCTCTTCCACCGCGATCATCTCTTCCACCGCGATCACTTCTTCCGCCACGATCACGATCTCCACCTCTTCTTCTATCGCCACCACCTTGCTGACCTCCTTTGTTTTCTCCGGCTGCATTACTTACTACTCCTACGTTAGGAGATAAATCGCGCTTGCCGTACACTTCACCTTTGAAGATCCATACTTTGATACCGATTTTACCATACACCGTCTGAGCTTCAGAAATTGCATAGTCAATATCAGCACGAAGAGTATGAAGAGGAATTCTTCCTTCTTTGTATTGTTCGGTACGCGCCATATCGGCACCCGCCAAACGGCCAGACAATTTTACTTTGATACCCTCAGCGCCCACTCTCATGGTTGAAGCAATTGCTTGCTTCATCGCTCTACGGTAAGAAATCCTTGCTTCAAGTTGTTGAGCGATTGACTCACCCACCAATCTTGCATCCAACTCAGGACGCTTAATTTCAAAGATATTGATCTGCACATCCTTATTGGTGAGCTTCTTCAATTCTTCCTTTATCTTATCTACTTCAGTACCACCTTTTCCAATTACTACACCCGGACGGGCGGTGTGAATGGTAAGAGTGATTCTCTTCAATGTGCGTTCAATGACAACTTTAGAGATGCCGCCTTTTTGAATACGCGCATCAATATATTTTCTGATCTTTTGATCTTCTACCAGTTTATCAGCGAAGTTATTTCCACCAAACCAACTGGAATCCCATCCGCGGACGATACCTAATCTGAATCCTACAGGGTTAATCTTCTGTCCCATTATTCTTTAGTTTCTTTTGGTTCTGACTTAGCTACTTCAGCCTTTGCGGGCATACGATCCACCACCAATGTAACATGGTTAGATCTTTTTCTAATTCGATGTGCTCTGCCTTGAGGGGCAGGACGAAGACGTTTTAATTGGCGACCTCCATCCACGAAAACTTCTTTCACAAAAAGGTCAGCTTCTTCAAGCTTCACATCGCTGTTCTTAGCTTCCCAACTGCTGATGGCAGAAAGAAGAAGCTTTTCCATTTTAGCAGAAGCATGCTGTGCTTCATATTTCAGGATGCTCAACGCTCTGCTCACTCTTTCGCCACGGATCAAGTCCGCAACCAATCTCATCTTACGAGGAGAAGAAGGAACATTTTTCAAATAAGATGTAGCAGGCCCATGCTTTGCAGCTTCCTTCACTGCCGCGATCTTTTCTCTTTTCTGAACCGATCCTTTCTTTTTCTTAACTGTTTCCATACCCGGAATTCTTAACTGTTATTATTAGGCCTTGTTATTTCCTGAGTGTCCCTTGAAGGTACGAGTAGGAGCAAATTCTCCTAACTTATGACCTACCATGTTCTCCGTTACATACACGGGGATAAACTTATTTCCGTTATGTACTGCGAACGTGTGACCGATGCAATCCGGAGTGATGGTAGATCTGCGTGACCAGGTTTTGATCACTGATTTCTTACCAGCTTGTTCCATAGTCTGCACCTTTTTAGCCAAGCGTGCATCTAAATAAGGACCTTTTTTAATTGACCTTCCCATAATTATTTCTTCCTTCTAGCAATGATTAAACCATCAGAATACTTCTTTGGATGACGTGTCTTCTTGCCTTTTGACAATAAGCCGTTGCGTGAGCGAGGGTGACCACCTGAAGCTCTACCTTCACCACCACCCATCGGGTGATCAACAGGGTTCATCGCAACTGGTCTTGTGCGAGGACGAACACCTCTCCAGCGGCTGCGACCTGCCTTTCCAACACTTTCGTTCATGTGCTCCGCGTTTGATACTGTTCCTACAGTAGCAAGGCAATTCACCAATACGTTACGTAATTCACCTGAAGGCATCTTCAACGTTGCATACACTGCTTCGCGAGCTACCAACTGTACAAATGAACCGGCACTGCGGGCAATTGCTGCTCCACGACCTGGCTTTATTTCTACGTTATGAACGATCGTTCCAATAGGAATTTTAGAAAGCGGCAAAGCATTTCCAACTTCCGGAGCGATGTCCGAACCTGAAATCAATGTTTGCCCAACTTTTATTCCTTGTGGTGCGATGATATAAGACTTAACACCATCCGCATAATAAACCTTAGCGATACGAGCCGTTCTGGAAGGATCGTACTCAATCGATTTTACAACTGCTGGGATGCCAAAACGGTCACGCTTAAAGTCGATAATACGAGTCTTTTGCTTGTGACCACCACCGATGTAGCGCATGGTCATTTTTCCCGTATTATTACGACCGCCCGTTTTCTTGAGGGTAAATAGCAGAGACTTCTCTGGCTTGGTTTCCGTAATATCTTCAAAACCAGGAGACAACCTGTGACGGGTGCCTGCGGTAATTGGTCTAAGTTTCTTCAACGCCATTGCTCAAATATTATACGTTGCTATAAAAATCGATTACTTCTCCTTCAGCCAACGTAACGATAGCTTTCTTGTAGCTAGCCTTGCGACCAGACAAAACACCCGCCTTCGTAAAACGAGACTTGAATTTTCCTAACACGTTGATCGTATTGACACGAGCCACGTTCACTCCGTACATTTTCTCTACGGCATTCTTTATTTCTACCTTATTCGCTTCTGCTACCACAATAAAGCCATACTTACCTTTTTCGTTTAAGGCAGAAACTTTCTCAGTAACCAGGGGACTTTGTAATATGCTCATGGATTACTCTTTATTTAAAAGGTTATCAATCTTACTCAATGAACTTTCCACCAAAATCAATTGCTCAGCATTCATCACATCATAGGTGTTGATTTGATCTGCAGTAACAATCTTAGCGTTTTGAACATTTCTGCCAGAAAGAACGATGCTGCTGTTTGCTTCAGGAAGAACAAGAAGAGTTTTCTTGCCATCCAATGAAAGCGACTTAAGCATAGCCAAATACTGCTTGGTCTTAGGAGCTGCAAAGTTGAAATCTTCAACTACTGCAATCATGTTATCCTTCGCCTTATAAGCCAGTGCTGATTTACGCGCAAGGTCCTTCACCTTCTTGTTCAATTTGAAAGAGTAATCTCTTGGGGTAGGACCGAATACACGACCACCACCTTTGAACTGAGGGTTCTTGATGTTACCCGCACGGGCTCCACCAGTACCTTTTTGCTTCTTAATTTTCCTAGATGAACCCGAGATCTCGTTACGCTGCTTAGACTTGTGAGTGCCCTGGCGCTGATTGGCCAAAAAACTCTTTACATCTAACCAGATAGCATGGTCATTAGGCTCTATGCCGAAAACCTCATTGGTGAGGCTTATTTTACGTCCGGTACTTACACCGTTATAATTTACAACTGCTATCTCCATTACTTCTGCAGGATTATGGTTGAATTCTTAGCACCCGGAACAGATCCGCTAACTAAAATCAGATTTTTTTCTGCTATGATTTTAATGACCTCCAGGTTCATCGTCTTAACGCGATCTGAACCCATGCGGCCAGGAAGGCGCTTTCCTTTAATTACACGAGATGCAAAAGAGGCATTACCCATAGAACCAGGAGCACGTAAGCGGTTATGCTGACCGTGAGTTTGGCCACCCACCCCGGCAAATCCGTAACGTTTTACAACGCCCTGAAATCCCTTTCCTTTTGATGTGCCAACTGCATCCAAGAAGTCACCTTCAACAAATACATCTTGCACCTTAATCTCTTTCCCCAATTCAACGATTCCATCGAACTCCTTACGGAAATCTCTGAATTCTACAGTTGCTTTCTTGGGTGTTGTGTTGGCTTTTTTGAAATGACCAACCAGCGGCTTGGTGGTGTTCTTCTCTTTCTTCTCTCCGAAGGAAAGTTGAACAGCCCTGTACCCATCTGTCTCAGCGTTTTTCACCTGAGTTACTACACATGGGCCAGCCTCGATGACAGTTACAGCTATATTCTGACCATCTGGGCCAAATACGCTTGTCATTCCTATTTTACGTCCTATTATTCCAGGCATGGTTGAAACCTATTTTGCTTGTTTTTTAACCGTTTTGCGGGTTTTGTACCGCAAAAAGGATTGCAAAGATAGGAACTAAAGCTTAGGTAACAAGAACCGGTTTCAAAAAAATATAGGAATTTGGATATGGGCATGCCAAAGTCAAATTATTTTTTAATAAATAATTGATAAACAGATACTTAATTAAATTGCGATCAACCATTTTATTTAAGCTTAAAATACAGATACCCCATAATTTTTCTCAAAGATTAAAAAGGACTTACTTTTCCGGTCAATTGTTGAAACTCCGGATGAATCAAAAAAAATATTGGAAAGAAGGCCTGGCATTGAGTTTAGTTCTCGCCCTCCTTTTCCTTCTGGATGTGTTGGTTGGCAGTGTTTCTATTCCATTTAAAGAAGTCTTATCATCACTTGCCGGTGAATCGACAACCTTCTCGGACATACTGCTACAATTCAGGCTACCCAAAGCCATAACCTGCGTGCTTGCCGGTGGCGCTTTGGCCACGGGAGGACTTCTCATGCAAACTCTCTTTCGAAATCCACTGGCAGGGCCCGATGTGCTTGGCCTTAGCTCAGGGGCAAGCCTGATGGTGGCCATCCTCGTTTTCATTGGTCAGGCAAATACAGGACTAAGCCTGGTCTTGTTTAATAACCCCTGGAGCATTGCTTTGGGTGCTAGTTTAGGTAGTGGGGTAATCTTTATATTAATAATGGCCATCGCACAATATATAAGAGACAATACTTCTCTGCTGATTATTGGATTAATGGTGAGCGCGGTTACCTCCTCATTGGTGAGTGTCCTTCAATTTATTGGCAATGCGGAAGATCTGCAGACGTTTATGATCTGGACGCTCGGAAACGTGGGGAGCACCAGTTGGAATGAACTAATCGTACTCAGTGTTGTCGTTTGCTGTGGAATTGCCGTTGCTTATTTTTCAAGCAAATCGCTGAATATATGGCTTTTAGGAGAAAATTATGCGCAAGGATTAGGCATGAAGGTAGCCCGCTCGCGGTTTTGGATTGTGGTGAGCACCGGATTGCTGACTGGTGCGGTTACTGCGTTTTGCGGCCCTATCGCTTTTGTGGGATTGGCCGTGCCTCATTTGGTGAGGTTGGTGGTGCCTACTACAAATCACAAAATCCTGATTCCTGCTGTGATTTGCGGGGGTGCCAGTTTACTATTGTTGTGCGATCTGCTTGCCCAGATTCCGGGTAGCACGCAGGTCCTGCCGTTAAATGCAGTAACCTCGTTGATAGGGGCTCCGGTGGTTATTTGGATGATCATTAAATCAAAGCGCATCCGTGTCTGAAAATAAAACGATCGTGAAAACCAACGATTTATCCATCGGCTATGATCAGGATGGAAAAATACTTTGCCTTTTCGAAAACCTGAACATCAATTTGGCAGGAGGAGAGCTGGTTTGTTTTATGGGACCCAATGGAATTGGAAAGACTTCGCTGATCCGTACCCTTGCGGGATTACAAAAGCCATTGGGCGGAAAAATCCAGATCCCTAAAGAACAAGCAGTGGCCCTGGTGCTTACTGACAAGATCACCGCCACGCACATGAATGTGTACGACCTTATTTCTTATGGCCGTTATCCATATTTGAATTGGAATATTTCACTGAGTGATAAAGACCACGCTTTAATTAATGAGGCCATTGCCCTTGTTCATATTGAGCCACTCGTAAATAAAAGGTTGTATGAGTTAAGTGATGGTCAACTTCAAATGGCCATGATCGCAAAAGCACTTACCCAGAACACACCTGTTTTATTCCTGGATGAACCCACCGCCCATTTGGATTTGAACAATCGTGTGGAGATCATGAACACCTTGCGGGAACTTTCACGAACAGCCGGAAAAGCGATTTTGGTAGCTACCCATGAACTCGATCTGGCATTACAAACGGCTGACCGGATCTGGCTCGCGACTCATGACAAAAAAATAAAAGAAGGAATCCCAGAAGATCTTGTGCTCGATGGCTCCTTCGACCAAGTGTTTCAGTTTAAAGGCTTCGATTTGAAAACCGGAAAGGTGCACCATAAACCATATCGCCACCTCGGTATAAATCTCAATGGAGAAGGTCATGAATATTTATGGACGAAAAATGCTTTGGAGCGAGATGGCTATGAGATAGAGAATAAATCTTCTATCACCATCAACGTAAATACCACATCACACTCAACCTCATGGGCACTGGTTTCTGAAAATGTAAACGCAGTCTGTGGCACATTAGCCGAATTATTGAATAATCTAAAATCCGTTCAGGACTACTATTCAATTAATACTCAATCAACTCATCCCCTTCCTGGTAGTCGAGGAAATAAATAACAAGATCGCACATCTCATCAGTCGAATTCCATCCATAGCCAATGTCTTTTGCTGGCTGATTCGGATTGACAGGGTTCTCTGAGGTGTTATCAAATTTGGCTTCAACGATAATCCGGGAGCCTGCTGGAATTTTTAACATCTTTTTAAATTGATAGGTGGTCTGCCAATTAAAATCCCAGTCATCAATCTTGATCAGCGGAATCTTTTCGCCCTCCATTGTAATCGCATAAGCCAGAAATGATTTTCCAATAAAATGCATGTGAGGCATGATTGAAATAAGAGACATGTCTCGGTAGATCGGGTAATCCATGTAGAAAGTTGGCTTCCTTTCTGACTCGATAAAAAACGGCTGATTCGTTATATCACTTTCGTTTAATGTAAGCGTCTTTACTTCCCGGTTGTTTTCCTGGGATTTAGCATAATACAGATTGACGGTTGATTTATCCTGCTCGGATTTAGCAGTGGGAGAGTAATGAATATTTAAAATCAAGTCAGAATTTTTCTTGATTTTCTTTCCTGTGCCGGGAGGAAAAAATATTTTGGTGTTTCCGGGAACCCATCCATAAAGAAATTCATCCGCCAGCGGTATGGTTTGATAAATTTTAATCTCCGGGTCCATTTCACTCATGCCATCTATGCCACGAATTTTTCGTGTAGAGTCAACCATCACCCTGCTATGATGAACTTGCCTGCGATTACCGGGCACAAACTCAACGGCCGATAAATAAGTATCAGCGGGAAGATTGGTGGGAATAACAAAAAAACGAAAATCCTCCTGCGCCTTATCGGTTAACTGGTAGCTATTTACCATAGGCAAAACTAAATCAGGCTTTACATCCCCAACGCTGACAACAACGGGTGACTTCTTTGATTTTACCCTCTTGCCTTTTGCTAAACCGTTGTCGATCCAACGCTGTATCGTTTCAATCTCCACGGGCAATAGCTTTGTTTCATTTCGAAAAGTCCGATAGGCAGGATCTGCCTTCCACGGAGGCATGTACTTGGTTTTCGTTACATGTCCGATGAAATTCGCTTTCGCTGCTACCTCTTCATACGTCTGAAGGCTAAAAGGTGCAATGCCACCCGGCCTATGGCACGACATGCAGTTCTTTTTAATGATGGGTTCGATGTTTAAATAATAGGTAGGATTTGTCTGGGCGCATGCCATCAATGAAAACAACATAAAACAAATGACCAAGCCTTGTTTCATAAATTTCAAATCCTGGTTTGAAGTTTTAATGATGGTTGTGTTCCGTTTTATTAACCGTGGTGCCCTGAATAAAGCAACCAATAGCTTCCGTTTTTTTTATGGATGGTTGATCCCCCTTGAGGGAAGCTTCAATCGCATCGATAAGATAGTTTTCAGTTACTTCCAATCGATATCTACCCAACTCAAAAAACCAATTGTCAATGGACCCCTGATAGATCACACGTTGATTTTTATCAACCAGAACTACTTCGGGTGTTACCGTTGCATTATACTTATTCGTCATGATGCGCTTTTTATCATTGATGAATTGAATAATTTCCGGCACTTGATATTCTTGTCTAAACTCCTTCGCTCCTTTTTTTGATAATCCGGCAGGAAAATATCCAACCACCGAGATTTGTTGAGATTGATATTTCTGAGCCAGGTCTCTGATCGTTGCCATATACTTCTGGGTTATGGGGCAATCCACGGCCATGAAAATAATAATCTTGTACGGGCCTCGCAATGCTGGCATATCATGATGATCATGTTGCGCTTTCAACACAAACGAAACCAGAAATATGAATATGAAGGCTATAACCCTCATGGTAATAATTTAAATTCTTTCAACCCCTAAGCCCGGTTTATCGGAGCAATACATAATGCCATCTTTCAAAATAAATCCACCTTTCACTTCATCGCGACCCAAATCCAGGCTTCCGTCCAGATCTATATATTTTGTGTTCGCACAGGCAAAGGCAGTATGAAGTGCAGCAGTAATGCTCGTGATACCTTCATCGTTACAACCCCAGAACAAATCGATGCCCGCCTGTTGGCCGATGTCAGAAATTTTTAAGGCCTGACTTATGCCTCCACACTTCATCAACTTAATATTAAAAATACCTGAAGCGATCGGAGGCATGACCAACTCCAATGCATGCTTTGGGGTGATGAGCGATTCATCTGCAGCAATCACATTCCTTATTTCCTGAGGCAGTTGTTTCATCTCGGCAACTGATTTTGCCGGAAGAGGTTGCTCAATCAATTCAATATTGAGGTGTTTCGTCTTTTGATAAAACTCGATGGTTTGTTGGGTGGTGTATCCCTGGTTGGCATCAATGCGAATCACGAATTTGTTTCCAAACTTCTCTCGCAGCTTCACCATGCGTTCGATGTCTTCAGTTAGATCTTTGCCTAGTTTTACTTTCAGTACTTTAAAGCCGCGTTCACCATATTCCTGTGCTTCCTTCAGCGTTTCCTCGACATTTTTAATACCGATTGTATTTGATGTAGGCATGGAATAGATTTTTTGCCCCAGGTATTTTACCAGAGGAACGCCCAGGTATTTTGTGAATGCATCATACAAGGCAATATCAAGCGAGGCCCGTGCGGCAGGATTGGCGGGAAGTTTTTGCCAGATCTCATTGGTCAACTGATTGATTTCCCGAATATCACGACCTATCAAAAATTGAATATTGCTCTCCTTCAATGCGTCCATGCACTGATCAAAATTCTCACCCGTTACATACTCACTCGGATTGCCCGAACCGATTCCGGTAAGGCCATTGTCCAAAGTGATCTCAACAAAAGAATTTAAAACTTCATCAACGGTTTTAAAAGCAATGGTGTAGGGTTTTGTATTCTCCAGATCAGCTTGCCAAACTTTTATATCCTTAATTCTCATTTTTCGTTTTCAATTAAACTTGTGCGATTGATTTATCAATCATATCCTTAAAAATTGCCACGAGGCGATCTACGCCATCCTCTAATGGAAGAACAACAGGGATGCCCAACTCCTTCTCTTTTTCAACACAATATTCACGTGCTTGTTGTTCCGTCATCTTAGCCGTGTTCACAGTAATAGCAACGGTAGGAGCTCCGTAAATTTTGATCAGAGCAATTTCATCTTTCAATTCAGGAATATAGGCGGGATAATACTCCATGTCTTTATATTGTTTGCGTGGAGGATTGTGCTGAAGTACTACGGCATTCGCATCGCCTGATATAATCCACTCAGAACCAGCAGGGCCACTTGGGTTTCTTAATGATGACTGGCCTTCAATAAAAATAATGTCCGGTTTTGCTTCTTCCCAGCATTGTACGATAGCATGCTCCATCTCACCAGAGATAAAATCATTGAGTGTGCTGTCAAACACAAATCCATATTTCGCGCCTTGCATCCAGCCGGTTTGACCTGTGTAGATCATTTCCGCCCGATAGCCGGCTTTTTTCATTGCCTCAGTCAGGAATCGCGTGGTGGTTCTTTTGCCCAGTGCGCAGTCGGTGCCCAGCACGGCAATTTTAGGACAATGCACATTCTTGATTTTTCCAGACCAGAAATGAAGGTCTTTGAGTTTCTTAGGTTTACGCACATCGATAATATCCAACCCACGCGATCTGGCAAAATCGGCCAGCTCAGGAATTTCAGAAATGTACTCATGAAGTCCGTTCACCAGACCGTAACCATGGATAAGAGCATCTTTCAAAATTGCCCGCAGAGAATCAGGGATCAGACCACCTTTGGTAGCAACACCAATGATGCAATATTTAGCCTGCTCTTTTGAAGTTTTCGAAAATTCTTCGATGGTGGCATAGACCGGTATATTCCGCTTTCTTCCATCCAGCACCTCACCGGCATCCTTTCCGGGATGTTTGGGATCGATGACCCCAATAATAGTAAACCGATCGGAACCACGAATGAGTCCGTGGGCTGTTTTGCCGCTGTTTGAGTCCAGGTAACCGGCAGTAATTACAATTGCGTTGCTCTTTTGCATAGATTAAGTCAGAAAGGCGAAAATTTCGGCTATTAATTACTAATTACAAAAAGACTTTACACCAACTCAATAAAATTGATGTGTATTAGAACGGTATGAAATTCAGTAGGTTTAGTTAAGTCGGTATTCTTCTTAAGCGGATCTCACACAGCTTAATTTTGTCCTCGAAGAAAAGTGAGGATGTCTGCCAGTGCTTTTTTAACATATCCCAAATGAAGGCGTCAAAATAATGTAATTTTGCATTGGATTTAATGGAAATTGAATCCCAACAAAAAGCATAAATTAATGAAACTCTTTCTTGCTTCCGCGATTGTTCTTTGTTTGAGCCAGATGTCGTTGGGTCAATCAATCGTGGGCACCTGGCAACTTGTGGATGAGAAAACCTGTTTTGAAAGCCAAATGAAAGAGAGTGACACAGAACTTGAACTGAAGGATGGTATGGGCGCCTCGCGCCACTCGGTTGCCCGGATGATTACGTTTAGCAAAAAAGGAACTTACGAAGAGGGAATTTTTTCTCAGGAAAAAAAGAAGGGAAGTGATATGAGAAAATTAGATTATCGCATTGCAGGCCCGGAACTTCAGCTTCTGGATAAAAAATCAGGAATGGCCACACAACGATTTATCATTGATGAACTGTCTGCTTCCACATTGCGTTTTCACAACGCATTAAAAGATTGCGAGGTTAAAACTTTTACCCGCATTGAATAATATGGTTGATATGGTTATTACCAAACGGGATATACGCAAGCTCAAACTCGAAGAGTTAAAGGAGTTCTTTTTACAAAAGGGTGACAAACCTTTTCGCGCCCAACAGGTATACGAATGGCTCTGGATGAAGTCTGCCAAGAGTTTTGAACAGATGACCAATATCTCTCTCCCAACCCGCGAGATGCTAAGCCAGCACTTTGTGATCAACCACATTAAGGTCGACAAAATGCAACGAAGCGAAGATGGCACTATTAAAAATGCCGTAACACTGCACGATGGACTCGTTGTAGAATCCGTATTGATCCCGGCTGAAAAAAGAATAACCGCGTGCGTATCATCACAAGTAGGCTGCAGCCTGGCCTGCAAGTTTTGCGCAACGGCACGATTGAAACGTCAGCGAAACCTGAGTGTGGATGAAATCTACGACCAGGTAGTAGCCATTAAAGAGCAGGCAGAATTATTTTATGGAAGACCCCTGACCAACATTGTATTCATGGGCATGGGCGAACCACTTCTCAATTATGCCAACGTGCTTGGTGCGATCGAAAAGATCACCGCGCAAAAAGGACTCAACATGGCATCCAGACGCATCACGGTTTCTACCGTAGGAGTCGCCAAGATGATCAAAAAAATGGCCGATGATGAAGTGAAATTTAATCTGGCGGTTTCTCTTCACTCGGCCCTCAACGAAACGCGCTCTTCCATTATGCCAATCAATGATACAAACCCGCTGGAAGAACTGGCCGATGCACTTCGCTACTGGTATCAAAAGACCAAGAGCAAAGTAACCTACGAATACGTAGTATGGAAAGGCATCAACGACACCGAAGAGCACGCGAGAGCATTACTAAAATTTGCTAAAATGGTGCCTTCCAAAGTGAACCTGATCGAATACAATCCTATTGATGGTGGTGAATTTCAACAAGCCCCAGACGAAGTGCTGGATATGTACATGGATTTATTGGAAAAAAATGGTGTCACCACACGCATACGAAAAAGCCGGGGCAAAGACATCGATGCTGCCTGCGGACAATTGGCAAATAAATCTTAGTTGAAACCGATCATTTACACGATGACTGATTTATTCGCTATGAGATTGGTTCTTTTAATAGTATTCTGCGGTGCATTTAGTTTTGGATTGTATGGTCAGAACAATGCCATTACTATCTCAGGAATTGTTGTGGACTCCGCATCACAATTGCCCCTGCCCTATACAGCCATACAGGTAAAAAGAAAAAATCAAGGACAATCCACTAAAAATGATGGCACCTTTTCTATTGAGTGCATCAAAACTGACACCTTGGTCTTTTCACGCCTCGGTCATAAATCATTTATGTTGCCTGCGCGCAATACCACAGGCACCGTAAAAATATTTTTGGCGGAAGATTCGAAGATGCTTAAAGAGATTACCGTCTACGATCGCTTAAATATTCCGGGCATGAATGACTGGAAAAAAGAGTTGCCTTCCAACGCTAACATAAAACTCAAGGAGCAACCACTGGCACCCACACAAAACGATGTAGCTACGTTTGGGCCAGGCGTTACCTATAAGCTAAATACAAAAGATAATACTGCTGAAAAGCGTGAAGCCCTTGCAAAGACCGATGTGTACAGAACCACCATTAATTCTCCTGAAGTAAAAAAAGAATTAATGAATCTTTATAAAATTTCAGAAGATACCTATTATCAAAAGCTCGAAAAATTCAATAAGGCGTATCCCGAAGCGGCCTATGTTACTAACAAAGATGAGATCGTAACCATGCTCATTCAGTTTTTTGCTGTGAAATAACGATTGCACTCATTGGCTCTTACTGCCTTGCTTTTAATTACTAATTTTAGCACTCAGATTATTTAATGATGGAAGAACATTTTCAGAGTTCGGAAAAAGTAAGAGACTTTGTAATCGGAATGAGTGACGGACTTACCGTGCCGTTCGCTTTGGCAGCGGGACTTAGTGGTGCGGTGGATCAAATTTCTATTGTGATTACCGCTGGCCTGGCAGAAATCGCAGCCGGTTCCATTGCCATGGGATTGGGTGGCTACCTCGCTGGCCGCACCCAAATTGAACACTACGATTCCGAAGAGCTCAGGGAATATGGTGAGGTTGAGCATAAACACGAAGTAGAAATTCAGGAGACAAAAGAGATCTTTGCTGAATATGGAGTGAGTGAAGAACTTCAGGATAGGATAGCCCGCGAAATGGCAAAGAACCCGAAAAAGTGGGTCGACTTCATGATGCGTTTCGAACTTGGCCTGGAGCGCCCCGACAAAAACAGAGCACATCAGAGTGCACTCATTATCGGCACCTCTTACATTATCGGGGGTATGATTCCACTCAGTGCTTATTTCTTTACTGAAGAAACTGAAACAGGATTGATTTATTCAACCATTATCACACTTATCTGTCTGGTGATTTTTGGTTTGGTGAAAAGTAAACTCACTGGTCAGCCATTGTTTAAAGGCGCAATGAGGGTGACTCTGGTTGGTGCCGCTGCGGCAGCTGCTGCTTTTGGAATTGCTAAGTTGATTGTTTAAAGGGCTATCAGAAGGTCAGTATATTCAAGCTACTTCTTACTGGCATTGAAAAGTTTTTCCTTTTCTTCTTTCGAAAGACTTTCATAACCACGATCTGAAATCTTATCAAGAATGGCATCAATTTCATCTTGTGATGCCTTGTTGGGCCCGGTAGTCGTTTTAGAAGCTTTTGCCTTTGGTTCTGCACTGCGATAGGTGACTTTTACTTTGGATCGGGTGCTGAACAGTCCGCGTACCCAATCTAATGTAATCGTGATCCAACCGCCCCAATTTACTCCCACCTGCAATTGTTTGATGTAGACAAACCCTATCAACGCTCCACCTAAGTGAGCAATGTTGCCACCAGCATTGCCACCCACAGAGCCGAGAAATGAGATAACAATATAAATGAGCGCTATGTATTTGATGCGAACCGGGCCGAAGAACAAAAGAAAGAAGGTATAATCTGGTAAAAGTGTGGCCGTGGCAACCAATACAGCATAAACGGCTGCGGAAGCTCCTACCATTCCATGCAATGGAATTTTTTCTATATAAAATGGAATGATGTTATAAACCAACAGGTATGAAACTGCTCCTGCAATAGCACCCAACACATACACCGCTATCAACTTGTCACTTCCCAGGTACTCAATAAAGATTTTGCCAAACCAATAAAAGGCAAGCATGTTGAAAAGAATATGAAAGATGCCGGTCAAGTCATGCACAAAAGAATAGGTGATGATCGTCCAGGGTTTTACCAGAAAAGAAAGAAACGGAGCTGGTATGGCCAGTTGGGCATGGATGCTTTCAAAAAATGATGAAAATCCGGCAGCTGTTGAAAAAACATAAAGCACTGCCAAAACCAAAAAGACCACTACGTTGATAAAGATCAACTGCACATGTGCGTTGTTGGGACGTTGAAATGCGTTTTTAAATTCGTCTAACACAATTTTAATAGATCAGGTGTATTCTTCAAGTTAACAGAATTCTACAACAAAAGTTACCAGCCCCGATCTTTGCCCTGGCTTCTCCATATGGAAATAATAATGAAAGCAATCAAGGCACCCCCAAAGTGGGCAAGGTGTGCTACTGTGCCACTACGGTCCAGTGCGTAGGTGATAAAGCCCATAATAAAAACCATGTATTTTGCTTTTATAGGCACTGGTGGAAACAATAACATGATCTCCATGTTTGGAAACACCATACCAAAGGCCGTTAATATTCCATACAACGCACCGGATGCGCCCAACATGATACCTCCATCGCTTGTGCCCAGCAATAAATTAACTACGGCATACACAACCCCCGCACCAATACCGGTTGCTAAATAAAAGGTCAGGAATTTTTTATCGCCCCAGTGGCTTTCAAGAATGGGGGCAAAAGAAGCCAGCGCCAACATATTAAAAAAGATATGACCAAAACTTCCATGCGCAAACATGTAGGTAAAAAACTGATACGGCGCGAACGCACAACTGCCAATGGGC
>CAZIOY010000010.1:63285-86075 GCA_964540915.1 uncultured Ohtaekwangia sp.
GTAAAAAACTGGTAGGGTTTAAAATTAGGAGAATGGACACTCCACAAAGACAAGTACTCAGTCAGATGCAAATTGCTGAGCAGATTCTGGGCAAGAAAAACAACCACATTGATGATGATCAGATTCCTGACCAGAGGAGTAAGTCTAAACATGAGATCAATTTAACGGGTAAAGTAACTTTCTATCTTAGACGTTTCAAAAGTAAAAAATGTTGGGCGGCCGTCTGGAGAAAAATTTGGTTTCGAGCAGGCAAACAAGCCTTCAACAATAGACTGGATCTCTTCGAGCGCCAGTTTTTGACCTGTCTTCACCGAGGTGCGCCTGGCAAACGCCATCGCCAGATTATCACGAATGGGTAACTCTAATTCGGATTGGTTTCTCTTAAACTGTTCGATTAAGCCTTCAAATAACTCCTTTTCATTGGAACCGCATCCTACGGGCACCCCCGAAACGAGCAGAGTGTTTTTGCCAAATACCTCAAAGCGAAATCCCAAAGAAATCAATTCGCTCTCAATCTCCATCACCAGCGCAAAATCGACAGGGCTCAGCGAAATAGTTTGAGGAAATAAACTTTGCTGGCTATTGCCTCCACCACTCTTCAACCGGTTTGCATATTTTTCGAAGAGTACCCGCTCGTGCGCTGCCTGCTGGTCAATAATCATCAGCCCTGATTTAGCAGCGCGTACAAAATATTTGTTTTGAAATTGGAATACCGCCCCGGTCTCTTGTTTCTCTTCTTCCTGCCTGTTAAGTGAACTTTCAAAACGCAGTGTGTTAGCCGGTTCTGTCTTTTGAAAAAGTTTAGAATCAGGGGGAGTGTCTTCAAATAATTTTTCCCAGTTCTGAAGATTGGATCGGCCTAAGGAAGAGGTAAACTGCTCGTTAAAATACTGTTCGTTGCTGATATTCTGGCTAAGCTTGTTCACAATATTAATATCCGAATGAAAATCGATTGCGGGAGCCAGGTTGTGTGTTCCCAAGGCAAGTTTTACAGCCGCCCTCACCACGGCATAAACCGCACGCTCATCATCAAACTTAATTTCTGTTTTGGTTGGATGCACATTCACATCCACGTGCTTCGGGTCTATCTCGATGAAAAGAACATAAAACGGAAAACTATTTTCAACCAACAACCCTTGAAAGGCGGTAGTCACAGCATGATTAAGATAATTATTACGGATGTATCGCTGATTCACAAAAATGAATTGCTCACCGCGGGTTTTGCGGGCCGACTCCGGTCTTCCGATATAACCGGTCACTTTCACCAACGCAGTTTCTTCCTGGCAGGCAGCCAACTGCCCTTGAAATGATTTCCCGAAAAGGGATACGATGCGTTGACTTAGCTTTGATGGCGTCAGGTCATAAATCAAATCATCGCTATGATAGAGTGCAAAGGCAACGTGTGGATGAGCCAACGCCAATCGCTGAAACTCTTCGATGATGTGCCTCATCTCCACGGGGTTTGCTTTCAAAAAATTTCTGCGTGCGGGAATATTATAAAACAAGTTCTTAACGCTGATGCTGGTGCCTTTATCACAGGCAACGGGTCCCTGGTTCTTTACTTCTGATGCCTCCACCAAAATCTGAGTGCCTAACTCCTGATTGGCCTGACGGGTTTTCAACTCAAACTGCGATACTGCGGCAATAGAAGCCAACGCCTCACCACGAAAGCCCATCGTGCGAAGGCGGAAAAGATCATCGGTAGTGCGAATTTTGGAAGTAGCATGACGCTCCAGGCTCATGCGCGCATCGGTTTCGCTCATGCCCAATCCATTGTCAATTACCTGAATGAGTGCCTTGCCAGCTTCTTTCACAATTAATTTTATGGAAGTTGCCCCGGCATCCAGCGAATTTTCAATCAGCTCTTTTACGGCTGACGCAGGACGTTGCACCACCTCACCCGCAGCAATCTGGTTAGCTATAGAATCAGGAAGAAGTTGAATGATATCGGGCATGAAGAGGTTACTGTACCGGGTTACTTGCTTCTAAATTTTAAATAGAGATAAAAAGGCACCACCAGAATCAGGGAATAAAGGGCAGGCTTTCCAAACTCAAGAAACGCAATAATGAAAATGGTGAGGAAAAGAAAAATACCAAGCCTCAGCATGGTGGCACTGGTTCCTGCGCTTACAGGATTACTCCTTTTTCGGGCAGCCTGAAAAGCGCCAGAAATACGACCACGATAGCCACTTAATTCCTCGGGGGTGAGCGTACCTTTTTCACGTGCAATTTCTAATTTGATGCGGCTCTCGCGTTCTGCCAACTCTTCTTTTATTGGATCGTAGAAGCGAGGCGAATAATTAAACCGCTGATGTTTTGGCGCTTTCGTAAATACCGATAAAAACTTCATGACGTTATTATAATTATAAATGACCGTAGTTTTACATAATTACTTGCTCCCGTTCAACCTTGTTGGCGTTGTAGGAGAAAATTAAGAGTGGTAAAATTACAAAAATCGAACGGCCTGATGGGTAAAAAAGTTTTCATCACATTTTTGTTTTCAATTATTTTCTTAGCCAGCATTGCCCAGAACCTGAAAACCCGCTGGGTTGACAGTGTTTTTCAAACACTTAATACATCAGAAAAGATCGGCCAGCTATTCATGATTCCGGTTGCTACGAATGCCACACCGGAAGAAATGGATGAATTGAATGATCTGATATCCAAACATAAGCCTGGTAGTATCCTTATAACCCAGGGAGGTCCGATAAATATTGCGCGCCTGGTCAATAAATTCCAATCGGAATCTGACATTCCGCTACTGGTGGGTGTTCATGCTGAATGGGGACTTGGCCAATCGCTGGATAGCGTGATGAGTTTTCAAAAGTCCATGTCGTTGGGCGCACTCCGGGATGATACCTTGATTTATCGGCTGGGCAGAGAGATCGCGCGTGAAATGAGGCAACTGGGAATCCACATCAACTTTGCACCCAATGCAGACATTAGTGAAGCCAAGCAGCCCTATCCTGATGCGCTGCGATATTTTAGTGACTCCAAAGAACGGGTTGCATCAAAAGCAGTAGCATATATGCGCGGCCTACAAGACGGAGGTGTGCTGGCCTGTGCCATTCATCCGGAAAGTCTCAAAAAAACTAATGAAGTGGATTCATCCTTGTTTATTTCTATACCCCCGTTGGACACAATTGGTCTCTATCCTTATCGCGAATTGGTACAGGAAGGATTGAACGGACTTCTCACTTCACAGCTTCATCTTTATCCTCTTTCAGATGCGGAATCCAACGCACCTACTCAAATTTTTATCACTGAAATACTCAATAAGTATCTTGGATTTAAGGGGCTCAATTTTACAGATATTTCCGATCTGGAAAAAAATACCGGCAAACAACAAGATGGAGTGATTGAACGACTAGCACTTGAGGTAGGCAACGATATCTTAATGAATCCTGATGATATTTCTGCTGCGATGAAAGCAATTTCGCGGGGTGTACGAACCAATAAACTTCTAAAGGCAAGACTCGATGATGCCGTAAGAAAAATTTTATCTGCCAAGTACGATGCGGGTCTGGCATATAAGAAAAACATCGTTACCGATAACCTGGCATCGCGCTTAAACTCACCACAGGCAAAACTTTTAAGGCATCAGATTTCAGAGGGATCGGTCACGCTGATTGCAAATGAAAAAAATTCTGTGCCCGTGCCGTGGATTGAAAACAAAAAGTTTGTTTCGATCACCATCGGTAGCGAGGAACAAAATGAATTTACACGCTACCTATCCAAGTACGCAGCGTTCGAACATCTGTCGATTCGATTGCCACAGGACACTGCTCAGATAAAAGCAAGGCTGGCGGCCGCCCATGTGATTGTGATCGGAGTTTTCCCATTCTCCTCTTCGATGATAAAAGAAGTGGCCCCGTTTATTCAATCCCTGACAAAAAGAAAAGAAGTGATTGTCAGTCATTTTGGTAATCCTGATGAACTAAAATACCTCGAAGGAATCCCCACGCTGCTGGTTGGCTACACCGATCAAAATGAAGTGCCCAAGATTGCGGCACAAATAATTTTTGGTGCCATGGCTGCACAAGGAGAATTACCCTTCGCCATCGCCAACTTTAACGAAGGCCATGGAATCACCAGTGAAACAACCGGAAGATTATCCTACACCCTACCAGAGGCTGCCGGCATCGACAGCAAAACCCTGGCAAAAATAGAAGCCATCGCCCGCGAAGCCATTGAGATTGGCGCTACTCCCGGAAGTCATGTGCTGGTAGCCAAAGACGGTAAAGTCGTGTATGAACAATCGAACGGCTACCTCACCTATGAAAATAAAATCCCCGTTTCAGGTCAAACCATTTATGATCTGGCCTCCGTCACCAAAGTATCCGCCACCCTACAAACCGTTATGTTTATGCACGAGAAGGGACTCATCGATATAAATAAAAAAATCTCTGCCTATCTCCCCGAATTAAAAAAATCAAACAAGAAAGATTTCACCATAAAAGATATTCTCACTCATCAGGCAGGACTTTGGCCCTTCCTTCCCTTTTGGGCGGAAACGGTTAAGAATGGAACTCAACTTCCTCAATATTATAGTTCGGTAAGCAGCCGGGACTATCCGTTTCCGGTTGCTGACAACCTTTTTGCTAACAAATCGATGAAGGACAGCTTATGGAGTTGGATCATCAAAGCAAAGGTGCGTGAAAAGCCCGTGCGAACAACTTATAACTACGTGTATAGTGATATGGGCTTCTATATTCTTCAGCACTTGGCCGAGAAAACTCTCAATCAGCCCATGGAGGAGTTTCTGGATCAAAATTTATATGAACCATTAGGTGCGTATGCACTTGGCTATTTGCCTCTTAAAAAATTTCCCGACAACCTGATTGCGCCCACTGAAAATGACATCCTTTTTAGGAAAAAATTACTGACCGGATACGTTCATGATCAGGGTGCTGCCATGCATGGAGGCATTGCGGGCCATGCGGGTTTATTTGGCACCGCCAATGACCTGGCCAAACTGGGTCAGATGTTATTGCAAAAAGGCAGTTATGGAGGTCATCGATATTATAAACCTGAAACCGTAGAGATCTTTACGTCAAAACAATACGAACCAAGCAGGCGAGGGCTTGGTTGGGATAAACCCACCCCCAGCGATTGGAATGGACCCACCACCCTTTTGGCTTCAAGTAGGACATTTGGTCACACCGGCTTCACTGGTACCTGCATTTGGGTTGACCCCGAGTTTAATCTCGTGTTTATCTATCTGTCTAACAGAGTTCATCCGGATATGACAAACAATAGACTATTAAATGCCAATATCCGTCCCCGTATTCAGGAGGTCATCTACAAGGCTATATTCAATTATCGCCAATACTGATATTTTTGTATTGAATTTGACTCTAATTTTAGACGGGACCCCGAAACTAAACGCGTAAAAAACAGGTTAATACAAGAGTCTTCAACAAAATTCTGTAGGCCCAAAAATGAAATTGATGAAAATAGGAATTGTGTGTTATCCAACCTTTGGCGGAAGCGGGGTGGTGGCCACCGAATTAGGAAAGGCCCTTGCCAAGAAAGGTCATGAGGTTCATTTTATCACCTATAGCCAGCCGACCCGGTTGGACTTTCTGAATGAAAACCTGTTTTATCATGAGGTGGAATTTCATTCCTATCCGCTGTTTGAATACCCCCCCTATGAGCTAGCATTGGCCAGTAAAATGGTAAGTGTAGTGAAGAATGAAAAATTGGATTTGCTGCACGTGCATTATGCAATCCCTCATGCCTCGGCTGCCTACATGGCCAAGCAAATTTTAAAAACACACGGCATCTATATACCTGTTATTACCACCTTGCACGGCACAGACATTACGCTGGTGGGAAAAGACGCTTCCTATGAACCTGTGGTAACATTCAGCATCAACGAATCAGATGGCGTAACATCCGTTTCAGAAGATTTGAAAAGGGAGACTTATCATTCATTTAAAATAACCCGTGACATTGAAGTGATACCCAACTTCATCGATCTCGAAAAATTTAAAAAACAAAAGAAGGACCATTTTAAAAAGGCGATTTGTCCGCAAGGTGAAGCACTGATTGTCCATACCTCCAACTTCAGAAAAGTTAAACGGGTTGGCGATGTGATTAAGGTGTTCAATAACATCCACAAAGAAATACCATCAAAATTATTATTGATAGGTGATGGTCCTGAACGCTCCATGGCCGAAACGATGACACGTGATTTGTCCATTAGTGATGCAGTCCGTTTTCTGGGTAAGCAGGAAGCCGTAGAAGAAGTTTTGTCTGTGGCCGATCTTTTCTTAATGCCGTCTGAAAAAGAAAGTTTCGGATTGGCAGCCCTGGAGGCAATGGCGTGTGAGGTGCCCGTCATCTCAACCAATACAGGTGGTTTGCCCGAATTACAACTGCAGGGAGTGACCGGATTTATGAGCAACGTTGGCGATACAGAAGATATGACACGCAGTGCGCTTTTTGTACTGGACAAAAACAATTTACCCAAATTCAAAGAAAGTGCGCTGGCTCGGGCAAAAGAGTTTGACATCACCAACATATTGCCTTTGTACGAACGTTATTACGAAAAAATATTAGCTAAATCTGCAGCATATAAAAATGCTAACGTAGCCGTTTAGACTATAATTTATTGTCCTTTTATTCTTGGTAATCTAAAGTAGGACTTAAATATTCTTAGATTATGAATGCTGAAGTAAAACCACAGAACAAGGGAACCAAACAGCTTTTTTCCAATCCCATTCTTGAAAAACTGAGCCGCACGCATATCTCTGTTCCGCTGATCATTTTCTTTTCCTATGCAGGTGGGCTGCTTTATTGGAATATTAAAAACACTGATCTCTCTACCGTCTCAACCACTGGCCTGTTCGTAGCAGGCCTTATCTCCTTCACCTGGGTAGAATATATGGTACACCGCCATGTATTTCATTTGAAACCCTATACCCAGCTGAGGGCTAAGTTGCAATACACCATGCATGGTGTTCATCATGAATTTCCAAAAGATAAAGACCGTTTGGCAATGCCTCCGTTGCTCAGCATTACCTTTTCCACCATTCTCTTGTTGCTATTTAAAGTGATAATGGGCGACTTAGTGTTTGCATTTCTTCCTGGTTTCCTAGTTGGGTATGCCTTATACCTTTTGGTTCATTACATGGTACATGCCTATTCCCCTCCCAAAAACTTTTTCAAGGCACTTTGGGTAAACCATAGTGTACATCATTACAAAGATGGGGAGGTGGTATTTGGCGTTTCATCCCCTCTTTGGGATTATATATATGGAACAATGAAACTGAAGGAAAGCCGGAAAATAAAAATTCTAGAAGCGATTTAGAAATGGCCTGAAACAGGATAATTCCCAATTTTTTCATTTTTCATTTTCTAAACTCCTTTTTTTGTTTGTGATTTAACGATAATCTGGAAACAGAAAGAGGTCTTTATTGGTTAGCATTGAATCACAAACTTAATTTATGCTCGGACATCGTTTTTCACAATATACACCACCTCCAGAAAGTGAGAAAAGTGACTTTGAGCGATTGCTGAAGATATTCATGCAACTGATATTAATTACTTCTGGCAATGTATCAGAGGCATTACAATGGCTAACCGAAGTTGACAAACAATACAACCTTACCAATCCAAATTATGGTATAGGCGACTTTATTGAAGACCTGAAAAAAAACGGGTACATCACCGATAAAGGACCTGATGGCGAATTCAAATTGAAAGCCAAAAGCGAACAAAGTCTTCGTCAGTCTGCGCTCGAAGAAATTTTTGGCAAGCTGAAGAAAACAAAATCAGGAGAACATAAAACACACCACAGCGGCCGCGGAGATGAGTCGACTACCGACAGGCGTGATTACGAATTTGGTGATACCCTGGATCAAATTTCCATGACAGATTCGTTGCGCAACGCACAAATTAACCATGGCCTGGAAGATTTCTTCATGACCGAGGAAGACCTGGAAATAATTGAAAGCGAGTATAAAACACAGACTTCCACCGTACTCATGATCGACATCTCTCACTCTATGATCTTATATGGAGAAGATAGAATTACTCCAGCCAAAAAAGTAGCCATGGCGTTAGCCGAACTCATCACCAAAAAATATCCGAAAGACACGCTCGATATTTTAGTCTTTGGCGATGATGCCTGGCAAATTGAAATCAAAGACCTACCCTACTTGCAAGTGGGGCCCTATCATACCAATACGGTGGCAGGTCTTGAACTGGCGATGGATATTTTGAGAAGAAGAAAAAATGCCAATAAGCAGGTGTTTATGATCACGGATGGAAAACCTACGTGTATTAAACAAGGAATCAAGTACTATAAAAACAGTTTTGGCCTCGATCATAAAATCTTAAATAAAACACTTGACCTGGCCACACAGCTAAGAAAATTAAAAATCCCTGTTACCACTTTTATGATTGCCACCGATCCTTACCTCAAAGCATTTGTCAGGGAGTTCACCAAAGCCAACAACGGCAACGCCTATTACAGCAGTTTGCAAGGGTTAGGCAATTTGGTATTCGAAGACTTCAAAAGAAACCGCGCAAAAAATTTATAACAATAGGTGTTGGTTGCTAGCTAACCGTTGCTAACGCAAGCCACTTACAACTTAAATCGAAACATACCAACCGCCAGGAACTAACAACTACTCACTCTGTAATGAAAGACCATAAAAACATCAAGACACTCGCTCAGCTTAAAGGTGCTGGTTATCACTTCAAGACTATCAAAGACGAATTAAGATCAAACCTCATTCAAAAGCTGAAAGGAAAAGAAAAAGTATTTGAAGGAATCTGGGGGTATGAAGAAACTGTAATACCTGACCTGGAGCGAGCCATCCTTGCCGGACATGACATCAACCTACTTGGACTACGGGGTCAGGCGAAGACCCGCCTTGCCCGGTTAATGGTAAACCTGCTGGATGAATATGTGCCGGTGATTGAGGGCTCTGAATTGAATGACGATCCGCTGCATCCTATCTCCCGATATGGCAAAGATAAAATCAAAGAATTTGGTGATCAGACTCCTATCACATGGCTGCATCGCGATGATCGGTATACTGAAAAGCTAGCCACACCCGATGTTTCCATAGCGGACTTGATTGGTGATGTCGATCCCATCAAGGCGGCATCATTAAAACTACCATATTCAGATGATCGTGTCATCCACTTCGGACTAATCCCCCGTTCACATCGTTGCATTTTTGTGATCAATGAACTTCCCGATTTGCAGGCGCGCATTCAGGTAGCGCTATTTAATATTTTACAGGAAGGCGATATTCAGATTCGCGGCTTTAAGATTCGTCTTATCCTGGACATACAGTTTGTGTTTACGGCCAACCCCGAAGATTATACGAATCGCGGCAGCATTGTTACCCCTTTGAAAGATCGCATCGATAGTCAGATTATTACGCACTATCCAAAATCAATGGAGGTGAGCAAAAAGATAACACAGCAAGAAGCAAACATTCGCGAAGAACAAAAACAACTAGTATCCTCCAATGAAATCGCAAAAGACCTCGTTGAGCAAATTGCATTTGAAGCGCGCAAGAGTGAATATGTGGATGCGAAGAGCGGGGTATCGGCACGTCTTACGATATCAGCCTTCGAAAGCCTGATCGCTGCAGCCGAGAGGAGATCGTTAATCAATCACGATAAGAACACAGCGGTTAGAATATCTGATTTCATTGGCGTGGTTCCATCCATTACGGGTAAAGTAGAATTAGTGTACGAAGGGCAGCAGGAAGGGCCGGGCATCGTAGCCCGGAATTTAGTGGGCAAAGCAATTCGTGCCCAGTTCGTAAACTATTTTCCCGATCCGGATAAGTTCAGAAAGCAAAAAGAAAAAAGCCCTTATAAGAAAATTACTAATTGGTTTGGCGATGGCAACACCATTGATCTTCTTCACGACATGACGAATGCAGATTATGAGAAGTCACTGAAGTCTGTGCCCGGTCTTGCCGATCTTGTAAATGAATTTCAAAAATCAGCTGACGGAAATAAACTTTTTCTGATGGAGTTTGCGCTTCACGGATTGGCAGAATTCAGTTTGATCAGCAAGCACATGCTTACCTCTGGGCTTCAGTTTAAAGATCTGCTTAGCAGCATGTTTAATTTGCCCAAGGCGGAAGACGATGAATCAGATGACGATGAAGACTTGGGAAGCGGCAAGCGTTAATCCACATGATATTCGAGAGTTAAAAAAACTGGCTGCCGAAGGGGAAGGCCTGCAACTTGAATTCAAAAGAAAAGCTGCGTATCCCGAAAAAATTGTGAGGGAACTGATCGCCTTTGCCAATACAGAAGGAGGCACGTTGCTGGTTGGTGTGGATGATGACGGCACAATTCCTGGTGTGAGGTATCCGGAAGAAGAAGGTCATGTAATCAGTGAAGCTTTAAAAAAATATTGCAGGCCTGAACTTCTCTATAAAGAATCCATCGTTCCTATTTCAGAAAATAAATACGTGGTGCGGTTTGATATTCCCTCCAGCCCGAAGCGTCCTCATTATTTAGTGATCGATAAAGATACACGGCAAACCTTTGTGCGCGAAAAAGATATGAGTATCAAAGCGAGTCCTGAAATGGAAGAGATTGTGCGAAGGTCAAAACAAAAACGCGACATCCGTTTTGCCTTTGGTGATGAAGAAAAAAAACTAATGGAATATCTCCATGAACATCGTTCTATCAGTATGTCTGCTTACCAAAAATTATCAGGGCTCAACCGCTTTAAGGCAAGGCGCAAACTGATTTTACTGGTGCTCGCCAACGTGGTAAAAATTACCGCCTCTGAAAAAGGTGATTTGTATTCAAGGGTTTAACTATCCTTGCTTCAATTAAATAATTGAATGCCCAAAAAAGAATAACCCAATACGTTGCATTTTTTCAACTGCTTTCATTAGATTTCGCATATAGAATTGATGACGCGAAGACCCGTTTATACTTGCAAGGTTGCTTTTCACCATTGTAAGAAACGTGTCTTCGCTTTTTTTTAGCTTAACTAACGACTATGGCCAAGAAAGACAAAGACAAGAAGATTTTCGTGTTGGACACTTCCGTCATTATTTACGAGCACAACAGCATTCTAAACTTTGACGAACACGATGTGGGCATTCCCATCACTGTGTTGGAAGAACTCGATAATTTCAAGAAGGGCAACGACACAAAGAATTTTGAAGCACGTGAGTTTATACGGCTCATCGACAAGCTGGCGAAAGACAAGATGCTTCATCATTGGAATCCCATCAACGGAAAAGGGAAAGGAAACTTTAAAGTTGTGATGGACTCCAGTGGAACAAGCCAGGTAGATGCTAATAAAGTTTTCAATGAGGACAAAGCCGATCACCGCATTTTGAATTCCGCTTTGGTTTTGCAGAAAGAGGAGAAAGGAAGGAAGGTGATCCTGGTATCGAAAGATGTGAACCTGCGACTGAAAGCAAAAGCATTGGGCTTGCAGGCAGAAGACTACACCACCGGAAAAATCCAAAATATCAGTTCACTCCACACGGGGCGCACTGTGATTGAAGATGTGGACCCTACCATCATCAACCTGATGTATGAAAAAGGTTATTGCCCTCCTGAAGATGTGCTTGGCAAAAGTAAGCCCATGAAAAACCACTACTTTATTTTAAAGAGTGGAAAAAAATCAGTGCTGGCGTTTTACAACTCTGCCAATGGCATGGTAGAATTGGTGGAGAAAAGAAATGTGTATGGCATCAAGCCCAGAAATGCAGAGCAAGCGTTTGCCATTCATGCCATGTTAAAGCCCGAGATACGTTTGGTGTCAATGCAAGGCGTGGCCGGAACAGGTAAAACACTTATTGCATTGGCTGCCGCACTGGAACAAAAAAGAGAATATAAACAGATCTACCTGGCCAGACCTATTGTGCCACTCAGCAACAAAGACATCGGCTATTTACCCGGTGACATCAAATCAAAACTGAATCCCTACATGGAGCCGCTATGGGACAACCTGAAATTTATTCAGAACCAATACAGTGAGTCAGATAAAGAATATTCGAAGATTACGGAGATGGTGGTGAACGAAAAACTGGTGATCACTCCTCTTGCCTACATACGTGGCAGAAGTTTATCCAATATTTGTTTCATTGTGGATGAAGCACAAAACCTGACGCCTCATGAAGTAAAAACCATTATTACCCGTGCTGGTGAAAACACCAAAATCATCTTCACAGGTGATATTTACCAGATTGACACACCTTATCTGGATGCGCAAAGTAATGGCTTGTCATATCTGATTGATCGACTAAAAGATCATGAGCTGTATGCGCACATTACGCTTGAGAAGGGAGAACGCTCTGAGTTGGCGAATTTGGCGAATGAACTATTGTAATCAACCATAAAAATGAAGGGCGGGCCCCTCAGCCCGCCCTAACCCCAAAAACCAAACCCCACTACAATTCCCGGTGAACCCGGGACCACACAGCCTTCAGGCTTACTCAACTAATTCAGCCTCTGATATATTTATAAATTCAAATTCTACCTCGTTCTTTAATTCAACAAAAATCACCGAGTCCTTGTTCACTTTTCCGCTTAGAATTTGCTTAGAAAGTTCATTTAAAATTTCTCGCTGAATTACCCGCTTCAGTGGCCTTGCTCCAAACTGTGGATCGAAGCCCATTTTTGCCAACCGATCAAGTGCTTTTTCGGATATATCCAACTTAATGCCGCTTTCAATTAAACGCTGCTGCACCAACTTAAATTGTATAGAAACAATTTTTCTGATATCCCCCTTACTCAACGGTCGAAACATGATGATTTCATCAATCCGGTTAATGAACTCAGGCCGCACTGATTTCCTCAGCAACGCCAGCACTTCATCTTTTGTGCTTTCAATGACATCGAAATAGTTGGCATCTGTCATTTTCTCAAAATTCTCCTGAATAATGTGCGAACCAATATTCGTGGTCATGATGATAATGGTGTTTTTGAAATTCGCCACGCGACCTTTATTGTCGGTCAAACGTCCATCATCCAATACCTGGAGCAAAATGTTGAACACATCTTGGTGCGCTTTTTCAATTTCATCCAGCAGCACCACTGAATAGGGCTTCCTTCTCACGGCTTCCGTCAACTGTCCACCCTCATCATAGCCTACATAGCCGGGAGGCGCACCAATCAAACGGCTCACACTGTGGCGCTCCTGGTATTCACTCATGTCGATGCGCACCATCGAGTTTTCGTCATTGAATAAATAATCAGCGAGCGCTTTTGACAATTCGGTTTTTCCAACGCCTGTGGTGCCCATAAAGATGAACGAACCAATCGGGCGCTTCGGATCCTGCAAGCCCGCGCGACTTCTGCGCACGGCATCACTCAACGCTTGTATAGCTTCCTCCTGACCGGCCACACGTTTTCCTAATTCATCTTCCAGGTGGAGCAGTTTCTCGCGCTCGCTCTGCAACATTTTTGAAACAGGAATGCCCGTCCATCTCGCCACGATTTCAGCAATATCTTCGCTGTCCACTTCTTCCTTTAATAAAGAATGTTCGCCTTGCATTTCTTTCATCTGGGTCTGAAGATTGGTGAGTTTCTTTTCGGTCTCAGTAATTTTTCCGTAGCGAATCTCAGCTACTTTTCCATAATCACCGGCCTTCTCAGCTTGTTCCGCTTCGAATTTTAATCGCTCGATGTTTTCTTTTTCCTTTCGTAAACCTTGAATGATATTCTTCTCGCTTTCCCACTTTGCCTTTAGTGAGTTGCGCTTCTCCGAAAGCTCCGCTATCTCTTTGCTTAATATCGCTTCTTTGTCTTTATCTTTTTCCCTCCGAATAGCCTCACGCTCGATTTCCAACTGCATGATCTTGCGGTTGAGTTCATCCAACTCTTCCGGCAACGAATCCATCTCTAGTCGCAGCTTCGCAGCAGACTCATCCATCAGGTCGATGGCCTTGTCGGGAAGAAAACGGTCCGTAATATATCGACTCGACAATTCCACGGCAGCGATTACCGCATCATCTTTAATGAGAACACCATGATGCAATTCATACTTGTCTTTTATTCCGCGCAGGATCGAAATAGAATCTTCCACAGAGGGTTCATTTACCATCACCGTCTGGAATCTGCGTTCCAACGCTTTATCTTTTTCGATGTATTTCTGATACTCCTTTAATGTAGTAGCACCGATGGCATGAAGTTCACCTCGTGCCAAAGCAGGCTTCAACAAGTTGGCGGCATCCATCGCTCCTTCTCCACCACCAGCACCAATCAGGGTGTGTATCTCGTCAATGAATAAAATAATTTCTCCATTCGAATCAGTCACTTCTTTGATCACCGCCTTGAGCCTTTCTTCAAACTCACCTTTGTATTTGGCACCCGCTACGAGCAGACCCATATCGAGTGATACCAGAATTTTACTTTTTAGATTTTCCGGAACGTCACCATCTACAATTCGTTGTGCCATTCCTTCTACAATGGCCGTCTTACCCACACCGGGTTCACCTATAAGAATCGGGTTGTTTTTTGTCCTTCGTGAAAGAATCTGAAGCACGCGTCTGATTTCCTCATCGCGACCAATCACAGGATCGATCTTTCCCTTCTTGGCCAACTCATTCAGATTATTTGAATAACGCTCAAGTGATTTGTATTTGGCTTCTGCATTCGGATCAGTAACCTTCGAGCCTCCGCGCAATTCTTTTATTGCCTTTATTAATATGCCTCGTTCAAAGCCGGCATCCTTCATAATAGAAGCTACCTTATCTTTTGTATTCAGCAAAGCAAGCAGCAGATGCTCAATGGCGATGTACTCATCTTTAAACTCACGCAACTCCTTTTCAGCGTTTTGCAAAACCGTATTGGTGGTGGAAGAAAGATAGGCCTGCTGACCCGACACACGCGGATAGGCATTGATGAGCTCTTCCAGTTTATTGGTGAGAATGCTTTCATTCACATTCAGTTTCTTGAACAGATAGTTAGAAACATTTTCATCTGTCTCCAATATTGCTTTTAGCAAGTGACCTGGCTCAATAGCCTGTTGTTGCAAGCTGGTGGCAATCTCTGCAGATTTCTGCAGTGCTTCCTGCGATTTTATAGTGTATTTATCAAAGCTCATATTCGATAAGTTTTGTAATCCTCTATGAACAAATTCGAATCCATCTATTCAGAAGTATGTTTTTAAGAAATTTTGTCATTAAATTGATCATTATTAGAATTAACTCAGTCAGTTTGACTTAAGTCATGCCAAAACGAACACCGCAACCAAATTCTCCTTCAACTGATACATTTCTGGTAGAAGTAGCGTGGGAAGTGTGTAATCAAGTGGGTGGAATCTATACCGTGATCCGTTCAAAGGCACCCGCCATAATGGAAAACTGGAGTGGGCGGTTTTGCATGATTGGGCCGTATGTAAATAAAAACATTCATGCCGAACTGGAACCATTGGAAGATGCAGCTGATATTTTCGGATTGGCCGCAGCCAATTTAAGAAAGAAGGGATATGATGTAATGTATGCCGAATGGCTGATCACCGGAAAGCCACGCGTGGTATTACTTAACCCTGTGATTGAAGAGAAGGCAATGTCTGTGATAAAATATTTGCTTTGGAAAAATCACAACATCCGCACCCCTGCTAATAACCCATTAATCGATCAGGTTATTGGCTTTGCCTATCTCACCAAGCTATTCATTGATGAACTGGTAAAAATAGCTGGCAACGATAAAACCATAATCGCACATTTTCATGAGTGGATGGCAGGGCTTCCTATCCTGGACATCAAGCGAGATAAAGTGCCGGTGAAAACTGTTTTCACCACACACGCTACTCAATTGGGAAGGCACCTGGCTATCAACTCTCCATTATTCTATGCACACCTCCCATTTTTCAAGTGGGAAGATGAAGCCTACAAATTTGGTGTCGAAACTGAAGCGTCCATTGAGTATGGTTGCGCACAAAGTTGTGATGTGATGACCACCGTGAGCGATGTCACTGCCCGCGAGTGTAGACATTTGCTGCGAAGAAATCCAGATGTGATTCTCCCCAACGGGTTAAACATACAGCGCTTTGAGGCGTTGCATGAATTTCAAAATTTACACTCATTACATAAAGAGCAAATTCATGAGTTTGTCATGGGCCACTTCTTCAATTCTTATTCCTTTGACTTAAATAATACCGTATATTTTTTTACTTCAGGCAGATACGAATACAAGAACAAAGGTTTTGATCTTACTCTCGAAGCATTGGTGCATCTTAATCATCAGCTCAAGCAAGAGAAATCAAATCTCACCGTAGTGATGTTTTTCGTTACCAAGCGTGAGTTCTACAGCATTAAACCAGAAGTGCTGCAATCACGTGCCGTGATGGAAGAGATACGCCAGACCTGCGAGGCCATTCAGCGCCAGGTAGGCAAACGATTATTTTTTGAAAGTACCATTCGCAAGGACCACCGTTTGCCGGAGCTAAATGATTTTGTGGATGAATACTGGGCATTGCGCTATCGCAGAACTATTCAATCCTGGAAAAGCAGTAAGATGCCGTTGCCGGTTACCCATAAACTGGTGAATGAAGATACTGATGAAATACTCCAGTTCTTAGTGAGAAGAGATTTGCTTAACCGTGAAGAAGATAAAGTCAAAATTGTTTATCATCCCGATTTTATAAATTCAACCAATCCTCTTTTTGGAATGGACTATGGTCAATTTGTGAGAGGCTGTCATCTTGGAATTTTCCCCAGCTATTACGAACCATGGGGCTACACACCGCTCGAGTGCATGGCCAGTGGTGTGCCAGCAGTGACAAGCGACCTCAGTGGCTTTGGGGATTATCTCCTGCGCAATATGCCCGATCATGAAAAGGGAGGAATGTTTGTCGTGGAGCGTGGCAAGCGCACATTCGATTGGAGCGCCAAGCAACTGGCAGCCTTCTTGTATAAATTTTTACAACAAGATCGCAGAAGCAGAATTATGCAGCGCAACAATGTAGAAAACTATTCTTCTGCTTTCGATTGGGAGAATCTGATCCGGCACTATGAAGTTGCCTATGAGATGGCGCAGCAAAGATGATTCGCTGAAAACTACATTAAAAGCGTATCTGCCCATTGACTAATTTCTGAAGCCAATACGGGAATTAGGTTTTGCCTGGGTACTTTAAAACTGTGATCAGCATTCTCCAGCCTGATAAGTTTCGATGGCGGAAGTTCAGCACAAACTTTTTCGATCAGATTCCATTCCGCCAATTTATCTTTCGTGCCTTGCAAAAAGAGCATCGGCAAATTTACGTTCTGCAAATGAGCGGCTCGCTCAACGGAAGGGCTTCCTGCAGGATGAAGTGGGAACCCCACAAACACAACCCCTTTTACTTGCGATACTGAATTCGAAGATAAAAATTGTGAAGTCATGCGGCCACCAAACGATTTGCCACCGACCAGCAAAGGGATGTTCGGAAAAATTTCTTGTGCTTTTTTAATAGCAGCCTTCACCGCCTTATGTGCAACAGCCGGGAAGTCGGTGCGCTTCATTTTTTGCTCCATGTATAAAAAATTGTAACGCAGCGTAGCCATGTTATGCCTGGCGAGTTCGTCTGATAACTCTTTCATAAAGGAATGACTCATGCCGGCACCGGCACCATGAGCAAAAACAAAAACAGTCTTTGGATGGTCGGGTGTATAACACTCTGCCGAGAGTACATTACCCGAATCAAGTTCAATTTTAAATGAGGCAGTCTCATAGTCCATCATAGGAAATTAGGTATTTAAACTATTTGTATCAATACGATTTTATTTTTCCTGCTATCTTGCGCGACAATTAAAAAACAAGCTCATGAAAATAGCTGAAATCCATACCAAAAAAGGAGTATTGAAAATCAAATTCTTCGAAGAAGACGCACCGAATACCGTAAAGAACTTTATCGACCTGGCCGAAAAAGGTTTCTATGATGGCCTTATTTTCCATCGGGTGATCCCTAACTTCATGATCCAGGGTGGTTGCCCTAACGGCATCGGAAATGGTGGTCCGGGTTATAAAATTAAATGTGAACTCACCGGAAAAAATCAATTACACGACCGTGGCGTTTTATCGATGGCGCATGCCGGCCGCGATACTGGTGGATCACAATTTTTTATTTGCCACAATCGTCAGAATACTCAACATCTTGATCGCAATCATACTGTGTTCGGAAAAATGTATGAAGGACTGGATATCATCGATACCATCCGCCAGGGAGATGTGATGGAGAAGGTGGTGATTAAAGAAGGAGAGTCAGTTTAATACGATTATTTACTGCTTTCAGAAAATCCTTCAGGATTCAAACTCCGGTCTTATCCAGACTGGAGTTTTTTTAACCAATTTTGCTCGTCATCCCGTTTATTTGTTGTTCTTAATGATTAAGACCGTTCACAAAAAAGGACTATTTTCCTTTTGTTGAATGTGTTACTTTACATCAAACATTAAATACCATGACTACTTCACGCAGAGATTTTATTAAAAAGAGCGCCTTGGCCGTTGCCGGAGGTTCACTCCTCTCTTCATCGCTGTTTGCCAACGCTCCTAAAAAGAAATTATTAGGACTGCAGCTCTATTGTGTACGGGACGAAATGAAAAAAGATCCGCTTGGCACATTAAAGGAACTGGCGAAATTCGGATACAAAAATGTAGAGCACGCCAATTACGTAGACAGAAAGTTTTACGGCTGGACGCCAAAAGAATTTAAAAAAACACTAGGAGACCTTGGCATGTCAATGCCTAGCGGCCATACCGTGCTAGATATGAATCGTCATTGGGACACCGCAAAAAAAGACTTCACCGATGCGTGGAAGTATACCGTAGAAGATGCTGCTTACATGGGTCAGGAATTTGTCATTAGCCCATGGATGGATTCAAAAGTGCGCCAGTCCTACGATGCCCTTATGCAAATACTGGATTCATTTAATAAGAGTGGCGAACTGTGCAAAAAATCGGGAATGAAATTCGGATATCATAATCATGATTTTGAATTCAGCGAAAAGCTAAATGATAAAACGCTCTATGACATCATTCTTCAAAACACGGATCCTAACCTGGTGATGCAACAACTCGACACCGGTAACTTATATAATGGTGGAGCCAAGGCCATTGATATTGTGAAAAAATATCCGGGTCGCTTTGAATCACTGCACGTGAAGGACGAAATCAAAAGTGCCGAGGGAAGCCACGAAAAATATGAAAGCACCATTTTAGGTACTGGTATTGTGAGCATAAAAGAGGTGGTTGATTTATGTCGCGATTCCGGTGGCACTATTCATTTCATCATCGAACAGGAATCGTATCAAGGCAAGACTCCGCTTCAGTGTATGAAGGAAGATTATGATGTCATGAAGAAGTGGGGATATTAAATCAATGGACAATTAATAATTGACAATAGGCAAATAATGAAAAACCCGGAGGATACGCTCCGGGTTTTTTATTTAATGGGTTATTTACTCTTCAGAAATTTCCCAGCAAAAATCAAAAGTGGAACCGCATACACTGCGATCATTGCATACGCCATGATGGTATACCCCTTTGCAACCAGATCAATAATACCCACTTGTGCCAGTATCAACGAAGCCACCAGTGCAACGAGTGAAATAATTGCTTTTGTCATTTTCTTTAATGGCCTTCCCTTCTGAATCGTTTCGGTTTCAATACGGCTAATGAAAGCATGAATCATACCGGTGGCGGTTTCAATCAACGTCCATCCTACTACCACACCAAACACAGCAATCAGAATTGGATTAAACTCCTCCAACATTTTTAACCAGGGCACGGTTGACTCAAGAATATTTTTATCCGGATAAAATGCCATGATGGCGAAGTAGGTAAGAAACCAGGGAATCGTCATCATTAATCCTGATATGACGGAGGCAATCATACTCTCTTTTCTCGAGTGAATATCTTTGAACGTAAAAAAAGAAGCAGGATAAACGGCCAGGTTATAGCCTACATATAAAATACCGGTCCATAATAAAATTCCAATGCCAGGTGCTTCCGGCAGATAACTCGTATTCCAATCACGAAAGGTTTGAGCAATCGCATCGCCTTTGCTTCCAAAAACAGAAAAAGTAAAAATGAAGTAAGCAATGAATAACGCTACCGATCCGATGGTTTCTAACTTGGCAATCATTTCTTCTCCTTTATAATTCAAGAAGCCAACCACTACCGTTATCAACACCACTCCCACCCACTTATTAAAATTCAACGTCTGATTTAGAATTTCACCGGCTGCAGATGCCATCACGGCAATGATGAGTACAGCCAATAGCAAATACACAATCTCGTAAGCGATCCAACCGGGGCCTATCAGCTTCTTCAATAATGATTTGTAATCATATACTTTCCAGTAACGACTGGCCTCCATCGACAAAAATGAGATGAGGGAGAATCCAAAGAAAATAGCCAGGCCACTGATCCATCCACCGGCTCCAAATTTTCCTCCATACTCCACAATCTCGCGGCCCGTAGCATAGCCACCGCCAATAAGCACCGATTGAAGAATGATGCCCGGAAGAAATACTCTTTTGAAAGCAGAGGAAGCAGTTGTTGTATGACTCAATGGAATGAGATTTAATTAAGCCATCAATATACAGGATTTATTTGATCGCTTCAGTGGTTGCCATCTCCCATCCTATGATGCTTTTCTTTCGGGTCGCACTCCAGCGATACTCGCCCAGCACACCGTCTTTACGAATCACGCGATGGCAGGGAATGAGATAAGCAATATGATTGGAGCCCACGGCAGAACCCACCGCCTGCATCGCTTTTGGATTTTGTATTTGCGTGGCGATGTCCTGATAGGTAGTTACATTTCCTAATGGCAGTTTTAACAGGGCCTCCCATACTTTGATCTGAAAGTTTGTTCCCTTTACGAAGAGGTGCATCTTCTCTTGGGTCTTTACTCCCGGTAGCAATCGGGATTTGCGTTCAAATATTTTATCCGTATAAGCCTGGGTTATAATTTGGTCTTGATGAAAAACAGAATTATTCCAGTGTTCTTTCATCTTCTCCAACGCATACCTTGCATCTTCATCGGTATTGATGAAGGATAGCCAACATACACCGCGCTCAGTTACGCCAACCAATGCATTGCCGAAAGGCGTTTCATGAATTCCATATTCTATCCGAATACCCGATCCGCTTTGTTTGTATTCTTGCGGAGTGACCGCCTCGAGGGTGGTAAACAAATCATACACCCGCGACTGACTGGAAAGCCCTGCCGCCTCGGCTGCTTCGTTCAGATTTTTGGATTCCTGGAGTTTTGATTTTAAAAAATCAACGGTGAGGAATTGCAAAAACCGTTTGGGGCTGATGCCGGCCCACTCTGTAAACAAGCGTTGAAAGTGAAACGGGGAAAGATGAACCACTTCCGCTACCTCATCCAATTCGGGCTGGCGCTGAAAGTTTTTCTCCAGGTATTGAATGGCCTGCTCAATGCGCAGATAATTGATGTCCTGATCCATTGTCGTTGTCATAAATCTATTGTTTTTTGTTGAGACAAAACTGCCATAATTGGAATAATTGCTCAACCTGTTTCTTGCTGACTTCAATAAGTTATGTGCCGAGCCTATGGCTCTTGATTCAGGGGCTACTCATGTTCAACGGATTAAAATCCGTTGTTGCAATATGGTTCGAGCCGATGGCTCTATAATTCCCAAAAAAATAATTGAGCCGACTGAGTAAAATAAGAGGCGTAGCCTCGAGCAATATATTAACAACGGATTTCAATCCATTGCCTGTAATCCTATGAATAAGATAAGAACCGTAGGTTCGGGACATGTAGAAATTTACGCCTAAAAGGAATAATAAGTAGGATGCAAATACCAACTTACCATTAAGCCCAATAGGGCGAAACACCTTCCACATCCATCTCCCATACTCTTTGATATAGTAGATTTTTGATTAGTTTTATTACTCCATCAAATCCACCCTCTATGAAATCAGTTTTAAATCTCTTCTTCTTATTAGTTGCGCTATCTGCGGCTGCACAAACCAATTATGATACCGTTCAAATCCGACCGATTAAGGTTTCGGAGCAAATCTATATGCTCAAAGGTTCCGGAGGTAATATTGGGTTGCTGATTGGAAAAGAAGGATCTCTTTTAGTGGATAACCAATTTGCTCCGCTCAGCAATAAAATAAATGGAGCAGTTAAAACTATCGACCCGGGTGAGATCCGGTTCATGATCAATACGCATCTGCATGGTGATCACTCAGGTGGAAATGAGAATTTCAAAAGGATAGGCGCCACGCTAGTTGCCCATGACCAGATGCGCGAGCGCATGATGAAAGAATCAGTAAACAGAAACAATACCAAGAACCCTCCTCGCGATAAAGACGCATGGCCACTCATTACCTTTTCAGATAAGCTGAACTTTCATATCAATGATGAGGATGTTGTGCTCCATCACTTTGATATTGGCCACACCGATGGCGATGTGATTGTTCAGTTCAAAAAAGCAAATGTCATTCACACGGGCGATGCCTTCGTTCGCTATGGCTATCCCTATATCGATTTAACCAGCGGTGGTGGTGTAAATGGATTTATCAACACGCTTGATAAAATTATTTCTATTTGTGATGATAACACCAAAGTCATCCCCGGCCACGGAGAAGTAGCCAGTAGAGCCGATGTAAAAAAATTACGCGATCAGATTGCCGATATCCGCGACCAGGTAGTAGCGGCTTTGAAGAAAGGCAAAAAGGTAGAGGACATTACTGCCCTTGGCATCACCGATAAATATGAGGCAGAGTTAGGTAAAGGTTTTGTGAAGGGAAAAGATTTTGTGCTGATGATGGCGGAGAATTTGAAGAGTGGGAAGTAGAGTGTCTTATATAAA
>CAZIOY010000011.1:0-53875 GCA_964540915.1 uncultured Ohtaekwangia sp.
ACAAAGAATTACTATTTCAAAATGAAGACAAAGAAAAACTAGCAGCCGAATTAATCATCGCCAACGAGGAACTTACTTACCAAAACAATGAGAAGGAAAAACGGGCCGCGGAGTTAATCATTGCCAACCAGGAACTTGCCTTTCAAAATGAAGAAAAAGAAAAGCGGGCGGCAGAACTGATCATTGCCAACAAAGAACTCCTGGCATTCACATACATTTCGAGCCATGATTTACAAGAGCCTCTTCGAAAGATACAGATTTTCGCATCCATCATCCTTCAGAATGAAAATGAAAATTTGTCTGAAGATGGTAAATACAATCTTGAGCGAATGCAATTGGCAGCTGGAAGAATGCAACAACTCATTGATGATCTACTGGCTTTTTCTCGCGTAAGCACCACCGAACTAAAGTTTGAAAAGACCAACCTTAATTTGATTTTAGAAGAGGTAAAAGCCGACCTGAAAGAAGTCATTCAGGAAAAAAAGGCTATCATAGAAGCCACTGAACTTGGTACGGTCAACATCATCGCCTTCCAGTTCCAACAGCTTTTATACAATCTAATAAGCAATGCGCTTAAATTTTCAAAAACAGGCGTTCCATCACGCATCCTGTTGAGCAGCAGAATTGAAAAAGGTAGTAAATTGACTAGCCAAAATCCTCTTCTAAAAGAAAGCCGCTTCCTTTCACCCACAAAGAATCACTGCCATATCACCGTTAGCGACAACGGTATAGGCTTTGAACCCCATTTCAGTGAACGCATTTTTGGAGTGTTTCAAAAACTTCATGGCAAAGAAGTATATGGAGGAACGGGAATAGGCCTGGCGATTGTAAAAAAAATAGTAGAAAATCATAATGGAATAATTACCGCTACCAGCGAACTAAATAAGGGAGCAAAGTTTGATATTTATTTCCCGTGTTAATCCAATCAGACCCATCTTACCCTCATCCATTTTTCCAGACTATTTAAACGAATGGTATAACTTAACTAGTTATCCCGTAAGGAAGAAGAGGTAAATTCATTTATAGTAGCGATACTAAAAAAATCGTAAGTAATATAATAGGTCAACATGGAAAAAATTACTGTATCAGCTCTCGTGAATACTCCCATTGAAACAGCGTGGAACACCTGGACAAATCCTGGCGATATTGTTCAGTGGAATACTGCCTCTGACGATTGGCATACCACAAAAGCAGAAAATGATGTAAGAGTGGGCGGCACATTCTCATACCGCATGGAAGCCAAAGACGGTAGCATGGGTTTTGATTTTGCGGGCGTTTATGAAAATATAATCCCTTATAGACAGATCACCTATTTCCTTGGCGCTGATAGAAAAGTGACGATAGACTTCTTAACAGAGAACAACCATACAAAAGTGATAGAAACCTTTGACGCTGAACAAACGAATTCGCTGGAACTTCAACGGTACGGATGGCAAGCCATTCTTGATAACTTTAAAAAAGTAGCAGAATCAAAACTAAAATAATAAGGAGTTTGTACTTAACGGGCCTTGAACTTATTTTGCCATCGTCCGGCTTCTTTTTGTTTTTGAATCGCTCCATTTGCGAGCTGCTGCGATAAACGGGCATTCATCGGTGCGCGCGAGGTGAGATGATATTCACCACACTCGTCACACAAATAAACTGACACCGGCCCACCTCCTGCCCTGTAGTCGAAATGAATATGGGCTTCTATCAATGCGTCTTCTGCCAATTGTTCGCTGGGGTATAACCGTTTGCCTGTGGCACACTTTTTCATGACGTTGGATACTGTTGCAAAAATTTCTTTAGTAATATTACTTAATACAACCTATTAAACCATGAACCCACTCCATAAAGAAATCCTGGAGCAAATACAGCATCACTCCGGCAAGCCAACGCAACATACTTTTCTTGATAGTTATCTGGGTAATAGCCATCCGCGCTACCCGATCAGCATACCTGCCTTGCGAAATATTGCAAAGGAATGGATGATAGCCCATTGTGAGTTGGCGGCATCAAAATTCGCTGCGCTTCTAACCAGCCTCATAAAAGGAAAGTCGTCCACAGAAAAATGCATGGTGGGGATTCTACTGGATTATACAAGCCTCCATCAACGAAAGTTTGATCCGAATTTATTTGACACCTGGCTCAACCATCTGAAAGGTTGGGCAGAGGTTGATTCTCTATGTACCGGACGCTATTCAGAGGCTGAAATTCTTTCGCAATGGAAAATTTGGAAACCGTTATTGATTCAGTTTTCGAAAAGCAACAACATTCATAAGCGCAGAGCTTCGTTAGTATTACTTTGTTCACCGCTGCGTAAATCAGACGATGCACGCCTGGCCCTTTTGGCTTTTCAAAATATTGATCGTCTCAAAGGCGAAAAGGAAATCTTAATTACGAAAGCCATTTCATGGGTGCTTCGCAATATGGTAAAGCATCAACGTGCTGCAGTTGTCCAATTCATGAAAGAGGAAGCGTCTGGTTTGCCAGCCATTGCTGTGCGCGAAACAAGACGCGTGTTAGAGACCGGAAGAAAGACTACCCCAAAAAAAGTAAAGGCGTCTTACACCCTCAAGATGCTTTGACGCCTTTTTAATTTCCGTTAAATGAATTATTTCGCGGCTGCAGAAAACTTTACCACCTTATTGGAAATCGGCTTCACCGTTCTCAGGTAGGTGTAGATTGCGACAAGATCATCTTGTTCCATTTGTCCGTACATAGTCCACGGCATAATGCTGTTAAACTCACCGGAAGCCACTGAAGGAGGAATATACGCTGAGTCGGCATATACTTTGAAGCGTGTAATAAACATTTCTTCTGTCCAGGCACCAATGCCCGTTTCTTTATCAGGGGTAATATTTGCTGATAGTACTACAGAGCCATCCGGAAATTTAAAATCCCGACCACCACCAAACATGAAGTCGGGGATAATCTGTCCTTTATCTACTTTGGTATGGCATTCGGCACATCCCGAAGCATTGGTCATATAAGCACCATAGGCAAGAAGATCAGTTTTTTCTGGTCTGGTTTGATGAACAGGCTTTTTCGGAATGGTATTGATAATAAAGTTCATTGGGAAATCGGGCTCTGAATCAGGTACATTATTTTCGATGGAAGGAATAGAACGCACATAGGAGATGATGCTATAAATATCTTCCTTATCCATACTTCCATAATACGGATACGGCATTAAAGGAAACATGGCTCTGCCCTCTTTTGTGACACCGGCTGTGATGAGCCTGAACAATTCACCATCACTATAACGACTGATACCGGCAGGAGTAATATTCTTTGCATAAAATACACCCGGCATTCCCAAACTTTGATCAAAACGATCACCACCCATGCCAAGAGTTCCTTCAGTAAGTGGGCCGGAGAATTTTGACCAGTCGCGTTTGGAATGACAATCCATGCAAACTGTAACGGTGTTTGCCAGGTAACGTCCTCGTTCAATACGTTCCTGGGTATAATCAATTCTTAAATCTTCCGCTTCGTCCACATCAGGCAAAGCGACTTTTACATAAGTAAGCAACCCGGCTATTGCGACAACAATAATTGCCAGAAGGTAGCCAACATACTGTAGGAGTTTTTTCATAAAAAAGAGGTTTGTGAGGTAGTGAAGTATTTCGAAGATACAATTAATTCAAAATATTTTGAGTCGTGAGGATCAAAATATTTGATAATAAATCAATCGAATCAAATAACCTAGGGTTGTTCGGAAAGCAAAATCAATTTTTCTCTGCCTGCCCGTTGACCTTGACGGATAAGAGTGACAAAATAAATTCCAACGGGGGCTGGTCTACCTGATGAAGTTTTACTATCCCAAACAAATTCATTCCCTGAATAGGTAAGCGAAAATACTTCTTTACCTAACACGTCCTGTATTACAATCTGATCAAAACCTGTTCCGTCATTCATTCTGATCGTAACGGACTTATTAAATGGATTCGGAAAAACACTTACACGCTCGGGTGCGTGCATTTCTTTTGCTGCGGTAATAAGATCGCAATCACCCGGCATATTAAGATCCATCCACCGGAGCCGATCCAATGTCCATTGTTTTAGAAAAGTGATTTCATCCTGATACGTTTTTCCAATATATTGATTGGGCCAGATATAAATGCCTAAAATCGGCCAGCGCTTATAGTTACGAAACTGAGCTTCCTGCAGCACGTTTGCCATCGAGTCAATTGCCTCTGTAAAGTAATCATTGGTGAGGGTGGTGCTTCTTAATTCATTCCACCTGCATTTCATAGAGGAAGAAAAATAGCGATCCAGCATCAATCGCCTAAACCAAAACATCCGGTATTGATCATCCCACATCCAGCCAGGTGCAACCTGAGCGTTATTCCAATAATCTACATTACCGAAAGCCAGATTAAAATCCCACAACGGCCCCATGACCAGCTTACCAGGTTCACCTTGTTTATCTTTTTCCTTATATAAATAGGCACTGAAAATATAGCCGTCAATATTCTTTCCGATTTCATTCACGATCATAAAATCAAGAGCCGCGGGCACATCCAGAAAGCGTCTATAACCAACAGCAGGATTTCCAAAATTCAACGTAGTGAGTGATGATTGAAAATCGGCCATGTAGGTTCGTATATAGTTGCGTTGCGCTTCCACCATATCTGCTCCATTCGGGTCATGGTATTGAAACGTCACCTGATTTTCACCCGGCAGCTGCGGTGAAGGGGTTGCCTGCCAACCTGGATAGTCATTGGGGTCAATTTTATCTACCCTCAACAGATAGCCTCCGGTAAGCTCCTCGCCAGAAATGTCAACCGCATTGAGCGTGGCGATATCTACGCGATTCTTATCTACTTTAATTTTTTCAATAAGCACATAGACACCCTGATAATCTCCATTAATAACTAACTCTGCAAAACGTGTACGTGGTGCATACCTTCCCATATCGCGACCCATTTTATACGTTAACACATCGCGCATAAAAGTCTTGTCGGTATAAGGCGCATAAAGAACCCAATCATTTTCGGCAGGCATACCGAGCAACGCTACATTCAGATTGTTTCCCACTGCATCCTGCGTTTCAATGCGATAGGATTTTTTTGGAAACAGTCCCTGAGAAGACTCCCCTCGCACTTCGATACTGATTTTTCCATTGTAGTTATTGAATGGATCGTTCAGAGTATTGCGATTTCCCATACCATTATCGGTTATCCCCATGTCGACTACAATTCTGGGTTCATCATTAATGGAAAGTCCGTTTGTGCGAATATTGATGATGGGAAGATTGGATGACTCAAAGGGTTGTGGTACTACAAACCAGGTCGGTGTTGGTAAATAAAAAATCGTATTATCGGATATCCCCACAGAGAAAAATATATTCGATGACAGATCGGAAGAACCAATGTTCTCATTATGGACTTGTACTGCCAGTGTGTTTTCTCCTGCAACCAGTAAACTAAGTTGTTGGGTGGTTAACGTAAATCCTTCGGGTGCCTGACCCTGATAGAGCAATGCTTCATGGAGTCCTACACTTGCTTGTGTGTAAAGCACTGTTGCCTGATTGCCCATATTAGCGCGGGCAATTTCAACTCCGTTGAGGTAGGCGATAAAGCCATCGTCATAATCAACATGCAGTATTGCTCCATTGATTTTATCACGATTTGTTATTGTGAATTTCTTACGCAGAAAAACAGAAAGCGAAGCGCTGACCACGGTGCGATCATCATTGTCGCTATAACCAACACCCCCCTTCCCCTGCAACCAACTTTGATCATTAAATAAAGGAGCATTCCAATCAGCACCGGGGTCCGCATTGTTTTTATAACGCCACATCATACTGTCGTATACTACCGTCTCCCAATGATTGGTAGTATTCTGTGCGTGCAATTGAAAAGAAGAAACAGAAATAAAAGTCAGTATACAGACTAAGAGATATGCTCTGCCTTTTTTAACGTTCATCTTATTGATTGGTCTTTCCCGGTGTGGGGGTAGTAAAAGCTTTCCAGGTTGAAGCACCATCCGTAGTTCTTCCGAATGAACTGTTTTCGCTTTGTACTCCAAACGTATAGGCATCAATAGTTCTTCCATCAACATAAAAAATCGCCACGTCTTCACCAGCGTTGGCCAAAGCAAGCTCAAGATGCAACGGCCCCTGCCCTTGTGTATTATCTGCCCATACAATCAAATAACCACCAGCCGGTATGGTAGTGAGCACAGCATTGTCGGATGGAATTTTGTGCTTGAATGGATTCGTCTTATCGTCTGATAAATACATGCCCGCAATGTTAACCGCGGTAGCGCCTTTATTGTAGATTTCAATCCAATCATCAAATTCAGGCGTGCCGCTATCGTTATCAGGACAGCACGAAGTATTGAATGCCATAAATTCATTAATGACCAGTTGAGGCAAAACATCCGTGTTAAGTAAATAGCTGTGCGTTTTAGCAGGAGCTCCGCTAGGGCTATAGCTTACTTTATCGTTAGTTCCTTTCACCTCCACATAATATTCCATTTTTCCGGTTGTGGTGGCCGCAGGGATGGTGGCCTTATATAACGATCCCGAAAGGGTCATCACAACGGATGTATAGGAAGCAGCATTCAATCGATAATATAGTTTTACGGAAGCGATGTTGCTGTTCGATATAAGCTCAGCCTCAATGGTGACGACCTGATCAACTGTTGGTACCAGCGGAGTGCGATTAACTTTTGCGACTGCCGGAGCCTGGCTATTGCCGTTAGATGTTCCCTTGGTGGTGTTGCCGGTAATTGCCAGGGTGGGTGATCCATCTGGAAAGCGGGCATACGATTGTCCATTGTCCATAGCAGGAAATTCAACCTTGTCGATCAATGTGCCAACACTATTTTCAAGATAAACGGTTTCACCCGTTGAAGTAAGTTTAAAATTGGTATCTAATCCCACACCCAAATCATTACAATTCAGGATCAGAAATCCTTTTGAGGGAATGGAAGTTCCGGATGGTAACAAATATTTTCTGATAGCATCATCGTAAATGGCGAAACCACCGATTTCTTTTGATGTCTCAAGATCGTTATAAAGTTCGATCCAGTCATCTCCGGCAGAATATACTTCATTGATGTAAAGGCCCTGCAGGGCAACCACAGGTTCTACTTCCTCTTTTTTGCAGGAGGTTACTCCTAAAATAGCCAGCGATAGTAAAAACGAGACAAACCTCTTCATCAAAAATATTTTCATATTAGCTAATCCTTCTTTGTCGTGTTTCATCCTTACGGGATTCAAAATTTATATTCTACCCCAATTCTACCAACATATCGTCCCTATGGGGCTGCATAGATTCCGTTAGGCATCCGATATTGGTAGAAATCCGGCCAAACGTTTCTAGTCAAAGTGCCATCGGCACGAAATATTTTAAAAATGAGAGAGTAGGACTAAATACAATTTTTAAAGATATAGTAATCGAAGAAATAAATAGTAATAATTTTACTAACGCAGATTAAGCCATTTTATTGGCAGCTACTGACTTGAATGCCGTATCTATACGCTACCGACTATGAGTAAAAACAACATATTGATGGAGCAGACCATGCGATGGTTCGGCCCAAACGACCCGGTTAGTCTTTCTTACATACGACAGGCCGGCTGCACAGGTGTAGTTACCGCCTTGCATCACATTCCGGTGGGTGAAATATGGACGGTAAATGAAATTGAAGTGAGAAAGAAACTTATTGAAGCTTCCGGGCTAACCTGGACGGTGGTAGAAAGTTTGCCGGTGCATGAAGACATTAAAAAGCAAACCGGGAATACTGACGTCTATATTGGAAACTATAAAATAAGTCTTAAAAATCTTGCTACCTGCGGAATTAAAGTAATCACGTATAACTTTATGCCGGTGCTCGATTGGATGCGTACGAATCCCTCTTATCTATTGAATGATGGAAGTAGGGCGCTACGTTTTGAAAAGGATGCTTTTGTTGCGTTCGATTTATTTCTATTAAAGCGGCCCGGTGCCCTTGACGATTATTCGCAGGGAGAAATAAATCGTGCGGAAAAATTTATTGCTACAAAAAGCGATGAGGAGAAAAGGACATTGTACAACAATGTGCTCATGGGCCTTCCTGGTGGAAATGAATCATTCACGGAGGAAAAACTTCTTTCTTTACTAGCCTCATACAAGCGTGTAACAGCAAAAGTTCTGAAACAAAATTTATTCACGTTTCTAAAGCAAGTCGTGCCGGTAGCAGAAGAGTCAGGATTAAAAATGGCCGTTCACCCCGATGATCCACCCTTCCCTGTGTTGGGGTTGCCCAGAGTGGTGAGTACAGAACAGGACATTCATGATCTTAGAACCGCAGTGCCCTCCCCTGCAAACGGTCTGTGTTTTTGTACAGGATCATTTGGTGTGCGAGCCGACAACGACTTGCCGGGTATGATCAGAAAATACGGGGATCATATTCACTTCCTGCACTTACGGAATACCAAGCGTGATTCTGTTGGCAATTTTTATGAAGCTGATCATCTTGATGGTGATACGGACATGGTAGCAGTAGTGAAAGAGATTGTCATGCTTATGAAACGGACGGGCAACTCCATACCTATGCGTCCGGATCATGGCCATCAGATGTTGGATGACCTTAATAAAAAAACCAACCCCGGCTATACTGCTATTGGCCGTCTGAAAGGATTGGCCGAACTCAGAGGCCTGGAACTGGGGTTGGCAAGTATTCTCAAATAACAATTAACTAAATAATTTTTCTCCTTTGAGATAAGTCTTCTTTACATCTTTCTTAAATTCATCCAGTTCACTTTGCGCCTCCAACTTCTTATCGGCTAAATTTATCAGAGTGGGTTTTTCGGTTGTTTTAGCATGTTCTTCCATATTTTTAGATTTAGGCACCCGAACTTCGAGCAACCCGAACATACTTTACTTATATTATCGTAATCAACGATAGCCATTACCAGCGTGTAAGATTTTTATCATTCAATCGGTGGAGGGTTCGTTGTTATTTTTAACCCGTTAACTTTTACATGGATACCATTACCCATATTGCATTAGGTGCCGCTCTAGGCGAAATCATGCTCGGCAAAAAGTTGGGCAAGCGAGCCATGATTATTGGTGCCATAGTAAACACGTTTCCTGATATTGATTTCCTCGCATCCCTCTGGCTGTCTCCGGCTGATAATGTGCTAGCCCATCGGGGATTCACTCACTCCATACTTTGCATGGTTTTGCTCACACTTCTATTTTGTTGGGTTGCGATGCGGTTGGATAAACAACAAGTCGTAAGTCGTGCTAAATGGTTTTCATTTTTTCTGGTGCAATTAGGTATTCATTTGTTTGTAGATGCATTTAATGCCTATGGTGTTGGCTGGTTCATCCCCTTTGATGATATCCGCATTTCCTTCCACACCCTCTTTGTGGTCGATCCATTCTATTCCTCCATTCTGATTGTGGTGTCTATTCTGTTACTGTTATATCCGATAAAGAATAAATATCGCATCAGGATGGCCACACTGGGTTTGTCAATTAGTGCTTTGTTTTTGGTTTATGCGCTGATCAACAAATCTATTGTAAGCAGTGAAGTCAAAGATCTTCTAAAGAAACAAAAGATATCTTATAGCCGATACTTCACTACTCCTACCCCATTCAATACATGGCTTTGGTTCGCGGTGGCTGAAGTCGATTCTGGTTATTACATGGGCTATCGATCGGTTTTTGATAAGGTTGACTCACTACCATTAACCTTTGTTCCAAGGAATGAATATTTACTGGAAGGATTGCAGGGTGATCATGATCTTCAGCAACTGAAAAAATTCTCACAGGGGTATTATACGGTCGAGTACCGGGTAGATACGCTCGTATTTAACGACCTTCGGTTTGGTCAGATTACCGGTTGGCACACGCCAAAACCCCGATTCGCTTTTCATTTTCATTTGAACTTTCCTGATGATAACCTCCTGGTCATGCAGCGAGGCCGGTTAGCTAACTGGAATCAACAAACAGCAAGGTCCATGATAAAAAGAATAAAGGGTAACCAATAAGATAGAATTACTCCCGTTGTTTGAAATAAAAAGTAAACAGAAACAACATAAGACGAAAAATATCATACGCACTTCGCTGCAAGAAACGATTCAATAAAGTGGAATGGCTTTCATACTCTTCCTGGGTTATCTTCTTACAATCATTCTGTATGATCTTTTCAATCCTTTGCTCCACTAGCCCGGCAAATTCGGGATTGTGCACATCCAGATTAAGTTCAATGCTGGCATAGGCACTGATGTTATTCATATTATAGGATCCGAGCGTAAGCCATTGTCCATCACACACCGCCAACTTACCGTGAAGAATGTTTTTCTGATACTCGTAAATTTCAATTTTATTTCTCAGTAACCATTGGTACATATATCGCTCCGCATATTTGGAGGTGGCTACATCCGACATTCCTGCCATCACCAGCCTGATTTTTATTCCTCTTTTGGCAGCTAGGCGAAGGTTCCTCCTCAATAATTTCCCCGGAAGCAGGTAGCTGGATACAATGGTGACCCGTGATGTTGCATTGCGGAGCATCTTCAGGTAACTGTCTGTTATCTCCTTCCTGCCCCTTACCCAATCATTGACACGAACATTAACGGGTTCTACCGGTAGTGTTAATATCTTTCTTCTAAGACGGGTTTTTGTAATCTCAAGGATTTCAAATTTTCGCAAGTCTTCACACACCTTTTCCAATTTTTCAGCCACTTCGCCCTCAACATATAAAGCCCAATCCAGCCAGGCTAAACTGTCTATGGTATCATTGTAATTATCGCTGATGTTGATCCCTCCCACCAATGCCTTACTTCCATCCACCACTACGATCTTATGATGCATCCTCCTCCCCAAATAAAAATACTTACTCTTTAGCAGAGGATTAAAAAAACGAAATTGAATACCCGCCAATGACAGTTTCTTTATAAGTGTATTCGAAAGATCCTGGGAAGCATATCCATCAGCTACCAGAAAAACCATCACACCTCTTTTGGCAGCATCTATCAATGCCTGAGTAATTCTATTGCCGGTTTGGTCCTCCGCATAGATATACATCTGGAGGTGGATACATTTCTGGGCAGATTGAATAGTCTGTTCAAGTAAATCAAAATATTCATAGCCGCTTTGCACCAGGCGCAAAGAGCCTTTGTCGGTTATCTCAAATTCTTTTTTGCCCAAATCCATCTATCAGAAACAATTTCCTCGCTTGTCGAAATTCTTCTCTGCGCAAATATCAACAGCGGAGAAATACTTTCACATGACAATTATCAACGAATATAAGAATGCCGCTGGCCCTAACACTTACCTCACTATCATTTTTTATGGATGCATTTCAAATTGTCGCGGATGTTTACTGATTGATCTAAGCCCTAAGGGCTGCAATAGTTATAGAAAAACAAAGCCAGGCAAGCATCAAACTCCGAAGGAGTGGCATTATGTCACCCTTTCAGGGTTTCGATGCAATGATCATGGTATTCTATGAAAATATCATCCCTTCGGGATTTTATTTGAATGAAGTGACAATTTGAAATGCAGCCTTTTTTATTGCTTCAATTCTTAATTGCAACCTATTCCGTACCTTTGCGCCTTATTTTACTCTTTCATGATTGCAGCAAATAATGTTTCCTTACAGTTTGGCAAGCGGGTACTGTTTGATGAGGTAAACCTGAGGTTTACTGCCGGTAACTGCTATGGCGTGATTGGTGCGAATGGTGCCGGAAAATCAACTTTTTTAAAGATTCTTTCAGGTGATATTGACCCCACCCGAGGCTCTGTTGTGATAGACCCAGGCAAACGGATGGCTGTTTTACGCCAAAATCATTATGAATTTGACGAAGTGCCCGTTCTTGATACGGTAATGATGGGGCATACGGTTCTCTGGAAAATCATGAAGGAAAAGGATGCTGTTTATGCCAAGCCTGACTTTTCGGAGGAAGATGGAATCAAAGCTTCAGAACTCGAAGCAGAGTTTGCCGAACTGAATGGATGGAATGCCGAATCCGATGCTGCATCCTTGCTAAGTGGTTTAGGAATCATTGAAGAGGACCACTATAAACTGGTGAAAGAATTAAGTGGTGCCCAAAAAGTAAGGGTATTGTTGGCCCAGGCTATTTACGGAAATCCTGATATTCTTATTCTGGATGAACCTACCAACGACCTGGACATCCATACCGTAAGTTGGCTGGAAGACTTTTTGCTGGATTTCAAGAATACGGTTATTGTCGTTTCTCACGATCGTCACTTTCTGGATACGGTATGTACCCACGTTGTAGACATTGACTTCAAAGTAATACGACTGTTTACGGGTAACTATTCTTTCTGGTATCAGTCCAGCCAGCTGGCCTTATCGCAACGCTCCTCCGCCAACAAAAAGGCAGAAGAGAAAAAGAAAGAATTACAGGAATTTATTATGCGCTTTAGCGCCAATGCTTCCAAATCAAAACAGGCCACCAGCAGAAGGAAGCTATTGGAAAAAATTAACCTGGACGATATCCAACCCTCCACTCGAAAATACCCCGCCATTATTTTTCAACAAAAGCGCACGGCTGGAGACCAGATTCTGCATGTCGAACATCTAACGCACTCACTAAACGGAATAACCTTATTTAAAAACCTGGACTTCTTTGTCAACAAAGGTGACAAGATCGCCTTCCTTGGTAAGGATAGCTTAACCATTACTACGCTGTTTCAATTGTTAGCCGGAGAACTAAAACCAGATAAAGGAGAATTTCAGTTCGGCCAGACCATCACGCCTGCTTACCTGCCGGTTAATAACGAAAGCTATTTTCAATCTAATGATAATCTGGTTGATTGGTTACGTCAATTTGCCGATGATGAAAATAAAGACGAAGTATACATTCGTGGGTTCCTGGGCAAGATGTTGTTTTCAGGAGAAGAAGTTTTCAAGAAATGCAGCGTGCTGTCAGGAGGTGAAAAAGTTCGTTGCATGATCTCGCGCATGATGTTAGCCGGAGCCAACCTGCTGATACTGGATGAACCCACCAACCATCTTGATCTGGAATCCATCACCGCCTTTAACAATGCCCTGAAAGATTTCCCGGGCACGGTACTGTTTACTTCTCATGATCATGAGTTCACACAAACAGTTGCTAACCGCATTATTGAGATTACTCCCAATGGCTACATAGATAAACTAATGACGTATGATGAATACATTTCAAGCGAGCCGGTGAATGCTCAAAAGGAAGCCTTGTATGCATAAGTGATTTCCACTATTCATAAAACAAAAAAGAGGCCTATCGCCTCTTTTTTGTTTTAGTTCAGACTAATTGAATTAGTCTAATAGACCTAATGCCTTCATTCTTTTTTCAATACGGGTAACCTGTGCTGTCATTTCAAGGTCGTTGTAGATTAAATAAAGCACATCCAACACTTTACCTTCATCGGGGCTTAGTTTTTCACATTTCTCCCAATACGGAAGAGCTACTCGCAATTTCTCCTGGTACGTTTTATCAAGTTCAACTTTCTTCGCAAAATCTTCCTTCGAATTGCCAAGCTGGTTCATTTTGCTTTTCACTTCTTTTGCATCCAGGTACACCAAGTCGGCAAGACCCAGTTGTGGCTCAAAGTATTTCGCATCCAGTTTAATCGCTTCTTCATACCACTTACGAGCCTCCACATTATCCTTTAATTCGTAGCTGATTACTCCTAAAAAGTATCTTGCTTCTTTATTGTCTGGTTCAGCGTTGGCTTGCTTTAACATCACCTCTTTTGCTTCTGGTAAGCGATTCATTTTAACATACATATCCAACTCATATTTAGGAAATTCTGAGTTATTCGGAAATTTCTTAACCATGTCCTGAGCAACCTTCAGTGCCGTATCATTATCTTTTTTCTTGTCGCGATAAATACTAAACAACATGATATAAGAGTCAGCGTTGGTACCGCCTTTTTCGTGATACTTGTTTATATATTCGATAGACTTGTCCCATTCTTCCGCTGCAGGTCCAAAGAATACACCGGCATTCATTAGAATAGCTGTGTCGTTTGGAATAAAATACAAGGTGCGTTCCGTATATTCAAAAGCTTTTTTGAAGTTCTTTTCGTCCTGGTAAGCTTTAACCGCTCCATTGAAATAACTCTGTGCAAGAGAAGCATTTATCTGGTCGTTCATCACAGGGAAACCTACTGCATCATTAATGAAAGCGGGTGTTTTGCCACCATCAAGCTGCTTGGCTTTTTCAAATGCTTCTTTAGCAACAGGGAAACCATCCGGAACCAATGATTTGTATTTTTCCACCTTCGTGGTATCAATACCTGCGTAAATAAGACCTTTCAAATACCACGCTTTCGCTGCATTCTTTGAAGGGTTACCTTTTTTATCAACCATAAATTCCTGGTTGGCGGTGGTAATGTCAATGATGGCTTTTGCCTCATCAAATTTGCCGGCACGGAGCGCCTTTTCGGCATTGGCTACGCTGGGTTTAATCTCCTTTTGAGCCATGGTAGCAAGAGGCGCCAAAAGCATCAGCATGATTGCTATCTTTTTCATTTTCATGTTTAGGTTTAAGTTCACGTTGTTTATTCTGGTTGTATCGTTGTTTCTCCTTCCGTCAAGTCGCCTTCTATCTTTTGAATTTTCTCAACCGATGAAATGGCATCGTCCTCGTTAAGTTTTATCAGTCGCACACCTTGGGTAGCCCTTCCCATCACCCTTAATTCCGTCACGCTAATTCGTATACTGATACCTGACTTGTTAATAATCATCAAATCGTCATTGTCTACCACTTCCTTAATGGCAACAAGCTTGCCAGTTTTTTCGGTGATATTAATAGTCTTCACACCCTTTCCACCCCTGCGGGTGATACGGTAATCATCAACTAAAGAGCGTTTTCCATATCCCTTCTCAGAAACCACCAGCAGGTTGGCGTCTTCGCGAGAGATACAAACCATGCCAATTACCTTGTCGGAATCTGATTCCAGGGTAACTCCTCTTACTCCGGAAGCGGTTCTGCCCATGGGCCTCACATCGCTTTCTTTGAAGCGGACGGCTTTACCTTCACTCTTAGCAATGATAATATCGTTTGTTCCGTTTGTCAACGCAGCATTCAATAGACGGTCGCCATCATTGATGGTGATGGCGGTAATACCATTTGCCCTCGGTCTTGAGTACGCTTCCAGCGAAGTCTTCTTAATGGTTCCTTTCTCCGTACAAAGAATTACAAATGTATTGTTGATATATTCAGCGTCATCGAGACCTTTCACATTCAAGACCGCTTTTACTCTATCTCCCGGCTGAATGTTAAGAAGGTTTTGGATGGCCCTTCCTTTGGAGGTCTTTGTTCCTTCCGGTATTTCATACACCTTTTTCCAGTATAGCTGCCCAAACTCGGTGAAGATGAGCAGATAATTGTGAGCCGGACCTATAAACAGGTGTTCAGTAAAATCGTCTTCTTTGCTGGTGGCCGACTTAGATCCAATGCCACCCCTGCCTTGCGTGCGGTATTCAGAAAGTGACGTGCGCTTGACATAACCATGATTGGAAATAGTAATCACCATCTCTTCATTGGGGATCATATCTTCCAGAGTGATATCATCATCACTATGAACTACCAACGTTCTGCGAGCATCTCCATATCTTTCTTTGATCTCGGCCAACTCATCTTTGATAATGCCCATACGTATGGACTCGTTTGCCAAAATTTCATTAAGGCGTTCGATGAGTGCCATCACTTCCTTGTATTCGTTCAGAATTTTATCACGCTCCAGGCCAGTAAGGCGTTGCAACCTCATCTCCAGAATTGCTTTCGCCTGTATCTCCGAAAGGTTGAACTGAACGATCAATCCTTCTTTGGCAACCTCCGGATCTTTAGAATTACGAATCAACGTGATCACTTCATCCAGGTGATCCAACGCGATCAGGTATCCTTCCAGAATATGGGCTCTTTTTCGCGCTTCATTTAATTCATACTTCGTTCTGCGGACAACTACTTCATGCCTGTGATCAACAAAGTGCACAATCATATCCTTCAGGTTCAGCGTTTGTGGCCTGCCTTTTACAAGGGCCACATTGTTCACTCCAAAGGAAGACTGAAGCTGTGTGTATTTGAATAGATTGTTTAGTACAATGTTTGGTATGGCATCTCTTTTAAGATCATAAACTACCCGATATCCATCGCGATCCGATTCATCGCGGATATCGCTGATCCCTTCAATTTTTTTATCATTCACCAGGGCAGCGGTCTTTTCAATCATCATCGCCTTGTTCACCATGTAGGGAACTTCTGTAACGATGATTTGATCTTTTCCTGTGCTGGAAGTGACAATCTCCGCTTTCGCCCTTACTACAATCCTGCCTCTTCCCGTAAGGAAAGCTTCCTGCACTCCCTGATAGCCATAAATCAAACCTCCGGTTGGAAAATCAGGAGCGGTGATGTGTTTCATCAATTCGGAGATGGTAATCTCCCTATTATCGATATACGCAATAATTCCGTCCACCACTTCCGTCAGGTTGTGAGGAGCCATATTGGTGGCCATGCCCACAGCAATACCCGATGATCCGTTTATTAACAAGTTGGGAGCTTTACCGGGTAGCACGGTTGGCTCCGTAAGCGAGTCATCAAAGTTGGATTGAAAATCTACCGTGTCTTTGTTGATGTCGGAAAGCAATTCTTCGGCTAATCTGCGCAAGCGGGCTTCTGTATAACGCATGGCAGCCGGAGAGTCGCCATCGATAGATCCGAAGTTTCCCTGACCGTCAACCAGTGTATAACGTAGCGACCAATTTTGCGCCATCCGTACCATGGTATCATACACGGACGAGTCACCATGAGGGTGATACTTACCCAACACTTCACCGACAATCCTGGCCGACTTCTTATACGGCTTGTTATAGTTAACACCCAGGTCGAGCATTCCATACAACACTCTTCTATGCACAGGTTTTAAACCATCTCTCACATCAGGTAACGCTCTGGAAACGATCACCGACATCGAGTAATCGATGTAGGCGCCCCGCATCTCATCTTCAATATTGATGGGTATAATGTTCTGTCTTGCCGGGGGTAAATTGCTTTCTTCTGCCACGTAGTATTTAGGGGTTAAAAAATCGCCTCAAAACCCTGTTTAAAGGCCTTAAAAACGAAGTCGCAAGGTAATTAAAATAAAGGAAAAATGAGCCTAAAAACCTGTCGGAAAATAAAGGTTTTCGTAGAAAAAAATAGTGGCTTCGCGCGACTTAAAAATCTCTGCTAATAGGGGTTTAGCTTCCGCTTGTTTTTACCCTTGTACTTGATCAGTGTAGGATAATTTTCTCCGTAATTCGGATTCTGTTTTTTATAAAATGGATGTACCCTGCTTCTGTATTCTTTGTTGCCATGGGCGTGATTCATTTGAATCTTACATTCATGATGAAAGCATTTGGGCAACTCAGGAATTGAATAAGTGACTCCTACCTGCACATAGGCAGCGTTAAGGTTATGCTTGATGGACTTGTCTGCTACGGTAAGCGTGTAATTTTTAAAATCGAGCGATGGCTTTACAAACAATCTCCAGTATTCTGAAAGATCTCTTTCAATAGTGACACCCACATTCACATTTATTCCCTTTTTTATTAGGTCTCTGGCAAAATTATTTCCGGGTTTGTATCCTCCGATTTGTAGGTTACCTGTAAAAAGAAAATCCTGCATGCGATAAAAGGAATATCCCACCATGCCATAGTATTTTTTCATTATCCCTGAAGAATTGCTAGGTTGAAAACTTCCGATCTTATCCGCAAACGTGGTGGGCGTAAAATTTCCGATAAACATTGGCTCAATCCCATAACCTCCACCTATCCTCAACTTTTTAAATTCATAATGAACTGACACATGTAAAGGGATATTGAGACCATTTCCTTTAAAGCCAAGTTTGGCAGTATCAGAACTAATCAGATAGCTGTCGGGCAGAACAGAAAGAGTGTCATTGACTACCGCGTTTACCCAGTTGGAATACCGTGGCGATGTGCCGGCTCCTGATGGAAAAATGCGGGGCTCGAACCCTGTTCGTTGAAAGACTCCAAATCCATCCAGCTTGTGCCTGAAAAACGTATTGCCAACACCAATACTGGCGCTGAACTTTACATTCCTGAGGGCAGTACGCACCGGATAGCTTTTGCGCTTCGCATAAATGGTCTCTAAAGGAAAGGTAGGCTTCTCATCATCCTGAGCCTGAACTGCTTCTGCAAGAAACAGAAACAATAATAACGACAGAGATATGTAAAGCCGGCTGTTCAGGGTTTTGGTTTTAAACGTTAAAGATAATCAGGTAAACATGGATGGCAAAACCCCGTAACTCAATAACCATATTGAGGATATCCGCTTTCTAAAGAACTAAACGTATGAAAGAGTATCTGGCCTTTCTTTGCTTCATAGGTAAACTGGTGTTCGGTGGCCTCACGGGATTGATTTTGCAGGTGGAGGTTGACAATGTTTTTACCTTCCGCCAGCGATACCCGCGCATAGTAAATACTGTGAGGAAGCGTCTGCCAATTTCGGGTGTCTGCCTTTTCGGTAATTGCGTTGATCATGCCGAGCACTGAAGCCAGGGTCCTGTCTTCTTTTTTTACCTGGTATTCCATTGCTTTCTTTAAAGCGACCCGAATAAGTGCTTTGCTCAACTCGAGATTCATCCTCTGCTCAAGACTTTTAAAGGCAATCTTACTTACATCTTCCATCAGTTGAAGTGAAATGGTTTCATCTTGAAAAGAAAGTGATGCATTTGTAAAATAAGTGGGCCGTTCGATATACCTGGGAAATGCTACCCTAAAAAATTCAAGACTACTCAGCCCTTTTTTGTCGTTGTCATTGTAATTATCGATTCGAAAGGGAAAGGTTAATCCTAATTCTGCATTTGTAAAATAAATCCAATTATCCCTACGGGCAACCATAAAAGTTATTCCCCATTCTGCTTTGACCGGGCTCAGACCATTGTGCCAGAAGAATACCAGCTCGCCTCCTTCCGGTGTATGAAATTCAAAATCAGTCATGCCAAACTCCTGCTTATATCTTGCAAATTCATCTTTCATTCCACTGAGTGAGGCCGTGCGCAACAAGTCCTTTTTCAGTTGATCAGGTGCTGCCAGCCTAAACAATTTGTCATAGTCATCTTCATAAATCTCCAGAGCATTGCGATATGCTATGAACGCATTATTGTAATCCTTGTCCACTTCATAAATAATTCCCATCAGTGTGTGGACAAATGCATCGCGTTGATATTTGGTATCGGACTCATAGCGGTCACTGAGTTGTTGCAAGCGAATGTTCAGCCTTCTACACTCAACCAAGGCTTCCTCCGTTTTTCCCATCTTTAAAAAGTTCAGGGCTTTGTAATACAACACCATCAGGTGCTCATGATCTTCACCTTTATACATGGTTACCGTTGGATTTGTGAGATACGAAGCCACCTCATAGAGGTAATTTTTACGATAATCCTCGCCAAACAAAAATGCTTTTTCAAAATACTCATTGCTTTCTTCATACCGGCCCATCATCGATAACACCAGTCCGTTGTTCACATGAAACAAAAATTCTTTCTTACCATTGGCTTCTGAAGCTCTGGCTTGAAGATTGGTAAGGGCATTGTTCAGGTTGCCTTGTTCAAATTCCTGGTTAAAATTATAATTGGATTGATAGTAAGTGGCACAAGAACTCAGAAAGAAAATCACACTGAGAATCGTAAATCGCGAACCTGAAAATTTAACCATTCCCATGTTGATCAGAGTCATAATATGAAGAAGCCGATTTAGTTTTTTATGTGTTTCTTAATCTCCTGCTGCCCATACCAGATGCGCTTACTTGTTTCAACCTCGGTCAGAAACAGAGTGGTTACATAGTTGACAACGCGATCTTTATTATACACATCGGTTTCAGAAGTCATTTCTCCAAATAGCATCAGGTTAGCACCCACTTCCTTTCCCCACTTTGCCATGGTAGCAGGATCAGAAAAATCCTGCTGCTGTGCCCGTTCTTCCCGTATCTTATCACGAAATATATCCGACTCAACCAAATCGGCAAGGCCAGAATTAAAAATGGCCAGTGCTAACTTCTTCACATAATTATCGGCATCAATATGTTCGCTTGTTTTGTTACGAATCTGTCCTACAATAATGGCAGGTTTTCTGCCGAGGGCCTGAGCATATTCTTTAAACCGGGGGTTGATCAGCAACTCCGCTATCATTTTATCGGCCACCTGTCGCGAATCAGAATCATTCCACCGTCCGCTTAAATCAACTTGTTGTTTGGGATCAATTCGTGAGACCGTGCGTGCACACGAAAAAAGTGAAGTCAGTAGAATGAAAAATACCAGGGATCTCATATAGAAAGTTCGAATAATTAATCCAAAATTCAGGCCAAAATAAGTCTTATATGTTCTTCAAACGCTGAATAACCTCTTTGGGGTTAGATGAAGAGAATACAAAATTTCCAGCCACCAACACATCGGCACCAGCATCCAGCAGAGGTTTTGCGTTTTGCTGATTGACACCTCCATCAATTTCAATCTGCGCACTGGATCGCTGACTTTCAATCAGGCTCTTTAATTCAGCCACTTTGCGATACGTGTTTTCAATAAACTTTTGTCCGCCAAAGCCAGGGTTTACGGACATCATGCAAACCAGGTCAATATCCGCAATCGTATCCTTCAATAGTGAAACGCTGGTGTGAGGATTTACAGCAACACCTGCTTTCATACCAGCGGCTTTAATTTGCTGGAGGGTTCGATGCAAATGCGTACTTGCCTCAAGATGAACGGTTAAAATTTCAGCACCGGCCTTCTGAAAGGCTTCAACATACCGTTCAGGTTGAACAATCATCAGATGGACATCCAACGGTTTTTTCGCATGCTTCCTGATTGCTTCAATGACCGGAATCCCAAATGAAATATTAGGCACAAAAACTCCATCCATGACATCCACATGAATCCAATCGGCCATGCTTTCGTTAATCATAGTCACTTCGCGTTCAAGATTGGCAAAATCGGCAGCCAGAATGGAGGGTGCAATTATAGGCATGTGATTAATACTTATTAAGGGCACAAAGATATAGCATCCTTTTATTGAATGCTACTTACTGTTATAGCTTCACAAATTTTAATGTGGCTATTTGACTGCCTGTATTTACCCTCATCAGATAGAGCCCTGCCTGAAGTTTGGAAAGGTCATAGACCATCGGATTGCTTAACCAGTTGAGTTGCCTGCTGTATTCTTCGACAAGTTTTCCCTGAGCATCGAAAATAGTGATCTCCACAGGAGCATTTAACAGCAATTTTAATTTTATCTGTATGGTGTCGCCCGTCACCGGGTTAGGGTAAATGCTGATGGCTTCCTCTAATTGAAAACTCTCAATGTAATTTTTAATCGCTCTGAAATGAGGTAAGCCATATCCCATTAAATAATCGGGGCGTGTAGCCTGATCCGCAGAGTTGATAATGGCTTCATACACCTGAGCAGAATTTAATGAAGGAAAAGCCTGCAAGGTGCCAGCCGCAAGGCTTGCTATTAACGGACTGGCCAGTGACGTGCCACTGGCGCTGCCAAGCGTTCCGTTTGACTTGACGATACTTGTACCAGAGCCCATAGCAACGACATCCGGCTTTATGCGATTGTCGGCTGTGGGGCCTTGAGAACTAAAACCGCTTAGCGATTTTTGGGCATTCACAGAACCCACCGCCAAAATTCCTTCCACATCAGCAGGCGGTGTTACCAGTTTCCATGAATTTGCTCCTTCATTTCCTGCACTGCATACTACAACCATTCCTTTCTCTATAGCGATTCGTGCTGCCCGTGAAATCACAGGTTTATTACCATCCAAATCCGATTTAGCGTAATCCATGGACGAATCATCAAACTGATTATAACCCAATGAAGAGTTGATGACATCCACGCCAGCACTGTCGGCCCGTTCTGCTGCAAAAGTCCAATTGTATTCTTCAATCCGATATTCGCTGCTCACATCTTCGGTGAGATATAATACGTACTCTGCCTTATATGCACCTCCAGTATATACTCCGGTATGGGCGGCCATCACCGAAAGCACTTCGGTGCCATGGTCATCCGACTGATAAACTCCCGTTGTGTTTTTAACGAAATTAAACGTTTGCTTCACACGATTTTCAGTAAACAAAAGTGAAAAAGGCGAGCTGATGTTCACGCCTTGAAATCCACTATCAAAAATGGCTATCCGGATTCCTTCACCCAAAAATCCCATCTCATGCATTTCGTCCAAACCAATTTGTTTGAGCTGAGTATTGTTAACCGGCTGATCGGCACTGGTGTTTTTCTTTTGCCTTGTAATATGCAATCGACCACCGATCGACTTTTTACCCGGTGCAACTAAAACCGATCCGCTAACAAAACTTAGGGAATTAATATTGGTCATTATCGCAGCATCGGCTTCAATGAGAACACCATTCCACCAACGAGAAGTAAAATAGGTTTTTGCCCCTGCTGATTTAATCTGGTTCACATAATCGGGATTAACCGGAAGGTCTTCTTCGGTGATAGAAATATTTTGCTTCTGCCTGCGCTCAATACTTCTGGCCGAAAGAAACTGAGAGGGCTCGGTTATTGAAAATGGAGTGCCTGACTTATCCTTGAAAAATAGAAAATACTGATTGGTTTGTGCTTCTGCTGTATAAGAAGTCAAAATGAAAAGAAGTATATGAATTCTATATCTGACCATGCTCTTTCAGGCTTTGAATAAGAATAACTCCTTTATCCACTTTTTGCTGCCCAAGGCAATTTGAGCTGGTGCAATACTCCAGTTGTGTAATCTCTTTGTAAATCAATCCAACCCCCTTCGCATACACTTCCTTTCGCTGATCGGTTCCCACGATGTTGTCTGAAAAATTATTTTGAATCACGGTAAGCGAATGGTCCGTTTCAAAACCAGAGGGCAAGGTTATTGGTTCATCCAGATCAGAAATAAAATATTGATCACTATTACTGTCGTTGAAAACATTCCCATCGTCCGGCAGGTTATTGAATTGATTGCCATCCCACTTTAAGTTCATCGATGGTGGAAAAACAAGCTTAACAAACAGCACATTTCCTTCATTCTGAACGGTCTTATTATCCATGACTTTTGTTGACCAGGAGTCAAGGCTCTCCCAATTGCCTGAAGAAGTTCTTTTCTCCCGAACGAGAAAATAAGTAACCACACCTTGCTCATTGATGCTGGAGCCCGTTACCTTGATCCTGAGATCATAGAAGGTTTCTGTCACTTTGGACTGCAAAATGTTAGTTTCTTTTACTTCGTAGGTAGCATAATTGCCTACTTGTAATGGATAATAATCAAGACCCATATCCGGTATTACCTGCTCATCCGTGGAACAGGAGAATATAACGAAGCTGAATACCAGAAAAACACCTAAACCTTTCCTCATTATGAGCAATTTCATTTCAAAGTTATTTTTTCTTTTTGATATTTGAGCCATGTCGCTCAAAACCAAAGTTAAAGCCGGAAATATCACCAACCTCAGCGATGCACGTTATTGCGCAGGCATGGGCGTAGACTGGTTGAGTTTCCCGGCAGATGTGGTTGATCCTACAACCTACAAAGAGATAACCAGCTGGGTAACCGGACCTCAATTTGTATTGGAAGTTACCGAAGCCACGCCCTTACATTCGATTGATCAATACCCGATGGTGACTTTGGAAATAGCTTCCAATCAATTGAATCTTATAAACCGTCTGCCAACATTGGAATTTATCGTTACGCTTACACTTTCCGCATGGGACAATCAAAAGAGTGAACTTATCCGATTTAAAGATAAGATCAGTTACCTGGTGCTGAAACTTGATATCTCGGATTTACACGTCATTACCGATATTGCCTCCTCCTTCAGAATCCTGATCAACCAATCCGATGCTTATTCATTGAATGATTTGCTGGCCCTCCCTATAGAAGGGATCAATGTGACCGGAGAAAATGAATTGAAACCAGGGCTTAAAGATTTCGAAAGGCTTGCTTCCATCTTAGAAGAACTCGAGGTTCTTGATTAACCTTCACTCGATTAGATTTAATCGGGTTTGAATCGGAACCGAAGATATTTTATCATTTCGCCCTTCGCAGCAAACATCTCTTCATACTTAGTCTTGATGTCATAGCACTCAGTTCTTAATTCTGATTGATAGAGATCGTGGGTACAGACAAAATCCATCAGGTCATTTCGCATCGACAATTCCTCCAACGTGAAATTAAAAAGATCCGTGTTATCGGTCTTGAACCGGAAGAAGCCACCTGGGCGCAAAAGTTTCTTATACATATCGATGTAGCGCGAACTCGACAATCTTCGCTTGGCATCACGCTTGCGCGGACGGGGATCCGGAAAGGTGAGCCAGATTTCATACACTTCTCCCGGCTCAAAAAAACTTTCTACAAATAAAATATCCGTGCGCAAAAAAGCAACGTTGGCAAGTTGTTCGTCCACGGCCCAGGTGCTTCCCTTCCAAAGGCGATCGCCTTTCTTATCCACTCCGATAAAATTTCGATTCGGGATGGCGCGGGCCATACCCACCGAATACTCACCGCGACCGCAGGCTAATTCAATACTAATAGGATGATCGTTTTTGAAGTAAGTCGTATTCCAGTTTCCTTTAATCGTCTTAAACAATTCCTTTCCCGGTTCTATCACGTTCTCTCTGCTGGAAATTATTTCAAAGCGTTTAAGTTTACTTTTCATTAGTCATCAACGATTATAAGTTTTCAACTTCGGCAACCACAAAGGTGCTGCCCCCAACAAAAATGAAGTCATCGGGCGAACTGTTTTCTTTAGCGGCTTTGATGGCATCATTCACATTTTTGAAAACGCTGCCTTTTAATCCAACGCTTTCAGCTTTTCTACACAATTCATCCGCTGGCATGGCGCGAGGTATGGAAGCCTGGCAAAAATAATAGGTAGCGTCAGTCGGCAATAAGCTTAGCACTTTTGATACATCTTTATCTTTCACCATTCCTATTACCATATGTAAATGGTGATAGTTTGTTTCTGCAATCTGTTGAACGATCTCACGGATGCCCCCCTCATTATGACCTGTGTCGCAAATAATCACTGGGCTTTCTCCGATCGTTTGCCAGCGTCCACGAAGACCGGTGCGCGACATCACCTCACTCAAACCACTCGCCACATCCTCGTCAGAAATCTTAAATCCAATTTTTCTTAATTCGTCAACACTGGCCAGCACACCAACAATATTTTTAACTTGATATCTTCCCATCAAATCCAACTTTATTATTTGTTGCCGGTTTTTGTGATGAACTAAATAAAAACCATTTGCATTCTGCGTCACATTGAATTGATCAGAAGCAAACGTAATTGAACTGTGACACTCTCCGGCTTTTAACACAAATACATTTTCTACTTCATCGTGTCGCTCGCTGATTACAACCGGAACGTCAGGCTTAATAATGCCTGCCTTTTCAGTAGCAATCTTCTCCAAGGTATCACCAAGCAAATCCATATGATCCCAACTGATATTGGTAATCAACGAAAGCACGGGTGTAACTACATTGGTGGAATCAAGGCGGCCTCCAAGACCTACTTCAATTACTGCTACGTCAACTTGTTTCGATGCAAAGTAATCGAACGCCATCAATACGGTGGTTTCAAAAAAGGAAGGTTGTATCTCTTCAATCAGGGGTTTGATCCTTTCAACAAAACCAATTACAAACTCCGGGTCTACTTCTTGTCCGTTGATTCTGATTCTCTCCGTAAATTTCTTCAGGTGTGGTGACGTATATAACCCTGTTTTATAGCCAGCAGCCTGCAACACGGAAGCAAGCATGTGCGAAGAACTCCCCTTTCCATTTGTACCGGCAATGTGGATCGACTTAAATTTATTTTGCGGATTGCCCAGTGCTTCGCATAAAGCGATGGTGTTTGTTAAATCCTTTTTAAAGGCGGAGGCTCCTATGCTCTGAAACATGGGGAGGTTTTGATACAAGTAATTCAGCGTTTCCGGGTAGGTCATAGAATAAATTCGCTGTAAAATTAGGTGATCGGTAAGGGAATTTAAAAAGCCATCACAAGGATGGCTTTTTGAAAAGGCAAAATTGAAATATTACTTTCCGAATTTAAAGAGTTTATACCCAAGTGATAACTGGAAAACCTGATTTTTGGTTGCTTCTAAACTCGCATTATCTTCAATCTTAGTAAGACCAAGATTATAACGGGCATCAATGGTTAACCGCATCGGAAGATCCCAGCCTATCCCCAATCCCAAGCTTACATCGGAGTTTTTATAAAAACCTTTCAGATCAGTTTCGTTTTGTGGGGTGTTCGTGATGGGGTTATAATCTGATTTAGCCGATGTTAGAAACCCAAACTGGGGGCCCATCTGAAGATTCAACCCAAGAGGAAGATAAAATTTTAACATTACAGGTACGTTCAGATAACTGAAATTCGCATCCAGATCCTGCCCATTGATTTTTACAGTTGATCCTTGTTGGGAAAAGATTAGTTCAGGTTGAACAGCGAAAGCGGTAACTTTTATTAGTGCAAACGCACCGCCATGAAATCCTGTTTTTCCATCCCAGGTTGCACTCGCATCACTCACAATAATGTTGGCAAAATTCACACCTCCTTTGATACCCAGCGAAAATTGCACTTGGGCCGATGCAGTGTGTGAAAAAGTAGCACCTGCAAAGATTAGACTTACGAATAATAATTTTTTCATAGTAGTTTGATTTTTTTCACTTAGTACAAAGATAGGGCCGAAAACTTGACTCTTAACGCTATTGAACTGTTTTTAGTATGATGGTAAAACCACCCATAACATAGAGACCACTTCTTGTAGAACTATCACTTGAGCCGGAAGCATAGTATCCCATGGTAGGTTCAAACAATACAGTATCAGAAATCCGCGCAGCATAACCTACCCCCCACCTAAGGATAAATGAATTTCCATCATTTTCAGTTATAAGACCATTAACATCAGATTTGTATTTTGAGGGACCAAATCCATATTGACTTTGAAAAAACAAACCCTGATTTAAATAATATCTTATGAATGGGGCCAAGAAAACTGAATTACTTTTAAAAGTACTATTTGAAGATGATCTTTTAGAACTGCCATATGAATATTCAAAGTTTGCTCCAAGAACTAAGTTATTAACTATAGTATAACCTGCCCAAGGTGCTATAGAGAATAACATTCCTTTTGAGTCATAGTCCTTATACTTCGAGGTTTCAAGTTGAAAGGTTCCACCTCCAATTATAGAACCTTGCTTAATAAACTGAGAAAAGCTTACAGTAGAAATTCCACAGATCAGCCATTAGGAGTAGTATTTTTTTCATTTTATAGGGGTTTTGTTATTGTCAATTTAAGAATTAGGCAATAAAATTATAGGGTCTTCTCCAAATCGTTAATCAATCCCTAATTCGGGATTTTTACCCCGCATGGTTCGGTAAAATTCTTTCAGACTTTCGAAATCTTTTTGCTGATTTTCAGAAGGATAAAAAGGTGTACTAATCACAACCCGCTTCGTAGAGAAATCAAAACCCACCGGTATGATAGGAATGCCTGCTCCTTTTGCAATGAAATAAAATCCTGTGCGCAGTTTCTCTACTTTTTTTCGGGTTCCTTCAGGAGCAACTCCAATGATGAAGTTTTCGTGTTGATTAAATATTCCAATCACTTGCTGCACCATATCATGGGTCTTCGATCGATCCACAGGATATCCTCCCAGCCATCGAAAGAACCACCCAAACGGTGGCTTGAACAAAGAATCTTTACCCAAAAAGTAGGTGTGCTTCATTTTTAAAATACTTCGTGTCATTATGCCCAAAGGAAAATCCCAATTGCTGGTGTGAGGCGCAACAGCTACAATATATTTCTTTAGGTGCTTAGGAAATTCTCCTTCAATTTTCCAACCAAGAATTTTAAAAATCAATATATAGAAAGGACGAAACATTAGGATAGTTGATCAATTAATTTATCATCAGCCAGATAAGGCATGGTTACTATCATTAAATCGGAAAGTTCTTTTTCTATTGTAGTCAATGCACCTTCATTGCGTGCCCAGGCCCTGCGTGCAATACCATTGTTCACGTCAAAGTACAGCATATTTTTCAATCTCTTATCTGCTTCAGCTGAACCATCCAGCAACAATCCAAAACCTCCATTAATAACTTCGCCCCAACCTACCCCACCTCCGTTATGAATAGAAACCCATGTGGCTCCACGAAATGAATCACCGATCACGTTGTGAATGGCCATATCTGCTGTAAAGCGCGAGCCATCATAAATATTTGACGTCTCCCGATACGGACTATCCGTACCGGATACATCATGATGATCGCGACCCAATACAACCGGACCAATCTTTCCTAATCGTATAGCCTGATTAAATGCTTCAGCAATTTTTATTCTGCCTTCCGCATTGGCGTATAATATGCGAGCCTGCGATCCAACTACCAACCTATTTGCTTTGGCTGACTTTATCCAATGAATGTTGTCATTCAATTGCAATTGAATTTCGGTAGTTGAATTTTTCAACATATCCTCCAATACTCCCGCGGCAAGGTGATCCGTATAATCCAGATCTTCTGATTTACCCGAAGCACACACCCAACGAAAAGGGCCAAAACCATAATCAAAGCATATGGGTCCCATAATATCCTGCACGTAGGAAGGATACCTGAAATTAATTCCGTCATCGGCCATAACATCCGCGCCAGCCCGGGAAGCTTCCAATAAGAATGCATTTCCATAATCAAAGAAGTAAGTACCCTTTGCTGTGTGCTTATTGATAGAAAGCGCTTGCCTTCTTAATGACTGTTGAACTTGCTTCTTAAACTCTTCGGGATTTAACCGCATTAACTCATTTGCCCGATCATAACTTAATCCCACCGGATAATATCCTCCTGCCCAGGGATTATGCAACGAGGTTTGATCGGAACCCATATCAACAAAAACATTTTCAGCATCAAACTTTTCCCATACGTCTACAATATTTCCCTGATACGCAATGGAGACTATTTCCTTTTTTATTTTTGCTTCATTGACACGCCTCACCAATTCATTCACATCCAAAACAACTTCATCTACCCAACCTTGAGCATGTCTTTTTTGAGTAGCTTTTTCATTCACCTCCGCCACTACCGTAATGCAGCCTGCAATGTTTCCCGCTTTAGGTTGCGCCCCACTCATGCCGCCCAAACCGGAAGTCACGAATAATTTACCATCCAGTCCTTCGCCTTGTTTTGAAATTTTTCTGCCCGCATTGAGGATGGTAATGTTCGTACCGTGAACAATTCCCTGTGGTCCAATATACATATAGCTTCCGGCTGTCATCTGCCCATATTGTGTTACGCCCAATGCATTAAAGCGTTCCCAGTCATCGGGCTTCGAATAGTTAGGGATCATCATACCGTTGGTCACCACTACGCGTGGCGCTTCTTTGGAAGATGGGAAAACGCCCATCGGATGGCCCGAGTACATATGTAACGTTTGATCATCCTTCATGGTGGCCAGGTACTTCATAGTGAGTAAATATTGGGCCCAATTCTGAAACACAGCACCGTTGCCTCCATACGTGATTAACTCTTGCGGGTGTTGTGCTACGGCAGGATCCAGGTTGTTCTGGATCATCAACATAATCGCGGCCGCTTGCAATGATTGATGTGGATATTCTTCAATGGGTCTTGCCAATATTTTGTAATCCGGCATGAACCGATACATATAAATGCGACCAAAATCCTGTAACTCCTTATAAAACTCAGGAGCCAGCACTTCATGATGCTTCGGATGAAAATAACGCAGCGCATTTCGTACTGCCAGTTTTTTCTCTTCCACAGAAAGAATGTCTTTCCTGCGGGGAGCATGACTGACGGAAAGATCATACGGCTTGCGTTCAGGAAGCCTATCCGGAATGCCTTGAAGTAGTTGTCGTTTAAAGTCCTCACGGGATGTCATGCGGCTGTGCTTTTTTGAAAGTGATGAGGTAAAAAGTTTTGTATGGTGAAGCGATAACTGAAATCAAATATCTCCTGCACTTTACCGAAGTCCATACTACTGAAACGATCCATGCGAGGGGGCTCAATAAATACATCACACATGCCGCGGCTTATTTCTGTGTTGGAATAAATGGCCACCAATAAGCTTCTTTCGATCACCGACTTTATATTTGCAACATCGACATCAGGGCTGATGTGATTGCAGTGTGATCCAATAATAAAGTCGCACTCCTTTCGTATTGGCTTCACTGGGAGATTATCGACAAGGCCTCCATCCACATAGAGATTGCCGTTCATGCTGACCGGATTAAAAATTGCAGGAATACTACATGAAGCCAATACAGCCGATATTAACTCACCCTGAGAAAAATAATAAATCTGTCCTTTGCGAATGTCTGTTGCCGCTACCGTTAAAGGAATGCGAAGGCTATTGAAATTATTTACCGGAATATTTTTTTGAAGTATTCCCTTCATACCTTCCAGATTAAATAAACCCGTTCTTACCCATGCAGGTCGTACCGAATTCAAAAAACCAACACCTTTTATCAATTTAAAAATCGCATCCGGTTTAAGGCCTTGCGCATATAGTGCACCCGCAAACGCGCCAGCACTCGTTCCGGAAATGCAATCAATCACAACACCTAATTCATCTAATGCTTTTAATACACCGAGATGAGCAACTCCACGTGCGCCTCCACCGGAGAGAACAATGCCTGTTTTCATAGAATCTCCTTCAAACTAAATGTTTTATCCAACCTCACTCCTTTCTCTGTATGTTTTACGGTGCAGCACTCATTCACAGGATCATGCTCAAGAAACAAAATGTAGCCATGGTCTGCCGCTTCATTTAAGAATTTCGATTTTTCTTCCATAGTAATGAGCGGCCGCGTATCATAACCCATCACAAATGGCAAAGGGAGGTGCCCAATTGAAGGAAGTAAATCCGCTACGAAACAAATAGTATGGTTCTTATATTTTATTTTAGGAATCATCATTTTATCAGTGTGCCCTGATGCATAAAAAATATCGAACTGAGAAAACGGAGATGACTTTGTTGAATCCGTGAATTTTAAGTGACCACTTTCCTGCATCGGAAGAATGTTTTCAGAAAGAAAGCTTGCCTTCTCTCGTGGATTGGGTTTAGTCGCCCAAAGCCAATGCTCATTGTTTGACCAATAGGTTGCATTCGGAAAAGCGAGCGCCAACTTCTCACCTTCTTTTTTTATGCCGCCACCACAATGATCAAAATGAAGGTGACTTAAAAACATATCCGTAACATCATTGGTCGAAAAGCCTGCCTTGTTCAATGATTTAATTAACGAATCATCACCATGTAAAAAATAATGGCTAAAGAATTTTGCATCCTGCTTGTTCCCTAACCCATTATCGATAAGAATCAATTGTTTGCCATCTTCAATCAGCAGGCAACGCATGGCCCAGGAGCACAAGTTATTTTCGTCAGCAGGATTGGTCTTTTGCCAAATAGGTTTAGGCACCACGCCAAACATGGCACCACCATCGAGCTTAAAGAAGCCGGTGTTGATTACGTGTAGATTCATTTGAGATTCAAAATATACTATTCAAAATTAAAAATCGATGTCGTATGCACCCCCATGTATAAATGAAAAGAGGTCGCTTGGCGCGACCTCAATTTAGAATTTTAAATCTGGAATTTTGAATTATTCCTTCACCACGCCCATGTCGCAAAACTTATCAATGCGCTGGCTGATGCGATCTTCGGTGGAAAGTTTCGCGAGTTCTTTATGGCTTTCCAGGATAACTCTTTTCACCTCGGCAGCTATTGCCTTTACATCGTTGTGAGCACCACCCAGTGGTTCTTTGATAATTCCATCGATCAGCTTATTGCTAAGCATATCTTTTGCCGTTAGTTTCAATACTTCGGCCGCCTGCTCTTTATAATCCCAGCTGCGCCACAAAATAGAGGAACAGGACTCAGGGGAAATCACTGAATACCAGGTATTCTCCAGCATCAACACGCGATCACCGATGGCAATGCCCAGTGCACCACCGGAGGCGCCTTCGCCAATGACAATACAAATCACCGGAACCTTCAGCATGAACATTTCTTTAAGGTTGCGGGCAATGGCTTCACCTTGTCCTCGCTCCTCCGCTTCCAAGCCTGGAAATGCACCTGGCGTATCGATGAATGTAACAATGGGCTTATTAAACTTCTCAGCAATTTTCATGAGACGAAGGGCCTTGCGATATCCTTCCGGATTGGCCATTCCAAAATTGCGCATCTGGCGCTGCTTGGTATTGCGGCCCTTCTGCTGACCGATCAACATAAAGGTCTGACCATCGATTGTGCCCAGTCCACCAATCATAGCTTTATCATCACCCACGGTGCGATCGCCATGCAATTCAATAAAATCGGTGGTTATTTCGTAGATGTAATCCAGTGTGTAAGGCCTGTCGGGGTGGCGGGAAAGTTGCACTCGCTGCCATCCCGTAAGGTTCTCAAAAGTCTCTTTTTTCAGGTCCGTAATCTTATTCTCCAACGCCTGGATTGCATTCTTGACCGAATCATCACTATCATCTGTAAGATGTTTCATATCGGCTAGCTTTCCTTCCAGTTCTGCGATGGGCTTTTCAAAATCCAATAGATTCATTTGCCCTTGATTAGTTTATGAGGCACAAAAATAAGAGAATTTTGAAATTCCCTTTCGGTTGTGCTTTTTTCAAAGCTATTCCCGCAATTCCTTTTGCTTAGCCTTTATTTTATCCAACAGGCTTTTTAAATCCCTGATTTGTAGTTTGAGATTTCGAAATCCCACAACTGCAGCCACCAATAAAATGGTGTTTATAACCAAAATGGCTACTAAAACATCTACGGGAACTTCAAAACCAAAAATTGAATACATAGTATCGAAGTGCTAATTATATAAATGTAATCAATCATGCAGATTAATTGCAGGATGTGCCGCTTGTTAGAATTTGGTTAAATATAAAACCCAACATGCTGATAATCAGCAATTGTATATTGTCTGAATTGGTAAAATAGGTTACATTTATAATGAACCTAACCAAACGTAAACATCTACCTAACCTAAAAACGCATGAATTTTAAACCCGAAATGAAATCGAAAGAGGAACTTGCCAGTGGACAGCCAAGATATGAATTGGTCACCCAGTACATGGTGCGATCGAGTGACATGATTACGTTCCGTCCTGATCAGCCTATTCAGGAGGTGATTGATATTATGATTGATAAACGAATATCCGGTGCACCCGTGCTAGACAGTCAACGAAAATTGGTGGGTATAATTTCTGAAAAAGATTGTTTAAAGGTAATGGTAGACCAGGCCTATCATAATTTACCGATGAGTAATCGCACAGCCGCTGATTATATGACGGCAAAAGTAAAAACACTATCACCCGACAGCGATGTAGTAGAAGCGGCAAATGAATTTCTGAATACTGCCATTCGCAGATTGCCGATCGTTGAAAACGGTGTTCTACTTGGCCAGGTGAGCCGTAGAGATATTTTGAAAGCAGCTAAGAATATCAGCGCAACTACCTGGTAATTTTTCTGATTTGTAAATCATCAAAACAAAGAAAGCCCTCATCCACCGATGAGGGCTTTCTTATTTAGCCACTCTCTTTACTTCCCTCCGGTGGTGTTCGCCCCCGGATTGATATAAGGAGATTTATATTCTTTCTGATATTCCTGGATACTGGTCTTCTTGAAAAAATCGCCACCCACAAAACTTAAAAAGATGTGAAACTCTTCAGGCTTGCGATATCCGGGCAGTGATGTAGAGTTTTCAAAAATGGGTACAATACGAAACTCTTCATCTAAAAAAACAAAGTTTGGGTAGCTCATCTGGTTATTGAGAAGCGCCATCGCCAGTTGGTGGGCTCCTTTGTTTCCGAAAGGGACAAATTTGAAAGTAGTACCGCGAAACACTACATCAGCCGTTTGCTCGGCATCAAACTTAACCGGATAATATTTTTCATTCAACAGTTTGGCTATCGCAGGATCGGAGAATGTGTTTTTATCCATCACCTTACACCAGCCACACCAATCGGTATATACGTCAATAAATATCTTGCGCTTTTCTGTTTTGGATTTCTCCACCGCCTCATCAAAGCTCATCCATTTTACCGAAGTAGCTGTTGAGGTTGCTGCAGGTTGCTGAGCGTTTACTTGCCAACTAACCAACACCGTGAACACTAAAACGAGGTATTTCTTCATGCTTGCAGCGATTCGTAATTTTTTAACAGAACAAATTTAATAAGAAAAGTAGTTCCATGGTAGATAAGCAAAGAATAGGCCGGGTAACCGAAAATGCATGGAACCGTTCGGAAATGAAGCGAAGTTTTGTACGATTTTGTACATCCGGAAATGAAAAAATGCCTTATGCTGCTGTTTTTCATAGGTTACACACGTGGCATTCGTTTTGGACGTGGCCCAGATGTGAAACTAACGGCATCTCATAGAGACTTTTTACTGATCCTTGGCATTGTGGTGGCGATTATTATTTCCGTCACCACGTGGCTGCATGACGGTGACTCAAAATCTTCCCGGATTACACCTCCTCTTTCACCAAAAGGTAATTCGTCTCAGGTAGTTAAAAAGTTGAGGCAGACGGTTTTCAAATTGACCTTTCAGTTAGGATCGGGTTTTTTTAAAACGTGGTAGACAATCTCGCCTTTCGATCATCGTACCCGGACCAACACTACTTCGCGTATTGACCATTCACATCTTCTCACCAGATTAACTGCAAGGCCCGTTCTCTACCGATATGAATAATACTGAAGCACCGTTTCAATTGCCTTTTTGATGGCCTCGTTGATCGGATAAAAGGTTTGTGTTAACTCAAAGTCGATACCGTGCAATTGCATGTAGAACTGGTTCATCACGGGCACGGGCAAGCCATTATCTATTTCTGCAGTTGCCTTTTCATACGCCCCCGCCTGCTCGGTTTTAATGATCTGACAGGTAATCAACTCTTTCTTGCCATACTTGTTGGTGCGGGCCGAATAACCAAAGAGCCGGCAAATCAGTCCGCGGTGCTCATACTCAGAACACAAACCCGCACTGGCCTGGGTGGGATTCAGGATATGACAAATAGAAGAATCCGACTCATTTAATTTATCTAGCCATTCTTGCGCCTTACCCAGCTGATAAAGATGAAATGCGAAAGGGAGAAACTCGAGAATGGTAGCTTCGATGTCGGGCTTGAAACAACATTTGCCACAACCCCATTTACAATGCAAACTGGTAGCCGATTGGAAACCTGAAATCTGTTGGTCCAGGTTTTCTAACACTTGTTTTACTGCATTCACTTTTTCTTCCAGCTGCATGACGCTAAAATACGCAATCTATCAGGCTGAAAATCGGTTCAGGTAATTATGCCATTAAAAACAGCCATTGATTTTTTTTGTACCTTCATTAACCCAACCGCACATCTCATGAAAAAGCTACTTTTCGTGTTCGTCCTCGTAGTATCCATGCAAACCAGTTATGCACAGTGGACCCGGGAATGGTCGTTGGGTTATGCCTATACATCCCCCACGGGCAAAATGAAACAAAATATCAATCAAGGCCATGGAGTGATTATGGATTTTCATCTCGTATCGCCTGACAAGAGGTATGCATTGGGAGCGGAAATGAATTTCACCATGTATGGTTACGATCAAACACGACAGCAGTACACGTTCAGTGATGGTACAACTGCAGACATGGATATCAACGTTACCAACTCCTTTACAAATCTGATGGCTTCAGGGCGGTATAATCTGACTACCGGTAAAAAATTAATTCCTTACGTTGGAATGAAGGCAGGCTATTCATGGTTTAGCACTAATTTAAATATCTATGATCCGGACGATTTCGATAGTTGTGAACCGGTGGAAACAGATCTGCTTCAGAAAGATGGAATCTGGATTTATTCCGTTGGCGGAGGCTTAAAGTATGATCTCTCCTCCTTATTCAAGAAACTGCACACCGAAGTTTTGTTTATCAACGTAAGCGCTTTCTATACCCAGGGCGGCACAGTAAATTACATGAATACGGATGTGCCCGATGGTCATCAATCCAGTTCACCGCCCAACCGCTCCAGTGTTGTGGAAGCCGCATTTATAAATACGCAGACCCAGGTTATTCATAAGCATCACGTGGGTTATGTATACACCAGCTTTGCGCAAATGATGGACTTCCGGCTGGGACTTACAATCAGGAGTCGAAAATAAATCAAGAAGACAAATTAAGCTGGAATAAACGTGAGTAAAACCAAGCCAATGTCGTACACTTTATGGCTTACTAATTTCCCATTCTTTCGCGATGTGATATCTTGAAACAAGGCTTACCACTTCCCAATATTACTGGATGTATGGAAAGCCGATACTCATCGACTGCTATACGCTTACTGTCTACTTTTTCAGCAGATCATACTTATTCAAGGATTCACGCTTTGCCTTTTGTCTTATTTTTTTTCGGACTCTATTGTTAATGAATCTATTTTTTTACCATAGCCAAAAAATAAAAAACCCCGATCACTCGGGGCTTTTTAGTATTGATTTGTTTAATCAACGTGCTACCAGAATATTGTATAAAGAATCGTACAAATGATCAGAATAACCACTGCTCCAATATTGAATGTAGGACTTGTCTTAAATAATTCGGAAGTCAGATTGATTCCCTTTTCATTCACCTTTCCTTTTCCTTCCAGGTAACTGATCACCAAAATGATAGTGATAGAAGCCAGTGCGGTAATGAACATTTGATTCATGAATGGGATATGCACGAAAATAGCTGCATCCGACCAACCATTCGGGGCTACCTTAAAATACATGGCGATGGGTATGGAAAGAATAACACCCCAGATGGCTGCATTATTAGTAGCGCGCTTCCAGAATAAACCGGTGAGGAACACTGCCAGAATTCCCGGACTGACAACGCCCGTATACTCCTGAATAAACTGAAAGGCTTGTCCTAAATTTCCAAGCATAGGGGCAATAATCATCGCAATCACCAAAGCAACGGCTCCGCTGATACGACCTACATTCACCGTTAACTTATCAGAAGCATTTTTATTGATGTAGGGAAGGAAAATATCCATCGTGAAAATGGTAGACGTAGAATTGAGCATGGACGCCAGCGATGAAACAATAGCCGCTGCCAACGCTGCCAAAACTAATCCCTTAAGACCAGGAGGGATGAAACTGCGTACCAACCAGGGGAAGGCATTGTCATTAATAACGCCACCGTCTTTATTCAAGAAACTTGGGTCAAGCGTTTCGGGTGTCAATTGTCCCGATGCATCCGCATTCATCACGTAAGCAATGATTCCCGGAACAACTACAATAAGGGGTATGATCATTTTTAAAGCAGCGGCAAACACAATACCCTTTTGTGATTCCTCGAGACTTTTGGCAGCCAACGTTCGTTGAATGATATATTGATTAAATCCCCAGTAATAAATGTTGGCCACCCACATTCCACCTACCAGTACTGCCAAACCGGGCAAATCCCACCATGCATCTTTTCCGTCCGGTGTGATGATTTCACCCTTCGATAATATCATCGAAAATTTACCGGGTACTGTATTGAACACATGAACAAACCCATCAATTAAACCACCGGTGGGTGAAATTTCCTCAAGCGTAATATAGGTCGTTACTAATCCGCCAAAGACCAAAAGAACTACCTGCACTACATCGGTCCACGCTACTGCAGAAAGACCTCCCCATAAGGAATAGGCTGCTGCAAATAATCCAAGTGCCAGGATGCTATACATCATGATACTCCCATCGCCATTTCCGATAACCGTATCCATTGCCCTTGCTCCGAGATAGAGTACAGTGGTTAGGTTAACGAAAATAAACAGAGCAATCCAGAACACGGCCAGAATCGTTTTGAGATTGGTGCTGAAGCGTTTCTCAACAAAACCAGGGATGGTGTAAATCTGTTTCTTGATGAAAATCGGAAGAAAGAATTTACCCACTACCAGCAGCGTGATGGCTGCCATCCACTCATAGCTGGCAATGGCCAGACCAATAGCGAAGCCGGATCCTGACATACCAATAAACTGTTCTGCCGAAATGTTGGCCGCAATCAAGGATGCTCCAATCGCCCACCAGGGCAATGACTTACTCGCGAGAAAGTAGTCTTCTGCATTTTTTTGTACGCCATCCTTATCGCGCGAGACCCAGAGGCCAATGCCAAGTATCAGGGCGCAATAAGCTCCAAATACAATAATGTCAAGTGTGGATAAACTCATAGTTGTTTAGGTAATTGGGTTTACTGATACTTAATATTCACAACTCCATACTTACGATAGTGTATGAACACCTTGCATCAGCTTAGTTGAATAAAAATCAGGTTCTTTTTTGAAAGTACCAACATATTTCTCTCTGACTTTCTGAGAATATTTTTCAATGGCATCTTTCTTCACCAGGTTGATGGTGCAACCACCAAAGCCCCCTCCCATCATTCTGGCACCTAAAACATCTTCCGAAAATTGAGATGCTATACTTACCAACAGGTCTGATTCAGCGCAACTTACCTCATACTCCTGGCTCAGTCCCCGATGCGTTTCAAACATGAGTTTACCAAAACCCCTGAGATCATTCGCTTTGAGCAGGGCCGCTGCCCGTTGGGTGCGCGCGATTTCATTTATGATAAACCGGCACTTGATAAAAATATCTTCATGAACCAAATGCCGGATGAATTCAAGTTCACTGAGACCTATATCGCGAAGAGATTTAATTTCCGGTCTTGATCGCTGAAGTAACCTCACCCCTTCTTCACAGGCAGCTCTCCGATCATTGTACGCTGTTGAAGCCAGGGAGTGTTTAACCTTCGTATCAATCAGCAAAATCTCAATCTCCGGAAAATCAAAAGGAATGTATTCATGCTCAAGACTTCTGCAATCCAACAAAAGCGCAGCATCCTGTTTGCCAAACAAGCTTGCATACTGATCCATGATGCCACACATGACGCCAGCAAAATTGTGTTCAGCATGTTGACCGATCTTTGCTAATTCAAGACGAGTAAGATTCAATTTGAAAATCTGATTTAATGCGAATCCAAATCCGCAGCACAAAGCGGCTGATGAAGACATGCCTGCACCGCCCGGAATATCTCCACCAAATACACAATCTACCCCGCCCACTTGAAGGCCTTTCTTTTGAATGCCGTCAATCACTCCCATCAGATAATGATGCCACTCTCCTCCAGCTTGCAGTTCCGAAGTAGAGAATGAAACAGATGTATTAGAATTAACAGAGAAGCAATTGAACCGATTCGTTTGATTCGAAGCGACTGCAAAAGTTAACTGCTTATCTACGGCAGCCGGCATTACAAAGCCTTCATTATAATCAGTATGCTCACCAATCAGGTTGATGCGACCGGGGGCGCTTACCAATAAAGGTTCTTTTGCAAATTTACTTTTGAAAATGGAGGAGACAGATTGATCGAGATTCATTTCAAACTTTAAAACTCTAAAATAGAAGTTTGAATGATCACAATTAACAACACCCCCCAAAATAATCGCCCGAATCCGGACAATACTATTCAACATTGAACAGGCACGAAAATCAATAATACTCAAATAAATCCTGAATCAAGGTTATTGATGTTGGTACGCCCTTTGACTTTAACATTGTAAACCTCAGACCTATGTTGAAAAACGCCCTGATTCTTTTTGCCCGAAATCTCAGAAGACAAAAACTCTTTTCAACGATTAACCTGCTGGGGCTTACAGTAAGTATATCCAGTGCGTTACTCATTTACCTGTATGTTCGCCACGAGTTCAGCTATGATCGTTTTCATCCTCATGCTGATCGTATCTATCGTGTAAACCAGACTTTCATCTGGGGCGAGCGAGATGATCATCAGTTTGGATCCACAGGACCTGGAGTAGCAACGGCCTTACGGGAAGAATTGGCAGAAGCCGAACTCGTCACCAGCATTCATACACCGGGCAACTTTTTTATTTCCTACACACATCCATCGGGTGAGGTGACCACCTTTGAAGAGGAGAAAATTCTGGCGGCCGACACCAACTTCTTTAAAATGTTTCACTTTCCGCTGATGAATGGGAACGCTGCTTCGGCATTGAAGCAAGCTAATACAATGGTACTTTCTGAATCCACCGCGAAAAAATACTTTGGAGATGAAGACCCCATGGGGAAACTCATTCGTCTGGGCACTGCCGAGAATCAGCAAACTTATGAGGTAACTGGTATTGTTCAAGATACACCTGAAAACTCATACATCGAATTCAATGCGTTGCTTTCCATGAGCAGTTTTCCCACAGTAGAAAGACTTCATTGGAGTTGGGTCTGGACACAGTTAGAAACCTTTGTCCGCTTTAGCGAGAATACTGACATCGAAAACACAAAGGCGAAGTTGGCTGTCATTCCACGGAAGTATGCAGAAGAAACATTGAAACGCATCATGAATGTTTCCTATGATGAATATATTAAATCAGGAAAAAAGTGGGAGCTGTTTCTTCAACCGATGTTGGATATTCACTTACCTGATCAAATTGTTTATAACCGGTTGAATGAAAGCGGGAATAAGAAGATTGTTTATTCCATGACTGGCATTGCCGTCTTTATCTTGCTCCTTGCCTGCGTCAACTTTATGAATTTGTCTACAGCACAATTCACACGCAGGGTAAAGGAAGCCAGCATAAGAAAAATTCTAGGTCTGGGCAAAAAAGAATTAAGCTTGAATTACTTTTTAGAAGCGCTATCGTTTTGCGTCATCGCTTTGGTACTTGCCCTGGCGGTTGCGCAAATAGTGTTACCCGGGTTTAATCTGATCACTGGAAAATCGATTGAACTTAATCTATTTGTAGACCTGAGATTAGTCAGTTCGCTCATCGCCTTGGTTATTTTAATGGCGATAATTGCCAGCAGTTATCCTACGTTATTCCTTACGGGATTCCATCCTGTGGAAGCAATGAAAGGAAAATTAAAGGCAGGCCACAAAGGACAAATATTCAGAAATAGTTTGGTCGTTTTTCAATTTAGTGTATCGATCATTCTCATGGTCTGCACCGCCATTGTATTTCAACAACTAACCTTTGTATCTGAAAAAGATCTTGGATTTGATAAAGAAAATCTGCTGGTGGTGAATCATGTTGAACTTGTTAAAGATGCAGAAAGTATGACACAGGCTGCGATGAATGTTTCAGGCGTTATGAGTGCAAGTTGGTGTTCATCCGTGCCTCCAAAAGTATGGGGTGGCGATAAATTCAGTGCAGAAGGAATGAACAACGAAACGTTTGCCCTCAATTATACATCGGGTGACGATCAGTTTATTCCTACCCTGGACATCAAACTTACACACGGAAGAAATTTTTCAAAAGATATGCCCGGAGACGAGGAGCGTGTGATTCTTAACAAAGCGGCCATCGAGCGAATAGGCTGGAGCGCAGATGAAACAGCCATCGGAAAAAAGATTGAATCACCCGGTGGCGAAATCAAATTCGAGGTAATCGGTATCGTGGAAGATTTCAACTATTGGTCATTGGAGAATCCTATAGAGCCGATGGCTATTTTTCATAGCAAATCGAAGAACCTATTTGGTGTGGGTGATAAGGGGTACATCGCCTTGCGCATCGCAACACAAAATAGTGAGTCGTGGGAAAAGACGTTGGCGGAACTTAATGCCCTGTGGAAAACACATGCAGGGGATGCCCCATTACAATTTGAATTTGTTGACCAAGCCTTTGCTGATACCTTCAAAACGCAACAGCAGTTTGGGACTATCCTGACCATCATCGCAACACTTGCCATCATGATCGCAGGCCTGGGTTTATTAGGTATGATCATCTACTCACTGGAACAACGCACCAAAGAGATAGGGATCAGAAAAGTATCGGGTGCTTCGGTGCTCGACATTCTTGCCTTGATATCCAAAGGATATACGCGATTGATCATCATTGCCTTTATGATAGGTGCGCCACTCTCCTGGTGGATCATGCAAAAATGGTTACAGGATTTTGCCTATCGCATAACACCTTCTCTTTGGATATTTGCCATGGTGGGCATGGGCACATTGGTCATTGCGATCATGATCACCAGCTATCACTCCATGAAAGCAGCGCTGACCAATCCGGTGGATGTATTGAAAGATGAATGATTCTTTTTAGTGTAAGTGGATGTTCGTTAATCGTTGTTGCTTGTTCGATACTTGATGTGGCTAATAACAAACCGACTCCAACCCTGAGCGATCATCGTGATTGATTTACTTATAATGATAAACCTTAATGCAGTTGCTAACTATGGTTAGAAACCAAAGAGCAAAGGATCTCCCAAGGAAGAAACCAGCTTCGACCAAGGGGATCCTTCGCTGGTGTGGAGTCAATGATAAAAACTTGTTATCAGATTACCTTCGCAGCTATCGGGTTTTGATAGCCGCTCTGGATTGGGGCAGGGATTTTTTAAGGTGCCCAAAAAAAAGTGACTCCAATCCTGAGCGATTAGAAAAGAGAATGTTATTATTAGAATGATAAATCCTTAAAGCATTCGTGTACTAAGAAAAAAGCATCAACGAGCGAAGGATCCTCCTTATAGAGAACCCGGCTTCGAACAAGGGGATCCTTTGCTGGTTTAGAGTCAATGATGAAACTTGTTATTGGATTCCTTTCGGTGCTTTCAGACTTTAATGGCCGCTCAGGATTGGAGCAGCATTTTTAGTTTTCCCCAGTCAGTCTTTGAGGGCCTTAGACTGACAGGATCAATCCGCCTGTATGGACCATCGACTAAAGACTAAAGACTAAAGATTAAAGACTAAAGATTAAAGACTAACGACTAACTCCTTTCCTCCTCCCTTAAACTCGCCACTAAAATCCCCAACACCACAATAAGGAGAATCCAGCCCGATGCCATAGTAATATTATTTCCTACGGTATATGGCTTTGGTTCAAACCTGAACTCGATCGTATGCTTGCCGGCAGGCACTTCTAATGCTCGCAAAATATAGTTAGCTCTTAAGATGGTTACTTCCGTGCCATCGATAAAGGCATGCCATCCTTTCGGGTAATAAATTTCTGAGAACACGACCAACCCATTAGCTGAAGATTGTGATTCATACTTCATGTAAGGAGGCTTATGGTCAACTAAGGTGATGATTGTTAAACTGTCTACGGTCAACAGTCCACTGTTAACTGTCGACTGTTGACTGTCAAATGAAGTCTGCGGACTTTTAACCACCGCCACTTCTCTTGAATTCACCTCCGCAGTTTTCTTTAACTCCTCAGTTGCATTATCAACCACTATCAATTCCTTGACAAACCAGGCCGGGCCATTGGCTTGAGGATTACCAATGATGCTTTGCTTATCCGTTCCATACACGATGAATTTCACATTCAACATATTGAGCACACCATATTTATTAAACTGTGGCGCCCCTTGTTGTGCATCCAGCATCAACCGTTGTGTATTCTTTGCAATACCGGAATCATATAATTCCTGGTAGCGCCTCATCTTAGCTCCATGATATCCTCCTATGGAATTATGGAAATAAGAAGTGCGGGCGTCATTAAATGCACCCTGAAGGTCATATACCCGATAATAACTTTTATCCTTTAAGATTTCTTCGTCTGCTGGTGTAGGTGCAAACATGGTATTCTCACGCTTGCGCACATACTTCTCTTTAGAAAAATAACGGCTATCTACAAAACCGAGATCAATCACCATCAACAACGCCATGACCGGATAGATAATGGATTTACTGATGAAATTCTTCAACAACGCAAATAGCGCTGCACAGAAAACAAGGATTAACCAAATGGCTCGCCATGCATCCGCACGCATCAGAGATGCACGATCATTCTTTAAAGCTGCTTTGAACCAAGGTGGTAATTGCGCGTCCTCTGGCTTGAGGAAATTTCCTACACCACCCACCATGATCAGCAATAAACTGACTCCAACAGTAAGAGCCAATGGCCAGATCAATTTCTTTTGAGTGGTTTTACTCCAGCCTTCCTTCAATAAATTTTCTAATCCCATCAAACCCAACAGCGGCATTGAAAAAAGGATGATCACCAATGCAAAGTTGAAAGACCTGAACTTATTATATCCAGGAAAATAATCGAACATGAAATAGTTGAAGGAGGAGAAACTATCACCCCAACTCAGCATGAGACTTAGCGCGCTTAATGGCACCAGCCACCAGATATACTTTTTTTCTCCAAACACAATTCCAAGTATGAAGAGAAAACAAACGATCGCTCCGGCATAGTATGAGCCTCCTGTAAAACCTTGTGGTCCCCAATACGCTGATGTATAACCTGCCAGTTGATTTGCGGTTTCATTATCTCCCGATTTAGCCAACGCTTTATACGATTCACTTTCCGGATCCTGAACAAAGTAATTGGTACTCGTGCCTCCATAAATATTGGGGATGAACAACGCTATCGATTCGCCAACACCATACTTGTATTGAAATGCATATTCTTTGGATAATCCATTATCATCTTTCGAAGTGCTTTTCTTAATCAATTCAGACGGACCGCGAATAGAGTAAGTCGTATACTCAGTGATGGCCCAAAACTGACCAAAGAAAGTACCTACGGCAATCAACACGGCAGGAATAAGTACACCAATGTTTTTAAAGAAGTCAGCTATTTGTCTGGCACGAATGGCATAAATGAGTTGCACCAATCCGTAAACCAATACGATCAGTACGGTGTAATACGTAATCTGCAAATGGTTCTCGCGAAGATGAAGGGTAAGGCCGAGGGCGGTGACACCTAATCCTAAGATTCGCCTGTCACTAAAGGCCAGATGAATTCCAGCGATGATCAAAGGCATAAAAGCAATAGCACCGATGCGCGCATTATGACCCGCTCCAAGTCCAATGATCATGTAGGATGAAAGACCGAAGGCAAGTGCCCCTGTTATCGCAAACCACGGCCGTACTTTGAATGAGAGCAATAGAATATAGTAACAAAGAAAGGCGAGGAAGATTACGTTTACCGGATGTGGTAAAAAAACTGAAAGTACTTTCTTTAAACCCAACACCACGCCATCACTCCATTTTAAGTTAACAAGATACGCTGGCATTCCCGAAAACATGGCACCCGCCCAAAGACCTTCTTCACCCGTGGCATCACGATAATCACGCAATGCTTTTGATGAACCACTCCATTGCTGAATGTCACCTTGGGAGATGGATTTGTTATCAAAAAAAACAGGATTAAAGAAGAGGATAGTTACCACCAGAAAAACAACCACCGCGATCAGGTGGGGCAACACGTGCTCAGAAAATCGTATTTGTTTCATCTGAATAAACTTAGACCTGCAAAATAGGAAGAGTTGCCCAATTTAGGTTAATAGACTCTTTGCTATTTGTCGTTTTATTAACTCATTTGATAAACTGCAGACACAAGCACTAAAACTTTAACGCAGCATAGCCTTTGAGCTGGTAGGTCGTCATGGTAGTGAGCATGGAAGTAGCCACTTTTACTTCGGGCACCATTTTAAACCGATCGATGTTTCGTGCCATGATTGACTGACCGCATACAAACATTTTCACGCCTGCTTGATCCAGCTCCTTAAATAATTTCAGGGTTGGATTATCCACACCGTATTTAGCTTTGTAAGTTTCATTATTCATCACCGAAAAAGCAGCACCACCGTGAATGGCCAACACCACATGCAATTTTTCTTTTGGCACCCCTCCCATTACGTGAAGGTTGATCAATCGGGCAACATTATATAATGCCCAGTTGGTGGAGTCGGGTTTATCACTGGCGGTGGCTATCTCGATAATAATTTTATAGTCCAGGGATGGATCAGGTTTCTCTTCGGCATACGGGATTTCAAAAATTCCACCATAATTTTTTATAACCGGATTTACCCTGTTTTGCGAGAACCCTGCTACTGATACAAACAACAAACCAATGAGTAATAACTTTTTCATAAATGATCTTTAAGAATATTCAGTGAAGCAACGAGAATTAACAAAGCAGTAATTCTGCGTATATACAGGGTGTTAAATTTTCTCACACCCAGGCGGGAACCGATTTGCCCGCCAATAAAAACGGCCAGCAACAGCGAAATCATTAATCGCCAATCAAGCACAGGGAAGCCATGTGAGAATTGACCCATCAAACCGCTAATTGAATTAACAAGAATAAAAACGCTCGCCAGAGCCGAAATCTTTTTTGCATCTGCCCAATTCAGAAAATGCAGAATGGGAGAAAGAAAAATTCCTCCTCCTATGCTCACCAATCCCGATAGGAAGCCAATAAGTCCCCCAATCGCTGCCTTGTTAATCGTGCTGTCAATCCTCGATGAAGAGACACTCTTTGTATCGGGTTGTATCCAGAGAAAAACAGAAGCAATCAATAGCGTAATTCCAAGTAAGATGAAGAATACGGAGTCTTGTAGTTTCCAAAATCCACCTACAAAAGCCATCGGCACACTCGCAATCAGGAAGGGCCATATCTCTTTCCAGGATAGTTTGCCTTGCTTATAAAATATGATCGTGCCGCCTGTAACAACTACAATGTTGCAAAGCAATGCTGTTGGCCTAATCACCTCAGGTAATAACGCAAAAAAGGGCTGAGCCATTAGTGCGAGGTAACTGGAGCCGCCACCAAAACCAACAGAAGAGTAAACAAGAGCAATAATAAAAAATGAAATCAAGAGCAGATAAAACTCCATCGTTTTATCCTCCTATGGTTGACATCGACTCCATCACCGGTGCCCCAGACGTTCTTCTCTCCTCTGCTTCAAAACCATTTTTAGGTCGGCTGCTGAATGCTTTGAGTAATTCTGATTTGATTTCTTCGTCAGTTTTTCCTTCGCGCATCAGCGATTTGATATTCAAAACACCATCGTCATATAAACAGGTTTTCAAAACACCTTGAGCGGTTACTCGAATACGATTACACGTGCCGCAAAACGTGCGACTGAAAGCCGCGATCACACCCACATTTCCTTTATAGCCCGGCACCTGGTAATTATAAGATGTAGAATGCGGCTCATCCTGAAGTTTAATCAACGATGGATAGCGCTCTTGAATGTGGCCCATGATTTTCTTGTACGTCCAAGGCAAAGCATCGTAATGACTTTCGCCACCATTGAAGGGCATTTCTTCAATAAATCGCACCGATACGGGATGTGATTTGGTCAATTCTACCATCGGCAGAATGTCGTCAATATTTTTGCCATCCATCACCACCGCATTGATCTTCACGGGAATATCATGCTTGATCAATTGAAGCAACGTATCCCAGGTTTTTTCAAACTCATCCCTTCGCGTGATCACCTTAAAGCGATCGCGATCGAGTGTATCCAAACTTAAATTCACCGATGCAATTCCCAATGATTTCAATTCTTGGATATGTGGGGAAGTTAGAATTCCATTCGTAGTAAGGTGAACATCTTTTATTCCGTTGATGGTCACAATTTTTCTTATCAGATTCATCAGATCTGTTCGCACAAACGGCTCACCTCCCGTCAATCGGATTTTAGAAATCCCCATGGAAGCTGTCAGGGTAATAAGTCTCTCAATTTCTTCAAAGGTGAGTAACTCCTTCTTTGGCAAATACTTGATGCCTTCTTCGGGCATGCAATAAAAGCAACGCAGGTTGCACCGATCCGTTACCGCAAGGCGCAGGTAAGTGATGGGGCGTCCATGATTATCAAAAAGTCGAGTATCAGCCATTATTTTCGAAAGATAGAAATGATCAATCAAATAACGCGAATGAAATCACTGCGTATATTTGTTAAATGAAGGTAAACATAAAAACATTCGGTATTTCGCGTGATATTCTGGGCGGTCGGGAAGTAACTCTTGTGGTAGAAGGAAGTTCGGTAGGCGATTTGAGGAAGACATTATCAACACAGTTTCCTGCTTTGGATAAACTAAATTCGTTGTTCATCGCTGTAAATCAGAACTATGCAGGTGATGAAGTAACGCTATCAGAAACCGATGAAATCGCCCTGATTCCACCAGTTAGTGGCGGATAAGAGACTAAAGACTCAAGACTTAAGACTCAAGACTCAAGACTAATCCATGATTGAAATTACTGACAAGCCCATTGATGTTTTAAAAGTGATTGAGGCAGCTTCACTCCACGAAGCCGGTGCTATCAACACATTTATTGGTACGGTACGCAACCAGACTTCAGGAAAGACGGTGCTTCGCTTAGAGTTTGAAGCTTATGAGCCCATGGCGGTATCAGAGATCAAGAAAATTGCTGATCATGCAAACGAAACCTGGAACTTATTGGGCTATGCAGTGAGTCACCGAATTGGAATTCTTCTTCCCGGAGATATTGCTGTGGTCATTGCAGTCTCTACACCGCATAGAAAAGCATCCTTTGAGGCCTGTCAATTCATTATCGACAACTTAAAGCAGACTGTTCCGATCTGGAAACGGGAATTTTTTGAAGATGGTGATCAGTGGGTTTCGGCCCACCCTTGATGTCAGATTTGGCTGATAATCATTACCAGCAAGGTAACAATCGCCATCGCTATCACCAACCCTACTGCAATCACTAACACCAAATCACGATTGATAGGATTTATCTGAAATCCTGAAAACATATTTCTACTAATTAATTTCATAAGTCCGTCTATTTGACACGAAATTTAACATAACGAAAGCGTAAAAGTTTAGTGATGACCGGAATAAAAAACACTACAGTTAAAACTTTGATTCACTAATAAAATGGTAATGGACTTATTAATTGGTAGTTATCGTCCAAATGATTTTTTTTAATTTTTCAGGAGATTCGATCCTATTTTGCGCTGGCAGCCTTGAAATAACCTTTTCAAGATGGTAAAAAATCTGATCTGCTATTATAGCACGCTTAGTAGGTGCGTAATCTTTAACCGTTACGTTTCCTGACAAAATCTTTTTTACCACCACTCTTCTCCATCAGCTTGATTTCTTCAATGACGATGTTGTGAGAAAGCGCTTTGCACATGTCATAGATGGTGAGTGCTGCTACCGAGGCGGCTGTCAGGGCTTCCATCTCAACGCCTGTTTTAGAGGTGATCACCGCTTCAGTGTTGATGATCGCTTTATTCTTTTTTACTGAGATATTGATTTTACAATCTTCCAGTGCTAAGGGATGACAAAAAGGAATCAGCTCATGCGTTCTTTTGGCAGCCATTACACCGGCTATGATGGCCGTGTGAAATACGGGGCCTTTCTTCGTAATCAGCTCATCTCCTTTCATCTGTGAAACAATCTTCTTTCCTAACTGCACCACGGCCTGAGCTTTGGCAACGCGTTTCGAAATTCTTTTTTCCGACACGTTCACCATTTGTGGATTGCCGGTAGCATCAATATGCGTAAATTGTTTCTTCATTATTCAAATCTAATCAAAACATGGTAAGCGTTGAGGAAGCGGAATCAATAATTCTTGGTAATCTGTTCAAACCAAAAATAATAAAGGCAGATATCGAACATGCTGAAGGACATGTTTTGGCAGAAGCCATTGAGGCCGATCGCGATTTCCCTCCCTTCAACCGGGTAGCTATGGACGGCATCGCCATCAGCTTCCAATCTTTTATGTTCGGACAACGGACCTTCTCACTCGAAGGAATACAGGCTGCAGGAATGCCACCTCAAAAACTTAAACAGGAAAACAATGCCCTTGAAGTGATGACCGGTGCCATGCTACCCGATGGAACCGATTGTGTCATTCGTTATGAGGACCTGGATATCGAAAACGGAACTGCTAAAATCCTGATCGACACCATCGAACCGAATCAAAACATTCACCCTCAAGGTCAGGATTGTAAGAAAGGTGAACGACTAATGGCCGAAGGTTTTAAAATATCTCCTGCAGAAATTGCCCTGCTGGCTTCGGTTGGAAAAAATCACGTGAGTGTTTTTCAATTGCCCAAGACGGCCATAATCAGCACGGGTGACGAATTGGTGGGCGTTGATGAGCATCCGCTTCCCTGGCAAATACGTAGGTCAAATGCCTATGCGCTGCAGGCCGCCTTCCAACAGATGGGCCATCACGCTGATCAGTTTCATATTTCCGATAATGAGGAGTCGCTCGTTCGGGAACTGAAAAAGATATTTAAGAACTATGAGTTGATCATCCTTTCCGGAGGCGTATCAAAAGGAAAGTACGACTTTGTTCCAAAGACATTGGAACAATTGGATGTAAAAAAACTTTTCCATCAGGTAAGTCAAAAACCTGGAAAGCCCTTATGGTTTGGACAAAGTGAATCGCACACCGTTTTTGCCTTGCCCGGAAATCCGGTCTCTACTTACATGTGCTTTTACCGATACATCAAGCCCTGGCTTGAAAAAAGTATCGGATTAAAGTCAGAGAAGAGCTTTGCTATGTTGGCCACCAATTTTCAGTTTAAACCAACACTCACTTACTTTCTGCAAGTAAAAACAGTAAATGAACTAGGGAAACTGATGGCCTATCCGCATGCAGGAGGCGGGTCGGGCGACTTTGCAAACCTCAAAGACGTGAACGGATTTTTGGAACTGCCCGCTCATCAAACTGAATTCAAAACAGGAGACATTTTTCCTTTCTATTCCTTCAGAGAATGAATGCTGGCCTTCTTCAAATTAGCCTGGCACTTGTCGTCTCCATTGCGGGCATCGTATTGCTGACGCGATACCTCAATCTTCACGCATTTTTCTCGCTACTGATTGCCTCTATCGTATTTGGACTTCTGGTAGGAAAATCCTTTTTAGAAACACTTAACTCGATGCAAGCAGGCTTTGGTTCCTTGCTGCAACAAATTGGATTACTGGTGGCGGTAGGTTCCTGTTTGGGCATGATGATGGAAAAAACAGGAGCCATGGAGGTGATTGGCCATCAGGTCATTCAATTGTTTGGCATTCGTTATTCCGTGTTAGCAATGACCACCATCGGCATCATTGTGGGCATACCGGTTTTTTGTGACTCAGGTTTCATTATTCTATCGAGGTTAGTTTCAAGTATTGCCTCGCAAGGTACTGCCAACTCCGCTCAACTCTCGTTAGCATTATCTTCAGGACTTTATACAACCCACGTACTTGTGCCCCCAACTCCAGGACCCTTGGCTGCTGCTGCTAACCTTAATTTTTCAGAGCATATTTCCACTCTTATTCTCATCAGCCTGATCGCGTCTATTCCAGTGGCCATCGTTTCCTATTTCTTTTCAATGAGATTAGGACGCACTATCAACGCAAATCTATTGCTCACCGAATTGAAAGGCGAGCGTAACAAAATTTCTGGATGGAAAGCATTCCTGCCTCTTATTCTGCCCATTGTATTGATAGCATCGGCATCTATTCCTGGCGTAGTTTCTTTACCTGACAATCTTAACTCGCTCTTGCGGATAATTGGTCATCCTGTTGTTGCGCTCACGATTGGATTACTCTTATCCTCTCTGTTGATTCAAAAGAAGGACGCGGAAGAAACACCGTTATGGATTTCCACCGCCTTAAAAGATGCGGGTATTATCCTTTTGATAACCGGTGCCGGAGGTGCATTTGGTGCAGTCATTAAAACCAGTGGCATTGATATTCTGCTTAACGATTATGTGTCATCATCCAGTAGCCAGGGGACCATTTTCATTTTCATTGCCTTCGTTATCGCAGCTATTTTAAAAACAGCTCAAGGCTCATCCACTTCATCGATTATAATTACCAGTTCATTATTAGCTCCACTCGCAGCATCTGCCGGCTTTGCTAGTCCGGCACAACTTTCTGTATTAGTGATTGCGATTGGAGGTGGCGCCATGACTGTATCGCACGCCAATGATTCTTACTTCTGGGTTGTGTCGCAGTTTGGTGGCATCTCTCCGCGCGATGCATTCAGAAGTTTTACACTTCTCACCTTAGCGCAGGGCATCACAGCATTAATTACATCCATCCTCTTATTTCAACTCGTGTGAAAATTCTCATTGCACCGGATAAGTTTAAAGGATCACTTTCTGCACACGAGGTATGTAATGCCGTAGGCGAAGCTTTAAAGGAAATGGATTCTTCGCATGAAATCACTAAAGTACCCCTCGCTGACGGAGGTGAAGGCACCTTTGAAATACTGGTTAAGCAAAGCCATGGCAGAGTAAAGAAAATATCCGTCCTTGATCCGCTTCAGCGACCTATTCACGCAGAGTATGGTTTATCAAAAGATGGTACTGTTGCGTTCATTGAAATGGCCAAAGCCAGCGGACTGCAACTGTTGAAAGAAATTGAACGCAATCCTTTACATACCTCCACAATAGGCACAGGTCAATTGATACTCGATGCCCTTAATGAAGGAGCAACCAACATCATCCTAGGAATAGGTGGAAGTGCCACTAACGATGCTGGAATTGGCATGGCACATGCCTTAGGATTTAGATTTCTAAATAAGAAAAAAGAAATAGTAAACCCGACCGGTCAATCGCTTTCGGAAATTGATTCGATTGATGATTCGCTGGTTGATGTTCGCCTGCGTGACGTAAACTTCACGGTGTTATGCGATGTTGATAATCCCCTCTACGGAATACACGGAGCTGCTTATGTGTATGGTCCTCAAAAAGGTGCTTCTGCAGAAATCGTAAAAGAACTGGATCATGGGTTAAACTATTTCGCTGAGCTCGTAAAAACAATCAAATCGATTGAATTGAATTTCCGGGGAGCAGGTGCAGCCGGAGGCCTGGGTGCCGGGGCAAAACTATTTTTAGATGCAACGTTCCGTAAAGGCATTGATTACATCAGCGAGATAACAGGACTTGAAGAAAAGATTAAAGAATCTGATATCATCATTACCGGTGAGGGAAAAGTAGATCAGCAAACTTTTTCAGGCAAAGTTGTGGCCCATGTTCTTTCGTTAGCTAAACAATACAAAAGACCTGTTTTCATTTTATGCGGTCAATGTACAGTCTCTGCCGATGAGCTTAAAAGGTTTGGCGCTAAGAAAGTAATCACATTGGTTAATCATCCTTCAGAATTAAATGAGGCCATGAGTCAACCCATTCCATTAATTAAATCAAAAATCAAACAAGCACTTTTGGATCTGACCTAAACGTTACGCTATGAAAACAACAAGGAGAATATTTCTAAAAAACTTTTCAATAGCTTCTGCCTGGCTTCTGGGTGGTGGAATCCAGGAGCTCACTGCTGCAGAAGTACTTTCTCTGAAGAACAAAGTCTCGTTTCGCTTTGCTGTTGCCAGTGACGGGCATTACGGACAAGGCAACACCAACTTTGAAGATTTTTATTTACAGATCACCCGGCACATCAATCTTTTTCATCAGCAATCTCCTTTGCAGGGTTGTGTTATCAACGGTGATATCATCCACGATAAAAAAGAGTTTCTCCTTCAGGCTAAACAAAAACTTGATCAGTTAACAATCCCCTACTATGTAACCAAAGGCAATCACGACATGGTAAGCGATGATTATTGGAAAGAAGTCTGGACAGTGCCCGTGAATTATGTAAAGGTATTTAAGAAAAATACATTTCTGATGCTTTCCACCTCTAATGAAAAAGGAGAATACCTGTGCCCTGATTTGGTATGGTTAAAAGCAAAACTGGATGAACATAAAAAACAAAAGAACATTTTTATATTTCTCCACATCCCTCAATACAAATGGACCCCCAACGCAATTGATTCTCCTGCTTATTTTGAATTGACAAAGCAGTATTCCAACATCAAGGCAGTATTTCACGGTCATGAGCATGATCAGGATGGCGTAAAAGTTCTCTATGATACACCGTACCTGTTTGATTCACATTTTGGCGGCAACTGGGGAACCTCCTATCGAGGCTTCCGTGTGGTGGAGTTATTGAAAGACAACACGATGATTACGTATATCATGAATCCTGTAGCGAAAATAAATGAATTCACGCACGGAGCGGGTTGATTCATTCGTGGTGTTAAAATCCGGAATTGATTTGAACATCTTTCTTTAGTTTTTCAACATCCAAAGAATTAATCAATTCAATATCGGTAAACTTCCTCATCGATTTTATAAATGTTGGAGAAGCCGTTCAAATCGATCTTTTGCGACCA
>CAZIOY010000011.1:53975-74780 GCA_964540915.1 uncultured Ohtaekwangia sp.
TGCAATCGATTTTAGCATACTCAGAAAGTCAATTTTATTCTGAAAATTATACCCGTAGGGCTTACCAATCAAGCTTTTACCATACCGGGAGTTATTCCAAATAAACCACCCTTTCAATTTGCACCACGAAGCAGGCAAGCGTAATTTTGCCGCCTACTAGAAATTGAAACCATGTTCGATAGTTTAAGTCTCAAATTAGATAAGGCCTTCCAAACCCTAAAAGGCCAGGGAAGGATAACCGAAATAAACGTAGCAACCACGGTAAAGGAAATCCGCAAGGCATTGATCGATGCGGACGTTAACTATAAAGTTGCCAAGGAGGTTACCGATGACATCAAGGAACAGGCCATGGGCCAGAATGTGCTCACATCCATCTCTCCTGGTCAACTCCTCACTAAAATCACCAATGATGAACTCACTCGCCTGATGGGCGGAGAAAGTGAAGATATTAGCCTGGAAGGAAACCCATCGATCATCTTGATTGCCGGCCTCCAGGGATCTGGTAAAACCACTTTCTCAGGAAAACTGGCTGCCTATTTAAAGCGCCAGGGCCGACAAGTGCTGCTAACTGCCTGCGACATCTACCGTCCTGCCGCCATTGACCAATTAAAAGTTTTGGGCGAGCAAGTGGGTGTAGAGGTGTATGCAGAGCCCGAAAATAAAGATGCTGTAAAAATCGCGAAAGCAGCCATTGAGCATGCTAAGAAAAATAATTTCCGCGTGGTGATTGTCGATACAGCGGGTCGTTTAGCAATAGACGAAGCGATGATGAATGAGATTGCGAAATTGAAAGAAGCGCTCAAACCATCTGAAACATTGTTTGTGGTGGACTCCATGACCGGTCAGGATGCAGTGAATACAGCCAAGACATTCAATGACCGTTTGAATTTTACCGGAGTAGTGCTTACCAAACTGGATGGTGATACCCGCGGAGGTGCTGCGCTCTCCATACGAAGAGTAGTTGAAAAGCCAATCAAGTTTATCAGCTCGGGTGAAAAGATGGAAGCCATTGATCGTTTCTATCCCGATCGTATGGCGAGCCGTATTCTCGGCATGGGTGACGTGGTGAGTTTAGTGGAAAAGGCACAGGAAACTTTTAATGAGGAAGAGACGCGCAGGCTCAACGCGAAGATGCGCAAGAATCAATTTGACTTCAACGATTTCATATCGCAGCTGGAGCAAATCAAAAAGATGGGCAATATGAAAGACCTGCTGGGCATGATCCCTGGCATGGGCAAAGCGATGAAAGGCGTTGACATCGATGATAATTCTTTCAAACCTATTGAGTCCATCATTCGCTCCATGACCAACGATGAACGATCCAATCCGGATAAGATCAACGCGAGCCGTAAAAACAGAATTGCTAAAGGCAGCGGTACCACCATCACTCAGGTAAACCAATTACTCAAGCAGTTTGAGGATATGCGCAAGTTGATGAAGACAATGAACAAGATGGGCGGTGGCAAGCGTGCCTTGAATGCATTGAACCCTTTTGGAAAATAAACTGCCCATCAATAATTTTTTTCTTCGTGGGAAATAAATTACCGGGGCAAGTTGTCTAACCTGCAAATGACAGTGGAAGCGCATCTTGACAACGCGCACGATCTGGTGAACGAACTCCCGGGGCCCTCCGATTTTGTTTTCTCCGATGCTGACAAAAATTGGTATACGCAATATCTAATCCATCTGGAATCGAAATTAATATCAGGAAGATGCTTTACCACACACAATGTGGCAGAAGGCCAGACAGACACTCACTGTATGAACTATGTAAAAAGCCATCCTCAATTTACCACAACCATTGATCGCACCAGTAGTGCCGGAATCATGATCAGCTACAAAAAGAAATGATTCATGCACAGAAAAAATAATACTAATTATCTTTGTAATCGTTAACCCCTCAAAATGAAACTCACTGCACGCAACACTCACCGCGATCTTGCTTATTTTTTTCTAGGACTTATCATCGCCTTCTCTATTTCAGGAATTTTTCTTAACCACCGTCAATCCTGGCATCCCAGACGTTATACCTACAGCTCGGTGGAAATCACCACTACCCTTCCTGCCCAGATAGATTCGATTAATGAAGGCTTCATCAAGCAATTTACTGAAGATCAAAAAATTGATGACAACCTCCGTAGATTCAATGTTGAGAAAAATAACCTTCGGATTTCCTATTCAAATCATGATGTTCAAATCGACCTTACTTCCGGAAAAGGAAAAATAGAGTCGTATCGCACTACACCCATCCTTGGACAAATGACACAACTGCATCAGGATACCAGCAAATGGTGGATTTACTATTCTGATATTTTTGGAGTAGCCATGGTGGTAATTGCCTGCACGGGCATGTTCATTCAGAAAGGTGAAAATAGTTTCTGGGGTCGTGGATGGAAGCTGGCATTGGTTGGAATTATCTTTCCGCTTATCTTTCTGTTCTTACTTTCCTAACAAGCATAAATAATGTCTGCCACCGATTCACTTTTTCAATCCTTATTAAAGGACGAAGTCTTTACCTATGGACACTTGAAAAAGTTTCCGGCTGGATCAGTCATTCTGCAGGAGGACAGCTACATAAAAGCCATACCCCTCGTATTAAATGGTAGTCTGAAAGTATTGCGCACCGATAAGGATGGGCATGAAATATTCCTGTATTACATAACACCCGGTGAAAGTTGTATCATGTCCTTCTTAGGAGGCATTCATAATGAAACCAGCAAGATCAAAGCAATCGTTGAAGAAGATGCGGAGATTTTGTTCATACCGGTGGAAAAAGCCAGCGAGTGGGTGAGAAAATTTCCTGAGTGGGCAGATTTTATCTTCAAACTCTATCACAAGCGATTTGAGGAGTTGCTCACAGCCGTGAATGCCATCGCTTTTCAAAAATTGGACATGCGACTACTTCAGCTTCTAAAGCAAAAGGCTGAGTTATATCAATCTAAAGATATCAAAGTCACCCACCAGCAGTTGGCCGATGAACTCGGCACTGCCCGCGAGGCGGTGTCACGGGTGATGAAACAAATGGAAAACGAAGGGCTCGTCATTCTGGGCCGCAATAAAGTTACGCTTCTGTAACGAAGGTCACAGATTCCCCCATCTTACTGCTGTAATTTTGTAGTAGAAAATTACGGTGCCAATGCAGTTTATAAAGAGTCATTTCATAACAATTATTGGAGTTTTGATCGGGTTGGCCGCTGGGTATGTGTATTGGCATCAAGTTGGGTGTCTCAGCGGCACCTGCCCGATTACTTCGAACCCGGTAAACTCCTCTCTCTATGGAGCTTTCATGGTGGGTCTTGTCTTTAATATGTTTCAAAAGAAAAAATAAAAATTAATTTGTATGGTTGAAAAGATTATTCAAAATGGTGAGGGCACAATCATTGACGTGCGCACAAGAGCAGAATTTCAAGGCGGAAATGCTGCAGGATCTGTAAACATTCCGGTGAGTGAACTCATCCAGCGAATCGAGGAAGTTAAGACGTTAAAAGCGCCATTGGTATTATGCTGTGCATCCGGTGGCCGCAGTTCTACGGGCACTCATCTGTTAAAGCAACAGGGTGTTGCCTGTCACGATGCCGGTTCATGGCTAAACGTGAATTATTTGCAAAACAAATCTGTTCAGAAAGTAGCATGATGGAATTATTGAAAAATCTGCTAGGGCTGGGCCCGAAGGTAGATTATACAGCATTGGTAAAGAAAGGCGCAGTGGTGGTGGATGTTCGTTCAAAAGGCGAATATGCAGGTGGTCATATCCGCGGATCAGTAAACATACCAGTTGATCAGTTAAACAATAACACCAGTCGTTTTTCAGACAAGAATAAAGTGATCATCACCTGTTGTGCTTCAGGCAATCGAAGTGGAATGGCAAAGAGAATATTGGCATCGAAGGGTTATACAAACGTGTATAATGGAGGGGGCTGGATGAGTCTTCAAAATAAACTTTAAGTAATATGGACGCACATTTTTATACTATTCAGATAGAGTGGAACAAAGACCGTAAGGGTATTATGTGTTCACCTGAACTGACTGCTCTTAGCCAGGGTGCAGGCTGTATTGAAGTCGCAACACCACCTGAATTCCCGAAAGGAATACCTGGCATATGGTCGCCTGAGCATTTGTTTACGGCTGCGGTAAGCAGTTGTCTAATGACTACCTTTCTAGCCATTGCCGAAAATTCCAAATTGGAATTCAAAGCATTTCATTGCGATTCTAAAGGTAAACTCGATCAGGTAGATGGAAAATTCCAGATGACAGAAGTGATACTGGATACCACCGTAACGATCATGGATGAAAAAGATCGTGAAAGGGCCGAGCGTGTCCTTGTGAAAGCAGAAGCTGCTTGCCTGATCTCTAATTCCATAAAGTCGAAAGTAACGCTCATACCTCATATTGTCGTGGCCGCAATCGAACAACCGGTGATTTAATATGGCAAAGGATTCATTTTCAGAATTGATAAAAGGTGAAACACCTGTATTGGTAGACTTTTCTGCCGAATGGTGCGGTCCATGCAAAATGATGAAACCGATTCTGGAAGACCTGAAATCGAAAGTGGGTGACAAGGCTAAGATTGTCAAAATTGATGTAGATAAAAATCCCGGCATCGCTCAGGCATTCCGGGTTCAGGGCGTGCCTACGTTAATCATTTTTAAAAATGGCGAAGCCAAATGGCGGCAGTCGGGTGTTGTGCAGTCGGAGTTTCTAAAACGACAGATCGAGCAATTGCTTTGATCTAAAGACCTTTCATCCAAAACCAAGGACGAAATTTTGTCGGTATAATAACATTTCAGCGAAGTTTTCGTTTTTCATGGAGTTACGAGGATTTTAAATTTCTACTTTTGGGTTAAAATAGATTTCAAAAGCAAAATCCATCGAAATATTCCAATTTTAAACAAAACAAATACTATGAAGAAACAAGTAAGCATGATGTTCACTGTACTGGCTCTGATACTTTCAATGGGAGCCCTTGCACAAGAAAAGAAACCGGCTAGTCCTCCAGCCAAAGCGGAAGGTACAATTGATGGAATAAAAGTAACTATCGATTACGCCCAACCATCCGCTAAAGGACGCAAAATCATAGGTGACCTGGTTCCTTACGGAAAAGTGTGGCGCACAGGTGCCAACGCAGTTACCTCCATTGAATTTAGCGCTGATGTAAAAGTAGAAGGTAAATCATTATCAAAAGGTAAATATGGTTTATTTACAATTCCTGGAGAAAAGGAATGGGTTATCGTATTCAGCAAGCAAGCTTCTGGAAGTCCTTTTGACTATTCTGATAAGCAAGATGCGTTGAGAGTAACTGCGAAGCCTGGTAAAGCTGCGGCCTTTGTTGAAATGTTTACTATTGCTGTTGAGAAAAATAACGTGGTATTAAGTTGGGAGAACACCTCCGTGCCCGTTAAAGTATCAAAATAATATTCGAAGTGTACTATCTAAAAAGAGGCCGTCTCAAAAATCTGGGGTGGTCTTTTTTTTGTTTTTGAGGAGCTAGCACTGCCTTTGAGCATAAAGCGTTTGAAGTTTTTGTTGTGCTTGAGGTTGGCCAATCCGAGTTCGATATCGGGCAGCTCTTCGTTTGCGATAGGCTATTCCTCTTTCACTTTTCAATCTTACGTTGGCTTGGTGCTTCAGTTTTTGCAAGCAGTGCTTGATATCCTCTTTTTTATTTTCATTAAATGAAGTAGCTTGTTGCAGTACAACATGCCATGCAAGTATTAGGAAGATCGGACCGCGTTGATTTACCAGAACTTGGGCTCTCTGATATTCATGCAAAAATTGATACAGGTGCCTATAATGGAAGCCTTCATTGCTCTTCGGCAGAAGTAGTGAATGGCAAACTTGAATTTGTTTTGCTGGATGAAGAACATCCGGAGTTTACCGGAATGAAGTTCACATTTAAAAAATTTGAGAAGCGAGAAATCAAGAATTCCTTTGGTGAAGCGGAGATGCGATTTGTGATTAAGACGAAAATAAAAATATACGACTATGTGATTAAAGCCGAATTTTCTCTGAGCAACCGTGGAAATTTAAAGTTCCCGGTATTACTAGGTCGCAAGACATTGCGAAACAGGTTTTTAATTGATGTAACTAAAAAAGATTTGTCATACCAAACTAAAATAGAAGGCGTATGAACATCGCCATACTTTCACGCGACCCAAAACTATATTCTACAAGGCGACTCAAAGAGGCTGGAGAAAAAAGAGGACACAAAGTGGAAATCATTGACCACATGAAGTGTGTGCTGTTGATTGAAAAGAAGAACCCGATGGTTTGGTATAACGGAAGGAAGCTCGACTATTTTGATGCTGTCATTCCACGCATTGGCGCATCCGTTACTTTTTATGGTGCTGCCGTTGTTCGACAGTTTGAAATGATGAAGGTATTCACTGCGGTAGAGTCACAGGCTCTCATTCGTTCACGTGATAAGCTCAGGTCCTTGCAGATTTTATCAAGGGCCGGGCTCGGTTTACCCAAAACCATTTTCATGGATTACACAAAAGATACGGAAGGAATCATTGAAGCGGTAGGCGGTGCACCGGTGGTGATAAAGTTATTGGAAGGAACGCAGGGACTTGGTGTTGTACTTGCTGAAAATAAAAAAGCAGCACAATCAGTAATTGAAGCATTTCACGGAGTGAAAACCCGAATCATTGTTCAGGAATTTATAAAAGAATCAAAGGGTGCCGACATTCGTGCCTTTGTGGTAAATGGAGAAGTGGTTGGCTCCATGCGAAGACAAGCCACTCGCGAAGGTGAGTTTAGATCAAACTTGCATCGGGGTGGTGTGGCTACCCTGGTGAAACTGGATCGCCATCAAAAACACGCAGCCATTGAAGCGGCAAAGAAAATGGGCTTAGGCGTGGCCGGTGTTGACATGCTGGCTTCAAAAAGAGGACCACTCATTATCGAAGTAAACTCTTCGCCCGGACTGGAAGGAATTGAAGGCGCGACCAAAGTAGACATTGCAGGAAAGATCTATCAGTACCTTGAAAAGTATGCGGGCAAAAATAAAATTCAAAAAGATAAAGTAAACGCTTAGGCTGAATACCCGCTTCTGGATATACGCAATTCAGAATCCGATATTCAGTAAACCATCATCCATTGCTATGAAAGAAGTTATCATCGGTGATCATCACCTCAGGCCGGGAGAATTTAAGGAGATCATTATCAACATTGCCCGACTTCCGTCACGCACGCAAATTGATACTCCCATTTATGCGTACCGCGGACTGGAAGATGGTCCGGTACTGGCGCTCACAGCGGGAATGCATGGTGACGAAATAAATGGCATGGAGATCGTTCGCAGAATTTTAGATGTAGGTCACAACCGGGTAAAACGAGGAACGGTTATTTGTATGCCCATCATAAACATCTATGGGTTTCTGAACTATTCACGCGAAGTGCCTGATGGCAAAGATGTAAATCGTTCTTTCCCTGGCAGCAAAAATGGTTCACTCGCTTCGCGGGTAGCGTATCACCTTACTCATGATGTAATCCCTTATATTGATTATGGTATAGACTTTCATACCGGAGGAGCGATGCGCACGAATTATCCCCAAATACGCTGTGTAATGGCCGAGGAAAAAAATGTTGAATTGGCAAGTGCCTTTCATGCTCCCTTCACCATCGATTCCCCTTTCCGACCTCATTCTATCAGGCAAACGGCTGCCAGGCATGGGAAAAATATTATCGTTTATGAAGGTGGCGAATCGTTGCGCTTCGATCAGCAAGCCATTGAAGAAGGTGTGAACGGAACGCTTCGACTAATGAAACATCTGAAAATGATTGATTGGGCTCCGGATCCAAAACAAGAAAATAAAATAATCTGGAACTCCACCTGGGCACGCGCACGTCATGCTGGCTTGTTTCAGTCAGCCATCAACTGCGGAGATCTTGTGCATAAGAATCAAATCGTGGGCACAATCACCGATCCCTTTGGTGAATTTAAGGAGCAGGTAAAGTCTCCTTCCACCGGCTACGTAGTTGGACTCAATAATCATCCTGTAGTAAACGTAGGTGATGCCTTACTGCACATTGGCATGGATAACTTCTGTAAGATTGATGGAGGCGGTGATGATTAATTTCGTTATACTAAAATATCTGTACTAATCTATCTCACCTATTTAGAATCAAGTAGCCGGCTTCTGTTTAAAAATCAGGGCAAGGAATCATTAACTTATCCTTCGGTGGCTTGCGCGGATTGCGGGTAGACCAGGAGTACACCATACTAAATTCGTGGGCGCCACCACTGCCGGGACCTAACTTGGAGATAGTGTAATCGTAGCTGTATCCAATGTTCAAAATATCTTTAGCACCTTTTTTTGTAAAACCAATCAACATTACAATCGATTCATTATTGGTAAAGCCATTCACTTTTTTAAATGGCACCCCCCGATACCAGGTTCCAATGATGATCGGTTCAAAGGTGAAATAAAATCCCAGATCCATCTGATCAAATTCGCCCTGATGCCTATACTGAAGTGCCGGAGCTACGCTGCGTTCTTGCGCTTTTCTATAAAATCCATCACCCATTTCACCAGGTGTAAAATAAAATTTCAACCCGGCATGTGCCGATAACTTCATAGGAAGTTTACTTTCCTCGCCAATCAAAGATTGATTGGGTTGAGTGACATGATGAGCTGCTAATCCCAACCAGGCGCGCTTGCTGTATAATAAGCCTCCAAAAGAGAGATCAGGAAAAAATTTGGACTGACCGGTATTGAGTGCTTCAGCGGAAGTAGGACTAATGATATCACCAGTTAAGGGATCAAACTGATCACCAAAGGTGAGCCTATCAAAGTTGATGGAGCGATTATAGATAGCGGCCTGAAAACCAGGGCGAAAGGAAAGGCCCTTCACAATTTGAAGATCGTATGAGTACTGAAAAGCCAGGCTCATAGACTGAAGCCCCTGAATTCCTTCACGGTCGCGTGTGAGCAACACTCCTATTCCGCTGTTTTTATCTTCAATGTATGTATCATAAAAAGCAGCGATGGTGTTGAAGTTGGCATCTATGGCGGGCCATTGGTTGCGGTAATTCATTCCCACCCTATTCTGACCGGTAGAACCGGCAAAGGCGGGGTTAAGATAAAGAGGAGCCGCATAAAATTGGGAATACTGCGGATCCTGAGCAGTTACCGAACCCGTTCCTATGAGGATACATACACAGCAAAAAAGAGCAATCTTATGCATTCAAAAGTATTTAAGCAGTGCGCAATCAAAGCAAATTAAATTCTTTAATAACATTAAAAAAAACATTTAACGACAAATAGCATTGATTCGTCTCTCTGACAAACGATAAATTCAATCAAAATATATACTTTAGTGTGATTGGGACGTTTTAAATTTTGAGATGAAATGGCCCGGCAACTGAAAGATTAAAATTACCATCTCGTAGTACCTTAAAAAAAGACAGGAAGTCAATGAAAATAAAAGCAAAAAAGAAGCAGACGATATGAAGGGGAAGCAAATTGTAAAAATATTCTATTCGATAATAGTATTCTTTTTGTTTAGTCCATTGGTCTGTTCAGGTCAGGATCTTAAACAACATAATTGGTATTTCGGTAACTCCACACAGGCGATCCGTTTTAACAGGGGAACCAACGCGGCACAGTCCATAAACAATCAGGCTCTTCCTTTCAACAAGGGAGGTGCGGCAGTAGCCACCGATCCGGCCACAGCCAATTTATTATTCTATACGGATGGGGTGCAGGTGTATGATGCTAACCATCTTTTAATGCCTAATGGAAACGGTCTCAGCGGTCAGCCGGATGCCAACCAACCCGCAGCATTGGCACCTATGCCCGGCCAAACCAACAAGTATTATATTTTCACAAACCCTTCCAATTATACCACCGGAGGTTCAATCAGCAGAAGCATTGTTGACCTGGCGCAGTTTGGTAACGCAGTTTTTCCTGCACCCGCAACCGGTGTGGTAGAAGCTGCCAAGAATGTTGCCATGGCCGGATTAACCAGCCGCTCCGAGGGAATGATCGTTGTTCCACATGCCAACAGAATTGACTTCTGGCTCATCACGCATCAAAATGGATCACAGAATTATTCTGCCACATTGATTAACGCGACCGCAACATTCCCCACAACAACCACTTCGGGAATCGCGTTGCCTATTTCAGTGGCCAACTTCTCGTATTATTCTAAAACAAAAAAAATTGCTGTATCTGCACAAGATCCCAATACCGATGCACTCATTCTGAACTTCGATAACACTACCGGTGTGTTCTCGCTGGATCGTACCATTTTTAACTCGGCCACGGCCAGCACCACCAATCAATCCATTTATGATATTGAGTGGGATAGCAAAGGGCAGTATTTATATTTATCCAGACATGGAGAAACGGGTGTCGCAGCGGATGTGCTTCAATACGATTACCAGAATCCTGCCATTTCCCTTACCTCTACATTGGCTTCACCCATTTTCAGAAGTTATGGATTGCAGGTGGCCCCGGACAGCGCCATGTATCATTTATACCAGGCTGTTTCAGGTGGACCTTTCCTGATTGGCAAATTCACTAAGACTGATACCGTTGCTTCCGAAGTAATCAATACGCAATCATTATTTTCGGCTACCAATTTTAATGGAACACAATTCCCTTCGTTTACTCCCAAAGACAGCGTTGTCATTTCTGTAAACTTCATTGCGAGTGGAACGTGTCAAAACGCTCCCACTGCATTCTTCCCTACCGTTATACCCAATGCAGACAGTCTTCGATGGGACTTTGGTGATGGAAATAATTCGCGGGGCTGGAGCCCGATACATACCTATGAAAATCCAGGAAGTTTTAATGTAGGACTAACCGCATTTTATCGCGGACAAAAACAAACTACTACGTTGCCGGTAACCATTAATCCATTTGCCCTGGAATTGCAATTGGTGCAGGATACCACGGCCTGTAGTTGTGAACTTCCCTTTCCGAAAGATAAAACCGCGGCACCCTGTGCACCAACTTTTACGGTTCCATTAAAGATTCAAGGGGGCACTCCCACTTCAATTGTCTGGTCTAACGGAGATACAGGAACTACGCTCTCACCTGATTCAGTGGGATACTATTATGTGGTAGTGACGGATGCGTCCGGATGCTCTGCCTATGCAGGTGTAAACGTGAAAGAATATGGCATACAGGACGCACGGGCTAACGTGTGGTATTTTGGAAATAAGGCGGGTATAGATTTCAACCCGGTTTTTAACACGCCATCAAGTCCGGCCAAAGCACTTGATGATAGCATCATGGATGCGCCCGAAGGATGTGCAACCGTAAGTGACCGAAATGGCAAGCTGATTTTCTATACCGATGGTGACAAAGTGTTCGATAAGACCCACACGCAAATTGATGCCGGCATTGGTGGTGATCCCACCGCCTCGCAATCATCCATCATTGTGCCGGTTCCTGGTGATGAAACGTTATATTATATTTTCACCACACAGGCCATCAGTGGCACCTCATTATATGAGTTGCGCTATTCTTTGTTTGATCTAAAACTCAATTCCGGCAACGGAGCCTTGATACAAAAAAATATTTTACTGTTCGCAAAAAGTACAGAGCGTGTAACTGCAACCCCACAGTGGTTGATTGCTCATGAATACGGTAATAATACTTTCAGGTCCTACTCAATCACCCCACAAGGCATTGGTGAGCCCGTGTATTCAGAGACGGGATCGGATCACACTTTCAACGTACAGCAGCAAGGCGAGGGCTACATGAAAATGGGTCCCAACAACAATCTGGCGGTAGCACTGTCAACACCGGGTACCCGTAATCTGATTGAACTCTTTGAACTTGATAACAACAGTGGCCGTCTTGATAATTATCGTAAGATTGATCTAAAGGAATCCAATGGGCAGGTATATGGTGTAGAGTTTTCACCCGGAGGAAACAAAGTCTTCGCTACGGTAAAAGGTTCGCCAAGTCCTTCAGTGTTATTTGAATATTTCCTTGACTCATTGAATCAACCTTACTTCAAACAACGCATTCAACAGAATGGTGAGTTTGGCGCTTTGCAATTAGGTCCAGACGGACAGATTTACATGGCCATTAATGGCAGCAGCACATTAGGCACCATTCAGGCAGCCGATGACACCACCCAATTGTCAGCCTTTAATCTTAATGGTTTTAATCTCGCGGGCGGCACCAATAGCCGTTTGGGCCTTCCTAACTTCATTCAAATTCAGGGCAATGCGTTTGGTGGACCGGGATTTACTTTTACAGGAGTATGTGTGGGTGACTCAACCCGATATACAGGGACTCCAACGGATGCTTCTATTGATGAATTTCAATGGTCTTTTGGAGATGGCGCTGCCAGTACGGAGTCTTCGCCAGTACATCTGTATGCTACGGCCGGAACCTACACGGTATCCATGCGATTATTTAACCGATGCGGACTGGACACCACCATCGTGCAGCAAGTGACGATATTTAGTCCACCACCTCCACCTACCCTACCCGGTGCGATTGCTTTATGCACGGGCGCGGTAACACTCGATGCAAACAATACTAATATTCCTGACCTTACTTATTTATGGTCGAGTGGAGACACAACAAAAACGGTTACATTCAATGAACCTTCTTTTGTCTCTGTAACCAACACGGATGTGAATGGATGTTTTTCTACCGCTCAAGCTATTGTGGCTGACAATCGACCGCAAGTAGAACTCGGTGCGGATCTTACCATTTGTGAAGATAATGCTACTCCCACATTGAATGCACTAAATCCAGGAGCTACTTATCAATGGAAAGTGAATGGAGTAAATGCCAGCACCATTCAGACGCAAGCCGTAGATACCTCTACTCCGGGAGTATTTACCTATGAAGTTACTGTGACCGATCCTGTGACCACCTGCTTTGTGACAGATCAAAAAGTGTATACTATTAATGTATCTCCTTCCTTTGGTCTTACTGGTGTTAGTCCCACTTCATGCGGCACCCCAACGGGAAGCGTTACGTTACAACTTAATACTTCGGTGCCGGCAAGTGGTCCTTACTCCTACTTTATATCAGGACCGGCCAGTTTCAATCAGCAAGGTATTGATCAGGCGGCTCCTTCAACGATCCCTTTTGCGGGCAGAATAGCCGGAACGTATTCAGCCATTGTACAGGACCAGATTTCAGGATGTACGATCTCAAACTCTATTGGACTTACTGATAACGTAATAACCTCGGTTACTGAAACCGTTATCAATCCTTGCGCTGTAACCTATTCCGTTGCCGTAGTCGGAGGCGTGAGTCCATACCGGTTCACATTCACCAATACAGGAACCGGACAAGTAACAGGACCTTCACTACCATCAACTTCCCCATTTACATCTTCTGCACTTAGTGCAGGAACGTATGTTTTAGAAGTTCGCGATTTTGGAAATTGCGTGTTTACGAAAAATGTCGTTGTAACTCCTAGTCCTCCGGTGGTAATTACGATCATACCAAACGTATGTGCTATACCACCAACGATTACCGCCTCTTCCAGTGCGCCCGCCAACTTTGTATGGACAACCAATGTTGCTGGCAGTATTGTCAGTGGGGCGAACACCGCCACCATCACCGTATTGTCAGGAACAAACAATGCAACATTTACGGTAAGGGCAACTCCTACCGGAGCAGGAGCTTGTCCGGCTACACAAAGCATAACCGTTGATGTACCTGCTGCCATTGCTCCATCGTTTACACAAAGCGATGCCTGCGCTGAATCTGTTATTCTTACTGCTTCACCCTCCGGTAATTTTACTTACCGATGGTATAAAGGCGGAATATTCCAACCCTCTTTATTAGGTCAACAGATCGCACTTTCTATTGCAGAAAACGGATCATCCTATCAAGTTGAAGTAGTGAATACATTATCGGGATGCGTGGTGCGCTCATCACCACAAACGGTGCAGGTAATAGGCACCATAACTGCATCGGTAACCAGTACTCCTGCCTGTGAAGACAATAAACCATTCACACTTACTGCTGCCACCAACGCGACAGGAGTCACCTATGCCTGGTTCTTCAACGGCTCAGTTCTTAGTACCGCTACGGCAGCAACCACCGATCAAATTGAAGCAGGCACGTATCGGGTTGACATTAAAAAAAGCACCTGTCTTGCCCAGGCAGAAATTCAAATCCTCAAAGGGCCTCTTCCGGTAGGAAAACTGTTAGATCGTGTCATCATTTGTAATGATCCGGAAAATGTGGATCCTTCCACTTCAAGTGTCGATTTAGATCCGGGCGCATTTATATCGTACAATTGGTTTAAAAACCAATTAACGCTGAACTATACTGTAAGAGTGCTGAACGCTGACAGCGAGGGACTCTATGAAGTGGATATCACCAATTCATTCGGTTGTGTTTCACGAGACAAAACAGAAGTGAAAAATGAATGTCTGCCGAAAATTGCAGCGCCTAATGCATTCCGACCTACGAGCAGCCAGGCGGCCAATAAAGAATTCTCCATCTTCACATACTTCATCACCGACAACTTTCAGATTTTCATTTTCAATCGGTGGGGAGAGTTGGTATTCGAATCCACTGATCGCTACTTTAAATGGAACGGAGGCTATAATAACAACGCAGGCAAGCCTTTGCCGGGTGGAACCTACGCATATGTTGTGAAATATCAGAGCGCGTTCAGGCCTGATAAAGGTATACAGGAAAAACGCGGAGGAGTTTCATTACTCCGATAGGTAAAAAATCTTATCTTTGAAAAGGCATCTGAAAAAGATGCCTTTATTTTTTCTTATGCTTTCTGTAACTATGTACTGGGAAATCAATCTGAATTCAAATTTAAAAATATGAAATACGTCATTCTGTTTTTTAGCGCATCGCTCTTTTGTTTTTCGTTTGTCGATGCATCCGCACAACTACTCAATACTTCCCTTACGATAACCGTTCGTGACGATTTGGGAAATATTGTAAGCGGAGCAGACGTTCGATTATTTGAAACGGAAGATGATTATCTGAAAGAGAAAAATGTAGCCTTCTCGGGGATATCTGACACCAAAGGCGTGGTGAAACTGAAAAAACTGAAAGCCATCTCCTACTTTGTTATTGCACGCAAGGATGATAAAGACAATGCCGGTGGTGGAGAACGAATTGGCGCGCTTGAAGAAGGAAAATTCAACAAGGCTACCGTTATCATTCAATAGTTTTCATGAATCGCATTGATCTGGTCAATAGCCTTCGCGGCTACCAGACTTCATTCCCGGAGGAAAAAGATTTTGTAAACAGATTTCTTTCGCTCCTGTTGGATGTGCCCTGTTTTGGGCGTACTCACCTGCCCGGTCACATTACGGGTTCTGCCTGGATTGTAGATGCTAGTCGCACGCACGTGCTGTTGGTGCATCATGCTAAATTAAATAAGTGGGTGCAACCAGGTGGGCATGCCGATGGTGATGAGAATATTCTAAGGGTCGCCTTAAAAGAAGCGGAAGAAGAAACCGGGCTGAAAAAGTTTAACATTATTGATTCTTACAAGCCCTTTGACATCGATATCCACCAAATACCAAAGCGAACTGAATTTCCGGAACACTTTCATTACGATGTAAGGTTCCTGTTAGAGGCTGATCCCAACGCGGTGATACAGGTTAGTGAAGAATCCCATGATGTGAAATGGATTAAGCTGGATGATTTGGAAAAGTACAATCAGGAAAGATCGGTACTGAGAATGAAAGAGAAATTATTTTGATCCGATCAAAAGCAAGCCGAAGGCAATTACCACCAGCCAGAACTTATACACCACAATAGCCGGGATAATCAACACTTTCAACTCCATCAACACGGCCAACAAAACCAGCAGCACGGCTACCGCTTTTAAAATAGAGCGCACTTTGTTACTCATAGGATTTCTTTTATAACGCAACATACAGCCTTTACCACATCCTGACAAATTAATTTAGCTTTGCAAGGCATGGCCGAAATAGGAAAAAACATTGAGACCGCGAAACGACTCCTTGAAATGGGTGAACTGGTTGCCATACCCACAGAAACCGTCTATGGGCTTGCCGGAAACGCATTGAATGAAAAGGCCGTTCTTGAAATTTTCAAAGTAAAAAACCGTCCGCAGTTTGACCCCTTGATTGTGCACGTGGCAAATCTTGAAAAAGCAAAAGAATTAGTAGAGGATTTTCCTGGGAAGGCGGAAAAATTAGCTACTCGTTTCTGGCCTGGTCCGTTAACCTTGCTCTTAAAAAAGAAGGTACACATCCCCGACCTGGTTACGTCCGGATTAGAAACCGTGGGTGTGCGTTGCCCTGATCACGAGTTGACCCGATCCCTCCTGCAACAATTGTCCTTTCCTCTGGCTGCGCCCAGTGCAAACCCCTTTGGATACATCAGCCCTACTCGACCGGAACATGTAAATGAACAGTTGGGCGAAAAGATCAAATACATTCTGGATGGTGGCGAATGTTTGGTCGGCATTGAGTCAACCATCGTAGGTTTCGAAAATGACTTTCCGATTGTGTACCGGCTGGGAGGTTTAAGCATTGAAAAAATAGAATTGGTGGTTGGAAAAGTAAGCGTACAGTTAAACTCTTCTTCAAATCCACAAGCCCCCGGCCAGCTAATAAGCCACTATGCCCCAAAGAAGAAAATGAAGCTGGGAAACCTTGATGAATTACTTCGCACTCATAAAACTGAACGAGTGGGCGTGCTGACTTTCCAAAAGCAACGTGACCAACTTGATAACCAGATAGTACTATCAGCATCGGGCAATCTTGAAGAGGCAGCTCAACGACTCTTTGCATCCCTTCGGGCACTCGACAAAAAAGACATTGATATTATCCTGGCAGAAGAAGTACCAAACATTGGTTTGGGAAAGGCGATTAATGACCGCCTGCGTAGGGCGGCCGCAGCCTGAATAAAATATTATCATCGGTAGTAACTTTTTAATTACGTCTTGTTAATTTACAACCAGCCTTATCAAAATAAGAGCAACTTATTTGAAATAAATCCCCTTTTGAAAAAATTCCCCTATCATGACAAAGAAAATATTGGTACTTACCGGAGGAGGAGATTGCCCCGGACTTAATGCAGTTATTCGTGGTATAGCCAAGCGTGCACGAAGAGAAAAAGACTGGGAAGTTTACGGCAGCATTGAAGCCTTCAATGGCGTGCTTAACGAACCACAAGAAATCATCCGGCTAACCAGCAATCGCACCTCTGGCATTCATATTAAGGGAGGCACAATCCTTAAAACTACGAACAAGGCAAACCCCATCAAGTTTCCAGTATTGCAGCCGGATGGATCAACTAAATTTGAAGACCGTTCTGATGAACTGATCAGAAAACTCAAAGAGTTAAACTTTGATGCCATCATCAATATTGGTGGCGATGGATCTCAAAAAATTTCCAAGACATTGTTTGAAAAAGGGATGCCCATGATCGGTGTTCCTAAAACCATTGACAATGATCTTTCTGCCACTGATTTGACATTTGGTTTTCAAACGGCTGTTCAGATTGCCACAGACAGCTTTGATAAATTAGTTACTACTGCAGAAAGTCATCATCGCGTAATGATCATGGAGGTAATGGGCCGCGATGCCGGGTGGATTGCTTTACATACTGCCATAGCAGGTGGTGCTGAGATTTGTCTTATTCCTGAAATTCCCTACCACATTGATAAGCTGGTAAAAAAAATTAATAGTAGATATAAAAAAGGAAGGGGCTTTGCCAACATTGTAATTGCTGAAGGTGCTAAACCCAAAGAAGGAACCATCACCGCAGGCAACGCTGAAAAAGGTTCTGAACATGTACGGTTAGGTGGCGTTGCTTATCAACTTTCAAAACAATTAAAAGATGCGGGCTGCCCCGCAGAGATCAGAGAGACTGTGCTGGGCCACGTGCAGCGGGGCGGCACCCCCACCGCGTTTGATCGGGTGCTGGCAACACTTTTTGGAGTAAAAGCATTTGAACTTGCCTTGGAGAAGAATTTCGGTCGGATGGTTGCCTTTAAAAATAATACGATTAGTTCGGTCACTTTGGAAGAGGCGACCCAGGAATACAACTTCTTAAAAAAAGATTCTTACCTGGTGCAAGCAGCGAAAGGACTGAGCATCAGTTTTGGCGATTAATCAGCAATCAAAAAAATGGATAAAATCGAATTCAACACGCATATTAAAGCACCCATTGAGCGGTGTTTTGATTTGGCGCGAAGTATCGATTTTCACAAAATCTCAGGGGAACCATTGAAGAAAGAATCAGTGGCTGGTTGCACTACAGGACTAATTGGTAATAACCAACATGTGCTTATGCAATCCCATCTTTGGGGTATTCGCTTCAGCACCGAGTTAAGAATCTCAAAATTCAATCCGCCTTTTTTCTTAAGTTACGAAATCGTAGGCAACACATTCCAATCCATTGTGCATGACTATTATTTTTATGATATCAGTGAAGAAACGGTGATGATTAATCATTTTTATTATAAACCCCGGTGGGGCCTGCTAGGGGAAGCTATCAACTTTCTATTCCTGCATAATTACTTAACAAAAAGTATTACCAGGCGCAATGACCTGTTGCGTGAATATGCAGAGATGGGGAAATGGAAAGATATTTTACCCTCCTCGAAATTAGAAGTATCAATCGTTTGCTGAAAAATAGGCTCGCTCGGCATCCTTCTTCCCGCTTTGATTTATTACCTTCGTCTCCACTAAAAAAGATAACCATTTTTTATGAAGACCATCAACGATATTAATTTCAAAGGAAAAAGAGCACTCATTCGTGTAGACTTTAATGTTCCTCTCGACAAAAGTTTTCAGGTAACAGACGATAACCGCATTCGTGCAACGGTGCCCACCATCCAGAAAATATTAAAAGACGGAGGCAGTTGTGTGTTGATGTCACACCTGGGCAGACCTAAAGAAGGACCTGAAGATAAATATTCATTAAAGCATACTGTGAAGACTGCAGAGCAACTGTTTGGCACACCTATTCAGTTTGCCACTGATTGCATTGGTGAAGAATCCTATGCTCAATCTGCAGCACTTAAACCTGGTGAAATATTAATTCTTGAAAATCTTCGCTTTTATAAACAAGAAGAAAAAGGTGATCTCGCCTTCTCTGAAAAATTATCAAAGCACGGTGACATTTATGTGAACGATGCATTTGGCACCGCTCACCGCGCGCACGCTTCCACCACTATTGTAGCGCAATTCTTTAAAGATAAATGTGCCGGCTTTGTAATGGCAGCCGAATTGGACAACGCAAAGAAAGTATTGGAAAATGCAGAAAGACCTTTCACCGCCATTATGGGTGGTGCTAAAATTTCTGATAAGATTTTAATTATTGAAAAACTGCTGGATAGAGTAAACCATCTGATCATTGGTGGTGGCATGGCCTACACCTTCTTTAAAGCCCTTGGCGGGAACATCGGTAATTCGTTGGTGGAAGAAGAGAAGCTGGATCTTGCCAAAGAGTTAATTCAAAAAGCAAAAGCAAAAGGTGTAGAACTTCATTTGCCGATTGACTCCATTGTCGCGGATAAGTTTGATGCCAACGCAAATACCAAAATAGCAAACAATAATTCCATTGAGCCAGGTTGGATGGGTTTGGATATTGGACCACAGGCAACGCAGGTGTTTTCCAAGGTAGTTGAAGAATCGAAAACCATTTTGTGGAACGGCCCTATGGGTGTGTTTGAGATGGAGAAATTTGAAAAAGGAACAAGAACGATTGCCGAAGCCGTTGTGCGGGCTACAGCTAATGGTGCCTTCTCGTTAATTGGTGGTGGCGACTCTGCAGCCGCTGTTGCCAAATTTGGTTTCGAAGATCAGGTGAGTTATGTGTCTACCGGTGGTGGTGCCTTGCTGGAATATTTTGAAGGCAAAGTATTGCCCGGAGTGCAGGCATTGGGATAATAATAGACTTTACCAGTCGTTAAAGTCAGGTTTGTCGCCTGACTTTTTTATTTACTTTACGTTACTATTCTCCAACTGTAACATTATGAACATGAACCTTCAATCAAACATGAAAATGAATACCCTGCTCCTATTGATTACCCTTCTGTTTTCCTGCAATGGAAATAATTCAAGCCCCGAAATAGCCATGGATATGGCAGCACCCGAAACGAAAATGGCCCAGCGCGGGGGTGAATATGAAGCGACTCTGGATGTAACTGAACAGAACCTTCCTCCTGCAGAAATCGTGGAGAGAAAAATTATCCGCAATGGCTCGCTCGACTTTCAGACGGAAGAAGTAAAAAAAACAAAACTGGAAATTGAGAAAATATGCAAAGAGTTGAACGCTTATATATCCTCCGAGAGCGAAAATAATTATGGAGACCGGTTGCAATACAATCAATCGATACGTGTACCCTCTGCTCAGTTCGATGCCCTGATAGCCCGTATTGAACCATTAGCAAAAAAAATAGAAAACAAAAACATCAACACACAGGATGTCACTGAGGAGTTCATCGATGTGGAAGCCCGATTAAAAACCAAGAAAGAATTAGAAGTCCGCTATAGAGAAATTTTAAAACAGGCGAAGACCGTTGAAGATATCATTTCCATCGAAAGCCAGATTGCCAATGTGCGTTCTGAAATTGAATCCATGGAAGGCAGGTTGAATTTTCTTAAAAGTCAGGTATCCTTCAGCACGCTTAATGTTACCTATTATGAAACTATCGGCACCGACTTTGGCTTTGCTTCAAAGTTTGTTCACTCACTCAAAGGTGGTTGGGACAATCTTCTGGTCTTTATTATTTTTATGGTTAATCTATGGCCTTTTGTGGTTGGCCTCACCGTATTAATGATATGGCTTTGGAGGAGACGAATGAAAACAAAAAAACCGAGTGCTTCCTAAGAAAAAACAGTAACAACCTTCGCAC
>CAZIOY010000012.1:0-74404 GCA_964540915.1 uncultured Ohtaekwangia sp.
TGCTTTTTGATGCCAATGGAAACGTGTTAGATGATAACCTGTCAAAGCCAAGTTCAAAAGAAGAATTATTTAGTCAAATAACTTCTTTGTTGGAGAAGTAATTAAAATGACCCCCTTTAAATTCAAATTTTATCTTGCTTATTTAATTGTATTTTCCTCCTGCCATTTTTTCTTTGGACAAGAAGATATAACAAAGTTGAGTTTGATTAATTATCCTCGGAAGAGATATTTAAATTACAAGACGAAGCACTGTTTCCTTCATTTAAATTTGAGTCGGTTCAAATCGAGTTATATATTAAAGGTGAAAGATTTGCTTTTGTTCCGAGTAGCCTAAGGAATGAAATTAATAGCAGGTATACCATTTCTGCTAAGTACGAAACGCAAATATTGGCATACAAGAGAACGCTATTGAGAATTCTATTTGAATTCCATTTTAAATAGACACACAATAACCCCCGCGGCAGGGATAGTAGTGGAAAGCCCGAAGTGTGCTGGGTTTGAGCACGGCCGGACTTGTAACGGATAGCCCGGTGCCCGGCTTGCCTTAAGAGCAGGCGCCCTATTTTCACCCACTTTTCATACAAAGCCTTATTTTTCATAGTTGTTCAACCAGCAAGACGGGCAGCCGCCCAAATTTCAATGATTACAATCGATATCGGCAACACTTAAACGAATACTCAACGATGATTTTGTTCACTTTTTTGCCTGATTTTGAATAAAAATGTAAAAAAGTGGGTTGAAGTGGTTGAAAGTGGTTGAAAGTTACTTATGTTTGTTTAGGAGAAAAAGACAACCACTACAAGTCAATGACTTTCTTCACCAGTGAATATGTATGTAAGCTTGATGCGAAGGGCAGATTAGTTCTGCCTGCGCGGATCAAAGCTCAATTGCCCGAACCGGAAGGTGGCGCGCAGGAGCTTGTGATCAGGCGTGGCTTTGAGCAATGCCTTATTATTTACCCCATGGTGGAGTTTAAAAAGGTCTTCTCAAAAATTTCAGGTCTCAACGAGTTCAATGAAGAGTATCGCAAACTACAGCGGAACTTTTTGTCGGGAGTGATTACGGTAGAGTTGGATAGCAACGGCCGTTTATTGATTCCAAAGAACATGCTCACTCACGCACAAGTCGACAAGGACGTGATGCTGGTGGGCACGGGAAGTAAAGTTGAAATCTGGAATCCTACGATCTATGAGAAGAACCAGATCCAGGACCCAAGTGAATTGTCTAAGCTGGCAGAAAAGTATCTGAACGAGTAGTTGATGATGGAAGCTTTAAGCCGCGAGCTATGAGCCGTGAGTTTTGGAGTGTGAGAATCGATGAAGTTTAGTCTGGAGAGATGAAGAATTTTAAGAAGCTTAAGATATGGCAAAAAGGTATGGACCTGGTGATTTTGGTCTACAAGTTAGCAGATCAGTTGCCAAAAGAGGAACGATACTCGTTACGAAGTCAAATGACTAACGCAGTGATTTCGATTCCATCCAATATTGCCCAGGGAAGTTCAAGAAATAGTCAGAAGGATTATGTAAGGTTTTTGGAATATTCACCTGGATCGACCTATGAACTTGAGACGCAAGTTACAGCAGTTGATATGTTAAACTATGGAGAGAAGGAATTGAGAGAGTTAATCCTGGCAGGTATTGATGAAGAGCAGAAGATGTTACAAAGCTTCATCACAACGGTAGGAAAATCATGAGAGTGAGCTCAAAGACAGCTCACGGCTCGAAACTCAAAACTCGTAGCTGAATGTATCACAACCCCGTCATGTTGAACGAATGCATCGAAGGACTTCAAATACATCCGGATGGCATTTACGTAGATGTAACGTTTGGTGGTGGCGGACATAGCATGGTGATACTCGAAAACCTGAGAGAAGGCAGATTGATTGCGTTTGATCAGGATGAAGACGCAAAGCGGCAGGCGGATAATATACAGAGTCGTTCTTTTACATTTTGTCAGGCGAACTTCCGATACATGAAACAGTATTTGAAGTTGAACGGAGTAACACAGGTTGATGGCATATTGGCCGACCTTGGAATTTCATCGCACCAGATTGATTCGCCCGAGCGTGGTTTTTCTACACGCTTCGAAGGACCACTGGATATGCGCATGGATCAAAAAGGAAAACTTACCGCAGCTAAAATTTTGAATGAATATCCGGAAGCGGAGCTCCATAAAATTTTTGGCATGTATGGTGAATTGAAAAATGCACGCACCGCTGCCAAAGCAGTGATTGCCGCCAGAACGATCAAGCCTTTGTCTACTACACTGGATTTGAAAGCGGCCATGCAACAGAACACTCCTCGTGGAAAGGAGAATAAATATTTCGCCCAGGTGTTTCAGGCGCTTCGCATCGAAGTAAATCAAGAGATGAAAGCGCTGGAAGATTTTTTGCACCAATGTGGCGAAGTAATGAAACCGGAAGGAAGATTGGTGGTGATGAGCTACCACTCGCTGGAGGACAGAATGGTGAAGAACTACATCAACACCGGAAAGGTGTTTGGGGAACTGGAGAAGGATTTTTTCGGAAACCCGATCAAACTCTTCCAGTCAGTAAACCGAAAGCCAATCGAGGCAACGGAAGAAGAAGTAAATGAAAACAAAAGAGCCCGAAGCGCTAAGCTGAGGGTGGCAGAGAAAATTTAAAAGCTGTGAGCTATGAGCTGTGAGTTGCGAGCGATGTCTCGTAGCTCGAGGCTAGCAGCTCGCAGCTAAACTTAGAAATGGGCGAAAACAAATTCAGAATAGAACCTCAAGCGCAACGTGGCAATGAAGCACGGGTGAAACCGAAGGCTGCGGGCACACCAGGCACGAGTATCTTCTCTGGTCTTGAAAAGAAGTTTAAACTTGAGACCTATTTTGAAGAAGGCTTTCCGGTGAAGTATCTGCCCAAGATTTTGTTTGCCGTGTTTTTGAGTTTGATCTACATCAGCAACACGCATTATGCTGAGAAGACAACAAGGCAAATAAATAAAGCACAAAGTGAAGTAGAAGACTTTCGTGCCGATTACACCACGCTGAAAGCGGATGTGATGTTTGCCAGCAAGCAGAGTGAGGTTGCGAGAAGAGTAAAAGAAGTAGGATTAAAAGAAAGTTCGAAGCCACCATTTAAAATCGTAGTGGAGAAAGGTGAATATTAAGAAGTCCATATTAATAAGAGTACGCATCGCATTTTTATGTGTGGTGGTGTTTGCTATCAGTGTGGGTGCCAAGATCGGGCATATCCAGTTTGTGGAGGGCGATGAGTGGAGGAAGATGAGCGAGGAGATCAATTTTGACTACAAGAAAGTAAAAGCTACACGCGGAAACATTTATTCAGACAACGGAAGTTTGTTAGCAACCAGTTTACCTTTTTATAAAGTGGCGATCGATCCGACTTTAGCCAAGGACGAAATTTTTAAGAAAGGAATTGATTCATTGGCGATGATGTTGTCTCGGTATTATAAAGATCGCTCCGCAACGGATTACAAGCAGATGTTGAAGGACGCTCGTGCTACGGGCAAGCAGTATATCGTGCTCAACCGCAAACAGATCAATTATCAGACTAAGAAAGATATGATGAAGTGGCCCATCATACGCGAAGGCCGCTACAAAGGCGGAGTTATCTTCGAAAAGATTGATGTGCGCTATCGCCCTTTCTCTAAGCTTAGTCGTAGAACCATTGGCTTTGTAAACGAAGAAGGCAGAGGAGTAGGACTTGAATATAGTTTTGACAATGTGCTGGGTGGCCAAGATGGCGAAGCGTTGTTTCAGAAAATTGCCGGAAGCACCTGGAAACCCATCTTCGATGCTAATAATATCAAGGCGATTGATGGTCTGGATATCCAAACCACACTTGATATTAATCTTCAGGATGTGGCAGAGACTTCACTTTATCGTGCCATGAAGGCGCACAATGCCGATGAAGGTACAGTAATTGTTATGGAAGTGAGGACAGGGCACATCAAAGCAATTTCTAATCTCAGCAGAGAAAGTAATGGTGAATACTCTGAAAAATTCAATCATGCCGTTGGTGGTTCCATCGAGCCCGGTTCAACCTTCAAGTTGGTGACCATGATGGCCTTGCTGGAGGATACTAATATAGCGTTGAGCGACACCATTAACACTGGCAAGGGCGAATACACTTTTTATAATCGCAAAGTAAGGGATCATCACGAAGGCGGCTACGGTAAGATATCCATCCAGCAATCATTTGAGTTATCATCCAACGTAGCGATGGCCAAACTGATGGATAAGCATTTTGGAACAAAGCCTTCCAAGTTTTTGGAGCATGTGGATCGCCTCAAACTTTCAAAACCACTGGGTTTGCAAATTACGGGTGAATCGTATCCAAAAATCACAAGACCTACTGATAAAGACTGGAGTGGTATCACACTTCCGTGGATGGCGTATGGATACGGATTTGAGATTTCTCCTTTGCATACGCTGGCTTTGTACAATGCCGTGGCCAATGATGGAAAAATGATCAAGCCAATCTTTGTGACTTCCGTGAGCAAGGCGGATCAGGTAAAACAGGAATTTGAAACTGAAGTCCTGGTAAATAAGATCTGTTCAAATAAAACATTGAACCAACTCAAGCTTCTTTTGGAAGGCGTGGTTGAGAATGGCACTGCGAAAAATTTAAAGCATGCCGACTATCGGATTGCGGGTAAAACCGGTACTGCTCAGATTCTTGAAAACGGACGCTATGAAAAGCGGTACATCACCTCGTTTGTGGGTTACTTCCCGGCACACGCACCGAAGTATACGGCCATTGTTTTGGTGAAAAATCCAAGAGGGGTATTCCAATATGGAAACAATGTGGCCGGCCCTGTATTTAAAGACATTGCCGATAATATTTATTCGCGGGATATCAATCTTCATTTTGCCATGTCGAAGAAGCCAACCACGGAGCCTGGTGTGTTGCCTGTTATTCGTGCTGGCAAGCAAGATGAGTTAACCATGTTAACCAACGAGTTAGGTGTATCAAGTCATTCTGTTACTGAAGAAGAGTGGATCAAGTCTGTAAAAAATGGAAACTCGGTGGTGTGGAAGAAAAATACGGTGATCAGAGATCATGTGCCGGATGTAACCGGGATGACCTTCCGTGATGCAATTTATTTATTGGAAAAAACAGGACTGAGAGTAGGGTATGAAGGCAAAGGAAGAGTAGCGTCACAATCCATTTCACCGGGAACAAAAATTTCCAAAGGATCAAGAATTTATTTGCGATTGACGAATGGCTGAGTTAAAGGACATATTATATAAGGTGCATATCACTTCCACTTCAGGCGATATGAATATCGAAGTGAAAGGTATCTGCTTTGACTCACGCAAAGTGCAGCCCGGATATTTGTTTGTTGCTGTTAAAGGAACACAATCGGATGGTCATGCTTTCATTGAGAAAGCGGCAGCGCTTGGTGCAATCGCTATTGTATCGGAGAAATTGCCAGAAGTAGTTTCGGATAAGATCACCTATGTAACAGTGAAAGATAGTGCGAAAGCACTTGGCATCATTGGTTCAAATTTTTATGGAAATCCTTCTGCTAAGTTAAAACTGGTTGGAGTAACCGGAACGAACGGAAAGACAACTGTTGCAACTCTTCTCTTCAAGTTATTTACATCGTTGGGTTACCGATGCGGAATGTTATCCACAGTTGTGAATAACATTGTGGATAAAGAAATTACTGCAACACATACTACCCCCGACCCAATTCAGATCAATGAACTGTTGGTTCAGATGCTGAACGAGAAATGCACACATTGTTTTATGGAGGTGAGTTCGCATGCTGCTGCACAAGGTAGAGTGGCGGGACTAAACTTCGCTGGAGGTTTGTTCACGAATATCACCCATGATCACCTGGATTATCATCACACATTTGAAAGCTACATCCGCGCCAAGAAAGTATTCTTTGATGGATTGTCGGCCGATGCTTTTGCATTGGTAAATACAGATGACAAGCGCGGTATGGTTATGCTACAAAACTGCAAAGCTAAAAAGCAAACTTACGGTCTGAAGAAGCTGGCTGATTTCAAAGCCAAAATCATAACGAATTCCATTGAAGGTCTTGAGTTGGAGATTGGTGAACGCAACGTATGGTTTAGATTGATTGGAGATTTCAATGCTTATAATTTATTAACTGTTTACGGAGCCGCCTGCTTGTTAGGTGAAGATCCTGAAATGGTGTTGATGAAATTATCAGCACTAACGGGTGCTTCCGGTCGTTTTGAGTTGATTATGCCCGGATCAAAGTTCACTGCCATTGTTGATTATGCACACACGCCAGATGCTGTAAAAAACGTATTGGAAACCATTGAGCACTTCAGATCGGGTAATGAGCAGGTGATAACTGTATTGGGATGTGGCGGTGATCGTGATAAAACTAAACGCCCTTTGATGGCAGCGATTGCGTGTAAATATTCTAACAAAGTGATTTTCACTTCTGATAATCCACGCAGCGAAGATCCGATGGAAATCATCAAGGAAATGCAAACAGGTGTGGGGCCGGCCGAGGCAAAGAAGACGTTGGTGATGGTGGATCGTGAAGAGGCGATTAAAACCGCATGCATGTTGGCAAAAGAAAAAGATATCATTCTCGTAGCCGGCAAAGGGCATGAGAATTACCAAGAAATAAAAGGAGTGAAACATCCTTTTGATGATAAAGAAGTATTGGCAAGAATGTTAAAAATGTTTGCGAACTGATGCTGTATTACTTTTTCGACTATATCGAGAAGAATTTTAATTTCCCCGGGGCAGGATTATTTCAATACATCTCGTTCCGTGCGGGAGCAGCAGCAGTATTGTCGCTGATCATTACAATTACATTTGGCGAGCGACTTATTAATTACCTGCGTAAAAAACAAGTTGGTGAAGACATTCGTGACTTGGGCTTAGCAGGTCAGCTTCAAAAGAAGGGAACGCCTACGATGGGAGGTTTGATCATTATCGCAGCGATCTTAATTCCTACGCTCTTAATGGCAAAGTTGGATAACGTGTATGTGATTTTACTAGTCGCAACAACACTATGGTTGGGAATGATCGGCTTCATTGATGATTATATCAAGGTCTTCAAAAAGAATAAAGAAGGCCTTGCCGGTCGATTCAAAATTGTTGGACAGGTGACCATTGGGTTGATTGTTGGAATCACTCTTTATTTTAATGATCAGGTTGTTGTGCGCGAGGTGAAGCCCGCTACGGTTGCGAGCATTAAAACGTTTCAGACTGAACCAGGAGTAAGGATGGAATATAAGGATACAAAATCCACCAAGACCACAGTTCCCTTTGTGAAGAATAACGAATTTGACTACAGTGATATATTTCCATGGTTGGATAAGAATTACACATGGATTGTATTTACACTGATTGTTATTCTCATCATCACCGCTGTTTCCAATGGCGCCAACATTACGGATGGCATTGATGGTTTGGCGGCAGGCACCTCTGCCATCATCGGATTGACATTGGCCATCTTTGCTTATCTCTCAGGTCGTGTCGATTTTAGTTCTTACCTGAATATCATGTACATCCCTAATTTGGGAGAGCTGGTAATTTTTTGTACTGCTTTTGTGGGTGCATGTCTCGGATTCCTATGGTACAACTCATATCCGGCACAGGTGTTTATGGGTGATACCGGAAGTTTATCATTGGGAGGAATCATTGCAGTACTGGCATTGGCGGTGCGTAAAGAATTAATGATTCCACTGCTCTGCGGAATTTTTTTGATTGAGAATATGTCGGTGATTTTGCAGGTTTCTTATTTCAAGTACACAAGGAAGAAGTATGGTGAAGGAAGAAGAATATTCCTGATGTCCCCGTTGCATCATCATTTTCAGAAAAAGGATATTCATGAATCTAAAATCGTAACCCGTTTTTGGATTGTAGGAATACTGTTAGCGATTTTATCACTGGCCATGTTAAAACTAAGATAGAGATGTACGATTTAAGATTTACAATCTACGAATTTAGGAATGACCAAAGAGGAATTAATAAAGAGAAATAAAAAATTTGTAATTGAAGTATTGATGTTAACGGAACAACTTCCAAACAATAGAATGTATGATGCCTTGGTGAGGCAGCTTGTGCGAAGTTCAACTTCTGTTGGTGCCAATAATCGTGCTGCGTGCCGTGCTAAATCAACGAATGATTTTATCAACAAATTAAAGATAGTTGAGGAGGAGGCCGATGAGAGTTCATATTTTCTTGACATTATGCATAACATAGATTCTGGAAGGAATAAAGATAAATTAAAGTTGTTATTAGATGAGGCTAATCAATTGGTTTCAATCTACGTAGCATCAATTAAAACGGTAAGAGAAAATCAAAAATCGTAATTCGTACATCGTAAATTAGAAATGAGCGAACGCGTTGTCATATTGGGCGCAGGCGAAAGCGGAACGGGAGCAGCCATCCTCGCGAAAGCGAAGGGATATAATGTTTTTGTATCCGATCAGAATGCAATCAAAGATCAGTATAAAGCAGAACTGAATTCGCATGCTATTGCCTTTGAAGAGGGAGCGCATTCAGAAGAAAAAATCACTAGGGCTAATTTGGTTATCAAGAGCCCAGGCATTCCTGATAAAGCGGAAATTATCAAGAAAGTTAAGGATAAGGGAATTCCCGTTATCGATGAACTCGAATTTGGGTTCCGGTTTTTAACTGGAAAAGTAATTGCAATCACAGGAACAAACGGAAAAACAACGACTACATTACTCACCTATCATTTATTGAAGTCAGCTGGATTTAGTGTTGCTTTAGCTGGAAATGTGGGAGAGAGTCTTGCGCGCAAAGTTGCGCAGGGACATCATGATTGGTACGTAATTGAAATCAGTAGCTTTCAATTAGATGGAACAACATCCTTCCGCCCGCATATTGGCATTTTACTCAACATCACTCCTGATCACCTGGATCGGTATGAGTACAAAATGCAGAATTATATCAACTCAAAGTTCAGACTGATTCAGAATATGAAAGTAGACGATTATTTCATCTACTATGCTGATGACACAGTAACGGGTGATGAAATGGGTAAGAGAAGTATCGCGCCAGCAGCGATACCGGTTTCATTGAAATCAACTTCAAAGTCACCGGTGCATTTTGATGGTGAAATGATGTCGTTCTCTTTGGATGATGCATCTTTCAAAATATCACAATCAGATACAACTTTAAAAGGTCCCCATAATCTGATCAACACAATGTCAGCGGTTACAGCTGTTCATTGGGCCGGTGCAAGCGTACATCAAATTAAAGAAGGCCTTAAAACTTTTAAAAATGCTCCTCATCGTCTTGAGTCCGTAGCAATCATCAACGGTGTTGAGTTTGTGAATGATTCGAAAGCTACTAACATAGATTCTGTTGTGTATGGCTTAGGCAGTTATAACGGGCCATTGATCTGGATTGCCGGTGGTATTGATAAAGGAAATGATTACACACTCATTGAGGAAGAAGTGAAGAAGAAAGTGCGTGTATTGATTTGCCTGGGCAAGGAAAACAACAAACTGAGAACGGCATTCGGAGGTGTTGTGAGTGAAATATATGAAACGCAAAGTGTGAAGGAGTTGGTACAACTTGCGCTGCGCGTTTCAAAGCCTGGGGATGTTGTGTTACTATCACCGGCCTGTGCAAGTTTTGATTTATTCAAAAATTATGAAGACCGGGGAAATCAATTTCGCACAGCTGTTCTGGAATTGAAGAAGGAAGTAGAAAAAGCACTGGTATGATCGCAAAATTTAAAACATGGGCTGACAAAAATCTGCTGGGTGACCGGGTCATCTGGGCAGTAGTCTTCGCACTTTCGCTGATCAGCATTTTAGTAGTATATAGTTCGATTGGAACGCTTGCTTATAAACGCACGGCTAGCCCGGAATCCTATTTGTTGAAGCACACCTTCATGGTGTTTTTGGGTTTAGCGGCTATGTGGTTTGCTCACAAGATAGATTACCGTTACTATTCTAAAATTTCCAGGTTCGCACTATGGGTGAGTGTTCCATTATTGATATACACCTTCACGAACGGAACCACCATCAACGATGCCGCTCGTTGGATTACACTTCCTATTATTAATACGTCTTTTCAGCCTTCTGATTTTGCAAGCTTGGCGCTCATCATCAACCTGGCCAGTATGCTATCTAAGAAGCAGCAAAACATTGAAGATTTTAAAGAGACATTGATTCCTGTTTTGATCTGGTGTGGTGTGATATGCGGATTGATCGCGTTAACCAACTTATCAACAGCGATGTTGCTTTTTGCTACCTGTATGCTTGTGATGTTTATAGGGCGAGTACCTGTGAAATATTTAGCGATGCTGGTGTTGGTAGGTTTATTGGCCGGAGCCGTGGCATTGAAGTTTGGTGTTCGAGGAGAAACAGCTAAAAATCGTATTCTCAGTTTTGTGAATGGAACCGAACTTCCTTTTCAGGCCAAGCATGGCAGGATAGCGGTAGCGACTGGTGGAATTTTTGGAAAAGGTCCGGGTAACAGTGACCAACGAAATATACTTCCACATCCGTATTCAGATTTTGTGTATGCGATTGTCATCGAAGAGTATGGTATGATTGGTGGAGCCGTAGTTTTGATTCTCTATCTCATTCTTCTTCATCGTGGAATGAATGCAGCGTATAATAGCGAGCGGGCTTTTGGTGGATTATTGTCAGCAGGATTGAGTTTTGATTTGGTATGTCAGGCCATGGTTAATATGGGCGTAGTAGTTGGATTAGGTCCTATTACCGGTCAGCCCTTACCGTTGATTAGCATGGGGGGAACTGCCATGGTATTCACCGGACTATCCGTAGGAATAATTTTAAGTGTGAGCCGGGGTGAACAAGAGCAAAATTGGGGCAAGCAAACGGCTGGTGATGAAGTAAAAGTAAAAGAGAAAAATTTTGACGCGAAAGCAGCTTGAGTACGAGGCAACCATATCGATTAATCATTAGCGGTGGCGGCACAGGAGGTCATATATTTCCTGCGTTGGCAATTGCGAATACTTTCAAGCAACGTCATCCGGATGCTGATATTCTTTTTGTTGGTGCAGAAGGAAGAATGGAGATGACACGTGTACCAGAAGCGGGTTATAAAATTATTGGATTGTGGATCAGCGGGCTTCAGCGTAGACTCACATGGTCTAATCTTTCGTTTCCAATAAAATTGATTTCCAGTTATTTCAAGGCGGGAAAGATTATTAAAGATTTCAAACCGGATGCGGTGATCGGAACAGGTGGCTATGCAAGCGGTCCCATTATGCTTGCAGCCACAAAAAATAAAATCCCCTCCCTAATTCAAGAGCAAAATTCGTATGCGGGCCTTACTAATAAAAGATTGGGCCAGAAAGTACAACGGGTATGTGTGGCGTATCCGGGTATGGAAAAATATTTCCCTGAGCAAAAGCTAATTTTTACAGGCAATCCTGTTCGGAAAGATATCATTGACCTGAAGTTTAAACGGTACAAGGCGTTAGTGCAGTTTGCTTTTGATGCGGATGTAAAGACGCTCCTGATTCTGGGAGGAAGTCTTGGCGCCAGAACAATTAATGAAAGCGTGCTGGATCATATTGATAAGCTAATTGATGCGCAGGTACAGGTGATCTGGCAAACCGGCAAAGTGTATTATGAAAGTGTGAAGGCACAGGTGAGTAATAAGGATTTGCGAAAAATCCGTATTCACGATTTTTTGAAACAAATGGATTTGGCGTATGCGGCTAGTGATGTGGTGATTTCCCGTGCCGGAGCGTTGTCAATTTCCGAGCTGTGCCTGGCAAAGCGACCAACTATTTTGGTTCCGTCTCCTAACGTAGCGGAAGATCATCAAACCAAGAATGCCATGTCACTGGTGAATGAGCAGGCAGCCATGATGATTAAAGATGTGGAAGCAAGTTCACAGCTTATCGATGCAGCTTTGAAGTTATTGTATGACGAATCGCAATGTCAAAAATTTTCTGAAAATATTTCTAAACTCGGAAAGCCTGATGCTGCAGAGCAGATTGTAAATGAAATTGAAAAACTAATAAATGAATAGACGTGAAATTAGATCAATACGATAGTATTTATTTTCTTGGAATCGGTGGCATCGGAATGAGCTCGTTGGCTCGCTGGTTTAAGCATAAGGGCTTGCGCGTGGCCGGTTATGATAAAACTCCTACGCCTCTTACACATGAGTTGCTGGAGGAAGGTATGGAGATACATTTTGAAGATCGTATTGAATTCATCCCGGGTTACATAAGCAAGGAGAAAACGCTGGTGATCTTTACCCCTGCAATTCCTAAAAATCATATTGAGCACGCTTATTTAAAGGAGAATGGATTTACTATTCTTAAGCGTTCAGAAGTACTTGGATTATTAACTAAGAATTATAAAACCGTTGCTGTAGCAGGTACGCACGGAAAGACAACAACCTCTTCATTGATCGCTCATATCCTTAAAGTAGCGAAGAAAGACATGGTGGCTTTTTTGGGAGGCATCACGGCCAACTACGAATCTAACCTGGTTATGCATGGAGAAGTGAACGACAAAACGATTGTGGTTGCCGAGGCCGATGAATTTGATCGTTCTTTCTTACGATTATTTCCACACACAGCAGTAGTGACTTCAGCCGATGCAGATCATTTGGACATCTACGGAGATCACCTCCAGATGCTGAGTTCATATAAAGAATTTATTAGTCAGATCAACAAAGGTGGAAATCTGATTATTCATGAGTCGATTGCTATTCTTGCCAATGAGGCACCGCATATCAATACGACTACTTATGGCATGAGCCGGGGACAATTTTTAGCCGGCAATATAACCGCCAGAGGCGGATTTTTTGAGTTTGATCTTATTGGCTTGGAAAAGACAATGGAGAAAATACAGCTCGGTGTCCCCGGTTTTCATAATATGGAAAATGCCATTGCTGCTACAATGGTTGCTTTGAAACTTGGCATTGATGAGAAAGTGATTCGCGAAGCACTACTTTCTTTCAAAGGTGTGAAGAGAAGGTTTGAGTTTATCATCAAGAAAGAGGATCTCGTGTACATTGATGATTACGCGCATCATCCTGCAGAGATTGAAGCGTTCCTTACATCATTGAAAGCAATGTATAAGGGCAAGAAGATTACCGTGGTATTTCAGCCGCATTTGTTTACCCGGACGAGAGATTTTGCTGAGGGATTCTCAAAGAGCTTAAGCTTGGCAGATGAAGTTCTGCTTATGGACATTTATCCGGCAAGGGAAGAACCTATTCCTGGTGTTACCTCGGATATGCTCTTTAAAGACATTACGAGTCCGGTGAAAATTCGCTGTGGAAAAAATGATCTGCTTACGAAACTTGAGGCTCTTGACATTGAAGTATTAGCAACAGTGGGTGCAGGTGACATAGACACCTTTGTGAAACCAATTAAAGAACTTTATAACAAGAAGTAATATGAAGTGGAAGCTGAACATTAGAAGAGAAATTAAGGTGGCAACCTCGCTGCTGGCAATTTCATTTTTGATTGCCTTCAGTGAGCGCAAGCAAGGTGGCTCTGTATGTAAGGACATTGTGATTGAATTAGATAATCTTCATGAGAATCATTTTCTGGATGAGGCCGATGTGATGAAGTTGGTAGAAGGCAGCGGGCAAAGCATTAAAGGTGTGGGTATTGACCGTATCGATCTTAAGACCATTGAAAATAAGATAAAATATGACAAGCATATTTTGGATGCAGAGTTATTCGGAGATCTAAAGGGAAACCTGATTGTGAATGTGGAGTTACGCAGACCTATTGCACGCATCGTTCAATCAGATGCCCCGGATGCCTATATCGCAGAGGATGGCGTGATCATGCCGGTTTCAGAAAAGTATTCTTCGCGGGTCATTTTGATTAGCGGGCCTTTTGTGAAGCGGCTATTGGAAGACGAAGATTTGACTAAATCGGAAGAAGGCCTTCAACTGAAGGAAATGATTGAGTTCATCAATAAAGATGATTTTTGGAAAGCTCAAATCGCTCAGTTGGATATAAGTGGCAGTGGGAAAATCACCATCTATCCCCAGGTGACAGGCCAGCGAGTGGAATTTGGAAGAGCAGAGAATTATGAGACGAAGTTCAAGAAGTTAATGATTTTTTATAAGGAGATTCTTCCTCAGCGCGGATGGACAAAATACGAGAGGGTGAATCTTGAGTATGAAGGCCAGATAATAGCAGAGTAACAGCAAGGACTTATTTTTTAAACATATAAAACATAGTAACAACCACTAACAAAAGAGTAATAATCATGGAAAACGAAAAAATAGTTGTAGGTCTTGACATTGGAACAACCAAGATCTGCGCCATCGTGGGCCGCAAAAATGAATTTGGCAAACTGGAAGTGCTCGGCATGGGCAAAGCTGAATCAGAGGGGGTGATAAAAGGTATTGTCACGAACATTGACAAAACTGTTTTTGCCATTGAAAAGGCAGTGAAGGAAGCCAGCGATATGTCGGGTATCGACATTGGCTTGGTGAATGTTGGTATTGCAGGTCAACACATCCGTAGCTCCATTCACCATGGAAGTATTACCCGAAGTTCAACGGAGGATGAAGTGAGCATCGAAGATGTAAACCGTCTTACCGAAGATATGTATCGCATCGTGATTCCTCCTGGAAGTGAAATTATACACGTAATGCCACAAGACTACATTGTGGATTATGAAGAAGGAATCAAAGATCCCGTGGGCATGAGTGGTGTGAAGTTGGAAGCAGACTTCCACATCATCACGGCACAAACTAGCGCAATCAATAACATCAATAAATGTGTGCGAAGAGGAGGTCTTGAAATTCAGGATTTGATACTTGAGCCTTTAGCTTCCAGCCTGGCCGTATTGAGTGAAGAAGAAAAAGAAGCCGGTGTTTGCTTAATTGATATTGGTGGAGGCACCACAGACATCGCTGTGTTCCATGATAATATCATTCGTCATACTGCTGTGATTCCATTCGGTGGAAATATTCTTACCACCGACATTCAACATGGCCTTTCGGTGATGGCTAAGCAGGCAGAACAATTGAAGACCCGCTTTGGAAAAGCCATTGCAGAAGAGGCTAGTCCTAATGAGATTGTTTCAATACCTGGAATCAGAAACAGAACCGCGAAAGAGATTTCTGTGAAGAACCTCTCCAGCATTATTCAGGCGCGCATGGAGGAGATTATCGAGATGGCTCATACTGAAATTATTAATTCAGGATATGAAAATCGTCTTGCTGGTGGTATAGTAATCACAGGGGGCGGTTCACAACTCAGTTGTCTGAAACAATTGGTAGAGTATATGACTGGAATGGATACTCGCATAGGGTATCCCAACGAGCATCTTGGCAAGAGCAAGATGGAAGTTGTGAAGAGTCCGATGTATGCTACCGCGGTGGGTCTCGTATTATCAGGATTCCGCTCACTGGATGAGCGTGATGAACGATACAGAGAGGCTAAGGAACATCAGAAGGTTGTAAAGGTGAAAAAGCCAAAGGCAAATCCCACCTCTGATTTCTTCTCAAGCATCCTTTCAAAAACCAAAGGATTATTGATTGATGATCTTGATGGCAAAAATGAATATTGAATCAACCACTAAATAATAATTGTCATGTTTGAACCAATAATAGGATACAAATTTGACCTCCCAAAACATCATAAGTCGATTATCAAAGTAATTGGTGTTGGTGGTGGAGGTAGCAATGCAGTGAACCACATGTATAAGCAAGGCATCAAAGATGTCGAGTTTGTGGTTGCTAATACTGATTTGCAAGCACTGAACAGCAGCCCTGTTCCGCATAAATTGCAACTCGGTGTAAACCTAACCGAAGGCCTTGGTTGCGGTGCAAATCCTGAAGTAGGACGAGCAGCAGCCATTGAGAGCAAGGAACAGATTCGCGAAATGCTGGTAGGTACCAAAATGGTTTTTGTCACTGCCGGAATGGGCGGTGGCACTGGCACGGGTGCCGCTCCAGTCATTGCCAAGATCGCCAAGGACATGGACATCCTCACGGTAGGTATTGTTACGGTGCCTTTTTCATTTGAAGGAAAAAAGAAATTAACTCAGGCTGAGTTGGGTATTGATGCATTCCGTTCCAGCTGTGATACGGTTCTTATTATATTGAATGATAAGCTAAGGGAGATCTATGGAAACTTATCTATCGGACAAGCCTTTGGTGAGGCCGATAATATATTAACTACGGCCGCCAAGGGAATAGCTGAAATTATCACATTAGCTGGTTATGTGAATGTTGATTTCCAGGATGTGCGCACGGTTATGTTAAATGCTGGCGCAGCGGTTATGGGTTCTTCTGAAACACGAGGTGACAATCGGGCAATCAAATCAGCACAGCAGGCACTGGCGTCACCATTGTTGGACAATAAGGATATCATGGGCGCCAAGAAAATTCTTCTTTCCATCATATCCGGTGAGGAAGCGGAACTGCAAATGGATGAACTTACAACTATCACAGAGTACATCCAGCAACAAGCGGGTGATGAAGCGGAAGTGATCTTTGGTCATGGTGTGGATAGTGCATTAGGTGATCGCATACGTGTTACTGTAATCGCAACAGGATTTCTTTCTGAAGGAAGAATTATAGGAAAAAAGGAAGAGAAAAAGGTTCACGAACTGGATCGCCTTCAGATGCCATTATTTGGTTCTTTAGATAATTCTGTTAATCAGCGCAATCAGGAGCTTGAGCTTAAAATAATTAATGAAGACAAGCCGATATTAAAAAACGAGCAGGAGTTTGCCCTAAAATCCGAAGATCCTAAGAAGTCCCCAACTCATGCACCTTTGTTCGAAGAAGAAACTTTCACATCACGAACCGTTGAGTTTACAATAACGAATCCTGAAGAGACTGCATCTTTTGTGGAGGAGCCATTTGAAGATGAGGATAGTCTCTTTAGAGAGGAAGAAGATGATTTTGAGTTAGGTAAGGGAGTTTCAGAAGACCAGGTAATAAACGAAGATGGACTTATGGAATATAGAAAAACCAAAGAGCGCCTTGAGCAACAAGCCAGAGAGCGCAGAGAAAAACTGAAAAAAGGTAAGACTCAGGAGATGACCAAAGACGAATTCAAACAGAAGTGGGAAGCTCCCGCGTATTTGCGCAGGGGGGTGAAGATGGATAATGTTCCTCATTCTTCTGAGTCTCATATCTCACGGTATAGTCTCAACGATGACAATAGTCTGCTGGGTAACAATAAATTCTTGCATGATAATGTAGATTAAAGACATGGCATATCCGGCACGACTGGTTTTTACTCCATTCGTAGTGGTTGTTGGTGGTAAATATTTTTTGCCGGTGCCGGAATGCCTTATTTTTTAAACTGAGTTTAACCCATTTTTTAAGCAAAAAATCGTCCCCCCTGACTTGTCGGGGTGGGACGGTTTCATTTTTATCCAGCCTAAAATCACGCGATTTTATATTCTGGCATAACTACCAAATTCAATCTGATTAAATTGGCATTTCAGTTGTATCCTATCTGGCAAACACGTACAGATATGAAAACGAAAGTAATTTTATTCGCCTTGGTGGTTGTTCTTACTTCCTGTGATCTTATTATTGTTGAGCCAATTTATAATGACCGCGATCGGGTAACAGGTTCATATCAGGTTGAAGAGCACAGTCAGACCTACAATGACTATACACGATTTTCTATCTACATCCGTATATCAGGTGGTTACGATGACGTGATCATTGAAAATTTCTATGATGCGGATGTGAACGTCAGAGCAACGGTTGTCTCCGATAAAATTTATATATCCAGACAAATCGTTAATGGTTATGAAATAGAAGGGGTAGGTACTTTTTATGGAGATGAGATTCAGTTCTCTTATAAAGTACGAGACACCTATTCATACGAATCGCCTACGGATTTTTGCAATGCTACAGCTTGGTTTAACTAAAATAGAAAAGCCAGTACATGATTAGTGCACTGGCTTTTTGATGAAGAATATTGATTAGGCTACCTGAGCCTGCAACTTCTGCGAAAGAACAGATTTAGGAACCGCGCCAACCTGCTTATCCACCACCTGACCATTTTTAAATACTAATAAGGTAGGAATAGAGCGAACGCCAAAGCGCGCTGTTACCTGCGGATTTTCATCCACGTTTAACTTGGCAATGACTGCTTTACCTTCATAATCGCCTGCGAGTTCTTCCACTATAGGGCCGATCATTTTGCAAGGGCCGCACCATTCTGCCCAAAAATCAACCAATACAGGCTTATCACCATTGATAGCCGCATCAAAATTAGAGTCATTAAGTTCTAGAGTTTTACCCATGATATATTTGATTAAAATGTGTTTTGGTTAATCTACAGGTTCCAACGCAAAGGTAGGTGAAATTGTTCCAATTTCAGTTTTTTCTGGCGGGGCCACTTTCACGATGCTTTCTGAAAGCCAGCGAACCGCTCCGTTTTCAGGAACAATGCCCACTTCACCCAACTTCTTGAGTTCCCTGATAAAATCATTACTCACTTTTATTCGGCAGGTGCGCGAGAGTAACTCAACCTGTAGTCCTTCCGTACTATCACTTAAATACAAAGTCAGGTTAGAACTTCCAGAGTTCTTCTTACATAGCTTTTCTGTGGTGGTGATAAAGTCAGAGTTCACCAAGTCAAATGAAAACCGCAGAGCAATTCCTTGCACGCGTTTGCCAGCCAGTTCATTTAGTAAGTCGATGTTTCGGATTTTAAATTCCAGATTTTGTTCACCCCATGCCTTTCTCACCACGTTTCCTTCAACAAAGAGGAACAGGCCCGGCATGAGAAACGATTTGAATTTCAGGTAGTCATCACTCCAAAGCATGAATTCAAATTTTCCACTGTAGTCCTCCATGGATAGTTTACCAAAGGGCCTTCCGGTCTTGGTCATCCGATGTTCTACGGCCGCTACGATTCCACCCACTTTACATTCCTTTCCTTCCAGGGCTTCTATATCGTTAAGTGCTATTAGCGAGGTCGTGCAGAATGCATCCATCTCAAATTTAAAATTGTCCAGTGGATGACCAGAGATGTAAACCCCTACCACCTCTTTTTCGAAATGTAGTTTTTCAATTTCACTGAATGGTTCTATCCCGTCAATTTTGGGAGGAGGCATAGCCGTGCCCGTTGATCCACCGAATAGACTTGCCTGTGCACTTTGTGCGTCTTGTTGCATCTTACTGGCATACCGTATTACTTTTTCAGTCAGCGACAAATCCCCCTCTTTACCGGTAATGTATTGCCTTCGGTGATAATCCGGAAAACAGTCGAACGTACCTGACAAAGCCAGGCACTCAAATGTTTTTTTATTGACAGACCGTTGACTAAGGCGTTTGGCAAATTCAAAAATATCTTTGTACGGACCGTGTACTTCACGCTCTGTGATGATGGCTTCAACAGCCGCATCACCGGCACCTTTAATTGCTCCTAACCCAAAGCGGATTTCTCCTTTTTTGTTTACCTCAAAATATACACCTGATTCATTCACATGAGGACCGAGTACTTCAATTCCCTGCTTTCTACATTCTTCAATGAAATAAGTTACGTTGTCAAGGTTATTTTGTGAGTGGGTCAAAACAGCTGCCATATATTCGGCAGGGTAGTTTGCTTTCAGATAAGCCGTTTGATACGCAACTAATGAATAGCAGGTAGAGTGCGATTTATTGAATGCATATTGCGCAAAGGCCTCCCAGTCTTTCCATATTTTTTCTGCGATGACTTCATCATGCCCATTTGTTTTACAACCGGCAATGAATTTGTCTTTCATTTTGTCCAATACTTCCTTCTGTTTTTTACCCATGGCTTTACGCAGCACATCGGCATCCCCTTTCGAGAAGTTAGCAAGCTTTTGTGAGAGCAACATTACCTGCTCCTGGTACACCGTGATTCCGTATGTATCTTTCAGATACTCTTCCATCACAGCCAAATCGTATTTGATTGGCTCGCGACCATGTTTACGTGCAATGAAATTGGGAATGTATTCCATCGGCCCGGGGCGATACAACGCGTTCATCGCGATGAGATCATCAAACTTGTCGGGTTTTAATCCCCGTAAGTAGCTTTGCATACCGTCCGATTCAAACTGGAAAGTACCGGTGGTTTCGCCACGTTGATACAGTTGGTAGGTTTTCTGATCGTTTAATGGAATGGTATCGATATCAATTTGAATTCCATGGCGTTTCTTAATGTTTCTTATTGCCGTCTTTATAATGGTAAGCGTAGTCAGCCCCAGAAAGTCCATCTTTAGCATGCCGGCACTTTCCACTACACTGTTATCGAATTGTGTGACCAGCATATTGGAATCTTTTGCTGTAGACACAGGAACAAACTTGGTGAGATCATCCGGTGTAATGATTACCCCGCAGGCATGAGTGCCGGTGTTTCTTAAGGAACCTTCCAGTATAATAGCCTGCTTCAGTACCTGGGCTTTTAAGTCAGTTCCTTTTTTTATTTCATTCAGTTCCTTTACTTCTTCAAAGGCTTTTTCGAGGGAAGTGCCTGGTCGCTCGGGTACTAACTTGGCCAGGCTATTTGCATCCGCAAGCGGCAATTCCATTACACGTGCGCAATCTTTAATGGATGATTTTGCGGCCATGGTGCCATACGTGATGATTTGAGCTACCTGGTTATGTCCATACTTTTGAATTACATAGTCGATAACCTTATTCCGACCTTCATCATCAAAGTCAATATCAATATCGGGGAGTGAAACACGGTCAGGATTTAGAAAGCGTTCAAATAGTAAATCGTAAGCAATAGGATCAACGTTTGTGATAGCGATGCAAAATGCAACCGCTGAGCCTGCAGCGGATCCACGACCTGGCCCAACAGACACTCCCATTTCTCTTGCTTTTGAAGTGAAATCCTGCACGATGAGAAAATAACCCGGATAACCTGTTTTTTTAATAGTTTCTAATTCAAAATCAATGCGCTCCTTAATTTCAGGAGTTAACTCTGGATATCTTCTTTTGGCACCTTCATAGGTGAGGTGTTTCAAATACTCATCTTCCGTTTCAAACTCCTTAGGGATGTCAAACTTTGGCAGAAGTACATTTCGTTTCAACTCATAGGCTTCTACCTTATTGATTATTTCACTAATTGTTTCAATGGCTTGGGGTAGATCATGAAAGAGCGATTTCATTTCTTCCTGAGACTTGAAGTAGAATTCGGTATTAGGAAGACCATAACGGGTTCCGCGTCCTTCACCAATAGGAGTAGATTTAAATTCCCCTTCTTTGATACACAGCAGAACATCATGTGCATTGGCTTCTTCTTTTTTGAGGTAGAAGCATTCATTGGCAGCAAAATATTTTACCTTATATTTTTCTGCGAAGCGAAGCAGGGTTTCATTCACCCGATCTTCTTCACGCATGCCATGTCGGTTTAGTTCAATATAGAAATCGTCACCAAACTGATTATGCCACCAAAGAAAGGCTTCTTCGGCCTGTCGCTCCCCAACGTGTAAAATCAGGTAGGGTATTTCGCTGTAAAGACCACCGGTGGTGGCAATGATCCCTTCTTTATAGTGTGTAACAAGTTCTTTATCTATGCGAGGATAGATTCCGTATAACCCCTCGGTAAAACCAGTGGAACTTAGTTTGGCAAGATTGTGATAGCCTGTTTTATTTTTAGCCAGTAGTACCTGTTGATATCGTTTATCGGGATTGTCTTTTGTGAACTTGAGTTTCTTGCGCTCTTCCGAAATAAAAAATTCACACCCCACGATGGGTTTTATCTGATGTTTTAAGGCTTCACTCACAAATTTGAAGGCACCATACATATTGCCAAAATCCGTTATGGTCACTGCGGGCATCTGCTGGGCTTTGGCAATGGCTATCAGGTCACTTACTTCGGGCGTTGCCTGAAGCACAGAATATCGCGTATGCAAATGCAAATGGCAGAAGGGTTTGTCTATCAGGGTTTCTACTCCCGATCCAGGATAAGTAATTTCTTTTTTCCTTTCTCGCTTGGATGAATTGCCCGCTTCGAGATTGGGCTCTTCATATTCAATTTCCTCGTAAGGAGTGTTATCAAATGGTTTGATAACTTTTTTATTGATAAGTCCAAAAAATGAGCGAGCGGTGGCAGCAACATCATAGGCTGCATCGTGGGCATCTTCAAATCCTTTTCCAAACAATTTTTCATGAAGTTCATGAAGCCGTGGCATTTTTAACCGCCCACCCATTCCTCCAGGCAGCTGACAATAATCTATTGAAACAATGCCAGTGTCAATTTTTTCAAGTGACAGGAATTGGTCTGTGCTTATGGATTGCCTGACAAACTCAGCGCCAATAATATTGATATCAAATTCAATGTTATGGCCGATTAGTAACTGGGTGCTGTTAAGATCCTGTACGAAGTAGTCAAGAACCTTTTTTAAATCGTGACCTTCTTCGAGTGCTCTTTTAGTTGAAATCCCATGAACTTGTTCTGCTTTAAAAGGGATGTCGAAGCCCTCTGGTTTTACTATGTAATTGTGCTGCGAAATTAGTTTCCCCTTCTTATCATGAAGTTCCCACGCAATCTGAACTAATCTTGGCCAGTTTTCAGAATCAGTAAGAGGTGCTGTTTTATTTCTCGGTATGCCGGTAGTCTCCGTGTCAAAGATTAAGTACATGAATTGATCGAATTGTGGTTGCGCGTAAAAATAGGGAATCCGGGTATCACTTCAGCTTGTTCCAAAACTGAAGATTAATCCAATAATGGGATTATTTCCATATTTAGGTTAATACAAATATATGATAATCAATACTTTAAATTAATGGATTCTATTTTGGAATGTGGATATCATCATAAATCAATAAAATGAAAAAGTTAATTGAAAATGTCGTGGCTTTTGTAAAGAGGGAATGGTTTCTTTTAGTGATGGTGGCTACAATTTTTCTAATTGTTGTTTTGTTTGAGGTCCTTTAAACCTTTCACAAAGCATTCTTAAACATTTTCCAATCTCCCAAATTAGAAATAGTTTAAATACCAATCATAATTGTTTGGTATAGCTTTGAGAAGTATTTTTGATTTAATTCAACTATTCGCCTCAACTTTATACCAATGAAATCGCTCTCCGCTAATTTTATCCAACGTGATAATAATTCTGGCGAGCAGATTTCATGTGACCTTAAAAAAACAATTATTAAAACATGAAATGGTTTCTTGATCTCTTTTCAAGTTCGCTTGGAAGAAAGGTGCTCATGGCACTTACCGGTCTTTTTTTGATAGCATTCCTCACCGTTCACCTTGCAGGAAATCTTCAATTGCTTAAGGATGACGGGGGTAAATCATTTAATACCTATGCGGAATTCATGGGGACAAACCCCGTGGTTCAGTTTATTTCCAAAGGAAACTTTGCGCTGATTTTAATTCACATCATCTGGGCAATTCTTCTCTCAAGAAAAAACAGACAGGCTCGTGGCGAGGTGAGTTATGCAATCGCTCCTAAAAAATCTCCCTGGACATCCCGCAACATGGGTATTTTAGGAACGATTATTTTAATCTTCCTGATAGTACATATCCGTCATTTTTATGCCGAAGCACATTTTGGTAGCATACCTACACAAATGTATGATGGTAAGGAAGTGAAAGACTTATATGGTGAAGTGGTTCGCTGGTTTAAAGTAGACTGGTATGTAGCACTTTATGTTTTTTGTATGGGAGCTCTTGGTTTCCACCTGTGGCATGGCTTCGCAAGCGCTTTTCAAACCCTGGGCTTAAACCATATGAAGTACAATCCTGTTATACATTTGGTGGGTAAAGCATTTGCAATTATTGTTCCCGCTTTGTTTGCATGGATTCCCATCAGGATGTTTTTTGTTTAATCTTTCATTGAATAGTTTTTAAAACTTTTAATCATAAATCATGAAGCTCGATTCAAAAATTCCGGAAGGACCTTTAGCGGAAAAATGGACAAAGCATAAATTTAATTTGAAGCTTGTAAATCCTGCCAACAAAAGAAAGTATGACGTGATCGTTGTAGGTACAGGTTTGGCCGGTGCATCGGCTGCAGCCTCGTTGGGCGAGTTAGGCTACAATGTAAAAGCATTTTGTTATCAGGACAGTCCACGCAGAGCACACAGTATTGCCGCACAAGGTGGGATTAACGCAGCAAAGAATTATCAGAATGACGGTGATAGCGTCTATCGTCTTTTCTATGACACAGTTAAGGGCGGAGATTATCGCGCGCGTGAAGGTAATGTGTATCGCTTGGCCGAGACCAGCGTAAGTATTATTGATCAGTGCGTTGCGCAGGGAGTACCGTTCGCCCGTGAATATGGTGGACTTTTAGCAAACCGCTCGTTTGGTGGTGCCCAGGTATCAAGAACCTTTTATGCCCGAGGTCAGACGGGGCAGCAGTTGTTATTGGGTGCTTATGGCGCTCTTAACCGACAAATTGCAAACGGAAAAGTTACGATGTATACCCGTTGTGAGATGCTCGATGTGGTGGTTATTGATGGGAAGGCCAGAGGCATTATTACACGTGACATGATCACTGGAAAGGTTGAGTCTCACAGCGCTCATGTTGTGGTCTTGTGCACAGGTGGTTATAGCAACGTTTTTTTTCTGTCAACAAGTGCTAAAGGGTGTAACGCATCAGCGATATGGCGTGCCCATAAGAAGGGTGCCTTTTTTGGAAACCCTTGCTTTACACAGATTCACCCTACTTGTGTTCCAGTAACAGGAACACACCAATCGAAACTTACGCTGATGTCTGAGTCGCTACGTAATGACGGTCGTGTATGGGTGCCGAAAAAGGCGATGCCAGGGTTGAAATCAAAAGATGCAGCCAATATTCCTGAATCCGAAAGAGATTATTTTTTGGAAAGAAAATATCCTTCATTCGGTAACCTTGTTCCGCGTGATGTGGCTTCACGAAATGCCAAACAAGTATGTGATGAAGGCCGAGGAGTAGGATCAGGTCTGGCAGTGTTCCTGGACTTTACAGATGCTATTAAACGCGTTGGAGAAGATACAATCAGAGCTAAGTATGGTAATCTCTTTGATATGTATGCACAGATCACAGGAGAAAATCCTTATAAAGGTCCGATGATGATTTACCCTGCTGTTCACTATACCATGGGCGGACTTTGGGTTGATTACAATCTGATGACAACCGTGCCCGGTTTGTATGCATTGGGAGAGTGTAATTTCTCTGATCATGGTGCCAACCGCTTAGGAGCTTCTGCCTTGATGCAAGGATTGGCCGATGGCTATTTTGTAATTCCATATACCATTGGTGATTACCTGGCAACAATCGGCTGGAATGATAAAGTGGGAACAGACCACCCTGCCTTCAAAGAAGCCATGGATGGAGTCAACGTCCGCGTCAATAAATTAATCAGTATAAAAGGTAAGAAGACGGTAGATGAGTTTCATCGACAACTGGGTCTTACTATGTGGGAGTATTGCGGTATGTCGCGCACCGAAGAAGGTCTAAAGAAAGCGAAGAAAATTATACAGGATTTGCGCACTGAATTCTGGACAAATGTTAATGTCTTGGGTTCTTCTAACGAATTGAACCAAGAGTTAGAGAAAGCAGGTCGCGTGGCTGACTTTCTGGAGTTGGGTGAACTCATGGTCGATGATGCTCTTAACCGTACAGAGTCGTGTGGTGGTCACTTCCGCGAAGAATCTCAAACCCCGGAAGGAGAAGCTTTGCGGAGGGATGATGAATTTGCTTATGTGGCAGCCTGGGAATATAAAGGCGACAATCAACCGGAAGCGCTTAACAAAGAAGAATTGAAATTTGAAAATGTAAAACTTACTCAACGTAGCTATAAATAATTATGAAGATTACGTTAAAAGTCTGGAGACAAAAAAACAAAGACACTAAGGGCGATTTCAAAACCTATGAACACAATCACGTGTCGACCGATATGTCATTTCTTGAAATGCTTGATGTGCTGAACGAAGAGCTGACTAAGAAAAATGAAGAGCCCATAGCATTTGATCACGACTGTCGTGAAGGTATTTGTGGAACGTGCAGTTTATATATCAACGGTCATCCACATGGCCCCTTACAGACAACTGCGTGTCAATTGCATATGCGTTCATTCAAAGATGGTGAAACCATTACTATTGAACCGTGGAGAGCTCGTTCTTTTCCTGTCATTAAAGACCTGATCGTTGACCGCACTGCTTTTGAGCGTATCCAGCAAGCCGGTGGTTATGTAAGTGTTAATACAGGCGGTGTACCTGATGCAAACGCTATAGCTATTGCCAAGAACATAGCCGAAGAAGCTTTCGATGCAGCAGCCTGTATTGGCTGCGGAGCTTGTGTGGCAGCCTGTAAAAATGCCTCAGCCATGTTATTTGTGAGCGCCAAAGTTTCACAGCTTGCGCTGCTCCCCCAAGGCCAGGTGGAAAGAAAAACAAGGGTGGAAAAGATGGTTGCACAAATGGACGCGGAAGGATTTGGTTCTTGTACTAATACCTATGCGTGTGAAGCCGAATGCCCTAAAGGAATTAAGGTTACGAACATAGCCCGTATGAATCGCGAATATTTTGGAGCCATGCTAAGTTCATATCAGATTGAATCTGGCGGAGGGGAATAAATAAAGGGGTCACGTCATTAAATAAAAAACCCGGAGGAATCCGGGTTTTGTTTTTTTTAGAGTTCTAGTTATTCACTCTTACACGGTACAAAACCGGTTCTTCCGCTTTCAATATTTTTCGCCATGGAAGCCCCTATATTACCGCCAGCGAGAATAATATCCCGCTCAAGGCCAACATCCGATAAATGAATTTTAACGCATGCATTTAATTTTATAAGATCCGAATACGATATTCCCGATTCATCGGCCAGCTGTTTTAAAACTGTTTCACTTATTCCCTTTGAGCATTTACCGGACTCAGTAAGGCTGCCACGTCCGCACCAGGAGTTGAAATATCCCCCAAATGAAGATGAACGGGTAATTTTGATTCTCCTGAGGTGCCAGTAAGTTTTACCTGCATCTGGGAGGTTCCATTTCTTTTTTCTTTCAGAGTGACAACGACCGAAATATCATACTACGAGGTAGATTACAAATCGTAGGTAACTTCATTCCCTGAGAATTCGTTAGTACTTACATTTTCTTGGCAGGAAATTTAAGATGACCCCCAAACTGACAAGGAATAAATTTTTTTTGAAGGTCTTACTTTTTCAATTAGGACAGGATTAAAGGTAAAAAAATTCATTGAAACCATATTTTATTCCGTTTGACAGATTGACCTTATTAAGGTAAATATTGGCTCCATGATTTGGCATAGAAATGGTATATTCGCTTTAACGTTATAGAAATTTAATATTTTGTGAGCCGTTTATTATTCATATTCTTAATTATTTTGGGCTGCAGTCCCTCTGCAACAAAGTCATCCCTCAAATCGGATACTCAAAAAGTAAAGCCGATCTGGTTAACTGCCAAGCCGGTTCAGCCGGGCTATTTTGTTGGTATTGGTCACGGTATCAAAGACGGATCAAATAACTATATACAATCAGCTAAAAGCAGTGCTCTGGAAGACCTTGTTTCAGAGATTAAGGTGAATATTTCTTCAACTTCCGTTTTAAGCCAAACTGATATTAATAAGGAATTTCAGGAGAAATATGAGCAGATTATTCAAACAAAAGCCGTTGACGAGATTGAAGAGTTTGAGCAGGTAGAAGCGTGGGAAGATGAACGTAATTATTGGATTTATTATCGCCTGTCTAAGCAGAGGTATAAAGAAATTAAGGATCAGAAAAAACGAGATGCAGTTTCTTTAGGATTGGATTTTTTCACAAAAGCCAAGCATGCCGAACGGAACTCAGAACCCGTGTTGGCATTGGGATTTTATTATCAGGGGTTTCGTTCCATAGAGAAATATCTTGATGAACCGATACGATTGGATTTTGAGGGAAAAGAGATACTTCTAACGAACGAGATCATAGCTAGCATGCAATTGCTGTTGGATAGGATGGAACTTTCATTGGAACCAAAAGAAATAGTACTAAACAGAAGACTGGCTCAGGGTGAATTATCAGTTATTGCTAAAGCCAGCTTCAAAGGATCGCAAAATGTGATTGCAAATCTTCCGCTGGCTGCATCGTTTGAAAAAGGATCCGGTGATATTTTTCCTAACTATAAAACAAATGAGGAAGGACGCACTAAAATTCTATTAACCAAGATTAGTTCAAGAGACATAGAGCAAACGGTAGCGGTTCAGGTAAACATGATGAGTTTTGCAGGGGAGGGTAGCTCAGAGATTTATCCACTTATAGCCAGGAAAATGGTAGTTCCCAAAGCCATCTTTTTAATGAGAGTACAAAGGCCGCTTGTTTATGTGTCTTCCGTTGAGAAAAGTCTGGGCCTTGATAAATCAAATCAACAACTCACCAATAAAATCAAAAACTATTTATCGAACTCCGGTTTTGAATTTACAGATGATAAGAGCAAGGCAGAACTCTTATTGGATATCGCTGCTAATTCCGAGAAGGGCGCAATATCAGGAAGTATTTACATCACCTATGTTACCGCAGTCATTCGGGTAGCAACCACGAAAGATAATAAGGAGATTTACGCTACCACACTTGACCGGATAAAAGGTTTCAGTCTGGACTACGAAAGGTCAAGTCAGGAGGCTTATAATAAGTCAATGGAAACCCTTGAAAAGGAAAAGTTGCCGGAGTTACTTAATACGATTTTGCAATAAACCTTTAATTTTACAATATTTTAATGTTTACGAGGCGCTAAAAATCGATCAATGAAACTGGCCTATTAATTGCATTTACTTAAATTGCATAACCAAAATACCAAATAGATTATGAAAAAATTAAATTATGTTTCCTTATTAGTATTAGTTGCAGTCGCTTTGATAGCTGGCTGCAAGGGAAAAGAGAAAGCTCCCTCCGGAGAGAAAGAAGTGGTAGTACCATGTTCTGGTTCCGATTACTTCACTACAGCAAAATTCTTCCGTGCCAACTCTATTGGCGAAAGCCAGGATCAGGTGACTTCTAAAAAGAAGGCCTTGACCAATGCTCGCAATGAACTGGCTCAAGCCATTAACACTACTGTAAAAACAGTAACTGACAACTACGTGAATTCACGTGAGATGAATAATAAAGAAGAAGTGGAAGAACGGTTTGAAAGTCTGAACCGTGAAATCGTAGACCAAACACTGTCGGGAATTGTTACTAAGTGTGAAAAACTTATGAAGACGGATCAGGGCACCTACAAAACCTATGTGGCCATTGAACTATCTGCCGAAGAGCTGGTATCAAAATACAACGAGCGCCTTTCAAAGGACGAGCGTCTGAAGATTGATTATGATTACGAGAAGTTTAAAGAAACCTTCGAAAAGGAAATGGACAAGATGGGTAAGAACTAATCCTACCTGCTGAAAAGTAAAAAATCCCGATCAAACGATCGGGATTTTTTTATTGAATTGTTACACTGAATAGTTAAGAATCTTTTTGGCATTGAAAAGCTACTAAGGATGGAAAGTTAATTTCAATTGATTCCTAATCTCCTTTGAATTTCTTCCAGAGATGCTCCTTTTGTCTCAGGGAATTTTGTCAATACCCAAATCAATTGAAGTGTCATCATAGCTGCGAAAAAAGCAAATATGATCCAAGGATCATTTCGAAGAAGCCCTTCATCTTTATCAAGAAAAAGGGGCATAATCAACGTAATCAATGCGGCAAAAACCCAATGTACACTGGCACCAAACGATTGACCAAGAGCCCGTGACTTATTAGGAAATATTTCAGAGATAAAAACCCAGATCACAGCACCTTGTCCCATCGCATGAGCAGCGATAAACAACAATAAGAATGACATGAGAAATACAGGTCCTGAGGTAAAATAGAAAGCATATGACACCATAGAAAGGCTAATGATATAACCGAATGATCCGATGAGGAGTAAATTTTTTCGTCCTGTCCGATCGATCAGATACAAGCCAACGAATGTGAAGATAAGGTTGGTTCCACCAATTGCGATAGAGTTAAATAATGATTCTTTGGCAGCGAGCCCTGCGCGCTCTAGAATTTCAGGTGCATAATATAAAATGAAATTAATGCCTGATAGTTGATTGAACGATGCAATAAAAAATGCAAGTAAGATGGGTTTATAAAGCCTGGGACTGAAAAAGGATTCTTTATTATTATTCTGTTCAACTTTTTTGTTAGCATTTAAAATAGTTTGAACTTCTTCATCCGGATTTGGATCGCCCAAATCGGTTAGTATTTTTTTGGCATTTGATAAATCATTTTTGTGCGTGATCAGCCACCGGGGGCTTTCAGGAACACGTAATACCAATAATGTGTAAGCTATTGCCGGGATAGCCTCCACACCCAGCATCCAGCGCCAGTCATTGGCACCATCAAATCCTATTAAAAAATAGTTTGACAGGAAGGCGACCAGAATACCAAATACGATATTGAATTGATACATCGCAACCAGCCGACCTCGCATGGCGGAAGTGGAAATTTCAGCAATATAGGTGGGGGCAACTACCGAGGATACCCCTACGCCAACTCCACCAATAAAGCGGAAGAAAGAAAATGAATAGGGATCAGGCGCAAGTGCCGAACCGACAGCACTGACGGTATACAATAGACCAATCCAAAATAAGACCTTTTTTCTTCCATACTTCTCTGTTGGTCCTCCTCCAAACAAAGCCCCAATCACGGTTCCCCAAAGCGCCATTGACATAATAAAAAAGCCATGAAACAAGGGCGAGGTATTCCAGAGTTGTTTAATAGGGAGGTTGGCGCCTGAGATCACTACGGTATCAAAGCCGAATAGAAATCCGGCCATAGCAGCGACTATTGAGCAAAGAAACGTGTATTGCCGTGAGGTCATAATTGGGTTAGGTTATTCGTTGTTTGGTTAAATGGAATATGAAGGTATGATTATTTCCAGTTAGCTGGGTCCAACCTCCAGGACTTCACATAGATCAGTTGATTTTCATCCAAATAGTTGCTCTTCACGGCTTCTTGCAGCATATGATTGAAATCACTCAGGCAGGTGAGCGGAATGTTTGCTTCTTTGAAGCCTTTTTCTGCGGCATCAAATCCGTAGGTAAAAATGGCCACCATACCAATTACATTAAACCCCGCTTCCTTCATGGCTTGAGCAGCCTTCAATGAGCTTCCACCGGTAGAAATTAGATCTTCGACCAGCACCACTTTTTGTCCTTTTTCAATCTTTCCTTCAATAAGATTGCCCATGCCATGTTCTTTGGGTTTTGGACGCACATACACGAAAGGGAGGCCGAGTTGATCTGCCACCAAAGCGCCTTGTGGAATACCGGCAGTAGCCACACCTGCGATACACTCGGCTTTTGGGTAGTCCAATTTTATGGCATTGGCCAGATTTTGTTTGATGTACGTTCTTATATCAGGATAAGAGAGCGCTAATCGATTGTCACAATAGATGGGTGATTTCCAGCCCGAACTCCAGATAAATGGAGTTTTGTGATTAATTTTAATAGCTTCGATTTGGAGTAGTTTAGAAGCCACTTCGAGAGAGGTTTTCTCATAAATTTTAATCATGCTCATAAGTAAAGGATATAATTATTTTCAGAGTTATAAAAACCTTATCAATTTTAAGAAAACTTTCATAATACCGGCCTCTAAAAGTGCACAATAGTTTGCGGGGGTTGATTCATTCGAAATAATTTATGTTTTTGCATTACCAAAATTCTTTTTTACCGGCATGAATCTATTTGTGAATGACATACCCGTGCAGATTATAGGCAAAGATGCAGCACCGCACGAAGGTGATGTAAATCATGGGATTGATGCTTCTGTTGAACCCATCACCAAAGCGGGGTTAATCCACCATGTCTGGATTAAAAATGTGAGTGTTCAAGACATGGATTTGCTCCTGGATCTGATCAACACCAAAGTGCCGACTAATCTTTTATCCCTTCACATATCTGTAAATGATTATGATGCCGTATGCGTTTTTCTGGTGAAGAAATTTAAAGTGATTAAAGCGGCTGGCGGGTTGGTGAAAAAGAAGGATAGGTTTCTGATGATTTACAGAATGAAAAAATGGGATTTGCCGAAGGGAAAGAAAGAGAGCGGGGAGAAGTATAAGCAAACTGCTCTACGAGAAGTTGAAGAAGAGTGCAATGTAAAAGTGAAACTTGGAAAAAAGATCTGTACCACCTGGCACACCTACACCATGAACAAACACAGCATGCTTAAAAAAACACGCTGGTATGAAATGGAATTGCTTGACGACTCAAGAATAAAGCCAAGCATTGAGGAGGACATTGAAGAAATACGCTGGATGACGCAGAAGGAGGTATATCATGCTTTAGAAAATTCCTACAAATCAATCCGGTTTGTTTTTGGAGAATACTATAGGGGAAACGAGGTAATCAAATAGTTACAGCGTATAGGGAATCAGATTTGAAATATCCCCCTTGTATTTGTGCACCTCCCTGATAATCGAAGAACTGATGTATGCAAAAGGAGGAGAAGTGATTAAAAAAACGGATTCGAGTTCTTCATTCAGTTGTTTGTTTACCTGCGAGATACTGTTTTCATATTCAAAATCCGTTGTGTTTCTTAGCCCGCGAAGTAAAAACTTCGCTTTGTTTCTGCGCGCAAACTCAGCGGTTAGTTCGGAATAAACCTGAACGGAAATAGTGGGGTAATTAACAAAAGTATGGTCTATCTTTTCAATCATAAAATCGATAGGAAAATAGCGCTGAGTTTTCCCGCTATTATACCCGATGGCTATAATGATTTCATCAAACAAGTTCAATCCCCGGAGAACGATGTCTTCATGACCTTTTGTGAAGGGGTCAAACGAGCCTGGAAATAATGCGATTCGTTTCATTGATTGCCTAAGGGTTGAGCACATGAAGAGAGAAAAGATCAAAGAAATGGTGCTCCTGCACTTCATCGAAAATGAAACCAAACTTTACTCCCACGGGCCGGCCGCCAAAAGAGATATTGCGGATATACTTTACAAATTCCAAATAGTGCGGTGAGTTCTTACTGATGTAGCCCCACAGCACAACTTCGCAGGTTTGCTGATCCATACCCAAACCCTTCATCACCAGCATAATGTATTTTACATAGTCAGAAAATTGCTTGATGGCAAACTGATTGTAATAAATAAGCTTGTTATTCTCGATGGACAGAATGTGTAATTTAAACCGGTCTACATAGATATAAAGCCTGCTTTTTTTCGATTGCCCGGCAAATTCAAAAGTGCCATCAATCAAAGCGCTTGATTGATGAATCAGGTGAATTTTGGTATTGGAATATATCTGTTTTAGCCATGCGAGAAGATCTTTTTGAACCGCGAAAATGGTAACGGAATCATTTTTTTTGTTTTGGCAAAAAATAACCTCCTCTTTTTCCTGATCAATGTTGGCATTGAATTTTAGATATTCAGCCGCGGCTTCTTCAACGAACAAAGAGTTAGGTACCTGTACAAACTTATTGTTCTTTATAGAAACCTTCACGGAATGCCAGAAACCAGCCTGCAAAACAGGGTGAGACTCGAAGAGTGTTTGAAACAGACTAAGAAGTTCCTGATGGGAAGTTAAGTCACCAAGAACATAATCCTCAAAGAATAAAATTCTGCCATCGGAGTAATCAATTATCCCTATCTGAAAGTCTCTAACACTCAGCTGTATAAGCAGATCATATTGATGAATGTTCTCTTCATCAAACCGATCATCTTTGATCTTCTTAATTAGTTTGTATCCAATTGCTGTAGATTGCAAAATATTTGATTATTCCCAATTACCAGAAGTAGACACATCGAAACGTGAACCGAAATGTAAAGGCTTTCTATTTTTAGCGTCATTACTTTCCTTACGCGTAGGGTTAACAGGCTTAGGGTCTTTCACCTCAATTACATCAACTTTCAACCCTGACTTATCCACGTGACCAGCGAAAATCTCAAACTTAACTCCCGGTTGACCAGGTAAATCTCCAAGCGTAGTCAAGTCTGTGTTGGGATCAAATATGTACTCAGAAAGACTCATAAGTGGTTGACCCTTTTTCAATTCATCGCCTGAATTAACAGGTTCCAGTTTGGTAATCGTTCCTTGATCCTGGAAAGGAGGTTCGTTTAACTTATCTCCAACTTTAATTGAATATGCCTTTTGGTTCTTAATTACCCTATCACCCTCGCTCACCTTGAAACCCATAAAGATTCCATTGTCAGAAGCATTTACGTTATAGTTCTTCTTATAGATTCTTTCTTTTGCCGGGATAAATCCAAGCGTATCAATGATTACCTGAACATCCTCTACACCATATGATTTTTGGGTGATTATTTCCCTTCTTTGGATGATAGGAACCTGCCCGTTTTCAATAAAACTTGTCAGGGAGTCCCAATTGGCTGTATATCTACCATTTACGCTATGAAATACGATTTCAGCTTCTCTGATTAGTTTTAACTTTTCAATAATGGCTGTTTCGGTCGAAGAGATCAACTCACGTTCTTCAATAGTCCCTTGCACACTTCTATATAGCTTATAAGCCAAAAAAATGCTTGCAATAAGTAGGACTGCGGTTAAGATTTTGGTCAAGTTCATTGGTTACAGGTTTAGCATGCAATAATAAATATTTTATACCTTTTTAAACAACCAATTATAACTTAAAATGGCCCTTTAGATCCAGTATTTTTGAGGATTCAGGTACCAAATTAAAAATACCATGTCTGGACTGGGGAGAAAGTGCCGTTATTTCGGTCCAAGACATAAATTTTACCTCTTGAATGATCTGTTTATCCATCATTTCAGGATCCAAACCCGTTTTTAGGATTCCTTGCTTAATTTTCACCGGGAAGAACATTTCAATAGCATGGAGTGGCGGATGTATGAATTCACAGATTAATTGAAAATCCTGAACTTCAATTTCTAATCCTGTTTCTTCCAAAAATTCTCTTTTAAGGCACGACTCAACCGTTTCACCAAATTGAAGGCCACCACCCGGAGGGGCCCAAAAATCACCGCTTTTAATTCCCTGATGATTAATCATCAACAGACGTTCATTGTCTAAACACAAACCACACGCGCGCACACGCAGCTTATTTCCAAAGGTTGAGTAAACTGAATCAGTCATTTTTTCGTTGTCAGTTGAACTTGCGTTTGGCAAGTTTAGTATACTTATTTTTAGATGTCAAAAATGGAAGTTATGAAAAGAGTATTGGTTCTTATTTTTTTACTTGGGGGCAGTTTTTATTTACCAGCACAGAGCTCCAAAATACCCCCAGGTGCCATAATAACCTGGGAAAAATCAACTCACGACTTTGGCGATGTATTTCAGGGTGATAAGGTTGAACATGTTTTCCGGTTCACAAATACCGGTAATCAGGATTTAGTAATTACCAACGTGGAGGTTACCTGTGGCTGCACCACGCCCAAAGGTTGGCCGCGCGATCCAATACCAAAGGGTGGTAGTGGTGAACTGACTGTGGCGTTTGATAGTGCAGGAAAAATTGGAAAACAAAACAAGGTGATTACAATAACATCGAATTCAGTAGGCACCCTAAATCAGGTTATGTTTTCTGCAACCGTTCTTGAAAAGAAGCAGCCTAACCGTTAATCTTTTTTTGGATTTCGGAGAACAGATATAAAAAGGGTAGCCCATCCAGCAATCAGAAACACTCCTCCAAATGGAGTTACGATAGCAAGCTTTGAAATATTCAAGAGACAAAGTGCATAGAGACTGCCGCTAAATAAAATTGTCCCAATCAGGAAAAACAGAACACTCAGGCGAAGACCGGCTGCTGAATATTTATCCATCAGTATGGCAACCGCCAACAAAGCAAACGTATGGTAGAAGTGATAACGCACCGCCAACTCATAGGTATCCAGTCGGCCATTGGAAACCAGGAGAGACTTTAATGCGTGGGCACCAAAAGCCCCTAATGAAACGGCAAGGAGACCTAACGCAGAGGCCACTAAAAGTATTTGTTTCTGTGAAAGCATAGAATTAGTTTGTTGGGTAATTTCTTTCTCCAAAAATCGCGGTGCCTATGCGAACATAAGTACTGCCTTCTTGTATGGCAATTATATAATCTGAACTCATTCCCATCGAGAGTTCTTTCATCATTGCATTCGAAGGGAGTGCGCATTCTTTTAAATCGTCAAACAATATTCTTAACGATTGAAATTCCTTTCGGATGGCTTCTTTATTTTCTGTGAAGGTTGCCATTCCCATAAGGCCTTTAATTTCAATATTTTTTAATTGCACGATGGCAGATCCATTGAGAAAGGAAACCACCTTTTCAGGATCAAAGCCAAACTTTGTTTCTTCTTTTGCGATGTGTACTTGCAGTAAGCAGGGAATGATACGACCTACCTTTTTTCCTTGTTTGTCAATTTCTTCAAGCAGTTTTTCAGAATCAACTGAATGTATAAGCGAAACAAAGGGTGCGATATACTTTACTTTGTTGGTTTGCAGATGTCCGATCATATGCCACTCAATGTCCTGAGGAAGAGCCTGATGTTTCGCCATCATTTCCTGTGCCTTATTTTCACCAAAAAGTCTTTGACCGGCATCATACCCCTCTTTTATCTTTTCGATAGGCTGGGTTTTACTTACGGCTATTAATTTTGAATTTGAACCCTGTAATTCCGCCAGTAGATCTTTTATATTACTTTTAATGACCATTTAATATTTTGAATCGTTGGATACTTTTAATTTTTGATTTTTAACCAAAGTTATGGCCATACTTGGAACATTGCTCAAAAAAGGAATTAAACTTCGCGAAAATCTAGAGCAAGAGTACACCTCCCCCTTAGAACTACAGAAGAAGGAACTCAAGGAACTCATGATCACGGCCAGCCAAACTGAGTTTGGCAAATATTATGATTTCCACCGGATTTTGGAGCAGTTCAGAAGAGGTGGTCATAAAGACTTTTATAATACTTTCAAAGAGAGTATACCCATTCACGATTATAACAAGATCTACAAGGACTGGTGGCAGTTGGCATTGAAAGGTGCCAAGAATATTTGCTGGCCCGGTCGCGTAAAATACTTCGCGCTTAGTTCAGGCACTTCAGAGGCATCTTCCAAGCATATACCGGTAACAAAGGAAATGACCAAAGCCATCCAACGAACCAGTGTGCGACAAATCATCAGTCTTTCTAAATATGATTTACCTCCGGAAGTTTTTGAAGCAGGTATCTTGATGATTGGAGGAAGCACCCACCTAAATAAAAAGGGAAGCTACTTTGAAGGAGACCTGAGCGGAATACAGGCAGCACGGTTGCCGTTTTGGTTTCAACACTTCTACAAGCCCGGAAAGAAGATAGCATCAAACCGCAATTGGGAGAGTAAACTGGATGAGATTGTTAAAAATGCTAAGGGCTGGGATATTGGAATTGTGGTTGGGGTTCCTGCCTGGATACAAATCTTGTTAGAGAGAATTATTGAATATCACGGAATAAATCACATTCACGAGATTTGGCCCAACCTGTTGATCTATGTTCATGGAGGCGTTTCAATGGATCCGTATCGTAAGGGTTTTGAAAAACTGCTTGGTCGCCCAATTTATTATATCGAGACCTATCTGGCCTCGGAGGGCTTTATTGCCTATCAGGCATTACCCAAGCGCAAGTCAATGAGACTGGTTCTTAATAATGGTATTTTCTACGAGTTCATCCCCTTTGATGAAAAGAATTTTTTTCCTACCGGAGAAATCAAACCAGAGGCAGAAACTTTGTTAATTGATGAAGTAGAAGAAGGCAAGGAATATGCCTTGTTACTTTCATCATGTGCAGGCGCGTGGCGCTACCTGATTGGTGACGTAATAAAATTTGTTTCCCTCGAAGAATCTGAAATTATTATCACCGGCCGAACTAAGCACTTTTTAAGTTTGTGCGGTGAGCACCTTTCAGTGGATAATATGAACAAGGCGATAGAACTTGTTTCCAACGAGCTCAACATAACCATTCCGGAGTTTGCCGTAGCGGGCATTCCGCATCAGACACTATTTGCCCACCGTTGGTTTATAGGTACGGATGACGCGGTAGATGCTAATAAACTCAAAGAACGCATTGATCATCATCTGAAAGTACTGAATGATGATTATGCTGTGGAGCGCAGTGCTGCTTTGAGAGATGTAATTGTAGATGTGTTGCCGCTAAATAAGTTTTATGACTGGATGGAGTCTAAAGGCAAGGTGGGTGGTCAGAATAAATTCCCACGGGTGATGAAAAATGCACAACTGGAGGAATGGATAAACTTCATCTCATAAGAGAAATGGAGATCGTTTTCAATGGGCTGAAGTTGGGCATTATATTAGCCTTTTTAATTGGGCCGGTATTTTTTACGATCATTCAAACCAGTGTTGAGAGAGGGTTTCGCAATGGCGTGCTTGTTTCACTTGGCGTTTCGCTCAGTGATGTGATGTATGTTGCCATTTGTTATTTTGGACTGGTTCAGTTTATTAACAATCCACAGTTCCGTTTTTATTTAGCGTATGCAGGAGGAGGTATTTTGATTTTATTTGGAATCTACCATCTTTTTGTCAAGAGCAGAATGAGAATGATAGCGCCCATCAATGTTGCTTCCGAGAAAAAAATGTATCGCTATTTTGTAAAGGGTTTCATCATTAATGGCATGAGCCCAATGGTTTTAATTTTTTGGATTGGAGCTATCAGTATTGCTTCTCTTGATTTTGAATACTCGAAAGGGTTTGAATTTTTTATCTTTTTTTCCACAGTACTTGGCACTGTACTTTCTGCGGATATTTTAAAAGCTTACCTGGCCGACAAGCTTCGGACATTAATTACCCACCGGCTAATGACCATCATCAACGTGGTGGTGGGCATCTGCTTAATTATTTTTGGGTCTCGATTAATCTGGACAGCCGGAGATTTCCTAAAATCATAAAACAGGTCCGGATAAAATTAATCCTGTAAAGCATTGGAGAGGAAGGTTGATTTCAACAACAACCAAAGCAGGAAAAAGAGGATGGCCCATTTCAGATATACGAAATAGTAATCGGAGGAGTCTTTAAACCGGGTTTCCTGTATCTCTGCCTTTTCATATTGATCAATTCGACTGAATACATTTTTGAGAGCTTCGTTGTCGGTTACTCTAAAGAATTCACCGGCACCAATTTCAGCAATCTTTCTCATGGTCGTTTCATCGATCGTATTCTCCACCATGTTAGGTCTTCCAAAATAATCTTTTCCAAAAGGCACCATACCTTCTTGTCCAACGATGATGGTATAGATTTTTATATCATAGGCGGCTGCGAGTTCAGCGGAGGTAATGGGGTCAATATTTCCTGCTGTGTTGTCGCCATCGCTTAATAGAATACAAACTTTGGATTTAGATTTAGATTCTCTCATTCGATTGGTGACTACTGCCAGTGCGGAGCCTATGGCCGTTCCCCGCGACTCAATCATTTCAAAACTGATATCATCCAGGTAGGAATTTAAAAGTCTGTAGTCGGTGGTTAATGGCGCTAATGAAAATGCGTCACCTGAAAACACCACAATACCGATTCGGTCTTGTAATCTTCCCTTAATAAAATCGCGCGCTACTTCCTTGGCTGCAGTGAGTCGGTTGGGTTCAAAATCTTCGATCTGCATGGATTGAGAAATATCCACGGCCAGCATGATATCAATTCCTTCAGTCCACTGCTCCACTTTTTCATTGGTGCGCTGTGGCCTCGCCAAGGCAGTTAACAGTAAACACAGAACCAGAGAAATTAATAACTCCGGAAGCAAGCGTAACCAGGTAATGGGCGAACTTTTCAGATCACTTTTCAATAAAGCGACCGGTAATTTTTGATTAAAGAAGTAGCGGATTGCCCATCGCGCAACGAACAGGAGGGGGACGACCAATAGTAGGTATAAGAAAATTTTATTCTCCCAGGAGAATGAGTTGAGCGTGCCCGGGAAGAACCAGTTCAACGAATACCAGGGATCCAACATCTCATCCATGTTTCAGTTCCTCCAGCTTTTTATTGAATTGTGATTGGGAAAACTCTTTTAAATTCAGGAACGAATCTAACGTGTCGGGTGGGATGCGACCATAGATCGATCGATCGATAACATGCAAAGCGCCCACCAGTGTTTCATTATGTTCAATTTCTTTCAACTCTCGTGTGGTAGACTTTGTGTAAGGTTTGGTCACCAGTTCTTCCATATATTTCTTCCAAATGATTACGGAGTTTTCAGCCGATTCAGGTGTGAACCCAACTTTCAATCTTTCTATTGCTGAATCAAAACTCTGGATAAAATCCAGATGTTTTTTTGTCAGTCGCTTAAGCGTGAAGTGTCTCCTTATTTTCTTTCCAAAGATCAACCATGCCAAAATTGAAATAACAATAAGAGCACCCACAACGATGGAGAACACCGGGTAATTAAAAAGCCAGCTTACCGGATTGTAAGCGGTATTTGTTTTCAAAGGAAGTTTATCCGCAGCCAGCGAATCGGGCACTTGACTTACCAGGTATTTAAAAAAAACAGTATCGATATTACTTTCATACATGGTGCAGTCATTGGGCAACACAACAAACGCAGGAATCTTTAAAGTTTGTATACTGTCTATTTCAAATGTATTGAGCACATATAAAACACTGTCTGTACTAATGTTATTTTTTGTTCGGGTTTGGTAGTAGACTTTCTTCTGGAACTCGAAAGGGGCAAACGAAAAAGTTGAATCAGGAAGAAGTATCTGCCACTGACTGGGATACCTTGCTGTTACATAATATTCAATTGGCTCACCCAACTTTACAGTATCCGCTTTAAATCGTCCCACCACGCTCATCTCTTGGGCGTAGGCTGTCCAGGGGCAGATGAAAAATAAAACCAATATGAGCGATCGATTAAACACTTTTTACGGATTTATTTCTGACTTTAAAAAGTTTAAGAAGCTTTGATACGTATTCTTCTTCTGTGGAGATGCTGATAAAATTGATTTGATGCTTGCGGCTAAAACTTGTAAGCGCTTGCTGCCGTGCCGTGTGCTGTGTCGCCATTTTTTCACGGAAGCCACCAAAGGCAGTATTCACCCACACTGTTTTGTTCGATTCATTGTCGAACACGGGAATGATGCCGAGCTTAGGCAATTGTGTTTCACGTTTGTCACTCACGTGAATCATAACAAGGTCATGTTTGCGAGCGAGGGATTTCAGACGATGATCATACCCTTCGTCAATAAAATCAGAGATGATGATGATCACACTTCTTCGCTTGATCGAATCGAGGGCAAACGATATGGCCTTGTTTAAATTAGTTTTGGCCGATTTAGGTTTCAATTTTGAAAGGCTGCTGATAATCTCATAGGCCTGTGCAATTCCTTTTTTGGGTTTTATGAATTTTTCGCGCTCATCCGAATAGCAAATCAATCCAACCTGACTGGATTCTTTGGCACCAGAAAGAGCAAGCACACCGCAAATTTCACTGGAAATATCAAACTTGGTTTTTCCCGGGCTGCCAATGTGTTGAGAGGCGCTAACGTCAAGAATAAAATAAATGGTTTGCTCTTTTTCCTCCTTGAAGGTTTTTACAAAAGTGCCATGCCCTTTTGCCGAAACATTCCAATCGATGGTACGAATATCATCACCATACTGGTAAGGGCGAACATCGTCAAACTCAAGACCCGTGCCTTTAAAGATGGAGTGGAAGTCTCCCTGCATCTGGCTATTAATAGCCTTTCTGATCTGTATTTCGAACTTGCGCAGTTTTTTCAGCAACTCTTTCACTCTGGCACTTTTTTAGCAGCCCCAAAAATAAGAAATATGACTAATTTCGCACCCTACTTTAATGATATGCGGCTTCCGTCAAACAAAATATCCGCTCTAATTGTGGTCTGGTCTTTGGCGGCTGGATTAATATCCTTCAGTTGTACTAAAGAACGACCACCGAAGGATATTCTTGCTCAGGACCAACTAACCAAAATTATGATTGAGTTTTATATGGCAGAGGCTAAACTCAACAATTATTCAATTCCATATGACTCCGCTAACAAACTCTTTATTCCTTTTGAGGAGTCTGTATTGAAAAAGTATGGCGTCTCAGATTCCACGCTTTATAAAACCTATCAGTATTATTTTGACCACCCTAAGGAGATGGAAAAGATTTATGAAATCGTGATTGACTCACTTAGCCTGCGTGAACGAAAAGGAAGCATCACGCCTACGCCTGCAAATTGAAATGATTTTTCCTTTAGAAATTGAACAGCGATTAGGTTTCGATCAGATACGATCAAAGCTAATAAATTATTGTCAGGGACCCTTGGGTGTGCAACGGGTGGTACAGATGGAGTTTTCATCACGCTATCCTGACCTACTTACTTTATTGAGGCAAAATTTTGAATTCAAACTTATACTCGAGTCGGGCAAAGAATTTCCATCTACACTGCACGTTAGTCCGGAAGAACATTTCAAAAGGGCAGCCATTGAAGGAAGCTATCTGGAGGAGGAAGCTTTTCTGCAGATCATAAAGTCGTTACAAATTATCACCGACTGCAAGCACTTCTTTAAGCTACATCAGGAATCTTATCCTGAGTTATTCAAGATTTCATCAGAGATACCAGAACTCAGCAATCTCATCAAAACGCTGCAAGCAAAGTTTGATGATCATGGTTTGGTTCGTGACAACGCCAGTGCCGATCTTTCTAAAATCCGGAGAAGTTTACAAGCAGAGCAGAGCAGAGTGAAGCGCCTGATGGATCATCTTTTTCGCAATGCGGTAGAACAAGGATGGGTTCCGGAGGGAGTTTCGGCTGCCATTCGTGATGGACGATTGGTAATTCCGGTATTGGCAGAACACAAGCGAAAAATAAAGGGCTTTGTGGTAGATGAATCAGCCACAGGGCAAACAATTTATCTGGAGCCGGCTGAGGTATTGGAAGCAAATAATGAGATCAGGGATTTATATCATGCCGAAAGGAGGGAGGTAATAAAGATTCTAAAAGAGTTGACCTCAGTAGTACGAATTCATTTACCTGAATTATATCCGTCATTTCATTTTTTGGGAGTAATTGATTTCACCCGGGCAAAAGCAAAATTCTCCATTGACATATTGGCTGAAATGCCGCATTTGAAAGAGGGTACTGATCTTAATTGGCTTCAGGCACGCCATCCCATTCTTTATTTAAGTTTAAAAGGCAAACGCGAGATCGTTCCGCTTACGATTGACCTGACCGATGAGAATCCTTTCCTTCTCATTTCCGGACCCAATGCCGGTGGGAAATCGGTTTGCCTTAAAACAGTAGGATTGATACAATACATGGTTCAATGCGGCATGTTGCCCTCCTTGCATGATAAATCGACAGTAGGAATTTTTAAGAACATATTTCTGGATATTGGCGATCAACAATCAATCGAAAATGATTTAAGTACCTATAGCTCGCACCTGAAGAATATGGATTTCTTTATTCGTCATTCTGATAACAAGACTCTGGTACTTATGGACGAGTTGGGATCCGGCACCGATCCTAACTTCGGGGGAGGCATTTCTGAATCAATATTAACAGACTTAACGCAGAAAAAAGTGTGGGGCGTGGCCACCACTCACTATTACAACTTGAAATTGTTTGCCAGTAATCATGCAGGTATTCGAAACGGTGCCATGCAGTTTGATTCAAAGAAACTGGAGCCATTGTTTAAACTTGAAATTGGAAAACCGGGGAGTTCTTTTGCCCTGGAGATTGCCCGGAAAACAGGATTGCCTTTAGCCACCCTCGAGCGCGCAGAAAAAATTATTGGTATCGAACTCACCGGTTTGGAAACTTTAATGAAATCAGTAGCCGAGGAAAAACAAATGCTGGATAAGCGGAAGCGAGAGATTGAGCAACGGGAAAAGAAATTGCAGGATACGTTAACGCATTATCAGGCATTGTCAACTGAATTAGAGGGAAAGAAGAAAGAGATTATCAATAAAGCGAAAGAAGAGGCTTCTTCTTTGTTAAAGGAAACAAACCGTGAAATAGAGAAAACGATCCGGCACATACGCGAAAACAAGGCAGAGAAAAAAGAGACCAAAAAAGTAAGGGAGGGATTGCAAACTCTTGTATCTAAAGTGCAGAAGACACCCTCAGCCGAAATTGAGAAGAAGAAAGAGCTCATTGTGGAGGGGGATAAAGTACGGCTGATGGGCCAGGAGGTAACCGGCACGGTACTTTCAATTAAGGATGAAAATGCAGTTGTTCAATTCGGTGATTTGCGTTCTAATATAAAACTAAATAAACTAGTGCGGAGTGATTTGGTTGAGGTAAACCCGACCGCCACCAGGGCGAGATCAATGGGCGTTGATGTCATGCGGAAACAATCAAACTTTGTCAGTAAGCTGGATATACGCGGTAAGCGTGTGGAGGAAGTTACTCCCATCTTAGAGCAATTCATTGATGATGCTATTTTACTTGGGCAGTCCGAATTGAAAATTCTGCATGGAAAAGGCGAAGGTGTTTTGAGGCAGGTGGTGCGAGATCATTTGAAGAAAGTAAAACAAGTGGTGTCACTTTCTGACGAACACGCAGATAGGGGCGGAGTTGGGATTACTGTAGTGATATTAAAATAAAAAAACCCTGCTCCTGGCAAGGTTTATATTTAGAAATAAGCTGAAATCAGAGTTTGAATGTGAACACCCACTGACCTTTTACCACCCCGGTACGGGAAGTATATCCGGCACCATTAAAAGTAAAAGTTATTGAGAGTGTGGTTTCGGTTACTGCATAGGTCATTGGCAGTTCGTCAGCCGTTCCTTTATCACGGATTATTTGTGTTTCCGGAGCAGTACCAAATTCCCAGGATCCGCTGGATTTCCATGGGCTTAATGTAGGTCTTCCTGTAGTGGTGTAACCGAAAGAGGTATTCCCCTTGGTGCCTGAAAGAACAAGTTGAAATGCAGCATAATCAGTTTTTTTATCCACACCATCCAGCGTAACGGCATCCACTTTCCATGTTTTGGAAAGTTTGCCAAGTTGAACATCGGTAATCGGTTCGGGAGCAGGTTTATCATCCTTGCAACTTGAATAAGTTAACAGGGCAACAACCAAACCGAGAAGTGAGAGAATTCTAAATGCCTTCATCTTTTAATGTTTTAAACACCCTAAACTTAAGAAATTGAACTTTGTAAAAAAAACGGGAGTGCAATGATTATAAGAAATTTTATGGTTTAATGGCGTATTTCAATTCTTAGTAACCCTTTCTATAGTCTAAAATATCAATTTTCAGGGCCTCCATGGGGTATTCGTGCTCTTGATTGGAGGCAATGAAAATCAAGGTCTCCTCTGGAACTTGTTCGAGTTGGTTAGTATACCAATCGATTGATTTTCTATCCAAATTCGTGGTTGGCTCATCGAGAAAAAGAGCATTGCATTTTGAGTAGAAAGCAAGTCCCAGCTTTAAACGCTGGCGCATGCCGGACGAAAAGTTAGAGATTACTTTGTCCCGCGCATGATTTAATCCGAACAATTCAATGACTTCTTCGATCGGTTTATTATCCCGCACTTCTTTAAACGAAAAATGAAATTTTACCATTTCGAGTAAGGTAAACTCATCAATCAAATCCATATAGGGTGTGGCAATGGAAATGTGTTTAAAGAAATCACCCTGGGCTATTTCCTGATTGTGTAATTGGCAATGAATCGATCCTGCACTCGGCACGGTTTGTCCCCACAACACTTGTAACAGTGTGGATTTTCCAGATCCGTTTGGGCCGATGATCGCATAGGTGCCCGGTGAATTAAATTGATAGTTGAGGTCTTTAAAAATCCATTCGCGATTATATCGCTTGCTTAGATTTTTTGCGGTAATCCTCATTCAATGGAGGCTGAGTTTGTCGTGAATCCTTTCATTACACCGCGTTCACTGGTGCGAATGAATGAAACGATATAGTCACGTTCTTCACTAGAAGACAATTCACTCTCGACTAAATCGATGGCCTTTGAATTATTGAGCCCTTTCAGAAAAATATAGCGATATACTTCCTGAATTTCATTGATCTTTTCCGGGGAGAATCCTCTCCTTCTTAAACCAACGGTATTAACCCCCGCATAAGTAAGCGGCTCGCGGGCTGCTTTGGTGTAGGGAGGTACATCTTTTCGCACTAACGAACCACCCGATATCATTACATGCGCACCTACTTTTACAAATTGGTGTAAGGCACTGGCTCCTCCTATAATAGCCCAATCTTCGATGGTCACATGGCCAGCTACCTGAACGGTGTTGGCCAGAATGCAATTATTCCCTACGGTGCAGTCATGGGCAATATGCACGTACGCCATCAGTAAACAGTTGCTGCCTACTATGGTCTTAAATTTATCGGATGTCCCTTTACTGATAGTGACATATTCACGGATTACGGTATTGTCACCAATAAATGTTTCTGTTTCTTCACCGGCAAACTTCAAGTCTTGCGGAACGGCAGAGATAGATGCCCCCGGGAACACCTTCACATTTTTTCCAAGCCGCGCTCCTTCCCAAATTACCGCGTTGGGTCCTATCCAGCAATTGTCGCCAATCACCACATTGGATTTAATGGTTGCGAACGGTTCTATTATTACATTATTGCCAATTTTCGCCTCTGGGTGAACGTTGGCTAAGGGAGAATAACTCATGAATCTTTTCGTACAATACTTGCTGTCATAGTGCCTTCGCACACGAGCGTATTGCCCACATATGCGCGACCTCTCATTTTGGCGATGCCTCTTTTGATAGGCGCCAACAAATCGCATTGAATAACGAGTGTATCGCCTGGCAAAACCATTTTCCGAAAACGACACTCATCAATGCCTAAAAAATAAGTCCAGTAATTTTCCGGATCGGGAACGGTGTTTAATACCAGGATGCCACCCACTTGTGTCATGGCTTCTACCTGCAATACACCTGGCATCACCGGGTTGCCAGGGAAATGACCTTGAAAGAATGGCTCATTCATGGTAACATTTTTTATTCCGCAAACGGTCTCCTGATCGAGGTAGATAACTTTATCTACGAGCAAAAAAGGATAACGATGGGGAAGGGTATTAACGATTTGGTTAATATCCATTACCGGTGGTAAATTCGGGTTATAGCGAGGGACACCCTTTTTGTCGGCATCAGCCATGGCCTTCTTTAATTTCTTTGCAAAGGCAACGTTGGCTGCATGACCCGGTCTGGCTGCTAAAATTTGTGCTTTAAGTGGTCTTCCTGCGAGCGACAAATCGCCCACTACGTCCAGTAGTTTATGACGGGCCGGTTCGTTGTTATAACGCAATTCGATGTTGTTCAGAATACCCTCTTTTTTTACTTCTACTTTAGGTTTGCCAAGCATTTTGGCAATGCTATCAAGTTCGTGTGGTTCTACTACACGATCTACGATGACAATGGCATTATTTAAATCACCACCTTTAATAAGATTGTTTTTATAAAGCATTTCCAGTTCATGCAAAAAACAAAAGGTGCGGCAGGAAGCAATTTCTTTTTCGAACTGGCGAATATTGGTAATGGAAGCATGTTGACTTCCTAATACGGGTGAGTTATAATCGATCATCACGGTAACGCGATAATCATCAAGGGGCAACGCGGCAATCTCAACATTACGGGCTGCCTCGCGATAGAAAATGCTATCCTGAACTTCAAAAAAATCACGCAATGCGTTTTGCTCTTCTGTTTCGGCTTCTTTTAATACATTCACAAACTGGATTGAACTGCCGTCCATAATAGGCGCTTCCGGGCCATCCAGTTGAATGAGCACATTGTCAATTTCCAATCCCACGCAGGCGGCAAGGGTGTGCTCGATGGTGCTTACCCGTGCTCCACTTTGTTCGATGGTTGTTCCACGCGATACATCCACCACACGATCGCAATCCGCATCGATTATGGGAGAACCCGGCAAGTCAATCCTTTGAAATTTAATTCCATGATTAGGCTTTGCCGGAAGGAAAGTCATGTTCGTTTGCACGCCTGTGTGGAGTCCCACTCCGGAAAGCGTTACCGATTTCTTAATCGTCTGCTGCTTGTGGTTTAAACTCATAATGAAAAAGTGTGCAAATTTAACCCTGAATATGGGGATTATCCAAAAAGTGGGTAATTGACCAAAAAGGGCACCTTTTTAATACTTTGATGTGCTCTGTTGAGTGCTTGATAAATTTATTGACCTGATCCGTTGTGCGAATCGTTGGATATATGATTGGGCACATCAACTATTTTTTTCTCAAGTTCCCTTAGTCGATAGTTTAGATCAGGCAATTTTTTGAAAACTGCGTACGATCTGAAAAATTCTTTAACATCTAATACCGGGGTGCCCAATAAACGCTGACCTTCTTCTTGAACAGATTTTCCAATTCCCGCCTGGGCTCCAATACTCGTATTGTTTGCAATCACCAGGTGTCCGGCAATTCCAACTTGCCCAGCGACCACGCAGTTTTCTCCAATTTTGGTTGAACCGGAAATGCCTGTCTGCGCAGCAATGACCGTATTTTTTCCAATTTCAACATTGTGAGCAATCTGAATAAGGTTATCCATTTTAACACCTTTGCGGATGATGGTCGAATCTCCCAATAGAGTAGCGCAATCAATGGTGGTATTGGCACCAATGGTTACGTTGTCTTCTATCAATACATTGCCCAGTTGCGGAATAGTTTTATAGGTGCCATCCTCCTGGGGTGCAAAGCCAAACCCGTCACTTCCTACTACGGCACCGGCATGAATAACACAATTGGCCCCCATCCGGGTACCTGAGTATAATTTTACATTCGCGTGCAGAATTGTGTTGTCGCCAATTATTGTGTTGTCGCCAATAAATACGTGTGGATATATTTTTACATTATCACCAATCTTTACATTGCTTCCTATATAGGAAAAAGCACCTCTGTAAATGTTTGATCCCGTTGTTGAATGATCGCCAATAAAGGAAGGCAGCTCGATGCCTGTTTTTTGAAATGATATTAATTTATGATACTCCTCCAGAAGCGTTGTGAAACTGGAATAAGGATCCTCCACGCGGATCAATGAACAGGAAATACTTTTCTTAGCCTGAAAATCTTTTTTTACAATAACGGCACTCGCCTGTGTGGTATAAATGAACTGCTCATATTTAGGATTCGATAAAAAGGAAATCTGTCCTTTTTTGGCATCTTGAATTTTTGCTAACATATTGATCTTTTCAGATCCATCGCCCGCTACTTCTCCGCCCAACATGGCAGCAATTTGAGTAATGCTAAACTCCATATTTTTTCAATGAGTGATTTAATGTTGGGTTGCTTACTTCCAGCGTGGGCCTGGAAAATGCCATCTACAAAGATACATTTTTGGGCCAGCATAAATAGTTTTTTTCAACGATTTTGCTGATCGCCTTAATGCTTGGAAGATCCGATGCGAGAGCAATGTCTAGCACCTCTCCTTGTTTGGTAAGAATGTTGATTGATTTACCTCCCGACACATAGGCTTCATTGCTTACCGTGCCCAAAGAATAAAGATAATTTGTTTCATTCCTAAGAATTCCAAAGACCTGGTGAATTTCCTGTCTTGCTTTTTCAACCATGCTTTTGCGAATCGGATCAGTGGATAATATGATTTGAAATAATTCCCGAACCATTAGTCGATTACATAAACCAGACAAAATTGGGTCAGGATGGTTCTTCCAGAATTTCATGGCTCCCCACACATCATGATCATCCATTTGGCCGAAGGCGTCCAATAATTCCGGCCGTTGACTAAAATCGTCAATCGTGTAGGCGTTGATGAGTAAATCTTTTAGTGCCGGTGAGACAATCAAATCTTCACCTGCGCGCAACAGATACTGAGCCCTTCGAATAATATTCACAATCATACGCTCGGCACTCAAGGCCGTTTTATGCAGATACACCTGCCAATACATAAGCCTGCGTGAGTGCAAAAAACTTTCAATACTATAGATGCCTTTTTCTTCCACGACCAATTCATCATGATGAACGGATAGCATGGAAATGATCCGATCCACTCCGATCGTTCCTTCCATCACACCGGTAAAGAAGCTATCTCTCGTAAGATAATCAAGTCGGTCAATGTCGAGTTGGCTACTGATTAGCTGGTGAAAAAACTTTCGTGGGTAGGTATTCCTGAAAAAGCTCATGGCCAATTCCAACTCACCATGAAATTGCGTATTGAGAGTTTTCATGAAAAGAAAAGACAGGCTCTCATGATGTACTTCCTGTAACAAAGTTTCTTCCAGCGCATGGGAAAGTGGCCCATGACCAATGTCATGAAGCAGGATGGCAATGAGTGCTGCCTGTTCCTCCTGATCACTGATTTCTATGCCCTTTAAGCGCAGATTTTTCATGACCTTATCCATCAGGTGCAAGGCCCCTAATGCATGATGAAAGCGCGTGTGCTGGGCACCCGGATAAACCAGATTGCTTAAACCCAATTGCTTGATGTATCGCAGCCTTTGAAAGTAAGGGTGTTGAATCAAATCATAGATCAGCTCATTCTGAATAGAGATGAACCCATACACCGGGTCGTTAATGATTTTCTTTTTGTTCAATCGGGCAGGGAAGATTGAGGTTTATAACGTAAATTAGACAGATTTTTCTAAACGATTTCCATGCAAAGATATAGCATTTTGTGGGCCGATGATGAGATTGATTTGTTGAAGCCCCATATTTTATTCCTGACACAACGAGGATATGATATTACTCCCGTAAACAATGGTTCGGATGCCGTTGAATTAAGTGAATCCAAACATTTTGATGTGGTCTTTCTTGACGAGCACATGCCCGGTATGTCAGGCCTGGAGGCACTTGCGCTGATTAAAAATAATAAGCCTAATCTTCCGGTGGTGATGATCACCAAGAACGAAGAAGAGCACATTATGGAAGAGGCCATTGGTGCTAAGATTGACGATTACCTGATCAAGCCCATTAACCCGAGTCAGATTCTTTTGGCCATAAAGAAAATACTGGATAACAAAAGATTGGTGATTGAAAAAACCAACCTTAATTATCAGCAGGATTTCAGGAAGATCAGCCTGGCCTTTATGGACGATATGAACCACGAGCAGTGGGCAGATATCTACAAGAAGCTGGTGTTCTGGGAACTTCAAATGGATGATGCTGATAATCGGGATATGGGTGAAGTATTGGAGATGCAAAAAGTAGAAGCTAATCTGAATTTTTGCAGATTCATTAAACGCAATTATGAGAGCTGGCTGAATAATCCGAATATCGAAAAACCTCTTCTTTCGCATCAGATCATGAAGAAGAAGGTGTTTCCTGAACTGAAGGCTGGTGAATCTACTTTTTTTATTTTGATTGATAACCTGCGCTATGATCAGTGGAAAGTAATTGAGCCGGTGCTTTCAGAATATTTTAATGTAGAAAAAGAGGATACGTATTATTCTATATTGCCTACCACTACTGCCTACGCGCGCAATGCAATTTTTTCAGGCATGCTTCCTTCCGATATGGCCAAAGTCCATCCTGAATTATGGGTGGGTGAAGATGAGGATGAATCGAAGAATAATTTTGAAGACGAGTTTCTGGCGAAGCAGATTAAGAAAAATAATTTACCCATCCGGTTTTCCTATAACAAGATCAAGAAATTAGAAGAGGGACGTGATCTTGCAGACTCTATCAACAATCTCTTTCACAATGATCTGAATGTGATTGTATACAATTTTGTGGATATGCTTTCGCATGCACGAACCGACATGGCTATGGTGCGAGAGTTAGCTCCCGATGAGGCCGCCTATCGCTCGATCACCAAGTCGTGGTTTATGCATTCTCCGTTGTTTGAAATTCTTAAAAAGATAGCAGATAAGAAATCAAAGGTGATCATCACCACCGACCACGGGACCATCCGCGTGAAGCGACCATTCAAAATCGTTGGCGACAGGGCGGTAAACAGCAACCTCCGCTATAAGCAAGGAAAGAATCTGGGATACGAAGGCGCCAAGGTGATGGAGGCTTTGAAACCTGAACGCTTTTTTCTTCCTAAAACGAATGTTTCAACTTCCTATGTCTTTGCGATAGAAGATCAGTTTTTTGCATATCCGAATAACTACAACTACTACGTGAACATGTATAAAGACACTTTTCAGCATGGAGGAGTGAGCCTGGAGGAGATGATCATTCCTTTTATTTTATTAACTTCGAAAAATGCCTGATGCGTTGAAGGTGGTAGGTTTGGGCCCTCATCATATTGATGATTTACCCAAAGCCGCTGCGGAATTGGTGAAGCAAGGTGAAGGGCATACCGTGTGGTTGTTAAAAGGTGAAATGGGATCGGGTAAAACTACGTTGGTGAAACAGATTGTAGAGCAGTTGGGAGTTGAGGGAACGGTGTCCAGTCCTACATTTTCCATCGTCAACCAATATGGCAATACAAATGGAAGGGTGGTGTATCACTTTGATTTGTACCGCTTAAAAAATGAATTGGAAGCATTCGATATTGGATTGGAGGAATATTTAAATTCCGGAAGCGTATGCTTGATTGAGTGGCCGGAAAAACTTGAGAAACTGCTGCCCGATCAATACTTCGAGGTGCAGATTGAACCATATGATTTATTGAGAAGGAAAATATATTATCGCAGGCATGACTGAAAAGAAGAAAAGCGGATTTGAAGCATTGGCTAAATCAAGCCTTTATCCGCAAGAGGAAATGTTAAAAGTAAAGAAGGGAAAGCATTCCTTTTTTATCGGCCTACCAAGAGAAATCTCCTTACAGGAAAATCGGATTAGCCTCACACCGGATGCCGTGGCCATTCTGGTAAATAATGGTCACGAAGTGTGGGTGGAAACCTTGGCGGGTGAAGGCTCAAAGTTTTCGGATAAGCAATACAGCGAAGCGGGAGCTAAAATTGTCTATTCCGTTGAAGAAGTTTATAAGGCGGACTTCATTCTGAAAATTGAACCTCCAACGTTGGAGGAAATAGAATACTTCAAGCCCGGACAGACGCTGATCTCAGCCCTTCAAATGGGTAATTTGAAACAGGAATGCGTGAATGCCCTGCTAAAAAAGAAAGTAACGGCTTTAGCATACGAATTCATTGAAGATAAAGTGGGAGGCATGCCGATTGTTCGTGCCATGAGCGAAATTGCGGGAAGCACGGTAATGTTAATTGCTGCTGAATATTTGAGTACAGTTAATAAGGGGAAAGGAATTATTCTAGGAGGAATTACCGGAGTGCCACCCACCAAAGTGGTGATTATTGGTGCGGGAACCGTGGCCGAATATGCGGCCCGTGCGGCCCTAAGTTTGGGAGCTGAAATTCAGGTTTTTGACAACCACCTTTATAAACTCAGGAGGATCAAGCACACCTTGGGGCATCAGTTTTATACTTCGACCATAGATACCATCACACTTAGTGAAAGTCTGGAAAATGCCGATGTAGTGATTGGTGCTTTACGTGCTGAAAAAGGAAAAGTACGACATGTGGTTTCGGAGGATATGGTGAGTAGAATGAAACCGGATTCATTAATCATTGATCTTAGTATTGATCAGGGTGGGTGCATTGCAACTTCCGAAATAACCAGCTTGAACAAACCGGTCTTCCGCAAATATGATGTCATTCATTATTGTGTTCCCAATGTTGCTTCGAGGGTTGCCAACACGGCCACCACAGCGTTGAGCAATATTTTTACGCCTACTATTTTAAGAGCTGCCGAAGAAGGTGGTGTAGAAGAAATGATTTTCTCTCACAGATGGTTTATGAAAGGAGTGTATACCTATAAAGGTAGTTTAACCAATGAATCGGTGGCACGGAAGTTTGGAATGAAGTTTAAAAATATTGAATTACTCCTTGCTGTAAGGATGTAGTTTAGAGATTGTAATAAAAGAAAAATAGATAAGCATGAGAGGATTGGTCTTGTTTCTCGCAATTAGTTTTACGTATGTCAGCTCATTTGCTCAATGGGCAATACCTGCCAATATGCGTGCTGAAAATACGTTGGATAGGCTATCGGACAAAGGAGGATTATCCCGTTCTGACCTTTTGTATGGTATTCCCATGGCGCCAGGAAATGTAATTGGAGATAATTTTCTGGATAAGAAATGGAATAAGGCCACGATTCTTCTTTATCAATCGGAAACGATGATTGAAGGCCAACCGGTGAAGTATGATATAAAAAGTGATGTTATAGAAATTAAAACAAATGCGGGCATTAAGATATTGAATAGTGATAAAGTCAAAAACATGGTGTGGGTTGATTCCCTTACATCAGAACCACATTACTTTATAAATGCTTCGGAATTAAAAAAGGATGGTGTTGAATCCAGGGGGTTACTTGAAGTAATCGTTGATGGAAACTTGCCTCTATTGAAGAAGACCGAAATTTATGTAAAACAGCCAACATATAATGCTGCGTTGGATGCAGGTTCAAAAGACACCAAGATTTTTCAAAAGGAAGTGTTTTTATATTCCAGCGAGAAAAATCTACTTGTGATAAAGAATAAAAAAGATGTTTTAGCGGCCGCGGGTGACCGCAAGGCAGAAGTCGAAACTTTTATCAAAGAAAATAAGATTAATACAAATAAACTTCCCGGCCTAAAGAAAGTCTTCGAGTTACTTAACGCCAAGCAGGAGAAGTTACTCTGATAAATTCTTTAGGGCTTCCTCGTAAGATTTTATCTTGGTCTCAGCGTCTTGCTTTTTCTTTCTTTCTACTTCAATCACCTGCGGTGGGGCGCTGTTCACAAACTTTTCATTGGATAGTTTCTTTTCTACCGAGACAAGGAATCCACGTTGGTACCCCAGTTCTTTCAAAATGGTTTCACGTTCTTTGCCAACATCAATTTTGCCATCTAAGGGAATGAAAAACTCTGTGGTCTTTATTACAAACCCTGAAGCGTTAGCTACCGTACCTACCGTGAATGAAATTTCACTGAGGTTGGATAACTTGTTTATAATCGGCCAAAATGATTGAATTAAAATCTGATCTCCCGACTTCACCACCAATTTCAATGATTCTTTCGGAGAGATTCCTTTGCCGTTTCTGAAATTTCTAATCTCTGTAATGATCTCCAAGGCATAAGCGCTTTCATTAATAATACGTTCGTTGGTCGCTTTTGCTTTGGGCCAGCGGGCAACAATCAAGCAATCTTTCGAATCACGTTCTTTTAATTCATGCCAAAGCTCTTCAGTAATAAAGGGCATGAATGGATGAAGTATTTTTAAAATGCTTTCGAAATAATCAATGGTCTTTGCTAACGTTTCCTTGCGAATAGGCTTACCAAATTCCGGCTTCACCATTTCCAGATACCAGGCACAGAAATCATCCCAGATTAGTTTATAGGTTGTCAACAGGGCATCGGATATTCTGAATTTGGAATAATGATCTTCGAGTTCCGTTAGTGTTTGATTGAGTTTTGATTCAAACCAGCTGATTGCCACCTGATCTGTTTCAGGCACCGCACCTTCGTAGGTTTCCCATCCTTTTACTAATCGGAAAGCATTCCAGATTTTATTGGCAAAATTTCTTCCTTGTTCACATAGCTTTTCGTCAAAAGGCAAATCATTACCTGCCGGTGAACTGAATAACATTCCGGTGCGAACGCCATCAGCACCATACTTGGCAATTAGATCGAGCGGATCGGGTGAATTCCCAAGAGACTTCGACATTTTTCTGCCGAGTTTATCACGCACAATTCCTGTGAGATACACATTCTTAAAAGGCATTTCACCGCGATACTCGTACCCTGCGATAATCATACGGGCTACCCAGAAGAAAAGAATTTCAGGAGCCGTCACTAAATCGTTGGTAGGGTAGTAATAGTTTAGGTCTGCATTGCCCTTGTTGTTCTTCGAATCCTTGAAAATAGAAGTATCAAAAACAGCCATCGGCCACAACCAGCTTGAAAACCAGGTGTCCATTACATCGGTATCTTGTTTCAGCAAGGTGTTGACACTGCCCGGGTTTTCTTTTTTATACAACTCAAGTGCTTCCGCTTCAGTTTTTGCAACAAAGTAATTGCCTTTGTCATCATACCATGCCGGAATGCGATGCCCCCACCAGAGTTGCCGGGAGATACACCAGTCCCGCACATTGGCCATCCAATGATGATAGGTGTTTTTAAATTTGGATGGAATTAGATTGATTGTATCGTTCATCACATTTTCCAACGCTGGCTTTGTGATGGTGTCCATTTTTAAAAACCATTGTAGAGAAAGACGGGGTTCAATCACGGCATCGGTGCGCTCTGAGTGACCTACATTACTTTTGTAATCCTCAACCTTTGACAAGAAACCTTTCTCGTCCAGTTCTTTGGCAATTTTCTTTCTGGCTACGAAGCGATCTTCACCCACATAGATTTGAGCTTTCGCGTTGAGCGTTCCGTCTTCGTTGAGAATGTCAATGATCTCAAGGTTATGTTTCTTACCCAACTCGTAGTCATTCATGTCGTGGGCAGGTGTTACTTTTAAACATCCTGTTCCAAAATCCATGGTCACATACTCGTCTTCAATAATCGGAATGCTTTTATTGATTAAAGGAATCTGAACGCGTTTACCTTTCAGATGCTTGAATCTTTCATCATTGGGATTAATGCAGATGGCACTATCGGCCATGATCGTTTCAGGGCGCACGGTAGCAATCGTCACACACTGATCAACACTACCAACTAAGGGATATTTGATGTAGTACAGTTTAGATTGTACATCCCTGTGGATAACCTCATCATCAGAGAGGGCAGTCTTTCCGGCAGGGTCCCAATTCACCATGCGGAGTCCGCGGTAGATATATCCTTTTTTATGAAGATCGATGAATACATCAATAACGGCTTCGTAATAATCAGGGTCCATTGTAAACTTTGTGCGACCCCAATCACAGGAGGCTCCCAGCTTTTTTAATTGTTCCAGAATGATGCCTCCGTATTTTTCCTTCCACTCCCAGGCATATTTCAGAAACTCATCACGGGTAAGGTCTGATTTCTTGATTCCCTTTTCGCGAAGCATGGCAACAACCCGCGCCTCAGTGGCGATGGAGGCATGGTCAGTGCCAGGCACCCAGCAAGCTTCTTTCCCTTCCATGCGCGCTTTACGCACCAATACATCCTGAATAGTATTATTGAGCATGTGCCCCATATGGAGCACTCCGGTTACATTGGGGGGAGGTATTACAATGCAATACGGTTCTTTATCAGGATTGGGCTCAGAATGAAAAAACCCTTTTTCCATCCAGTATTGATACCATTTATTTTCAACCTCGGCAGGACTGTATTTAGTAGAAAGCGCCATAAAATTTAGTGAACTTAGAAGACCGCAAAAATAGGAAAAGGGAATGAATGGAGACCTCTAATTTTTAGGGGAAAATACCGGTTAGGATCACTTAACCGCCATTCGTATGCGCCACGAGGAGGGGTATAAGTTATTGAACCTGTTCCCTAGCAGGTTTACCCAACCGAGAGAATTCTCCTGATATTTCACCAGTGCAAATCCTCTTCTTTCTTCATCTCTTGCAAAGGTTTCTTTTCTGAGATACATAAGTGCTTGATCCAGCGTTAGATTGATTTTTTGAAAATGTTCTTCATTAAGATGTATGGAAAGGGCAAAGGCATGTTCGGGTATCAGCTTATCATGTTTTACTTCGGCCACAGCGGTTCCCTTTGTCACAATGTTTAGCCGTTCTTGAATTAATTGAACATCTTCACACAACAAAACTGGAATGGTGATCAATAAATTTTCTTGTTGAATGAAATCAAACTGATCGGGGTGAAGTATCCACTCATTTAATCGTTCGATGATTTTTTTTGGAGCATAAGTGAATCGCCTTTTTGATTTAAACCTTAACTCTTTTGAACTTGTTGTTTTTTGTAAAACCGAAATAAAAAAACCTTCGCCTTTCACCCGGTGTGGATAGCATCGATAACCAATGGCATTTTCTTTTTGAATGGTTTCAACTCCCCAGGCGGGATCGATGGAAAGCGGTATAAACTCAAAAGCTTTTTCTTGTGATAACCAGATTAAATTCCTTTCGTTCTCTTGGTCATTGTAGGTACACGTACTGTAAATCAGTATCCCATTCTCCTTCAGCGCAGGGAGTACGTCACTCAGAATTCTGCGCTGGCGCTGAGAACAGAGTTGCACATTATCGATTGACCATTCTGTCATGGCATCAGGATCTTTTCGAAAAAGACCTTCGCCTGAACAAGGTGCATCCACTACGATCACATCAAAGTATCCTTCCAGTCTATTAAAGTTTTCCGGATCGTTGCCCGTTACTACCACATTGGGGTATCCCCACTTTTGAATGTTCTCTGAAAGAACGGAAGTGCGTGATCGAATTACTTCATTCGAAACCAACAAGGAGTCTGAGTTTATTAAGCTTAATATATGCGTTGATTTCCCTCCGGGGGCAGCACATAAATCAAGCACCCGCAATGGTTTAGTAAGATCAGTTGATTGCACAAAGGCTTGCTCGAGCAACATTGAACTTGCTTCCTGCACATAATAGGCACCGGCATGCAGGGCTGGATCAAGTGTAAAAACAGGTCGCTCAGTTAAATATCTTCCATATCGGGTCCAGGGTATCGGGTCCGAGTATAGCAGTCTGCTTTTTTTAGGATTTAATCGAATACTGACTGGTGATGCTTTTTGAAGGGTTTCAACAAAATCATCGAAGCCAGGTCCAAGTTCAGAACGCATCCTTTCCTCAAACTCTTTTGGTAAACTTGGTATGTTTTTCATTTCAGCGAGAAAAATAAGAACTATTTTTGAGTTGTATGTTAAATGCCAATGATCCGAAATTAAAAAGTTGGGTGGAAGTGCCTAAAGATTCTGATTTTCCTATTCAGAATCTCCCCTTTGGAATTTTCAAAACAGATTACTTATCACCCGTGGCAGGTGTCGCCATAGGTAATCATATTCTCGATTTGGTGTACCTGCATGAAAATGGTTTTTTGGATGGTCTGGGATTGCCTTCAGGAATTTTCAACCAAAAAGAGTTAAATGGTTTTTTAGCTCTTGGCAGAAAGAAAGGAAGAGAAGTGAGAGAAAGAATTTCTGAGCTACTGCGTCACAACAATGATGAATTAAAATCTAACATGGTAGCGCGGGAGATGGCGCTTGTTAATATGAATGAGGTGGAGATGCAATTACCTGTAAAGATTTGCAACTACACGGATTTCTATAGCAGTGAAGAGCACGCCACTAATGTAGGTTCGATGTTTCGTGATCCCAAAAATGCATTGCTTCCAAACTGGAAACATTTGCCGGTGGGTTACCATGGTCGCGCATCGTCCATTGTTGTTTCCGGCACACCGATTCATCGACCTAAAGGTCAGATCAAGCCAGCTGATTCAGAGTGGCCGGTATTTTGTCCTTCACAGAAATTGGATTTTGAATTGGAGGTAGGCTTCATCACCTGTTCGGAGACACAATTAGGATCATCGATATCAGTGAAGGAGGCGGAGGATCATATTTTCGGAGTAGTACTTTTTAATGATTGGTCAGCACGGGATATTCAACAATGGGAGTATGTACCACTCGGACCTTTTTTGGGAAAGAATTTTGGATCAACCATGTCACCGTGGATTGTAACATTGGATGCGTTGGAGCCTTTTCGCGTGAAAGGTCCTGAACAGTTTCCGAATGTGCTTCCTTATTTATCCGTTGAGGGAGAAAAGAATTTTGATTTAATGCTCGAAGTATTAATTAAACCGGGGCAATCGGATCCTACAACAGTAAGTAGAACCAATTTCAAATACATGTATTGGAATATCAATCAGCAATTGGCGCATCAAACCGTGAATGGCTGTAATATTCAGGTAGGAGATTTGTATGCTTCAGGTACAATCAGCGGACCATCACCGGGCTCTTTCGGTTCTATGTTAGAGCTTTCATGGAATGGTCAACGACCACTTCACATGCTGGATGGTTCCGAGCGCAGGTTTCTTGAAGATGGAGATACGGTGATTATGAAAGGGCATGCCGAAAAAGACGGAGTGCGAATTGGCTTTGGTGAATGTAGCGGAAAAGTTTTACCCGCAAATTAATTTCCATGATTACCATTGATCCGAAGAGTATACCGGTTCCGAAATTACAAAGCTATTTGCAAGGAACGGTTTCACCCAGGCCTATTGCCTTCGTAAGCTCGGTGGATGCAAATGGATTAGTGAATTTAAGTCCGTTCAGTTTCTTCAACATGTTCAGCATGAATCCTCCGATTCTTATTTTCTCTCCTTCCAGAAGAGTCAGAGATAATACTACTAAACACACCCTTCAAAATGTGTTGGAAGTGCCGGAAGTGGTTATCAATATTGTGTCTTATGAAATGGTTGAGAAGGCATCGCTGGCCAGTTGCGATTTCCCGAAAGGGACCAGTGAGTTTGTGAAGGCGGGTTTCACCGAATTGTCCTCAGTAAAAGTGAAACCTCCTCGAGTAGCTGAGTCGCCCGTATCTTTTGAATGCAAAGTGAAACAAGTTATTCCGCTGGGATCAGAGGGAGGTGCTGGAAATCTTGTTATTTGTGAAGTGATCTTACTGCATGTGAAAGAAGAGATCGTTGATGCAGAGGGAAAAATAAATCCACATAAATTAGATGCCGTTGCCCGCATGGGAGGGGATTATTATTGCAGGGCTTTTGGTGACAGTATTTTCACAGTTCCTAAGCCAAATGAAAAAGTGGGAATTGGGTTCGATCAGATTCCCGAGCAAATAAAAAACAGTAAAGTGCTTACAGGAAATGATCTGGGTAGATTGGGTAATATTGAAAAGTTGCCAGATCATGAAAGTGTAAAACTTTTTAGAGCAAATCCTGATTGGCTGAGTGCTTACAAGAATGGTGAAGAGGCAGTTCATCGGCTGGCTCAGCACTATTTACGTGAAGGAAGAGTGGAAGACGCGTGGAAAACACTGTTATAATCCGCAACAAACAAAAATGCCAGAATTTCTTCCGGCATTTCCCTTTATCTTCTTTGTTAAAATTTTAATCTCTATAAAGCACTGCTTTCACTGCCTTCACAGTCTTCGCTACATTCGGAAGAATAACCTCGATTAAGGTGGGTGCATACGGCAGAGGCACATCCATATTATTTATTCTGTAAATGGGAGCATCCAGATAGTCGAATGCATGCTTTTGAATGTGATAGGTAATCTCTGTGGCGATGGATGATAAAGGCCAGGCCTCTTCAACAATTACCAATCGGTTTGTTTTCTTTACGGATTCCACCACCGAGGCATAATCGATGGGACGTACAGAGCGAAGGTCAATAACTTCCGCAGAGATTCCTTCTTTCTCCAATTCCTGTGCAGCCGCCAAAGCGACCTTCATAATTTTTCCAAAGGAAACGATCGTAACATCGGTGCCGCTTCTCTTTACATCGGCTACACCAATAGGAATTAAGTATTCTTCAATAGGCACTTCACCCTTATCGCCATACATTAATTCAGATTCCATAAAAATAACAGGATCGTTGTCACGGATGGCTGTCTTCAGAAGACCCTTTGCATCATAGGGTGTATATGGAACTACTACCTTTAATCCGGGAGTGTTGGCAAACCAATTTTCAAAGTTCTGAGAGTGCTGCGCTCCTAATTGTCCGGCATTTCCGGTTGGGCCGCGAAACACCATAGGAATATTAAACTGTCCGCCAGACATGGAATACATTTTGGCAGCAGCATTAATCACCTGATCGATGGCAACCAATGAAAAATTGAAAGTCATGAACTCAACGATGGGCCTGAGTCCATTCATTGCTGCACCTACGGCTACGCCTGCAAATCCAAGCTCGGCAATGGGGGTGTCAATAACCCGGTCTGGACCAAACTCGTCAAGCATGCCCTGACTTACTTTGTAGGCACCATTATACTCCGCTACTTCTTCGCCCATCAAAAATACGCCTGGGTCTCTCCTCATTTCTTCGTTCATGGCTTCGCGGAGTGCCTCTCTGTATTGAATTTCTCTCATAGCTGCCGTTTGTTTGGAAAGCCCGTAAAAATAGGTATCTGGAATTACAGGATAAAATGTTAGTCCGATTTTTTCCCAATTACTAACCGGAAAGGCAACAAAAAACCCCGGCTTTTTTGGCCGGGGTCTTTATCGTTACGAAAAACCTTATTATTTCAATGCGTTTCTGAATGACTCAGTGGCAGTGAATTTTGAGAATTCAAGGTCAGTGAGCGCCTTATCCTTAAGTGAAGAATCAATTTTCACAGCACTGGTAAGATTGCTTACAACAGCATCGCCATTTCCTGCACGGGCAGCAGCTACGGCTGCACCATAATACGCTATGGCAAAATTGCTGTTTTTGCGAGAAGCTTCAGCAAAAGAGGATGAAGCGTTGCTATAATCTTTGTTTAGCAACTGTGCTAAGCCTTTGTTGAAAAGGTTCACATGGGTGTCGGTTGCAGAAGAAGTTGAACTTACGGCAGCACTGTAGTTAGCCATATAGATTTCAGAAGCTCCTTTCACTCCATTTACACCGCGAGTAACTTCGTTATTTGCTCCGCGAAGTGCTTTTGATGCATAGCTATAAGCTTTGTATGGGTTTCCATTCCAAAGCGCAACAGACGCCAGGTTAGCATTTACTTCAGGGGTTTCCTGAATTTTCGATGCGATATCGAATTGGGCGGCAGCCTTTGGTGCTAATTCAGCGGCACGTGAAGTGTTTTCAATTGCCATCTGAAGGTAAGCAGCGCCTAAGTTGTTATGAGCAGCCCAGTTTGTTCCTTTTTTAGTAGCGGCCTCATAGATCGTTGCTTTCTCTTCAAGAGAAGGTGTGAGTGTAGCAGAATACATCAGCTCATCGAAGCTAAGGGTATCTGATTTCACTTCACCTTTGGTGATTTGCTTTGCTAATACAGAGATCTCGGCATCGGTCTTCTTCACTTTGATGATTAAGATTTCAGTCTTGGCAGTACGTAATCCAGGATATACATCTTTGAATACCTTGTTATAGGTCTTCAGTTTTTTCATTTGCTTTTCCTGATCTTCGAAAGATCCACCTGCATTAATGATATTCATATAGGCAGATTTATCATCAGCAGTAATCCCTTCGTAAGCGGCAAGAGAAGTTTTGAATTCTGACCAATCATCAACGATAGGCTTAAGAATGAATTTAATTTCATCTGCCATGCCTTTGTAATCGTATTTTTTCATCTGAGCGCGATAGTATTTCTCTATCGCTTTAGCACGTTCTTCAGAAAGTTTAGTGTTGATACGTTCAGCACCTTCTGGTGAGTGAGTTCCGGTGATGGTTACTGTGCGCGTTACGTTCTTTGATGCAATAAATGCATCCAATTGCTTTCCTTTTTCAGCTTTTGTCTCTGAATTACGAAGTACGGACTTACCTCTTTCAAAAATGAAATCAGGGATGACAACCGGAATAAGTTCTTCCTGATTATTATATGAATGTGCAGCGAAAGCAGCATAGTATGAATTCTGAACCAACTTTGAGGTGGTGATAATGCCAGTGGCCAGTGGCATACGAGGGGTGGTCTTTGACTTGGTTCCTTTTGAGGCAACGCCCTGAACTTCTACGGTTCCGATTTTGTAAGCGTCTTTATAAGGGAATGAGAAAGCTTTAGCAACCTTAGTTTCTTCCGTGCTGCTGTTAGGATAGTCCTCAGCCTTCAATACTACTGGCTCAAGGGCTAGTTCATTTTCACCATACTTATAGAAAGTATTCAGCGTGTAAACGGTGCCTTTGCGGAGCATCTTAACAGGAATGGTTCCAGACAAGTCCAGGTTAACGGTGTCTTTGTGAACTTCAAGCGGATTAGGCTTAATTTCTAACTTTTGTTCTTTGGAGGCTTTAATCATCTGAGGAAGGGTGCAGCTCGAGATGGTGAGCGTTCCTATGATCAGCATAGCGTAAAATAATTTTCTCATGGATTTTTGAATTTTTGGTTTCCGAAACGAGGTGCGAAGTTAGCTTTAACCTCGTTTTTTTGCAATGATAATTAAAAATATTACACTTAATGGGCTATTTATGCAGTATATGAGGCTTATATTTGCAGACCTAAATTATTTTCGATAAACAGACTTTAACTCAGGTAAATGGTAGGGGAATAACACGAAACGGAAAGAATTATGACTGGATTAATCGATCGACTTCAACACTTATTTGAGAAGCATGCCTTTGGTGTATGCACTGCATTAGGTGAAAAGATGGGTATCGCCACCTTTTCGATACGCCTGTTTTTCATTTATACCTCTTTTATGACCTTTGGCTCGCCAATCATTATCTATCTTTCATTGGCATTTATCATGAATATGCGTTCCCATTTAAGGAAACGCAGTACAATCTGGGAGTTTTAAAACTTAGCAAGATCTCCAAAGGTCTTATTCTTCAGGAGAAAGTATTGATAAGGGAGTAGATTCCTATATACCCTCTTAACCTTAAATCCGTGCAATTTTTTTGCGATCTCTCTTCTTTTGGCAAGATCCGACTTCAGGTTTTTAAAGAAATCGAAATGAGCGCTCAACACAGCCTTTGCATGGGCCGAATTGCCATTAACTAAGAAAAGCCCGGCAGCAAACCAATCCAGGATCAGGCGCACAGGAAGCTTCCACAACAATTCATCTAGTGCCAAATGTTTGATTAACAGACTCAGGCCATTTCTGAAGTTGAGATGGGTTTTTCTGGGATTTGACGAAGAGAGGGTTCCGCCCCCCAGATGGTATACGCTACTTTTTCCCTGGTAGCAGACTTTATAACCTGCGCGATTAAGTCGCCAGCAGAGGTCAATTTCTTCCATGTGCGCAAAGAAATCCTCATCAAACCCTCCTGATTTTTTAAAAACCTCTGCTTTGATGAAAAGGCAGGCCCCGGTAGCCCAAAATACTGGACGCTCATCGTTGTATTGGCCATAGTCTTCTTCAAGATGTGAAAATATCCTGCCCCTGCAGAATGGATATCCAAGTGAATCAATGAAGCCACCGGCCGCACCGGCATATTCGAATTTATTCCGTTCCCTGTAGGATAGAATTTTGGGCTGTGCAGCAGCGATGTTGGAGTCGCTTTTCAAAAGAGTGATCACGGGTTCAATCCAGCCCGGGGTCACTTCTACATCGGAGTTGAGGAGTACGAAATATTCTGCTTCTATTTTACGGAGAGCAAAGTTATAACCGCCACAGTAGCCACGGTTACGATCAATTTTTAAAACCTCTACCTGAGATGAGAACTCTGATTTGAGTAATTGAACGGAATCATCGGTAGACGCATTATCGGCCACTATGATTTTTGCAGTGCCGCTAAATTGAATGACAGAGGGGAGAAACTGTTTAAGGAAATTTCTTCCATTGTAATTCAGAATGACAACCGCTACTTCGGTCATCCCATGAAGCTACTTAGGTCCATACCCGGTATGTTGGGCAATAATCCTTCGGTTGCTTTTTTTAACTCCTCCTTTGCCAACACGTCCGCTTCTTCCGAAGCTTTATTCACAGCGGCAACAACCAGATCCTGAACAAGCACTCTATCTTCTGCTTTGAGAATGAGCGGATCAATATCAATTGCGATCACTTGCTTTTTGCCATTCACAACAGCACGCACCATACCACCTCCCGCTTCACCGGAAACTTTTATATCCACCAATCTATCCTGGGCTTCTTTCATCCTTTGCTGTACTTCCTTCATCTTGCCCATCATCTTCATCATGTCAAACATAACCTGGAGGTTTAATTATTATACAATAGTCAAAGGTAAATGATTTACGGTGAAGTAGTAAAATCGGTGACGATCAGTTGTTTTTTTTCAGAATCACCACCGTGCCCTCTTCGGAAAAATTTCTTCCCGCCTGATCGATAATTCGTGCTACCCACACATAGGTTCCTTCGGGCATCACCCGTCCGCTTTGCGTTCCATCCCACGGTTCGTTTTTATCGGTGAAGAAGACCATGGTGCCCCATCGGTCAAATATTTTGAGTTCCATCTTTACGATGTATTGACCAAAAACAGAGAAGGTTTCATTTTCAATGGGCCCTGTTCCATCAGGAGTGAAGGCAGTGGGATAAAAAAGGTTGGCCCCTTTAGTGACCACCACCTGATTGGATATAGAAGTGGTAAGACCTGCTTCACTGGCATCGGCCAACACACGATATTGGACAATCTGATTATTTAAATCCAGTTGATCGTCAATAAAGAGGGTATCGGTTCCAACATTCGTAGTAGTCATTAATCCACCACTTTTGTCAAATTTCTGAACACGATAGTTTTTCACTCCATTTTTCCAGCCCTTCAGTTTAGACCAACGGAGGGTGACTACATTTTTATTATCCATTGAAAACGATAATCGTACCGGGCAGATCAGTGTGCCTGCCTGGCTTACATTTCCACACTGGTCGGTATAGTTAATCCGGTAGCAAGTGTTTGATTCTGTGGTATAACCAGTGTCTGAAAATTCTTTGTCCGAAGTTTTACCGATTTCACTAAACGATCCATTGTTTTGGGATCGTAGGATGGTGTATTCAAATGGGTTAAATAATGGATCCTGTTTCCACGCAAGGGCTACTCCTTCTGTTGACACCACCGATGAAGTGTTATCGATTTGGGAGGGATTGGTGGTGGTGAATGATTCGCCACATTTTTCAAGTGAAATACTTTTAGTTCCCCCTGAATAAATATTGACCACCCGATAACAGTATGTGGTTTTACAAACCACATCCACATCATTGAATGTTGATGGAGATCCTGGAATGAGGGTATAGGAAGCTCCACCTCTTTGAACTTCGGTAGTGGTAACACCTAACCCGGAAGTTGTCCAGGTAAGTTTATTCACTCCGCTTTGAACGGCCAGATCAAGATTCTGACTGCACACAGGAAAAGAGTAGGTATTTGTGTTGGAGCAAGGATCAAAGGCACTCAGCCGGAAGCAATAAAAATTATCATCTACTTTCAGATTGGGAATGGTGACAGAGTTTACAGCATAGAATGTTTGAAACTGCTGGAAGGTACTTGAATTGTTGACGGCAATCTCCAGCTTGAATTGCACATTGGTGAATGGTGTGAAGTCCAGCTTGAGTTGGGTGGCATCAATGGCCGATAGCGCGGTAATCTGCGGCACCGGTAATGTGGCCACCGATGTAAAGGCCAACACCTTCGCGGTGCAATTATCCGCTGAGTTAATATCTTGTCCTCTCACGCTGATGTTGAAATTACCCGCTAATCCGTAATTGAAAGTTGCCGTTTGATTATTTCCGTTTGGCATCGTCACTTCAGGAAAACCATCATTATCAAAATCAATGTAATACTGATCATACGATTTATCGGTGATCTTAATGGAGGTTTGTAATCCAGAGCAGGTGTAGACTTCAAATGCTGGTTGGATGTTTGGATCAACGGTTATAATAATGTCATCGGCTCCAATGCTTTGATAAAGAACGGAAAGTTTGAATGTCCCCGCGGTAGTATAGGTGAAAGTGAACAGATTTTGTTGCTGTGTGCCATTGCCCAGATAATCCATAAGGCAGGGTTTGCCCGGTGTACATTCCCCTGCGGTGATTACGTTGGTGTCGATGATCGTTACGGTAAATGGAGCGCAGCCTTTGATCTCATCTACCTGAAAGCGCCCGAGGCGACTCGTGTATTGCGCATAGAGATTACCTGCAAAAAAAACGAAGGATAATATGGTAATAAATTTTTTCAAGTTTCCAGTTTGGTCTCTTTCAAAAAGCGCTCAGCTTTAACGATATCATCATGAAGCAGGCGATCTGTTTCTATAAACGGAACCTGTTTTCTAAAATTGTCAACCCATTCTTCCAATCGCGAAGAAGTTTTCAGTGGCCTGCGGAAATGAAGGGCTTGTGCGGCCGTAATCAACTCGATAGCCAGTATTGAATATAGGTTGTTTACAACACGATACACTTTGGTGGCTGCGTTGGCGCCCATACTTACATGGTCTTCCTGGCCATTGGATGACACAATTGAATCTACTGAAGCAGGGGTACAGAGTTGTTTATTCTGACTCACTAACGAGGCTGCTGTATACTGAGGGATCATCAAGCCCGAATTGATACCGGGATTTGCCACCAGGTAATTAGGCAGGTCTCGCGAACCAGAAATGAGTTGATAGGTTCTGCGCTCGGAAATATTTCCTAATTCTGATAGCGCAATCGCCAGAAAATCCAATGAAAGCGCTAAAGGCTGTCCGTGAAAATTGCCGGCTGAAATAATTTTATCCTCTTGCGGGAAAATATTGGGGTTATCGCTCACGCTATTCACTTCGGTGAGAATGATCGAAGTTACATATCGGATGGCATCATTACTGGCACCATGCACCTGCGGAATGCATCGGAACGAATAAGGGTCCTGAACATGTTTTTTATGTTGTGATATGATCGTGCTTCCTCTTAATAGTTCTCTGATTTCTTTAGCCACTTCCATTTGTCCGGCCTGCGGACGGATGTTATGCACCAGCTCATCAAACGGTTCGATGCGACCATCAAAAGCATCCAGCGAAAGCGCACCAATCCAGTTTGCTAACTTTAAAATACGATTGGCATGCAAGGCACACCACACCCCATAGGCACTCATAAATTGTGTGCCATTGAGCAAGGCCAGTCCTTCTTTTGCTTTGAAATGAATGCGATCCCAGCCGAGCAGGGTTAACATTTCGTGGCTGGAATAAATTTTTCCGAGATAGTGCACTTCGCCCATGCCGATGAGCGGAAGAGAAAGATGTGCTAAGGGAGCCAGATCCCCCGATGCCCCCAACGAGCCCATTTCATACACACGTGGCAACACACGGTGGTTGAACATATCAATCAAACGTTCCATGGTTTCCACCTGAACTCCGGAGTAACCGTAAGAAAGTGATTGCACTTTTAAGAACAACATCAGAAGTACAATCTCGCGTGATACTTCCGGGCCGGTGCCGCACGCATGCGACATCACGAGGTTTTCCTGTAACTGTTCTAACTGATCTTTTGGGATGTGTTTATTATAGAGTGAACCAAATCCTGTATTGATACCATAAATAGGATGAGAGGAAGAAGATAGTTTTTCATCCAGGTAATCGCGGCAACGAATGACTTTTATACGCGCGTCCTCCGACAAAGCAATCTTGGAGTGACCATGCAGCACGTGGTCGAGTTCTTTTAAAGTAAGGGGCTTGTTGGATATGTGATGCGTGGGTTCCATGTATTAATAGTTGGCAGTAGAGGAGGAAGCAGGCAATCCTCTACTTAAAAGTATCAAGTATTTTTTCGATAGTTAGTTTTTGTTGTTCACCGGTTTTCATGTTCTTGAAGGCAAGAATATCGTTCTTTACTTCTTCGGAACCAATCACGATGGTGTAAGGAACCATTTTCTTGTTAGCAAATTCCAATTGTTTCTGAATTTTTACTGAATCGGGATAAATCTCGGAAGCGATTCCGTTTTCACGAAGGGCTTGTAAGACCTTTAAACCATAGCGTTTACTCTCTTCATCGAAATGAGCAATTAGCACTTGCGTGGAAATTTGTGCCTCCTGTGGAAAGAGTTTCAATTCTTCCATAGCATCATACAACCGATCCACGCCAAATGAAAAACCAACACCGGAAACTCCGGGCAAGCCAAACACTCCCGTGAGGTTATCATAACGACCACCACCACTGACACTACCGATGGAAACATGGTTGATTTTCACTTCAAAGATGCAGCCGGTATAGTAGCTAAGACCGCGAGCCAATGCGATGTCAAATTCGACATGATCTTCAGTGGCTCCATAACCGGTAAGTAAATTCAATACTTCTTTAAAATCGGTAATCCCTTTTTGTCCGGAAGGTGTGTTTGAAAATTTACTTGATAGAAATTCAATCTTTTGCTGGGTGGAACCCTTGAAATTTAAAATCTCAAACAACGTGATGAGACTGGTTTCAAAAAAACCGCGTCCGCGTAATTCTTCTTTTACTTTTTCCTCACCGATTTTATCAAGCTTATCAATGGCTACAAAAAGAGCGGATTCATTTCCTTTTGCATCGCATAACTCTGCCAAACAGGAAAGGATTGCACGATGATTGATTTTTATCGAATAGTCTTCAATCCCTAATCTTTTAAATACCTCTTTAATCATCAACACGATTTCTGCTTCGCAGAGAAGTGAGTCTGTACCGACCACATCCGCATCGCACTGATAGAACTCACGGTATCTTCCTTTCTGCGGGCGGTCGGCTCTCCATACCGGTTGAATCTGGTAGCGCTTAAATGGAAAGGTGATTTCATTTCGGTTCATCACCACAAAGCGTGCGAAAGGCACGGTGAGATCATAGCGTAGGCCCTTCTCTGAGATATCAAAAGTTATGAGCTTTGAGTTTCGGGTTTCGAGTTTCGAGGACTCAACGTCTTTCAGAAAATCTCCAGAATTAAGGATTTTAAAAAGCAATTGGTCGCCTTCCTCCCCATATTTCCCCGTAAGGGTAGTTAGGTTTTCCATGGCGGGAGTTTCCAGAGGCTGGAAGCCATATTTCTGAAATACCTTCTTGATATTTTCAAGAATAAACTGTCTTTTAGCCATCTGGGCCGGGCCAAAGTCGCGGGTGCCTTTCGGTAAAGTGGGTTTTTCCATATCTAAAACGGGGCAATTTAATCACTATGCCACACAGATTCACTGATTTTAAAGCTAAATAGAAATAATCTGTGATTCTGTGGCTGTAATTTGCAAAACCTGCTTATTTTTGCAGCCTTTAAAAGAAAGAGCCATGTCAGTTACACGATTGAAAAGAAAGAGCCGCAAGGATAAAGGAAAATCAGCTCGCAGAAGAACAGCATTGAAGACTCAAAACTTCAAGCCTGTTGCTAAAGCAGTTGATATTGAGAAGATTAAAGAGGAGTTTAAAGCCAAGTTGGCAAAATAATTTTCAATTAGTCATTAGTGAGCCGATGGATTTTTCCGTTGGCTTTTTGTTTTTGTAGCCACCAGTAATGGCCAAATAACTATTTCAAAGCTCCCCGCTTACCCAATTCAATCACTTCCAGATTTTCTATTTTTTTTCTGATCACCTCAAAACGGACGATGGTTTTGATATGATGAAAGCCATGATTGCCGGCCGCCCCTGGATTCAAATACAGGAGATTCTTATAGTTGGGATCTTTCTTTATCCTCAGGATGTGTGAATGACCGCAGATGAATAGGTCGGGGATTCGTTCTTTAAATACCTTTTTTATCCTGGGATTGTAGTTGGGAGGCGCTCCGCCAATGTGCGTTATCCAGATACTAAGGCCCTCACAGGCAAACCATAGATCTTCCGGATAGCGCACTTGTATGTCCTTGTCATCAATGTTTCCATATACGGCACGCAGGGGTTTGATTTTTTCCAATTCATCGACAACCACGCGATCACCAATGTCACCGGCATGCCAGATTTCATCGCAATCTTTAAAGTAGCTGAGGATTTTTGGATCGAGATAACTATGCGTGTCAGAAAGAAGGCCAATCTTCATGATTGAAAATTAATCAATCGGAAGATTGGCCTCAACTGTTAAAGCAAATTGAATATTAATAATTCTTTTCGCTTGAAATACTTTTCCAATCCCTGCCTGGTCTTCTTGATGAAGAGGAAGAAGAGTTAGAATTTCTTGAAGAAGTGTTAGAATTTCTTGAAGAGGAAGTTGAAGATGCCGGGGATGAAGATGACGTAGCGTGAGAGGATGATGAACGCTTGAATCCTGCTGACTTAAATCCACCTGACCTGCGCGATCCTTGTGATCTGTTTTGGTTTTGTGATTTTGGAGCCTCAATACGGTCCATAGAAGTATTGTTCATCGGGTAAGGATTGTTCTCAGCAACGGGCACGGATTTGCCAATCAATTTCTGAATATCCTTAAGGAATGCTTTTTCTTCTCCATCGCAAAATGAAATAGAAATACCGCTTGCTCCGGCACGGCCTGTGCGACCAATGCGGTGTATATACGTTTCAGGAACGTTGGGTAATTCATAATTAATCACGTGCGAAAGTTCATCGATATCGATACCACGGGCAGCAATGTCGGTGGCCACCAGCACGCGTGTTTGTTGTGATTTGAAGTTACTCAACGCACGCTGACGTGCATTTTGTGATTTATTTCCGTGAATTGCTTCGGCCATTACTCCGGCACGATTCAAATCTTTGGCCACGCGATCAGCGCCATGTTTTGTACGGGTAAAAACCAGGGCGGTATTGATTACTTCATCTTTTAACAAGTGAAGTAACAATGATCGTTTATCGTTCTTTTCTACGAAGTAAATTTCCTGTTTCACTGTGTTGGCAGTAGAAGATGGAGGAGTTACTTCAACACGTACGGGCTTAGTTAATATGGTATCGGCCAGTTTAGAAATTTCAGCTGGCATGGTAGCCGAGAAGAAAATAGTTTGACGCTTTGCGGGAATGCGACCGATGATTTTTTTTACATCATGGATAAAGCCCATGTCGAGCATGCGGTCAGCCTCATCGAGTACGAATGTTTTCAGATGCTCCAGACGCACATAACGTTGATCCATCAAGTCGAGTAAACGACCGGGTGTAGCAATGAGAATATCTACTCCGGCACGAAGTGCATCGGTTTGTGAACGCTGTGGCACACCTCCGAAAATTACGGTATGCTTGATGCGAAGAAGTTTTCCGTAGGCAGCGAAACTTTCGCCTATCTGAATGGCCAGTTCGCGGGTAGGTGTTAAGATTAATACTTTAATACCAGCCGCTCCTTTTTTATAAAGCTCGTCCTGGTGAAGAAGTTGAAGAATAGGAATGGCAAAGGCAGCTGTTTTTCCAGTACCGGTTTGTGCGCAGCCCAATAGGTCCTTGCGTTCCAGCAACACTGGAATAGATTGCTCTTGTACGGGAGTAGGTTTTGTATAACCTTCCGCCTGCAGAGCCTTTAAAATAGGTTCAATGAGATTTAATTTTTCAAATGACATTTGTAATTGTTGTGACACACGGAAACCGTGTAATCGTTTAGTTTAAACGCCTCTTGGCTCGAATCCGCCTTGAGCGGCTACGCAGAAAGCGAGTTTCTACGGGAATTTGGAGGAGTGATGCACAAAGGTAGCGAATTAATTACGTAGTAGCACCATGCAACCGATAATGATCATGAGCGCGATGAAAAGCGATGCGACCTTCTTCAATGATTTCATTGGCCCGATAAAATTCAAACACACCGCAGGCATCGCGTGAGATGTTAATTACCAGATCAGGTTTGTGTACCTGAATCATTAACTCAGTGAGCCGGTCTTGTGTGAGGTCGTATGATTTGTTGAGAATATCGAAGAGTCCCATCTTATCCGTGAAATCTTCAGGCTTATTGTCTGACTTCAAAAATTGAGAGCGGAATGCCTGCAGCATTTTCATGTACGCTACTTTCTCTTTGTTTACTTCTGCCGGCAGAGTTGCTTTTGCATAGGGAATATTTGCATTCAGGTTCACCGCCACAATGATTTCTCCTTCTTCTTTCTTTACCAGATCGATGGGGAGGGGATTGAGCACACCACCGTCTACTAATTGTGATTTTCCGTTAATGACGGGAGTGAAAACCGTAGGGATGGCAATGGAACATCGTAATGCTTTGAATAAACTACCGCTTCGATAGTGGACTTCTTTTTTACTGAGCAGATCAGCGGCCACGGCTGTAAATGGAATTTTAAAATTCTGAATCTGATGATCACCAATAAACTCTTCGATGGCCTTAAATACTTTCTCGCCCTTCACAAAGCCTTGTGCTGAAAACGTAAAATCCAGTAGCATGAATACATCCAGCTTGCTGAGCTTGATAAGCCAGTGTTTATATTCTGCTAAATATCCAGAACAATAAATACCGCCCACTACTGCCCCCATCGAGCAACCCACCACTTCCTTTATTTGAAATCCTTCTTTTTCTAATTCTTCAATGACACCAATATGTGCCATGCCCCGCGCTCCTCCGCTACCTAAAACCAGTCGAACATTTTTCATTCTAAAATTTCCTTGCCATAAAGATAATTAAAAGGCGTAGGTGCCTGCACCAATAGTTGTGTGTATTAAAATTTAAGTGAAGTAAATCAGAATGACGGTGGGGGAAAATTCTTTCGGTGTTCTTCCTGATATTTTTTCATAGCTTCCTCGTGATCGTATGGCGAGGCCGCTCGTTTTCCATCTGCCACAGCTTGTGCGGCTTGTTCAATTCGTTTTTTGCATTCGGGCTCCACAGTTTGATCAGCCGCTTTCTTTAACATAGCACTGATGGTTGGCCGAACGGTTGTGGGTAAAATACTTAGAAAGGTATCAAACGTTTGCAACTGACTCTCCAGGTCTTTCAAGTCAAATTGGGGAAGGACTTCTGCAATGGAGTAAAGCACAGAGGGAATATTTGTATCGCCTAACGAAACCATTGGAGGAGTGGGAATAGAAACCTGTTGCGCGGTATGAATAAATGTTGACTCCGGTTTTTGATTGATAAGTTGATCAAGACTATACAAAATATCTTGTAACGTTTCTGAGCTTGTATCACCATCGAAATAGCGAATGCCATAGGGGGCCAGGTTACTTCCTCCAGGGAAGTCACTTTTTTCTTCAATGATTTCCCGAATGCGGGGTATCAACGCAAACGGTAGCCATTGTTCGAAGCCCATGGTGTTTGAACCAAAGGCGCCCATGTCTATGAAGCATTCATCGGGCAACGAATTTTCCATCCATCTGCCCAGAGGTTTCAGTTCTGCCTCAATGTCACCAGCTTTTGAAGCCACTAATACATACACGTGCATCGGGTTT